>CAKSKG010000001.1 GCA_934464775.1 uncultured Oscillospiraceae bacterium
TGCAAGATGACGGAAAATCTGCAAGCAGATGAGGTACTAAGGCTTTAGCCGGTGGTTTTTAGAGGTGACCTTATATTACATATTTATTTCCCGATCAAAGCCCCGTTTTTCTCGCCTTTACCATTTCATCTTTAAGCTCCTTGATCTTGTCACGGAGATATGCGGCGTGCTCGAATTCAAGCATCTTTGCGGCATTCTTCATTTCCACTGTCATAGTCTCGATGAGCTGTAAACGCTCCTTGTCGGTCAGGCGCTTTTTCTTCTTTGTTTTCTGTTCCGTCTCCGCCTTTGAGGATATCTCGATGATGTCACGCACTTCTTTTTTGATAGTTTTCGGTACGATGCCATGCTCCTCATTGTATCTCATCTGGATAGTACGGCGGCGCTCCGTCTCGGCTATGGCATTTTCCATGGACTTTGTTACAGTATCGGCGTACATTATTACCTTGCCCTCGCTGTTTCGTGCGGCACGTCCGATAGTCTGTATCAGCGATGATTCCGAACGGAGGAAGCCCTCCTTGTCGGCGTCAAGAATAGCCACCAACGATACCTCGGGTATATCAAGACCCTCACGGAGCAGGTTTATTCCAACCAGCACATCAAACTCGCCCAGACGGAGATCACGGATTATCTCCATTCGCTCGATAGTGTCTATGTCATGATGCATATACCTTACCTTGATGTTCATTCCCTTTAAGAAGTCGGTAAGATCCTCTGCCATTTTCTTTGTGAGCGTTGTAACAAGCACACGCTCCTTTTTTTCGATGCGCACATTTATCTCGGAAAGCAGATCCTCGATCTGACCCTCAACAGGCTTTACGATTATCTCGGGATCCACAAGTCCCGTAGGACGTATGACCTGCTCGACTATCTGCGCCGAATGATCCTTTTCATATGGTCCCGGAGTAGCCGAAACAAATACCGCCTGATTTATCTTCGATTCAAATTCACCGAAATTCAGCGGACGGTTGTCCAGCGCCGACGGCAGACGGAAACCGTATTCTATCAGCACATTTTTTCTGCCTCTGTCGCCTGCGCTCATTCCCCTTACCTGCGGCAGCGAAACATGGCTCTCGTCCACGAACAGCACAAAATCCTCGGGGAAGTGGTCAAGCAGAGTATAAGGAGTGCTGCCCGGCTCTCTGCCTGCAAGTATCCTCGAATAGTTCTCGATGCCCTTGCAGAAGCCTATCTCCTCCAGCATCTCGATATCGTAAAGCGTTCTCTGCTCGATACGCTGTGCCTCGATGAGCTTGTCATTCTCCTTGAAGTATTTCACACGCTCCTCCATTTCACGGCGTATCTCCTCAACGGAGCGGTGTATCTCGTTCTTTGAAACAACATAATGTGAAGCAGGATATATCGCCGCATGGGCAAGCTCGCAGACAGCATTTCCCGTAAGGGCGTTGAACTCGGTTATACGGTCTATCTCGTCGCCGAAAAATTCAACTCTGAGCGCAGTCTCGGAAGAGCCTGCGGGGAATATCTCAACGGTATCTCCCCTTACCCTGAATTTATTTCTGATAAAATTGATGTCATTGCGCTCATACTGGATAGCCACAAGCCGTCCCAGCAAAGTCTCACGGGATATCTCCATGCCCTTTCTCAGCGAGATAACATTTGTACGGTAATCCTCGGGCGCACCCAGCGAATATATGCAGGACACGGAGGCAACTATGATAACGTCTCTCCGCTCCGCAAGGGCAAGCGTTGCGGAATGGCGCAGCTTGTCTATCTCATCATTTATGGCGCTGTCCTTTTCAATAAATGAATCGGTAGAGGGAATATATGCCTCGGGCTGATAATAGTCATAATATGAAACGAAATATTCAACGGCATTGTGCGGAAAAAACTCCTTGAACTCGGAGCAGAGCTGTGCGGCAAGAGTCTTGTTGTGAGCCAGCACAAGTGTGGGACGGTTTATCTCGGCAATAACGCTTGCCATAGTAAAGGTCTTGCCCGAACCCGTAACGCCCATAAGGGTCTGTTCACGCATACCCGAATTAAGTCCGTCAACAATTTTTCTGATAGCCTCGGGCTGATCTCCCGCAGGCTTATAATCGGAAACAAGCTCAAATTTATCCAATCAAATCTCTCCTTTAATACAGAACATACGTGCGATACATTTATAATAATACATTTATTTTTATATGTCAATAGTATACGCACAAAACAGCAAAAGGCACTCCGAAAAGTGCCTTTTTTTCATCAATCAATTGATATTATCATCAGATTATGTAAAACCATTCATTTCCCGATCTGCTTCCGTCCGCATAGTTTATGTGAAGCTCCTGTGTCTTGACGCTTATCCTTGCGCCTGCGGGAACGGACGATGTGATGAACACATTTCCTCCGATGACCGCATCATGTCCCACAACAGTCTCGCCGCCCAAGATCGAAGCTCCCGAATAAATTGTAACATTATCCTCGATAGTGGGGTGACGCTTCTTGTTTTTCAGCTTCTGACCGCCCCTTGTGGAAAGCGCACCGAGAGTAACTCCCTGATATACCTTAACATTGTCGCCTATCTCGGTCGTTTCGCCGATAACGATGCCCGTTCCGTGGTCAATGAAAAAGTATTTTCCGATAGTCGCACCGGGGTGAATGTCTATTCCCGTTACGCTGTGAGCGTGCTCGGTCATCATTCTGGGGATAAGAGGCACCGACAGCAGATGAAGCTGATGAGCTATGCGGTTCACAAGGATAGCATAAAGTCCGGGATATGAAAAAATGATCTCGTCCTTGTTGAATGCCGCAGGGTCGCCGTCAAAAAATGCCTGAACGTCCGTTTGGATATATTCTCTTATCATCGGGATAGTTTCAAGAAATTTCAGAGATATCTCCTCGGCGGCTGTATGTACGGTTTCATCGTCCGCATTTTCGTACTGGGGATTGTATTTCAGCACATTGGATATCTGGCGTGAAAGGTTGAAAAGCACGTCCTCCAGAAGCATTGTGGTATTGTTTTTTATTGTATATATGCGGAAGCTGGGATTCTTGAAATATCCGGGAAAAATTATGCTGCGGAGCTTTTCGATTATATCAATGACAGCCTTTTTGTCGGGGCTGTCAAAGGACATGGTGCAGTCAATATCCCTGCCGCAGCGGTAGTCATCGAGTATTTTATCAGTAAGAGCATTTATTTTGATATCAACATCATTTTTCATGACGATTCCTCCGTATCTGTTTCAGAATAACATTTTAATTATACAACATAACCGCTCCGAATGCGTTAATAAAATGTTAACGGGAAAATGGCAGGGTAAATATGAAATTTTATTAAGAATATTTCGTTAAATAATGCAGTTTTTGAACTTGAAAAAGCACATAAAATGTGGTATGATTTATTATAAATACTAATGGAGGTGAGCTGAAACGAAACGTAAGACCTTTGCCGTTTGTGTTACGGGCTATAACTGGGAATATGAGACCCGTGCCGTTGACGGCATTCGCCGCCGCTGTATGGAAAAGAATATAAATCTTCTGGTGTTTGCACCTCTTTTAATGCGCCCCGAGCTGAATTCGGACAGGATCATTCCAAAAAACACATATAAGGGCGAAAAGGAAATATTCAGGCTTATCCGCTATGATCGTCTTGACGGCATGATTATCCTCGGCGATTCCATGCTGGATATAGATTCGGTGGACGAAATATCCGCAGAGGCGGAAAAGCACAATGTCCCCGTCATTGATCTCAGCGACCCTTACCATACACTGAAATACAATGTCACCCTGTCCGACAAGGACGCAATGGGGCAGATCGTCAGCCACCTTATCGAAGACCACGGCGTCACAAAAATAAATTTCATCGGCGGCTTCAAGGGCAATCCCCAGACCGATGAACGCCTTGCCGCTTACCGAAAAGAGCTGGAGCGCCACGGCATACCCTATGATGAAAGCCGTGTGGATTACGGCGAGTTCTGGACAAAGGCAGCCGACTGCGCCGAACGCTTCATGCTTTCGGAGGATAAGCCGAGGGCAATAGTTTGCGCCAGCGATTCAATGGCTCTTTTCTGCATGGATAAAATGAAAGAAATGGGTCTGCGCATTCCCGAGGATATCATCGTGACAGGCTTTGACGGATTAAGCGACTGCGACCTTTACACCCCGACCCTTACATCTGTCCGCCGTGATTTCCGCCGTGCAGGCGAGGTATGCGTCGATCTTCTGGAGGATATCATAAGCGGAAAGGACGCTCCGCAGATGACTTATGTTGGCTGTGAGCTTGTGAAAAACGGCTCCTGCGGCTGCGGTGCAAATGAACCTCACAAGATAAAAAGCTTCATGGATTCATATTATGAGCGCAACCGCCTCAATGAATTCAATACATATATCCTTGATACAAATGCCGCATTTTCGGGCGTAAGCATATCGGAGGAGCTTTTCTCCGATGCGGAAAACTTTGCGAAATTCTTCAAGATGAAAAGGCTTTACATCTGTATCTGCGCCAATGTTGAAAACGTTTCCGTGGATATCGACAGAAACGAAGGCTCCGAATTTGCGGGATTTTCGGACAAAATGGTGTCTATGTACCAATACGGTCACAGCATACCGAACCACACCGAATTTCCTACATCGGATTATCTCCCCGAACCTTTTCTTGACGGCGACGAGCCTGTTTTCATGGCTTTCTCCCCTCTCTATTTCAAGAACCGAATGCTCGGCTACATTGCCTTTGAGCCGTCCTGCATGAAGGGCGAGGGCAAGCTTCTTGCAACATGGACAATGACGCTTTCCCATAACGCAGGCGGATTTTATGTCAACAAGGAGCTTGAAATGGCTGTCAGGGAGCTGGAAAATCTTTATGTCCGTGATCCTCTTACGGGACTTTACAACCGCCGCGGAATGAAGCGAATGGGCAGTCCCCTTATCGAAAATGCACGCAGAAGCGGCAGTCTTATCACGGTGATCTGCGCCGATATCGACCGCCTGAAATATATAAATGACAATTTCGGACATGAAGCAGGTGACAATGCCATTGTGCAGACAGCCAAGGCGATCCGCTATGCGCTGCCCTCCGAAAGCATCTGCACCAGAACCGGCGGAGATGAATACTGCGTGATAATATCCCACAGCCCCGATTTATCCGTTGATGAAAATATCGCAAAGATATCGTCGCTGCTGGACAAATACAATGCGGCAAGCGGGCTCCCCTATCAGGTAGGGTGCAGCTGCGGATATTATACCGTCAATGCATCGGAAATAACCACCGTTGACAGCATGATAAAAACAGCCGATACGAATATGTACAGGGTCAAGCAGGCAAAAAGATCCTCAAAATAATGGTCGCATCTGATGTGCTAAGGCTTTAGCCGATGGTTTTTAGAGGTGACCTAATATGAATGCTTCGGAAGCAAACGGAAATTTTCCCGTTCGCTTCCGTTTTTTTATGCATAAAAATATCTCTTCGGCAAATATTAAAATTAAGCCAAAAACGGCAAATTAGCATAAGATTACCGAAATCATACAAAATATTTACACAATATGAAAAGTTACCCTTGACAAACGGCATATCGGTGTGATATTATGATTTCGGTAAGCAAAAACTAACTAAAATGAATAAGTCAAAAAGCAGACTCCTTTCGGGATATTGCCCAAAGTTTCGCAGCGTGAAAATATCTGTCGGCACAACAGTTATTTTTTATCTTTACAGAGGACCTTCCGTAAGACCGCTGCGGAATATGTCTGCAAAAAATTAATTATGATAGGAGAAATTTCAATGAGCTACTTGGAAATTGAAAAGGTCATCGGCAGAGAAATACTTGATTCAAGAGGAAACCCCACAGTTGAGGCTGAGGTCGTTCTCGTTGATGGAACAGTCGGCAGAGGCACAGCTCCCAGCGGCGCTTCCACAGGCGAGTTCGAGGCTCTTGAGCTTCGTGACGGCGACAAGTCCCGCTACCTCGGAAAGGGCGTTTCAAAGGCTGTTGAAAATATCAATACAATAATCAACGATACGATCACAGGCATGGACGCTTCCGATATCTATGCCGTTGATAAGGCAATGATCGACGCAGACGGCACAAAGGACAAGTCAAAGCTTGGCGCAAACGCTATCCTTGCAGTATCTATCGCCTGCGCAAGAGCTGCTTCGATCGCACTTGATATCCCCCTCTACCGCTTCCTCGGCGGCATCTCGGGCAACCGTCTCCCCGTTCCTATGATGAACATTCTCAACGGCGGCGCTCATGCAGCAAACACTGTTGACGTTCAGGAATTTATGATTATGCCCGCAGGCGCTCCCAGCTTCAAGGAAGCTCTCAGAATGTGCGCAGAGGTATTCCACGCACTTGCAGCTCTCCTCAAGTCAAAGGGTCTTGCAACATCTGTTGGTGACGAGGGCGGCTTCGCTCCCAACCTTGCAAGCGATGAAGAGGCTATCGACTATATCCTTCAGGCTGTCAAGAATGCAGGCTATGAGCCGGGAAAGGACTTCATGATCGCTATGGACGCTGCTTCAAGCGAATGGAAGGGCAGCAAGAAGGGCGAGTATGTTCTCCCCAAGGCCGGCACAAAGTTCACTTCCGAGGAGCTTATCGCTCACTGGAAGAAGCTTGTTGAAAAGTATCCTATCATCTCTATCGAGGACGCTCTCGATGAAGAGGACTGGGAAGGCTGGCAGAAGCTTACAAAGGAGCTTGGCGACAAGGTACAGCTGGTAGGCGACGACCTGTTCGTAACAAATACAGAGCGTCTCAAGAAGGGCATCGAGCTTGGCTGCGGAAACTCTATCCTTATCAAGCTCAATCAGATCGGCTCTGTTTCCGAAACACTTGAAGCTATCAAAATGGCTCACAAGGCAGGCTATACAGCTATCGCTTCTCACCGTTCAGGTGAAACGGCAGATACAACTATTGCCGACCTCGCAGTTGCACTGAACACCTGCCAGATCAAGACAGGCGCACCCAGCCGCAGCGAGCGTGTTGCAAAGTACAATCAGCTTCTCCGCATTGAAGAAGAGCTTGGCGACAGCGCAGTATATCCCGGATTCGGCGCTTACAACGTAAAGAGATAACCAATTCAGGAAATTCTTCCTCATAATAATTTTCCGAAGCCGATGTGTATTTGCCGATATACATCGGCTTCACTATATTATATATAATAGTGTAACGCAAAAAATGTCCGTGACGAGCATCTCATCACGGACTTTTCCATATTTACGATTCAATACTGATATTCGGGCATAATATCCCCGAGACGGACTGTTCTTCCGTCCCTGTGGACAAGTACCTCAATATCCCTTGCGGACTTGCCTGTCTGCATCATAAATTCACGGCACGCTCCGCAGGGCGGCATTACTCCGCCGTCCTTGTATACGGCACATACCTTGACTATCTCAAATTCGCCGTTTGTAAACATAGCGGCAATTGCATTTCTCTCTGCGCAAAAGCCCAGAGAACAGGCTGTATCAATACATACACCCGTGTAAATATTTCCTTTCGATGAAAGAACTGCCGCACCCACATCGCCTGTGAACATAAAATCAGAAACCTGATGCGGATTTATAACAGACACTGCGGCATCATATAGCTTCTGCCATTCTTCCGTCATTTATTTTATCCTCCGAAAAATTACCTGTAAGCTGCGATCTTTTCAAAATCCAGCTTTCCGCCGAAAATATCAAGAGCACTGCCGACTGTGAAATCCACACGTCCGCCGCCCAGCCTTTTCAGCTTTTCGATATCCTCATATGAGCCAATGCCGCCTGCATATGTAACGGGGAAATTCTCCATTGCACCCAGCATAACGGCAATATCGTCCTCAATGCCGCCTGCCTTGCCCTCAACATCAACTGCATGAACAAGAAATTCATCGCAATAGCCTTTGAGCATATTGAGATTATCCTCATTCACCGTCATGTCCGTGAACTTCTGCCAGCGGTCCGTGACGATATAATATTTCCCGTCACGCTTTCTGCACGAAAGGTCAAGAACGATATGCTCCTTTCCCACCGCAGAAACAAGCCTGTCCAGCTTTTCAAAGGATATCTCGCCGCCGCTGAAAACATATGAAGTCACGATAACATGGCTCGCACCCATTTCAAGAAAGCCTGCCGCATTTTCGGCATTGACGCCGCCGCCTATCTGGAGACCGCCCTTATACTCGGAAAGGGCACTCTCCGCCTGCCGAAGATCCTCTTTGTAATACTCCGAAGAAGCGGGATTCAGCAAAATTATATGACCGCCTTTAAGCCCTCTGGACTTATAAAGCTGTGCATAAAACGCACCGTCATATTCCGAGACGAAATTTTCGTCTGCGGCATTTCCCTTGTCCGCAAGACTTCCGCCGACTATCTGCTTCACCTTTCCGTTATGTATGTCGATACATGGTCTGAACCTCATTGATTACTGCTCCGCCTTTCGATTATTTGCGCTGATCCTTGAAAATGTTCGGATTCTTGTGCTTCTTGTCCTCATAAAGCGATTCGTCCGCCATGTCCATGTAATCCTGCACATTCACGGATTCACTGCACTTGAAACAGTACAGACCGATGCTTATGGTAACATTATATTCCTTTTCGCTGCGTGCGTTATGATCGCCTGCAAGAGTCTTGATGCGCTTAGGTATGATCTCTGCGGCAGATTCATCATTCACCACCGCAAGAGCGGCAAATTCATCTCCGCCGATACGTGCCACAACATCGGAATTGCGCAGTCCGCCTGCAAGCAGAGCCGCCGCAATGCGTATCGCATAGTCGCCGTCATCGTGACCGAAGGTATCGTTTATCTTTTTAAGGTTATCCAGATCGGCAAATATAAGCACGCCCGTTTTTCCCGCATTAATGGGATTATGTATCTCATCATTGGCATACTTGTAGAAGCCTCTGCGGTTGTAGATACCCGTCAGCTCATCGGAAACGGACAGTCTGTTCAGCATATTGTTGGTATTCTGAGCAACTATCAGCGAGCCTTCCAGACGATGTATCAGACCGTTCATTCTTATTGCCGTGCTTATCTGAGGTGTGATGGAATATATCTGCGGGAACACCTCATAATCAAGGTCAAACACCGCCAGACCGTACTGCTCCTCATTGGAAAACAGCGGCGATATCACAAGCGTTCTTCTTGTGTCGGGAGTAAACTCATTGTCGATTATCTCATACCAGTTAACTGTATTGTCATCATTGAACGAATGCAGATCATCGCCGATATGATATGCTTTCAGCCTGAGCTTTTCGGGCATTTCCCATACGGAATCGGGCTTATTGTAAATAGTATCGGGATAAAGATAGATAAAGCTGCTCTTTATCTGGATACGGTAAAGATTGTTCACTATCGTCATGAAGCAGCTTTCCGAGCTGTTTCCGTTGTCCATGTTCAGCAGCATATCCTTTGTGATATTGCAGATAAGAAAGTGCCTGAAGGTCATTTCCGACTTAATGCGGAAATACATACTCATTGCGTGCTCCGCCAGCAGACGGTTAAAGTTCTCGAATACCTTCAGCACCTTGGACGAACGTGCCCATGCATTACCGCAGAGCGATACGGCTACTGTCTGCGATGTATCGAGAATATTCAGCAGATCATCATGACCGAGCCTTTCCACTGCTCCCTTGTTAAGGAACTCGGAAAAATCCTCCGAAAGCTTTGCTTCGGAGATCTCGCCGCCGCTGACAAACGCCGTGAAAACATTAGTGAGAAAATGCACAGCATCATGGCGGGCGCTCTTTACGCCTGCGCCCGTGATATCATTTCCCGAGATAACATTGACGATAGCGGAAGCCGTTTCCTCAATGCTCATTCCCTCTACCATTGAAAGAATGCGGTCGCTGTAATTATGTATAGACTTACAGCCGCAGGATTCCCTTGCAACAAGACTTGCGGAAAGCTCCTCGCCCTCAAAGGGAACGCCCTGCTTTATCCATGCATATAAATTCTCAACGGCGGAATAGCCCAGCTTTGAAGCGTCCGCCTTGACGGTGGTAAGCATCGGATCAAGCCTGAAAGCAACATCGGAATCATCATATCCCGTAACATAAATATCCTTGCCGATAACAAGGCCTCTTTCCTTGATCGCATTATATCCGCCTATGCACATCTGATCGTTGGCAAAGCATATCGCATCAAGCTTTCTGCCGCAGTTATCCAGCAGATCACCGACGATCTCCTCGGTAAATTCGGAGAAATTGCCGTATCTCACAAGGCTCTCGTCATACTCTATGCCGTTTTCCTCAAGAGCCAAGCGGTATGCTTCAAGACGGGCGGCCGCATCGGTATTGTGCTTTGAGCCGCTGACAAATCCAATGTTTCGGCAGCCATGCTCATTTATAAGATGATCCACTTCCTGACGGATACCGTCGGCACCGAAACGCAGACAGGGATATCCCTCCACCTCGTTTTCCATAACGATAAGCGGCATATCATTATATCCGTCGATAAATTTTTTCAGTTCTTCCTTTGATATATACTCACCGAGAGTTGCGGCGGAAATAATAACTCCGTCCAGAATCTTTGAAGAAGCAAAATCATAGAGCATATTATACTGATATTCATAAGCTGCATATATCTTATCGTTAAGCTTGGGCTTTATGGAGCGCCCCGCATAGATAACAAGATTAACGTCAAGATCTTCCGCGGCGGCAGTGGCTCCCCTGAGCACAGCCTTTGAATAGTCATTGTCAAGATGATGTATCATCAGTCCGATGTTTAATCTTCTGCGCATAGCCGACAACCTTCCTTTCGGCAGGAAACTAAAACATATAAACATATAAATAAAGACCGCAGCCCGAAGCTTTATTTTTTATAACAGGCTGCAATAAGACATTATTCTATTGTTAATATTATACAATAGTCCTCAAAGTTTTTCAACCATTTTAAGCAAAAAAGTTCGGGCATAAATATTTTTTGTATGCGCCTACAAAAAATATTGACAATATTCATCAAAATGTTATAATAAAATCAGACTAAAGTTTTTGCGTTTTTGTCCGACAAATACGGACACTGCACAATAAATCGAAAGGAGAAAATCATGGAAAAGATCAGATGGGGAATACTCGGAACAGGAAGAATCGCCCGTTCCTTCTCCGAAGCAATAAACGGCTGCGATGACGCCGAAGCCTATGCGGCAGCCTCCAGAAGCGAAAAAAAGGCAGAGGCATTTGCCAAGGAATTCGGCTATAAAAAATATTACGGCAGCTATGAACAGCTTGCCGCAGACCACGATATTGATATAATTTATATAGCGACCCCAATGAGCAGCCATTATGACGATGTTATGATGTGCCTGCGGAGAGACAAGCCGGTGCTCTGCGAAAAATCCGTTTCCGTAAACGCACGCCAACTGGACGATATGATAACCCTTGCCCACGAGAAAAAGCTGTTCTTCATGGAGGCAATGTGGATGAAGTGCCGTCCTGCCTTTCTTAAAGCAAGAGAGCTTGTCCGCTCGGGAAAAATAGGCAGCGTAACCTGCGTCAAGGCAGATTTCTGCAACGATGTCCCCTATGACGAAAACGACCGTCTTTTCCGTCCCGACTGCGGCGGAGGCGCACTTCTGGATCTGGGAGTATATGTAATAACCTTTGCTGCGGATTTTCTGGGATACTATCCCCGTGAAATAATCAGCGGCGCACGGATAAGCGCAGGCGGAGTCGATTTCGGAAACAGCGTCATGCTGAAATATGACGGTGCCGCATATGCGGAGCTTTCCACAGGCTTTGATTTCACCTGCCGCAACAACGCCACAGTTTACGGCACGGAAGGCTCTGTCCGCTTCGGTGACTATTTCTTCTGCACCAACGAGATATCCCTCTGCGACAAATACGGCAATGTCACCGAAAAATTCACCTTTAAAAATGAGATAAACGGCTACGAATATGAGCTTCGTGAAGCACAGCGCTGCCTGCGTGAAGGACTTGCGGAAAGCCCTCTCGTTCCTCACAGCGAAACAGCTGCGGTAATGGACATAATGGACGAATGCCGCAGGAGCTGGGGACTCAGATATCCCTTTGAATAAAAATATTACTTATTTGCCGCCTGTGCCGATCTTCTGCATTCCTCGGCATATTCATAAGTCTCACGCTCATATCGGCTTGCTGCGTCACGGCAGCTATAAATATAGTATGCCGCAAAAACCGAGGCTATCGCCAGCACAAGCATAAACAATGAGATTATACCCTTGCCGAGAAGAAAAAATGCTGTAACGAGTGCTGCTGTACGAACTGCTGAAATAAACTTTTTATTCATGATTATCTGCCCTTTCTTTTGTAGAACATTTGTTCTTTTATCTTTCTGAATCTTATTATAGAACATATATTCTGTTTTGTCAAGAGTTTTTTGTACGTTTTTTGGGACATTATAAAATGGTTTGTTTTTTTCATTGACAACTGCCCAAACGGGTGTTATAATGTGTGTAGAAAGAAAGGCAGCACCGCAAGCATGACTTTGTGCAGTGCAGCCACAGTCCGACGAATATACACAGCACGGAAAGGAAGACCAAAAACATGAAAAAGTATTTTATAGCATCAGCTGCGGCATTAATGGCAGTTCTTGCCCTTTCGTCCTGCGGCGAGACAGAAACAGCCGATACATCGGCGGATATCACAACAGTTATCACCGACGAGCCCGAAGCATCCGTACAGGATAATTCCCCTGCCGATGATGCTGTTTCCGAAACGGAGCAGACCGAAGCCCTGACGGAGCTTTCCGAAACCGAAGTTCCCTCAGAAGAAACTGTTGAAGATACTGTTTACAGCGACAATATGTCCTCATATACATATATAGTACCAGCCGACGGCAGTTATACCTTTAAGCACAGCGGCGAGGACGATTATCCATGGAATATCTATGTCCGTGACGAGGAGTTCCCCGACGGCATACGCTATCTTTATTCCAACTTTGAGCCTGATTATGTTTCCGACTGCACAGCCGATCTTAAAAAAGGACAGTATGTATATCTGATATGCACAGCAAACGAATGGACAGGCGATGAAGCCGAAGATGCTCAGATCACCGTCTCCTATAACGGCACGGACAGCATCGGTGAAAGCGAAGCAGACGAAGCAGCCGATGAAAGCATCACCGAATCCTCCGAAGAGGAAACGACCGAAACATCATCGGAAGAATGATCCAAACAGCTTTTGGCGGCAGGAAAATATCCTGCCGCTTTTTTATTTGAATAATACAAAAAATCCCGTGCAGCCTGCCGAAACAGACTGTACGGGATAATTATTTATATTTGTGTTATGCTCAGATATTGAAGAGCAGCTCGGAATATGTAGGCATAGGCCACATCTCGGAGGGAGTGATAGTCTCCAGCTCGTCGGCATATCTTCTAAGCTCTGCCATTACGTCCATGACCTCATAGCGGAAGCTCTTTGCGGACTGCTCTACATCGCTTATTGCGGAAGCCTTTGCTTCGGCAGCTTCAAGCTCTGTGATAGCTGCGGAAATGCTCTTTGTAAGTCCGCTTACCTTGTTTGCAAGGGCAAGCTCAACATCGGCATCAACGCCTGCTGCCTTCTTTGCGAGAACAGCATCTGTAAGAGCCTTTGCAAACTTCATGCCTGTGGGCAGGATATCCTTCTTTGCCATATCTATCATTGTAAGAGCCTCGATGTTGAGGGTCTTGAGATAGTTTTCAAGGAGGATCTCCGTTCTGGATTCAAGCTCGGTCTTTGTATATACGCCGAACTTCTCGAACATCTTGACATTCTTCTCATCTGTATAATGAGGAAGTGCATCAACTGTTGAGGGATAGTTGGGCAGACCTCTCTTTTCGGCCTCCTTGAGCCATGCATCGTCATAGCCGTTGCCGTTGAAGATAACTGCCTTGTGAGCGATATATGTTTCTTTAAGAAGCTTGTTCAGATCCTCGGAGAAGTTTGTGCTGTTCTCCAGCTTATCTGCAAATTCGCAAAGCACATTTGCAACGATAGTATTAAGAATAGTATTTGTGCAGGCAATGGAATCTGCGGAACCCAGCATTCTGAACTCGAACTTATTGCCTGTGAATGCAAAAGGAGATGTTCTGTTGCGGTCTGTTGTATCCTTGGGGAAGTTCAGCAGAGCGTCAACTGCGATAACGAATTCTTCCTTTGCGTTCTTTGTTATCATGTTGCCTGATTCAAGTCCGTCAAGGATAGCCTGAAGCTCATCGCCCACAAAGATAGATACAACTGCGGGAGGTGCTTCATTTGCGCCAAGACGGTGATCGTTACCTGCGGAGGCAACGGAAATTCTGAGCAGGTCGCTGTTCTCATGTACAGCCTTGATAACAGCCACAAGGAATGTAAGGAACTGAATATTGTCCTTGGGGTTGGAACCGGGATCAAGCAGATTCTGACCGTCGTTTGTAGAGATAGACCAGTTGTTGTGCTTACCCGAACCGTTAACGCCTGCAAAGGGCTTTTCATGGAGCAGGCAAACAAGACCGTGCTTCAGGGCGACTTTCTTCATAAGCTCCATTGTAAGTGCATTGTGGTCGGAAGCAACGTTTGATGTTGTGAAGATAGGAGCCAGCTCATGCTGTGCGGGAGCAACCTCGTTATGCTCGGTCTTTGCAAGAACACCCAGCTTCCAAAGCTCCTCATCAAGATCCTTCATATAAGCCTGAACTCTTGTCTTGATGTTTCCGAAATAGTGATCCTCCAGCTCCTGACCCTTGGGAGCCTTTGCACCGAAAAGTGTTCTTCCCGTAAAGATAAGATCCTTGCGCTGATCGTACAGCTCCTTGTCAACAAGGAAATATTCCTGCTCGGGGCCTACAGTTGTTGTAACACGGGTAGCTGTTGTATTTCCGAAAAGACGGAGGATCCTGAGAGCCTGCTGTGAGATAACGTCCATTGAACGGAGAAGCGGAGTTTTCTTATCCAGTATCTCACCTGTATAGGAGCAGAACGCTGTGGGGATATAGAGCGTATTATCCTTAATAAAAGCAGGAGATGTGGGATCCCATGCAGTATATCCTCTTGCCTCGAATGTGGCACGGAGTCCGCCCGAGGGGAAGGAAGATGCGTCAGGCTCGCCCTTTACAAGCTCCTTGCCCGAGAATTCCATGATAACCTTTCCGTCGGCTGTGGGAGAAATGAATGAATCGTGCTTTTCGGCAGAAAGACCTGTCATGGGGTGGAACCAGTGAGTATAATGTGTTGCGCCCTTTTCAACTGCCCAGTCCTTCATAGCGGAAGCGATGATCTCAGCCGCATCGGGGTCGAGAGGAATACCAAGCTGCTTTGTCTTTAAAAGCGACTTATAAATGCTCTTGGGGAGCTTTTCCTTCATTGTTTCCTCATTAAAAACGTTGCAGGCAAAATATTCGGGTACCTTTTGCATCATAAAAACATCCTTTCAAATAAATTATCGGGATAACCCGTTACGATCCAAAAATGGATTTTTTATACGATATTCCTGCAAAAAAGCAAAAGAGCCGACAGCCGTACACTTCATTGTATACGGTCATCGGCCCCATTGCCTCAATATTATTCAGCAGATAAATTTTATTTATCGTATGAATATATAATACAACTTAATTTTGATTTTGTCAATAGGTTTTCGTCAAAATTTTGCATAATTTTCTGAGCAATCCTGCAAAATAATATATTGATATTTACATTTCCGCAGATAAAAGCATATGTTATTCTTCTATCTGCCTGCCCAGAAACTGCGCCGCTGCCTGAATAAGATTCTTCTGCACCTCGTTTGCCGTGGCTTCATTGTTCGGCGCAAGAAATGCAACCGCTCCCGTCACATCTCCCGAGGACATTATAGGCGTGCAGGCAATTGCGGGACGGTCTATGCCCTCGACGGGGAATACCTTTGTATCGTCATGGCTGGTATAAATATAGTTCTTGCGGTGTTCGAGAAATTCTTCAAGCCCCTGAGAAACACGGCGCTCGCTGAATTCTTTCTTCTGAACTCCTGCAACAGCCACAACATGATCCCTGTCAAAAACAACTGTGGGACAGTTTGCAAGCTTGGTCATGACCTCTGCCACCTGGGAAGCCGACTGCGACATTTCATTGATAGCGGAATACTTCTTGAAAATGACCTCTCCGTCAGAGCTTGTATATATCTCAAGAGGGTCGCCTTTCTTTACCTTGTTGGACAGACGGGTGTAACACCTATTTTCTGAAAAAATTCCTAAAAATGCATAGTTCATGTAATTTTTTACATATTAAACAATTTGTAATAAAAAAATTCGTCAGAAATACCTATGCGTTTGTGGATATCTTAGTAGCACTTCGGTAGCATATGTTATGTTAAAATATCATCAGATAAATTATTAACATAAAAATAACTATAATCATTTGGAAACATTTAAAGTCAATATTTTTAAGGAATGTAAAATACTTTAAACATTTGACTCCTGGCGAAAGGCGGTAAATATGAATGACAGCTGTATAAGGGCCTCTGTCGGAGATGATCCGTGTATAGAAGAACTGATAAAAGATATTGAGAGAGAATGGTTTGACACCGATAAGGCAGTCTGCAAATATATTCGGCTGGAAAACGACACCGTCATTCTTGAAAGCGGAAATCCGCTGTTCTTTGAGATAATGCAGCTCCCACGCACAGACTGCGGAAAAAATATCTTTGATATCTTCCCACGCACAAGGGCAGACTATATAAAAATGCTCATGGACGGCTTCGGCAGCGACAATTCCGTGTTCAGATATGTGCGTGAAACCACTGACGGCAGCAGGATATTTGAAATAAGTGCCGTATGCTGCAACAATGTGCTGTACTGCATTGCCAAGCCTATGATAAGCTGCGATCTGCTCATAAAAACCGCAGACAGCGGCGAAAAAGGTTTATATGACAGTTCACTTAGCTTCACAGGCACGCTGATCGCATATAAAAGCAATGACGGCAGAATGCTTATCGAATCATGCAGCGAAGCTCTCAGCAGTCATGCTTCCGACATACGCACGGGTGCCGATCTCGGCGAGATACTTAAAAAATATATGTGCAGGATCTGCACCACTCGCCTTATCAATGAATGCATCGAGAAAAACAAGCCCATGCGGTATTATGATATGACGGTGATAAAAACATCATACTGCACTCCCCTGCACCCTCTGGGCATATTGAGAGTGTCCATGCTCCCGATCATCGGTTCGGGAGCACCTAAAGCGGTGATAACCGTAAGCACGGTAAGGACAGGAGATTTTTCGGCTTTACAGCGCTCCGAAAAAAGCGATGAGCATCCTGCCGTTTTTCTGGCAAGAAAGTCCGACTCCAATGATATATACATTGAAAAAATGAGCCTGAAGCTTGCGCTGATGCTGGCAGACGGCGAGGTGCTTTACGAGGACATATGCAGCTGCTGCACAGAAAACTTTGAAAGCACGGTGGGCGACAATGTTGTAAGAAACTGCGTCATTACGGGCAGAGATTCCGCAGAATACGTAATCAATCTTGTCCCGGGCTATGCAGCCGACCAAAGCAAAGGTGTTCTCGGAACGGTCAAGCCCCGTCCGAAAGCAGGCGGACAGCAGCTGCTCACCGCAAGAGAAAACGAAATACTGTCTCTTGCCGCCGCAGGCAATTCCAACAGATACATCGCACTTCATCTGAAAATATCGGAGGGCACGGTCAAAAAGATACTCCACAACGGCTATGCAAAGCTCGGCATAGGTTCGAGAGTTGAGCTTGTTAAGCTGTTTGACAGTAAAAAGGATATATAAGAAACTCCCGCTGTTCATTGAACCGTCAATTGAACAGCGGGAGTTTATTGTTTTTGCGAAGTGCGGGCAAGACAAAAAGAAAAACGGCATGAACTTCGCAGTTCAGCCGTTTTATCTGGCGGAGAAGGAGGGATTCGAACCCTCGATGCGCTATTAACGCATACACGAGTTCCAGTCGTGCGCCATAAACCGGGCTAGGCGACTTCTCCACGGAATATTTCTTTGTCATTTCCGACAACTATTAAATTATAGCAGACATTTTTTGATTTGTCAAGTGTTTTTTCGATATTTTTCTAAAAAATCTCTGCATGGTCAGCAGTCAAACGATGCCTTCGGTTTTAATAAGTGTCCTTAGATATTTTTAAAGCTTCCTATGCTTTCATGTATAGCAAAATTCCACAATTACAGCTTGACTTATACACAAACATATGGTAAAATAATCAATAAATCACGGAAACAGCCGTAAAAATATACTTATCAAAGGAGAAAACGATCATGGAAAACAAATATAAGGGCACAAAGACCGAAGCCAATCTTCAGGCTGCATTTGCAGGCGAATCACAGGCAAGAAACAAGTATACATACTTTGCTTCCGCCGCCAAAAAGGAGGGCTTTGAGCAGATAGCTTCCCTTTTCCTCAAAACCGCGGACAACGAAAAGGAACACGCAAAGATGTGGTTCAAGGAGCTGAACGGCATCGGAAACACAGCAGAGAATCTTGAAGCTGCCGCCGACGGCGAAAACTACGAGTGGACTGATATGTACGAGGAATTTGCCAAGACTGCCGATGAGGAGGGCTTCCATGACCTTGCCGCAAAATTCAGAGCCGTAGGCGCTATCGAAAAGCACCATGAGGAACGCTACCGTGCGCTGCTGAAAAACATCGAGACTGCACAGGTATTTGAGAAAAGCTCCGTCAAGGTATGGGAGTGCCGCAACTGCGGTCACATCATTGTGGGCACAAAGGCTCCCGAGGTATGTCCCGTTTGCAATCACCCCAAGAGCTATTTTGAGATCAGCGCCGAAAACTACTGATACTTCCGAAAGAACAATTTAAGGTCGCCTCTAAAAACCATAGTGCCTCAGATGCGCAGTCAGATTTTTCGTCAGATTGTATAGAAATTTCGCAGGCATACTGTCGTATGTCAAGAAATTTATGTGCAAGATGACGGAAAATCTGCAAGCAGATGAGGTACTAAGGCTTTAGCCGGTGGTTTTTAGAGGTGACCTTAATATAGTATCAAAAGCTTCTGTTCTTACAATTTTGAAGACAGAAGCTTTTTTGATGATTTTCACTGTGAATATAAAAATTCAGTACGTATTTTTTTGAATTTCTGTTGACAAGTATATGAAATAAGATGTATAATATTAGAAAGAAATTTTTGCAGAATATACAGAAAAGGATAAATTTATGAAAAAAAGATCAAGGGGTGCTGCGGCTCTTGAAGCCGCTGTTGTATTTATACTTGTTTTTGTCACGTCATTTTACGATGTTTTCTATTCCTTCGACTGTCTGCTCCGTGACAAGCTTTATCAGTCCCCGCGAGGGATAAACAACAAAATAAAGATCATTGCCATAGATGATGAGACACTGAACAGATACGGTCCATTCGGAACATGGTCACGCAGCGTTTATGCCGACATAATCAACACTCTGGGAGACAGCCCTGCGGCAATAGCCTTTGATATAATGATCTTCGGAAATATGGACGAAGAGGGCGATGAAGCTCTGAAAAAAGCCTGCGCCGACAATGGAAAGATCGTGGCAGGCTCATACATAAATTACAGCAGTGCCGTCAAAACAAACAGCAGCGGAAATATGTACATCGACCATTTCAACATCGACACCGTTGAAATGCCGATCATCACCGACAGCTGCATAACAGGCTTCGTAAATGCCACCGCAGACAGCGACGGCATCGTCCGTTCGGCATTTCTGTCGCAATCCTCCCCCGATGTTGAGGGCGGAGCCGAGTTCCGCAGCCTTGCTCTTGAAACATATTCCATGTACTGCCGCAATACGGGCACTGCCGAAAATATCCCGTCCCTTGACGAAAACGGCAGAATGTGGATAAACTATGCAGGCCGCCCCGGAGACTACGAACATATATCCCTTTGCAGCGTGCTTGACGGCAGCGTTGACCCGAGAATATTCACCGACTGCATAGTTGTCATAGGCGCATATGCTTCGGGACTTCAGGACCAGTTTTCCGTACCCAACAGCTCCGATCAGATGTTCGGAGCGGAGATACACGCAAACATAATCCAGGCGCTCCTTGACGGAAAATGCCCCGTCCCTGCCGACAGATTCATTTCATCTCTTGCGGCTGCACTGGCTGCTGCGGCACTTTATATAGTATTCATGAACGCAAAGCTGAAAATATCTGCGGCTTCTGCCGTTGCAGGCTCCGCCGCATATGCCGCTGCGGGAATTTTTCTCAATTCATCGGGAACCACCGTTCCCGTGCTGTATGCTCCGCTGTTCATTCTGCTGGGATTTTTCGTGAACCTCGGCAGAAAATACGGCGAGGAAGCTATCGAAAAGCGAAAGATAACCGCCGCATTCAAAAAATACGTTGCTCCGCAAGTTGTTGACGAGATCGCCGCAAAGGGCGGATATCACATAAAGCTGGGCGGAGAAAACCGACACATCGCCGTGCTGTTCGTTGATATCAGAGGCTTTACGCCGATGTCGGAAAGCCTTGAACCCGAACAGGTTGTGGATATCCTCAACAGCTATCTGAACCTCACCACAAATGCCATATTTGCCAACGGCGGAACTCTTGACAAATTCATCGGCGATGCCACAATGGCGGTGTTCAATGCTCCCTTTGATCTGGACGACTACATCTTCCGTGCGGTAAAAACAGCATGGGATATCGTCAGCGGAGGAAACGCTATCGAAAGCAAGTTCCTTGAAAAGTACGGAAAATCCGTCAGCTTCGGCGTGGGCGTCAACTGCGGAAATGCCGTTGTGGGAAATATCGGCTGTGACTTCCGTATGGACTACACCGCTATCGGCGACACGGTAAACACTGCCGCACGTCTTGAAGCAAATGCAAAGCGCGGACAGGTGCTTATCAGCGATGTTGTATATGAGCAGGTAAAGGACAGAGTTACGGCAGATCCTGTGGGCGAGATACCGCTCAAAGGAAAATCAAAGGGCGTTTTCGTTTATTCGCTTACGGGGATAGCCGAAAATTCCTCAGAAAAGGAGAACGAAAATGCACAAATTTCTGATAATACCGCAGATAAATGATCTCGACGAAAGCTGCGCCCTTGCAAAAGAATACGGCTTCGGCTTTGAGTTCAACGATTTTTTCACTCCGGCAGCCCTTGACGATACAAAGCGGACGGAGGAGCTTATCGGCATATACAAAGCAAGAGGACTGCCCGATATATGCACGAACCACGGCGACTTTTTCGATGTGCTGATATTCAGCGATGACCCGAAAATACGTGAGATATCCGAGCTTCGTGTCCGTCAGAGCATGGAAGTATCGCTGAAGCTGGGAGCAAAGGGCGTGGTATTCCACACGAATCACACCCCCTTTTTCACATCGTCAAAAGTATACACCGACAACTGGCTCAGACGCAATCACGACTTCTGGCACAAAATACTGGACGAATATCCTCAGACCGAGATATACATGGAAAATATGTGCGACTTCTCCCCCGAGCTTCCGGCACAGCTGGCGGAAAGTCTGAAAGAGCATCAAAACTTCGGCATCTGCCTTGATTATGCCCATGCTTCAATATTCGGCGATACCGATATGGAAATATGGGTAAAGACCCTTGCTCCATACATAAAGCACATTCACATCAATGACAATGACCTGAAAAACGATCTTCATCTTGCGGTGGGCGACGGAAAAATAAACTGGGAAAGATTTGCGGAATATTACTTTGAATATTTTGCCGACAAGACAGTGCTTATCGAGACATCTTCGACCGAAAGACAGCGCCGCTCCGCAGAATATCTCCGCAAAATCGGAATCATATAATTTTAATAAGGAAGTGTTATTATGGAAAACATGAATACAAAAATATCCGCAGAGGCTCTTCTTGAGCAGATCTTCGGCATAACTCAGGAGCTTTACACCAAAATGTGCTGCGAGGACGGCGATGCTTCAAGCGACCATGCAGATATTTTCAGACTGCTTACCGACCTTGGCAGAACTCTTGTAAATGCCGACAGAGCAAGCTTCTGGAAGTGGGACAAGCGCAATCACGAGCTTTGGACCACCGCAGCCGTAGGCACAGGCAGAATAACTATCCCCGAGGGCACAGGTCTTGTTGGAAAGGCTCTTGCGGAAAAGCGCACTATCATCACCAACGATCCTTACAATCACCCCGACTTCAACTCCGAGGTGGACAAGAAAACGGGATATGTTACAAAGTCGATCCTTGTTATGCCTATCTCCGACTGCAAGGGTGAATTCATCGGCGCATATCAGGCGATAAACAAGCTGGACAATGACGGAAGATTTGAAATGGAAGCTGACACAAAGCGCCTTTCGCTGGCAGCCTTTATCTGCGGAATAACTCTTGAATCCGAGACTTTCCTTGACGATTCACAGCACGACAAGCTCACCGAGATCAAGAACCGCATGGGCTTTTACAGCGATTACAACAAAAATTACAGCAAGGCTCTTACGGACAACAGAAAGCGCATATCGCTTTTCATCTGCGACATCGACTTTTTCAAAAAGGTCAACGATACCTACGGTCACAATGCAGGAGACGCCGTTCTCAGGCACGTTTCGGGCATCTTAAAGAGAAATATCCGCATCTGCGACGGAATATACCGCTGGGGCGGCGAGGAATTTATTGCTGTCCTTACCGACACGGAAATGCAGGAAGCTGCGGCAATGGCAGACAGAGTACGTCAGACTGTAATGGATTCCGTATGTCAGTTTGAGGGGCTTGATATCAAGGTGACGATGAGCTTCGGAGTTACCCTTATCGACCCGAAAAAAACTATCGAGGAAAACATCAAGGACGCCGACGCAAAGCTTTACACAGCAAAGGAAACGGGCAGAAACAAGGTTGTTGTTTGATAAGATCATTTTTTCGGCACTTCCTTATTGACAAACCACGCAATACATGATATAATTCCAATGTAAAATTTGCGTGGATTTTTCCGGACTTATGTCACCTTTTCGCCACACAGCTCAAAACGAAGCTGTGTGGCTTTTTGTGTGTCCTTATAATATTCCGAAAAGAAAGGAAGTCTTTAATGAACAACGATTTTATGAAGCAGAAGCCCGTTTTCCCTCTGATACTTTCAATGTCGCTGCCTATGGTGATATCAATGCTGGTGAACTCGCTGTATAATATCATCGACAGCTTTTTCGTATCAAAAATAAGCGATGACGCAATGACCGCTTTATCTCTCGTATTCCCGATACAGAATTTTATCAGCGCCGCAGCGATCGGCTTCGGCATAGGCATAAATGCGGTCATATCAATACATCTTGGTGCAAAAAACACCGAAAAGGCCGACACCGCCGCCGCACAGGGACTTATCCTGTCTGCCGTTCACGGCATTGTCCTGACCGCCGCAAGCATTGCCGCCATGCCGCATTTTCTCCGAATGTTCACCTCCGATGAAAATGTGATAAGCCTCGGCGTTCAGTATTCTGTGATAGCCTTTTCTTTTGCGCCAATAATAATGCTGGGCATATCCTTTGAGAAAATATTTCAGTCGGTGGGAATGATGAAGGTCACAATGTTCGGTATGCTCTGCGGCTGCATTGCAAACATCATACTTGATCCGCTGATGATATTCGGCATAGGCTTTTTCCCCAAAATGGGAATAAAAGGTGCAGCACTTGCAACAGGCATAGGTCAGCTGCTTACATTTGTGATCTATATTGTAATATACCGCCTGCGCCCGATGCCCGTAAAGCTCCGCTTCGGAAGATCAAAGCCCGACGGCGCAGTTATCGGCAGAATGTACTCTATCGGCATTCCCGCAGCGCTGAATCTTGCGCTCCCCTCGCTGCTGATATCCGTGCTGAACGGCATACTTTCCGATTTTTCACAGAACAGCGTGCTGGTGCTGGGAATATACTACAAGCTCCAGACTTTTCTGTATCTTCCCGCAAACGGCGTTATTCAGGGAATGCGTCCGGTTATCGGATACAATTACGGCGCACATGAATACAAGCGCGTCCGCAGGATATATCATGTGGTGCTTGCAATGTGCGGCGTGATAATGGCAGCCGGAACGATCATATGCCTTGCTATCCCCTCTCAGCTGATGTCGCTTTTCACGGAAAATCCCGAAACGGTGCTTATCGGAGAAAAAGCACTGCGGATAATCGCAATGGGATTCATCGTGTCGGCAGTTTCGGTAGCTGCCTCGGGCGCACTTGAAGGTCTTGGAAAAGGCGTGCCGTCGCTGATGATATCGCTGCTCCGATATATCGTGCTGATACTTCCGCTGGCATTTCTGCTAAGCAGAAGCATGGGTCCCGACGGAGTATGGCACTCATTCTGGATAACAGAAGTCATAACCGCCGTGCTTTCCGCACTGATATTTAAAATAAGCTCGGAAAAGAACATATCCGATACGGCACAGCAGTAAATACAAAAAGCCCGTTTCATCGGGCTGTGAAATACAGACACAGAACAGCATAGCAAAAGCGACCATAATCTCTTATGGTCGCTTTGTATAATTTTTTCTTGATAATTTTGTCTGACTTTTTGGGGTCAATGCATAAATTTAATATACCCAAAACTTGTATTCAGGTTCTTCAAATTTATATATGATTTCCCCACTGTAATCAATATACATAAGCATTTCATTTGACTTTACAAGTGCTAAACCATCAGTAAAATCTTTCAAAATACTATCATACTGCGCATCGATTGATACATTTCCATTTTTGTCTAAGAATCCATATTTTTTTATTCCATCAATTTCTGTATAATATGTAAGGTGAAACAGGATTTTCTTCGCAAGGAATTAATTGTTCGCTAACTCTATCTATACGATATGATTCATTTCCGCATATCCAATATTCATCAAAAGTATAATATAAAACTTCACCCTTGCTTTTTGTAATGGGGTATGATTCATACATATTGTTAAGTATAGTGTAATAGCAAAAATCATCACCTGCATAATAATTTTCTTCCGATTGCTCCATTGCTCCATATATAATAAGCTGATATCTTAAAAGCTCCTCATTGTTGTAAAAAGAGGTTAATACTCCTCCCTCCTCTGAACAATCCAATATCTGCTCTTGACGGCGAACAATATCATTTCCTTCGGAATTCAATACAATATATTCGCCCATAAAGCTATTAATCAGATCGACTGTTTCATAATAAGAATATAAATGTGAGTTCTCATTCAAAACCGTTTCGGTGCTATCGGTGATACTGCTGTTCAAAATTGAGGTTTCCGCCTGATTACTGCTGCACGACGTTAATAACAAGCTGCATATTCCTATCAATATGCATTTAATAATACGATCATAAGATAACGTACCCATTATCATTCACCTCATTATTCTTGTGTTTTTTAACAGGTCACTGTAGGAATAATTAACAGTCATCTGATAGTCGGTTCAATGCTTTGCCGAAAACTCAGCAATCTCCGCCGTAATCATATGCAAGAACTCTTTCGACAGCATACATCTGGGCTTCCGTAAGGACGATATTGCCGCTGTCAAAGCTGTTTACATAGTCTATGACCTCGCTGTCGGTAAGCTCTTTAATGTCTTCAACCGTCGGCTCTCTTCTGGTAACGTTCAGTGTAAATTCACCGATATAGCCGTTTCCGCAGTTATAACGATAAGTGACCTTATCTCCCGTTATACCCGTAAGATAACCCGATGCGACGTCATATTCCGCGCCGTCCCAGCTCTCGACCTTGGAAAGATCAAGGCTGTCATTGCCTGCGATGTAAAATTTCGATACGGCTACTTCAATATCATTTGTATTTCCGATGCATACAAGCGACTTGAGATTGGCATTATTTCCGACATCAAGACTCATGAGCTTGTTATAGCTGCAGTTAAGATATTCAAGATAGCTGAAATATCCGATGCCGTCAAGAGTATATATACCTTGATTTGAAACGTCCATTGAAACAACTGCCGATATTTCCGAATCGGACAATATTCCGTCGCCGTTAAGATCATAGTTAAGGCTGACATAGCTGCGAAACGCATCATCGGGGAAGCTGCTGCTGTCAATGACAATGCCGTCTTCTATGACTTCTTCGCCTGCGGTGAATGCCTTTATGCAGGCGTTGCATTTGCTTGAAATATCCTGCCAGTACACATATGAAGAGGATATGCCTGAACTTGAATAATAGGACATTCCGCCCGATGCAGGCAGCACATCATAGGATACTCTTGCACCGTCAAGATGTACAACAACAGAGAATTTTTCCCCTGCGGAAACGCTGATATTTTTGGGAAGCCTGATCGACTGATAGCCTGCATATTTACCGCTTCCTGTCACTTGTGCGGCAAGCGTACCGCTCATAGGATCTCCGACAGATACACCCGTATAAACTCTGACATCATAGTCATAGCTGCTGTCGGCAGCCAAAAAAGATACTTCCCGAATAGGCTCGTCCGAAACAGCTGTAAAGATATTTGCGGCTGTATTTCCGTTATTGTTTTCAGGTTTGCCGTATAACCAATAACCCGAAGCACCATACTGATATATCGTACTGCCATAAGAAGAAGCGTCTTCAACTTCCATAGACCAGAAATTGCTCAATGACGTATCTTCATATGAGATATAGAAGTAACCGTCAACACCGAAGCTTTCACCCCAGCTGTTGCGGCACAGCCATGCACCGTCATTGGACGGCTTGGAGGGCGAGGCTGTGAAATTATCCTTGCTGAAATTATCATCCCAGCCGATAATATTTATTGCATGGTTCGTGCCCGTAGTTGCATTCTGATAGTAAGCGGTATATGTATCGGAATACCATTGGTTGGTGTAGTAGCCGCTGATGCTGTAATAGGAAACACCGACCATACCGTTATTTTTAATGGCATTCTTTATCGATACCGTGTCTTTGCTGTCATAATAATATGCATTCTTCAGATGAAGATCTGAAGAATATCTTATATCCTCTGTCATAACATCGCTGCCGGGACGGCCGGTTACATTCATAGACGATGTTTCAATGCAGGGACCCATCATGCTCGAAAAGGAGCTTACTGCCATTTCTTTATTTCCGCCGATGTCATATACGCTTTTTGCATTATAAGCCGCAAGAAGCTCATCAAGAGTCGAAAGCCCTCTGTTTTTGCACATTATAGCAGCATAATTATCATGATACATCGGGTCGGAAGCGTCATCGACCCAATTATAGCTGAACCATGTAAGATGCGCCTCGGCATAATCGGGAGCTATCCTTATCCCCTTATTCATAGCATTTGTTTCCGCAAGTGCAGCTGCCGCATGAGCCCAGCAGGTTCCCGTGGGATTCTGATTTTTGATGCTCGGTATAGAAAAATGGTCACGGGCATCATATGACGATTCAAGTGAATCCTCCAGCACCTCGTCCCAAGGGTCATAATCGGGCATAAGCACGGGAGGCTCTGTTCCTTCATATGTCGGCTCGATATAACCGGGAACAAATACAAAGCCCTCATTACGCTCAATTTCCTCATCGGAAACGGCGGATATTTCATATACTTCCCCGTCATCACCGTAAACCACTGTTCCCGAAGCGGCACCGAGCAGCGTTACCGCCGTAACACCCGCAAGCAAACGGCATATTCTCTTTTTCAATACACTTCCTCCATTTCCTTAATGAAGCGCCGATCAAATCGTTTCACGACACACTCCGTCACGAATTTTCGTGTGTCTGAAACGATGCCTTCGGCTCTGATCGGTGCTTCCTTAAATAAAATCAAACAAAAGACTGCTTTTAAATTAAGAAATCGTTAACTATATATTCATTATATCATATCATAAAAATGTTGTCAACAATATTTTATAATCTTCGGGAAATTTATTCATTTATGAAGCTGTTATGGCATTGACTTCACGGTATAAATTATAGTATAATAAAAAGTGTGGTATAAAACCGCAAAAAATATCCGAAAGGGAAAAATAAATGAATATAAAGAAACTTTCCGCCGCACTTATTGCGGCAGCAATGCTCCTGCCCTCATTCGGCGCATATGCCGATGACGATGATGTTGAGTACGACGGCGACAGCGAGCTTGTACTGAGCGGCTGGTATCAGTCCCCCGAGGACGGCAGCCGAAGCTATTATTCCGACGGTCAGCCCGTATCGGGACTTTATGAAATAAACGGAAAATATTATCTTTTCAGCGAAAGCGGGATCCTGCTCACCGATACATGGTATGAGACAGATGATGCAAAGTATTACTTCGGCAGCAGCGGACGTGCCCTTACTGGCAGACAGATAATCGACGGCGAAGAATACACCTTTGACAAAACAGGCGCATATCTCTGTCAGCATAAGAACAGCGATTATGTCAAGCTGTCCGACAACATCTATACTTATGATGAAATGACCGAGGATATCACACGTCTTGCAAAAAGATATCCCGACGCCTGCTCCGTCAGTGTGATAGGCACAACCGCCGACGGCAGAAATATCTATGATATCCTGCTGGGAAATCCCTATGCCGAAAAGCAGCTGGTCATAACCGCAAGCTGTCATGCCCGTGAATATATGACCTCACTGCTTGTAATGGAGCAGCTTGAATACTGCCTCAACGGACTTTACACCAAGGATTATAAGGATATAAGCTATAAGGAGCTTTTCGATAACTGCGCCGTGCATTTTATCCCGATGATAAATCCCGACGGCGTTACAATAAGCCAGTTCGGCAAGGACGGCATAAACGACGAAGTGCTTCGCAGCAATGTCTATGAGATGTATCAAAACGCTGTTGAATGGGGTTACAGCACTCTTTCCGAAAATGATTACTACAAGCGCTGGAAAGCAAATGCACTGGGTGTTGACCTTAACCGAAACTTTGACGGCAGGTGGGAAACGGTAGAGACTCTCAACGGTCCCGTGGGCTGGAATTACAAGGGCGAATATCCCGAAAGCGAGTCTGAAAGCATAGCTGTCACATCTCTGATACGTTCGCTTTCAAATCCCGTTTCCGTTGTGAGCTATCATGCAACAGGCTCCGTGCTGTGGTGGGATTACGGTCAGACAGATGAATACCGTGAGATGTGTGAGCGTCAGCGTGATGTTGTCACAAAGCTTACGGGCTATTCGGCAAAGCCTGCCGACCTTTCCTCTGCGGCAGGACTGAGCGACTGGATAATCGAAGAATATTACGGCAGCACAGTCCCCGAAACAATTGAGATAGGCGTGAACGCCGCTCCACTTGAAGCTTCCGAATACAAGAATATCCGAAAGAAAAACATCAAGATAGTCCCCGCTCTGGCATATCTTTATTACGATACCGAAGAATAACAAAAAGGCATTGCACGGAAAAATCCATGCAATGCTTTTTTTCAGCTCAAAGCCGTATCAAGTATCATCATAAGCACAAAGCCTGCCGCAAAAGCAATTGTTCCAATATTTGAATGAGGCTCCTCCGACATCTCGGGGATAAGCTCCTCCACCACAACATATATCATTGCTCCCGCAGCAAAGCTGAGAAGATATGGCAGTATCGGTATTACAAGCCCCGCAAGAAGTATCGTCACAACTGCGCCTATCGGCTCAACAAGCCCCGACAGTATTCCGTAAACAAAAGCTTTCGGACGGCTCATACCCTCGCTTTTCAGCGGCATTGAGATTATCGCACCCTCTGGAAAGTTCTGTATGGCGATACCCATTGCCAGCGCAAAGGCTTCTGCCTTGCTTATGGCAGTCTCTCCCGAAGCCCAGCCTGCATAGACAACACCCACCGCCATTCCCTCGGGAATATTGTGCAGAGCCACCGCCAGCACAAGCATAGTCGTTCGTTTAAGATTGGCTTTCCGCCCTTCGGGAGCGCCTGCGTTCATGTGAAGATGAGGTATCAGCCTGTCAAGCATCAGCAGAAAGAATATTCCGATGAGAAATCCCGCTGCGGCAGGTATAAATGCCAGTCTGACCATTTCTGCCGACTGTTCCAGTGCAGGCAGCAGCAGACTCCATATGCTTGCGGCAGTCATTATTCCCGCAGCAAAGCCTGTCAGTATGCGCTGCACAGTATCATTTATCTTATCCTTCATAAAGAATACACAAGCCGCACCCGCAGATGTTCCCGCAAACGGAATAAGTATTCCCTTGATTATTTCAGCATTCATGTACACACTCCCTTTTATTATGTTTATCAGTTAGTGATTGCTAACTGATAGTTTTATTATAGCATAACCTATGCCGCCTTTCAAGTATATTGCACGGGATAAAGCATAATTCGGGATTATAGATATAATTTTTCACCGATGTATTGTGAAATCACTGCATTCTGACAAAAAATATCCGCCGATATTTCCGTCGGCGGATATCATCTTCGATAAATAATAAAGTACAATTATTCGTACAGCTTTGAGATAGTTCTTGCGCAGTAAACACCCTCGCTGGCTGCAACGGAAAGGCTGTGGCTTGTTCCGCCGCAGTCGCCGATAACATACAGTCCCCTGCACTTCGTCTCGAAGTTGTTGTCAACCTTTACGGTAGAGTTGTAGAACTTGACCTCAACGCCGTAAAGAAGAGTATCGCCGTTGGCTGTACCGGGAGCGATGTTTTCCAGTGCATTTATCATTTCAATGATATCGTCCAGCTGACGCTTTGGGATTACCAGCGAAAGATCGCCGGGAGTAGCGTCAAGAGTAGGCTTTACAAAGCTCTGAGACAGACGGTGTGCAGTGGTGCGGCGGCCCTTCATAAGATCGCTGAGGCGCTGTACCATAACTCCGCCCGAAAGCATATTTGAAAGTCTTGCAATATGCTCGCCGTAAGCGTTGCTGTCGTTGAACGGCTCGGAGAATGTATTTGATACCAGCAGTGCAAAGTTGGTATTCTCGGTGTGCTTGTCCTTTTCACGGTAGCTGTGACCGTTTACCGTAACGATGCCGTTGGTGTTCTCGCTTACGACAATGCCGTAGGGATTCATGCAGAATGTACGTACAACATCGCCGTGAGCCTTTGTTCGGTAACAGATCTTGACCTCATGTGTATCATTTGTAAGATGCTCGAAAACCAGCGCAGGCAGCTCAACTCTTACGCCGATATCCACCTTGTTGCTCCTCGTCTCGATGCCGAGACTCTTTGCCACCTGACCGAACCACTTTGAACCTGAACGTCCGACGGCAAGGATAGCCTTGTCACAGATATACTCGTCCGAAGCCGTCTCGATGTGATACGGTCCGCTGTCCTTGTTTTCGCAGGTCACACTGAGAACCTCTGTCTCAAAGAATATCTCTACCTTGTCCTTGATGAAATCATAAAGATTTGCAAGGATTATCTTGTTTGTATCTGTGCCGAGGTGACGCACTCTTGCGTCCAGCAGATGAAGATCGTGACGGAGAGCGTCACGCTTGATATCGGAATTGATAGTTGAATAAAGCTTGCAGTCCGCACCGCCCATTTCCATGTTAACGGCGTCAACATACTGCATAAGCTCAATAGCTTCCCTGTCGCCCACATAGCTGTAAAGATTGCCGCCGAAATTATTGGTGATGTTGTATTTTCCGTCGGAGAATCCGCCTGCACCGCCGAATCCGCTCATGATATCACAGACCTTGCAGTGTGCGCAGGAGGATATCTTTCCCGCACCTATTGGACATACACGCTTGTCGATGCGTCTGCCCTTTTCAAGTATGCATATTTTCAGCTTGGAATTCAGCTTGATGAATTCATAAGCGGCATATATTCCCGCAGGACCAGCGCCGATTATAACGGCGTCATATTTTTTTGTGCTCATTGTTATCTTCCTTAATAAAAAATTCGGGGTACGGCACAAACCTATCTTCGTGCCGACCAAATTACATTATACAATATATATACAAAAAAAACAACAGCAATAAGGAAATTCGTACAAATACGCAAATTTCCCTGCCGCTGTTGCAACATATTGCATAAATTGATAAGCCGTATCAGATGACCGTTGAATCCTTGTGAAAGCCTGTTATGGAGAATATCACCCATTCCGCAATATTCACCGCATGATCTCCGATGCGCTCCAGATATTTTGCTATCATGAGCATATCCAGCGCCTGCTCCGCACTGCTTTTGTCGGCGGATATCATTTCGGTTATCTCGGATTTTGTTTTCAGGAAAAGATCGTCCACAACATCGTCCTCGGCAATTACCTGACGTGCCAGCTGTTCATCATTGTATACATATGCATTGATGCTGTCCGTCAGCATTTTCACCGCAGATTCAGCCATTGCATGAATGTGCTGGGGCTGATGAGCTGCGTCCGCTTCGGGCGAAAGATAGATTATAAGCTCTGCGATATCCGCGGCATGATCTCCGATACGCTCCATATCGGTTATCATTTTCAGAGCGGCGGAAACTCTTCGCAGATCGTTTGCAACGGGCTGCTCGCAAAGCAGCAGCTTCAGGCAGCGGTGCTCGATCTCACGCTCCATGCTGTTTATTGCGGAATCGTTGGTGATGACCTCTTTTGCAAGTTCGGTGTCCCTGTTGCGCAGAGCCTTTACCGAACGGCTGATCGCAGTTTCCACCGCTCCCGCCATGTGTACCATTTCAAGATTGAGGCAGCGGAGCTGCTCGTCAAATTGCTTTCTCATTTAAATCACCCCCAATTATCCGAAACGTCCCGTGATGTAATCCTCTGTGCGCTTGTCATCGGGACGTGAGAAAATCTTTTCCGTATCGCCGAATTCGACTACCTCGCCGTGGAGGAAAAATGCCGTCTTATCGGAAATTCTCGTTGCCTGCTGCATATTGTGGGTAACGATAACTATGGTGTAATCCTTTTTCAGCTCAAAGCAAAGCTCCTCTATCTTTGATGTTGAGATAGGGTCCAGCGCCGATGTGGGTTCGTCCATGAGTATCACCTCAGGCTTTACCGCCAGCGCACGGGCAATGCAGAGTCTCTGCTGCTGACCGCCCGACATTCCCAGAGCGGACTTTTTCAGTCTGTCCTTTACCTCGTCCCAGATAGACGCCTGACGGAGACTTTTCTCAACGATCTCATCAAGCTCGGAGTGCTTTCTGATGCCGTGGGTACGGGGACCGTATGCGATATTGTCATAAATGCTCATTGGGAAAGGATTTGGCTTCTGAAAGACCATTCCCACACGGCGGCGAAGCTCCGTGACCTCGATATCCTTGTAGATATTCTCGCCGTCCAGCAGGAATGTGCCCTCGATGCGGCAGCCCTCAACAAGATCGTTCATGCGGTTTATGGATTTGAGCAGCGTGGATTTTCCGCAGCCCGAAGGTCCGATAAATGCAGTGATCTCATTTGAAGCTATCTCCATGCCCACGTCCTTCAGCGCATGGAAGCTGCCGTAAAACAGGTTGACATTCTGTATAGATAATTTTGATGTGTTAGGCATATTAATGACCAGTCCTTAATTTAATCAAATCAGCTGTTTTTCAGCTTTTTCTCGATAAGCGCCGCTATTCCGTTGAGGCAGAACACCGTCACAAGCAGCACAACAGCTGTGGCTGCGGCTTCGTCCATGTGAAGTCCCTCGCCCGACAGAGCATACATATGTATCGAAAGTGTACGTGCGCTGTCCATAACGCTTGTAGGCATTTTTGCGATAGTTCCCGAGGTGTAGATAAGTGCGGCTGTCTCGCCGATGATTCGTCCGATAGCAAGGATTATTCCCGAGAAAATACCTGCCACCGAGGACGGAAGAACTATCCTGAAAACCGTTCTGAGCTTGCCTGCGCCAAGACCGTAGCTTCCCTCACGGTAGCTGTCGTCAACGGTCTTGAGTGCCTCCTCCGTGGAGCGGATAATGAGCGGAAGTATCATTATCGCCACGGTAAAGGAACCTGCAAGGATTGAATATCTCCATTTGAGAGCCGTTACAAAGAACAGCATTCCGAACAGTCCGTAAATGATCGAGGGTATTCCCGAAAGCGTCTCGGTAGTGACTCTGATTATCTTTACGAGCTTGTTTCCTCTTTTTGCGTATTCCACAAGATATATTGCGCAGGATACTCCCAGAGGAACTGCTATCAGCAGCGATATGCCCACCATTTCAAGTGTGGTGATTATCGCAGGCGTCATTGACACGTTTTCCGTCGTATATTCAAGTGCGAACAGCGACGGCTTGAGATACGGTATGCCTCTTATAAGGATATATCCAACCAGCATCACAAACACACCCACGGCAGCAAGGCAGGCAAGACATACCAGTATGAAAAATACCAGCGAAAGCGGGTGCTTTTTATAGGTTCTGAGTTTTTCCGACATATTCTACCATTCCTTACTTCTCGGATTTGTTTGTGAGGACGCTGAACAGTACGTTTATGATAAGAATGAATACGAACAGCACAACTCCCGTTGCGATAAGTGCGTCATAATGAAGTCCGCTGGCGTAGCCCATTTCCGTAACGATATTGGCGGTCATTGTTCTTACGCCCTTTAAGATGCCGTTTGGCATTCTCGCCTGATTTCCCGCAACCATAATAACAGCCATCGTCTCGCCTATGGCTCTTCCTATTCCGAGGATAACGGCAGCGGCAATACCCGACTTTGCGGCTGGGAAAATTATTGATACAACAGCACGCTCATGCGTTGCTCCCAGCGCCAGCGCACCCTCGTAATAGCTTTGGGGCACTGCCGACAGAGATGTTTCCGAAAGGCTCACAACTGTGGGAAGAATCATTATTCCCAGCAGTATGGACGCCGTAAGAATGCTGTTTCCGTCTCCGCCGATAAAATTTCTTACAAAAGGCACAATAACTATCATTCCGAAAAATCCGTATACAATAGAGGGAACGCCTGCAAGAAGATTTATCATCGGCTTGATGATCTTATAAAGCTTTTTGGGGCAGAAGCGTGACAGAAAGATCGCTGTCAGAAGTCCCAGCGGAACTCCGATAAGCACCGCTCCGCCCGTTACATAGATGCTTCCCAGTATCATGGGCAGAATGCCGTAAGAAGCGTTTGTATCCTGGGGCTTCCATGACTCTCCGAGAAGAAAATCGAACACGCCGATCTTTGCAATGGCGGGAATGCCGTTCACGAACATGAACAGGCATATCAGCACCACCGCAAGAATGGAAACACAGGCGCAGAGCAGGAACACGATATGCATTATTACCTCGCCTATCCGTGCCGACGATGATCTTCTTGCCGAAACTGTCATAGCCTTTTCACCCTTTACTGCTGCGGCAGATTCACTGCTCATTTAATATCGCTCCAGTCTGTGATCTCACCTGTGTAGATGCCCTTGATCTGATCCTTTGTGATGTTGGATACCTGATTGTTGTTGTTAACGATAATTGCGATGCCGTCCATTGCAATTGTTGTGCTCTTCAGCTTGGAAAGCTCATCGTCTTTCAGATCTCTTGAAGCCATGCCGATATCGCAGGTGCCCTCCATAGCTGCCTTCATGCCGGAAGAGGAGTCTGTCTGCTGTACCTCAACGGTAACTGCGCTGTTCTGAGCCTGATAAGCCTCGGCAAGCTTTTCCATTACGGGAGTAACGGAAGACGAACCGGAAACAACTACCTTTCCGCTTACCTCTGCGGGAGCATACTCGGGAACACCGGAGATCTCTATGTACTTATTATCTGTAACGATCTTCTGTCCCTCTGTTGACATGATGAAGTTGATGAAATCCTGTGCCGCATCGCTGATGCTGTCGCCTGTTGCGATGTTGAACGGACGGGAGATGCCGTAGGAGCCGTTCTTAACATTTTCGGCTGTTGCTTCAACGCCGTCAACATTGAGAGCCTTTACGGTATCATTGAGAGAGCCGAGTGAAATATATCCGATAGCCTGCTCATCGCCTGCGACCTGTGTAAGAACAACATCTGTCTTGTTGGCAATGATAGCTTCCGCTGTGGTCTTGTCGGTCTTGTTTCCGTCTGCGTCCTTTTCCTCAACGCCTGTCAGCTCGATGAAAGCGGAGCGTGTGCCCGAACCGTCCTCACGGGAGATGACTGTGATGCCTGTTGAAGCGGCATTGCCGCAGGCTGTGGACATTACCGCAATAGCAGCGGCAGCGGAAATAACAGAGAATTTCTTAAGAGTTTTCATAGTAAAAATTTCTTCCTTTCGGTTTTCGGAATTTGCTCCGAATGTGTGATATGTATTTTTCGTTTGCATTGATAATGATACAGTCGGAATGTAAAATCCGCAACATGATATGAGTGAAATGTCCGTAATTTTTATTTCACTCGGATTTCACATTATGGTTTTTATCGGTAAGCGGAGCCTAATTTTCTTAAACGTTTTACTCTGCAATTTATATAAATATTTCAAAACCCGTTTGTTAAATCCACTGAAAAACAAACAAAATAAACAAAAACGGTTGAGATTTGCATATAAATGTGCTATAATTAAGCAATGAAGAAATGTACTGTTTGTTTTTACGTATGTCCGCCGCAGGCATACAGTTCCATGATTACACTGCGGCATACATCAGCCCGCAAGGGTCATCTTATCGGAAAGGAATGGTAATTATATATGGACAATCCTGTTTCAATAAAAAATGATCTGGGAAACTTTATCAATCCCTCACCATTCTGCTCTGTATTCCTGTGGGACTGCAAAAATAACGAAACGCAGTTTCTCGGAAGAAATGATATGTTCCCTGCGGACACCAAAAATCCTTTTGATTATTTTTCCGTCCATGACGTGATCGATCCCGAGTACCGCTCCGTCTATGATGTTTTTTATTCACAGATATTATCGGGAATGCTGGGCGGCACAGAAAATGATGATCTTGTCACGGATATTTCCCTGCGCCTTTCCGAAACCGATTCCGAATATCGTCTCTGCCATATCATAACAAATTTCAAAAAGGACGAAACGGGAAAAATAACCGCAGTTTTCTGCCGCATCAGACCCTTTACCCCAAAGGAAGAATTCGACCGGGAAATACTCAAATTCTTTTCATCGGACAAGAACCCAGATATCTATTCAAATTCCGTACGCCGCTTTATGGACAGCACCGACCGCAAAATAGCATTTATCCAGTTCGATATCGAACGCTTCAAGCTGATAAACGATTCCTACGGAAATGATACGGGCGATGCTCTTCTTACTTTTATAAAGGAATCCCTTGATGTTATCTGTACGGACAAGCAGCCCCACTGCCGTCTGACCGCCGATGTTTTCATGATAGTCACCGCATTTGACGTTCCCGACGAGCTTGTGACTTTTATACGTCTGCTGGAAAGCCGTCTCAGCTCATTCAGGAGCATTGACTACCGCTTTGCATTCGGTGTATGCATCGTTCCCGAGGAACAGCGCAGCTGCCATACAAGAAAATTCGGCGACAATGCAGGCATTGCACGCCATTCCGTAAAGGGAAACGCACTGAAAAACATCGCATTTTACAACGAAAACATGATGAAGGATCTTCATCAGACACAGATAATCGAAGAGGATATGTATAAAGCTATCGCCGAGGACAGCTTCGTAATGTATCTCCAGCCGAAATTCTGCATATCCACAGGCAGAGTTATCGGTGCGGAAGCTCTCGCAAGGTGGATTCACCCCGAAAAGGGCATGATCTCACCCAACGAATTTATCCCCGTTTTCGAGCGCAACGGCTTTATCGTCAAGCTTGACCAGATCATCTGGGAGAGCGCCTGCAAGCGCATTCGCTCATGGATAGACAGAGGCATTGAGCCTGTGCCCGTCTCGGTAAATGTTTCACGGGCATATCTTGGTGAATTTGACGCAGTTGAGATACTGGGCAACCTCGTAAAAAAATACGATATACCGATAAATCTGCTGGAGCTGGAAATAACCGAATCCGTTGACGCAAATGTGGACGATATCATCAGCCGCTTCAAGAAAAAGGGCTTTACAATGCTAATGGACGATTTCGGTTCGGGCTATTCATCACTGAATATGCTGAAAACCACGCAGTTCGATGTGCTGAAGATCGACCGCAACTTCCTTTCGGAATTCATGGAATCCGACAGAGGTAGGAAGATAATCTCCCACACTATCCATATGTCACAGGATATCGGGCTGAATATAATCGCCGAGGGCGTTGAGACTAAGGAACAGGCGGAATTTCTCTGCAATGCAGGCTGCGATGCGGCTCAGGGCTTCCTGTATTCAAGACCGATCCCTGCGGACGATTTTGATACATTGCTGACCGATATAAACAAGTAAAAATATTTTTTGAGAAAATTGAAAAAACCTCTTGACAAACCGAGCTTGTCATGCTATAATATATTTGTTGGTGCAAATGGCTGTGAGGTCCCACCTGTTCCCATACCGAACACAGAAGTTAAGCTCACAAACGCCGAAAATACTTGGCTGGTGACGGCCCGGGAAAATAGGACTGTGCCAATACATTATCCGCATACTTTTTGGTATGCGGATTTTTTGTAACTGTTTTTTATCAGAAAGGATATAAGGGATATGAAAAAGAATAAGATCTTATCAGTTGTCATCTGTGCCGCTCTCACCTGCGGACTTATGACTGCCTGCGGAGAAGCTTCCTCTGCCGCAGACGATGCAGAAACAACCGCCTCCTCCGAGGAAACAACGACTGCCGAGGAAACTCCCTCAACTGTTGCACTCACAAACGAAAGCGCAAAGCTTCTGGGTCGTACATATCTTATGGACGATACCCTCTGGTGCGGATTTTCGGGCACAGGCGCAGAGTTTGAATACACAGGCAGCAAGCTGGACATCACTCTGATCGCAGACTCAAATTATTCCTCCGAGGGCAATCAGGCTCGTGCGGCAGTTTATGTTGACGGCGAACGTGTGCTTGACGAAATGCTGGACGAAGCACAGCAGACCTTCACGGTATACGAGGGCGAAAACAAGACCGTTGATGTAAAGATAGTTAAGCTCTCCGAGTCCGCAAACTCCGTAATGGGCATTGGTGCCATTGAGCTTGAAAGCGGCGAAACAATAGCTCCCGCAGCGGCAAAGGCTCATAAGATAGAATTCGTGGGTGATTCCATAACCTGCGGCTACGGCGTTGATGATGAGGTAAAGGAGCATCACTTCTCCACAAGCACCGAGGACGTCACCAAGACCTATGCATACAAAACAGCGGACGCTCTGGACGCAGATTACAGCATTGTTTCCGCCAGCGGCTTCGGAATAATCTCGGGCTACACAAGCGATCCCTCCAAAAAGGTTGCAAACCAGACTCTCCCCCAGTATTACGACAAGACAGGCTTTTCATACAGCGGAAAATTCGGCGGCACGGAAACTCCTCAGTCTATCGACTGGGATTTTGAAGAATTCGTTCCCGATGCTATCGTAATAAATCTCGGCACAAACGATGAAAGCTACTGCAAGTCCGATCTTCAGAAGCAGTCAGAATATGTTGACGCATACATCGAATTCCTGAAAGAGATCCGTGAAAAGAACCCCGATGCGGAGATATTCTGCGCACTGGGAACAATGGGGGCGGGACTTTTCACCTCCGTTCAGGAGACTGTTATAAAGTACACCGAGGAAACAGGCGATGAAAAGGTACACGCAGTCCAGCTCCCCACTCAGGACGGAAGCAAGGGCTACGCTGCTGACTGGCACCCCACCGAGGGTACTCATCAGGATTCGGCAGACGTTCTCTCCGCCGAGATTTCCTCTGTTATGGGCTGGTAAAAAAATTTACAATCAATATTTTTTCGGGAGCTTTTTATATGAAAGCTCCCGTTGTTTTTTATATTTTTAACTTCATGTTAATTTTTATTGTGATATTGCGGCTTATATTTCGCTTTTTTCTTTGAATTTAACAATTTGGTTTTATTATGTTTAAATATTCTAAAATTTTACATACATTTTACAATGAATCTGTTACAATGGATATTGAAAAGCTGTTGACATTATGATATAATATTTATATACTGAGGTAGTTTTTGAAAATTATTTTTTCCTGCCGAAAGCTATAAAATCAATGCTTCCGACGCCTGAAAGGACGGTAAAAATCAATGAGAAAAACCAAGATCATCTGTACTATCGGACCTGCCACCGACAATGAGGACGTAATGCGCAGGCTGATGCTCAGCGGCATGAACGTTGCACGCTTCAACTTTTCACACGCAGACCCCGAAGTGGACAAGCGCCGCTTTGACATGATCGCCAAGCTCCGCGAAGAGCTGGGACTGCCTATCGCAACAATGCTGGATACAAAGGGACCCGAGATCAGACTGAAAAAATTCAAGGACAATGCTCCCGTTGTTATCAATGACGGTGATATCTTCACACTTACCTCCCGTGATGTTGTGGGAACAAACGAGATAGCTTCGATCTCCTTTGCGGGACTTCCCCGTGACGTTGATATCGGATCAAAGATACTCATCAACGACGGTCTTATTGAGCTTCAGGTAGAAAAGCTCAATGCTACCGACATTACCTGCCGTGTTATCCACGGCGGCAAGCTTTCAAACCACAAGGGAATCAACGTTCCCGGCGTTGATCTTTCTCTCCCATATATCAGCGAAGCCGACATGACCGACCTCGAATTCGGCGCACAGACAGGCTTTGACTTCATTGCAGCTTCATTTGTACGCAGCGCCGCAGATGTAAATTATCTCCGCAAGTTCACACACAGCCTCGGCTGGAACAATGTAAAGATCATCGCAAAGATCGAGAACCGTGACGGCGTAAACAACATCGACGAGATACTTGAAGCTGCCGACGGCATCATGGTAGCAAGAGGCGACATGGGCGTTGAGATCCCCTTTGAGCAGATCCCCGCTATCCAGAAGAGCCTTATCAGCAAGGGCTACAACGCAGGCAAGCAGGTCATCACAGCCACACAGATGCTTGAATCAATGATAAACAATCCCCGTCCCACCCGTGCGGAGATCACAGATATCGCAAACGCTATTTATGACGGAACCTCCGCTATCATGCTTTCGGGCGAGACAGCCGCAGGTCACTTCCCCGTTGAGACTGTTCAGACAATGGCACGTATCGCAGAATGCACCGAAAGCGACATCGACTATGCGGAAAATCTGCTGAATCTGGGCGACCGTCCCAACAGCAGCGTTACAGACGCTATCTCCCACGCAACCGTTACAACTGCTCTTGATCTGAATGCAGCTGCTATCATTACTGTTACAAAGAGCGGCAACACGGCAAAGATGATCTCCAAGTACCGTCCTCAGTGCGATATAATCGGTCTTACACCCGACCCCACAACCTGCCGTCAGATGAACCTTTCATGGGGCGTCCGTCCCGCACTCATCGGCGAGATGTCAACTACCGATGAGCTTATCGCTGCGGCTCTTAAAGCTGCCAAGAACAACGGCTTCGTAAACACAGGCGATACTGTTGTTATCACAGCAGGCGTTCCTCTCGGAGTTTCGGGCAATACAAATCTTCTTGAAGTAGAGACTATTTCATAATCATAACGATAATTTCATTATGCGTGTCCCGACAGTTTACGGGACACGCATTTTTGATTAATTTTACTTAATTTCAATTAATATTTTTAGTTAATTTTCAGTAAGAAAATTAAGCTGAATTTCAGAAAAACTATTGAAAAATCCTGTAATATATAGTATAATAATAACGATAACTTTTACAAAGGAGAACTGCTATGAGTACAGCTTTCAAAGCAGCGGATATACTGCTGCCAAAATCAGGCACAGATCTTACAAAATGGTCGGTAGTTGCCTGCGATCAGTACACTTCCCAGCCCGAATACTGGAATGAAACGGAAAAGATCGTGGGCGGCGCCCCCTCTACCCTTGATCTGATACTTCCCGAGGTATATCTTGAAAACAGCGATGTTGCACAGCGTATCGAAAAGATACACGAGTCTATGAAGAAATACATCGCCGACGGTCTTTTTGACGAGTACAAAAACTCAATGATCTATGTTGAAAGAATGACTGCCGACGGTATGCGTGCAGGTCTTGTGGGCATGATCGACCTTGAAGAATATGACTACCGCAAGGGCAGCACATCTTCCGTCCGTGCGACCGAGGCTACCGTTGTTGAGAGAATACCTCCCCGCATCAAGGTAAGAAACGGCGCTCCGCTGGAGCTTCCTCATATCATGATACTCATTGACGACGGCGCAGAGACAGTTATCGAACCTCTCACGGCAAAGAAATCACAGATGAAAAAGCTCTATGATTTTGACCTTATGCAAAAGGGCGGTCATATCAGCGGCTATCTCCTCTCCCCCGAAGACATTGCGGCTGCCGACAAGGCTCTCACAGCTCTGGGCGACAAGGCTGCATTCAATAAAAAGTACGGTCTTGACAATGCCGAGGTTCTCCTTTATGCAATGGGCGACGGCAACCATTCCCTTGCAACCGCAAAGGAATATTACGAGCAGCTGAAGCGTGAAAATCCCGACAAGGATCTTTCCAATCACCCTGCACGCTATGCTCTTGCGGAGATAGTTAATCTCCACAGCCCCGCTCTCCGTTTTGAAGCTATCCACCGCATCGTTGAGGGCGTTGATACGGAAAAGCTGCTCTCCGCACTCAAATCCGAGCTTGGCGCTTCCGATTCCGAGGGTGTTCAGCAGTTCACAGCTGTTGTCGGCGGAAATGACATCACAATCAATGTTACAAAGCCCACATCTAACCTTACGGTTGGCAGCCTCCAGCAGTTCCTTGACAAATACATCAAGGAAAACGGCGGCAAGGTAGATTATATCCACGGCGAGGACGTTGTACGCAAGCTTGCGGCAGCTCCCGACAGCATCGGCTTCCTGCTCCCCGATATGGGCAAGGACGAGCTTTTCCCCACCGTTATCAAGGACGGCGCACTTCCCAGAAAGACATTTTCAATGGGTCACGCCGAGGACAAGCGCTTCTATATGGAATGCAGACTCATCACAGAATGAGTCCGGCAGACTAATCACAGAACGAGTCCGGCAGACTCATTACCGACTAATTACATATCAACGAAAGGATAATTTTATAACATGGCAGATTTCGCTCTTTTCAACGCAAACAAGGAAAAGGTGATCTCCCGCTACGAGGAGCTTATCACACGCAAAAACAAGATTTCCGATGATTACAACGGGATTTATGACCGTTACGTAAACCCCGTTCTTACGGCAGCTCATACACCCTATATCTGGAAGTATGACATGAATCCCGAAACAAATCCCTATTTCATGGAGCGTCTCGGAATAAATGCTGTTCTCAACAGCGGCGCAATTTATCTCAACGGCAAGTATTGTCTGGTTGCCCGTGTTGAAGGCAATGACAGAAAGTCCTTCTTCGCAGTTGCGGAGAGCGACAACGGCATCGACAACTTCCGTTTCCGTGATTATCCCGTAAGACTTCCCGATACCGAGCCTGACGAGACAAACGTATATGATATGCGTCTCACACAGCACGAGGACGGTTGGATATACGGCGTGTTCTGCTCCGAGAGCAAGGACAAGACCTCTTCCGATCTTTCCGCAGCAACTGCACAGGCAGGCATCGTCCGCACAAAGGACCTTGAAAACTGGGAGCGTCTCCCCAACCTCAAGTCCAAGTCTCCCCAGCAGAGAAACGTTGTTCTCCACCCCGAATTCGTTGACGGCAAGTATGCGTTCTATACACGTCCTCAGGACGATTTCATTCAGACAGGCTCAGGCGGAGGTGTTTGCTTCGGACTCTGCGAGGATATCACAAATCCCGTTATCTGCACAGAGGAAGTCGTTATCTCTCCCCGTCAGTACCACACTATCACAGAGGTTAAGAACGGCGCAGGCGCTGTTCCCATTAAGACACCCAAGGGCTGGATACATATTGCTCACGGCGTAAGAAACACAGCCGCAGGTCTTCGCTATGTAATTTATGTTTTCGCAACAGATCTGAAGGATCCCTCCAAGCTTATCGCTTCTCCCTCGGGGCTTTTCATTGCCCCCCACGGCAGCGAGCGTGTGGGCGACGTTTCCAACGTTGCATTCACAAACGGCGCTATCGTTCGTGAAAACGGCGATGTTTACATCTATTATGCTTCCTCCGATACACGTGTTCATGTTGCAACAACAACTATCGAAAAGCTTATGGATTATACATTCAACACACCCTCCGATCCTCTGCGCTCCGTTGACTGCGTAAAGCAGCGCTGCGAGCTTATCTCAAAGAATCTGGAATACATGGGCAAGTAATTTAATAACAAAAAATCGGCATTGATGCATGGAATATTTGTGCATATTTTCACGGTGTATTCTATTGATAAAACCGAAAAAATATGCTATAATATTCATGTTGTCAGTGTTGGCGTAATGTCAATACCGACGTGCATTCAATGCCGATCGTGGAGAGTTGTCCGAGTGGTCGAAGGTGCAGCACTCGAAATGCTGTGTGGGTAAAACCACCCAGGGTTCGAATCCCTGACTCTCCGCCATAGCTTCCGAAGCGTTTGTTTCGGAAGCTTTTTTATTTGTATTTTCAGCCATGTATAAAAAAGCAGATACCGTTTTTAGGCATCTGCTTTTCATTTTTATTGGATCATTATAAAAGTTCTTTAAGAGTTTCGCACAGCACCGAAAGATCGGCAGGCTTTGCAAGATGTGCGTCCATTCCCGCCTGTGTAGTGCGGATAACGTCCTCGGAGAATGAATTTGCCGTAAGAGCGATTATCTTTACGGTTTTCGCATCGGGTCTGTCAAGGGCACGTATCGCAGCGGCAGCCTCGCAGCCGTCCATTCTCGGCATCTGCATATCCATAAGGATAACATCAAACTCGTTGGGCTTGGAGCGCTCGAATATCTCAACAGCATTCTGTCCGTCATAGGCGGAAGTAACGATAGCGCCGTTCTCGGTAAGCAGTTCGCACATTATCTCACGGTTCAGCTCATTATCTTCTGCCTGCAAAATACGCAGATGACGCAGAACATCGCCGTCCTGCTTATCCTCCTTTTTATCGGGGACATCATCAACTGTTTTTACATTGCCCGGAGCAAACGGCAGAGTCACAACAAAGGAAGTTCCCTTTCCCGGCTCGCTCTCAACTGCGATCTGTCCGCCCTTTTGGGCAACAAGATTCTTTACGATAGCCATTCCCAGACCGCTTCCGTCCGATGACGATGTTCCGAATCGCTTTTCACGGGCAAACGGCTCGAAAAGCTTAGGCAGAAATTCCTTGGACATTCCGATTCCCGTGTCCTCAATAACGAAAATATAATTCTTGTTGTTCTTTCCTGCCTGACGTACCATAAGCGATATCTTGTCACATTTATGAGTGAATTTCAGGGCATTTGACAACAAATTCGTAAGTATCTGCACAAGCTTTGCCGAATCTCCTATAACCATTCGGTTCTCAACTTCTGTTTTCAGCTCAAACTCCTTGCCCTCGGCATCTGCCTGCTGACGGTAAGGTCTTGTACATAGTTCAAGCTCGTCGCAGATATCAAAGGTGCGCTTGTTGAAAGGCAGCTGATCCTGCTCCATTCTGGAAATATCAAGCACATTATTGATAAGGCTCAGCAGACTGCGGCTGGTAAAATCTATCTTTTTAAGATATTCACGGCGCTTATCGTCGGTGCAGTCGGGACGTGAAGCAAGCTCATTCATGCCTATGATTATATTCAGCGGCGTCCGCATATCATGACTTATATTGGCAATAAACTGCTTCTGGGATTTTTCGCCTGCATCTGCGGCAGCAAGGGCATTTTCCAGCAGCGCAGTATATTCAAGCTGCCTGTTCTTTTCATCGTCCACAAGCTTGAAGCTTATAACCGCCTCTTCCTTGTTAAGATTGTCGTCAAGAATAAGTGAAAGATGCACCCAGCGGTCCACACCGTCGATCTTTCGCTGAAAATCGCCGCCGAAGCCAGAAATGTTATTTTCCACCAGCTCACGTATCTGCTCCAGTGAAAAGCTCTCCAAAAAGCTTTCGGCAGTTTCCTGCTCCATAAAAACAGTACATTTATTCAGCAGCATATCATAGCTACCGTGCCTTGGCAGTATTTCCTTTACCTCGTCGGAGCCCTTGACCATTTCATATGTGCCCTTGGCAACATTCACACGATATATCGCATAGAACGAATTGCACAGCGCATGAACAGTATCGGCGGAATGCTTCAGGTTTTTGTTCAGCTTTGTATCATTGGCGATCGTGAAAGCAGAAACTACAACAAACAGCAGGAAAACGCCGATGTACCACCACACCACCGACGAAAGATTCCTGAAAAGCAGCGCCTTTGGAACTGTCATAACGCACAGCCAGCCATTGCTCATTTTATATGTATATGCCAAACGCTTGACGTTATCGGGGTCTATGACAACAAGATCGTCCTTTGCACGGTCACTGTCCGACATAAATCTTTTACTTATTGATTCAGCGTATGCTTCCGGCTGTTCTCCCGATATACTGAACGGCGTCTTGCAGTAAAGCAGCATACCTTCGGCATCAAAAAGATAATACGCCGATTCATCGGGCAGCTCAATACCTGCATGAGTATACGCAAAAAGGCTTGCGCTCAGATTCAGCAGAATGCCGTTTCCAGTTTCGGGATCCACCTTCACCGCAATATGGATATACTTCTGCTCTTCCTCATCAGACAGAACATTGAGATAAACAATATCTCCGTTTGCTTTCATTGCCTTTTTATACCAATTTGATCCCGTATAATTATAGTTTGCGGTTTTATCGGTATAATTTGAAGATATCGTCCTGCCATCGTAAAGAGCATAAAATTCAAGATTAGTATACCCCGATGCGGCAGCGGAATCGGAGAAATATTTACGGAAAGCATGGTCTATCTCATTCTGAGTCATTCCGTTTTCCTTAAAATCCTCCATGTATGACATACAAAGATTCATCAGCGTTTCAAAGGTGGCGATACTAAGCTCCTCATCATTTGAATAGCTTTCCACCAGATTATTTCCCAATTCAGCCGAATTTTTCTGCAAAGCACTGTATGTTCCGAAAAGCCCACAGACGGCAAAGACGATTATAGCCGAAAAAAACAATATATTAAAAATAATATTCTGATTTATACGTTTGACGGTAGCATTAAAAAACTTGTCCATTCACTGAACCCCTTTATATAAAATTGCTACTGAACAGCTACGCCTTCATTACTGTCTAAGCTATTATACCATATCTTTCGGGCAAATACAAGCAAATTAAATTCAAATATTTAAGTATTTATCAGAACTTTTATTGTATTATTTTTACATCATCTGAAAATAAAAATGCGGCATATCGCATATGATATACCGCATTATATTTGTTAGATTTTTGGTTTTTATCCGACTCAGTTTCTCTGCTTCTTTGCAGCAACAACAGTTGCGGCAGCTGTAAGAGCGGCAGCTACAACAGCGCCAACTGCAACAGCATCAAAATTATCGGAAGCAGCTTCGTCGGTCATGCCTGCGCCTGCTGCAACGTTCTCGAAGTCAACATTCTTGCCTGCTGTACCGTCGATAGAAGAATTGTTGTCTGTATCGGCTGTATCTGTGCTTCCTGCCGCTGCGGAGAATCCTGCTGCGGGAAGAGCCATGAAAGGAGAAGCATCGGGGATATCGTCATCTTCAACTACATCGTCGATAACATCATCGGCTGTCTTGTTGCTGTAAAGCTTCAGAACAGTTGATGTAACGGAATCATCTGTAAGAACGAGATCATCATTGAGAACAACAAGCTTTACAACTGCTGTATTGCCGGAAACTGTGATATCGTATGTATAATCAATACCGAGCTTGAGATCCTTTACATCGGACTTAACGAAAACTGCATTTGCAACAGCATTGAAAAGATCGTTGCCGCTGAGATCAAGACCTGCTGCAAGACCTGTCCATGAATAAAGCTCAGCCTTTACGGAAGTCTTTACGGGAACATCGGGAACAACGGGATCGGGTATAACGGGCTTATCATCATCATCGCCGGGTTTTACGGAGCCGCCTGCTGTGTATGTACCGTCTACCCATGTGCCGAGAAGCTCGGAACCGTTATAGAACTCGATAGATGTAAGTGAGAAAGCATTATCAACAGTAGTTGTTGCACCCCACTTTATCTGAAACCAGTTACCTGACATATCAAAATCAATGACAGCTGTCTCACCAGCATCATTGAATTTATATTCAACATCACATGATGTTCCGCCAAAATTCTTGCTCACCCAACCCAGATCAGAGTTAACAACCAAAAGACCGTTGTTCCAACCCCAGTTGAGGTCGTTTGCCTTAACTTTAAATCTGATCTTTGTTACATTTGTAGGATCAAGCTTGCCTGCAAACTCTGCCGATTCATTGGTTGTAAATTCTTTTTGTGTCCACTCATTTGCAGGTGAAGAACCAAAATCAAATGCAAATGCGGATACGGAAGACATAGAAAGTGCGAGAGCGGCAGCTGCAATGGCAGCAATTGTCTTTTTAAACTTCATAATAAATCTCTCCTTAAATATATTTTAAAAGCAATACATAGATACTCCAATATATGTTATTATAATATCATACTTTGTAATTGTTTTCAATAGTATTTTTATACAAATTTATCCCAACATTTTCACACAATGAACAAAAAAGCGGCGGAACAACTGTGTATTCCGCCGCCGTAAAGCTTATTTTATAGGTTTATCAGCCCATAACGGCTACAACTTCGTGTACGCCGCTTGTTATGCCGCTGATAACGTTGCCGTCAACAGCCTTGCCGTCAACTGTGAGGGACTTGATTCCCTTGCAAACGTGATCGGGGTTCTCGATCTTGATGTTGAACTCTGCACCTCTGAACTTACGTGTAACAGAGTAGCCGTTCCACTCCTTGGGAATGGAGGGATCGATCTTCAGACCGTCGTAATCGGGAATGATACCGAGAATGTACTGGGAAATAGCAACGAAGTTCCAAGCTGCTGTACCTGTGAGCCAGCTGTTCTTTGCTTCGCCGAAACGCTTTGCGTCCTTGCCTGCGATCATCTGTGCGTATACATAAGGCTCGGTTCTGTGGAGCTGCTCGTCCTCCTGGAATGCGGGAGCGATTCTTGTGTAGTAATCGTAAGCAGCGTCACCCATGCCTGCATAAGCAGCGGCACACATGATCCATGCGTTGTTGTGGCAGAAGATACCTGCGTTCTCCTTGTATCCGCCGGGATATGTGGAGATCTCGCCGTACTCTACGATATATCTTGTGAATGCGGGGTTGTTCAGAACAAGACCGTGCTTTGTGCCGAGATACTTCTCGATGCTTGCCATTGTCTTTTCTGTGTACTCCTTGCCGCCGATATCGGACATTACGCAGAAGCCCTGGGGTTCGATAAAGATCTTGCCCTCTTCGTTCTCGTGGGAGCCGACCTTCTTGCCGTATGCATCATATGCACGGAGGAACCAGTCGCCGTCCCAGCCGTAGTCAACGATAGCCTGCTTCATCTTGTCGATCTCAGCCTGTGCCTTGTCAGCCTCGGCATTGTCGCCCTTCTTGCGGCAGAGTGCAACGTACTCTGGTCCGATGTATGTGAACATACCTGCGATCATTACGGACTCGGCTGTCTGCTCGTTCAGGGGCTTGCCTGTCTCGGGATCAACTTCCTTTGCGATGTTGGAAGCTGTGTTCTGGAAGCTCTCGCCGGGTACACGGGAGAAGCAGTTCAGGTTAAGGCAGTCATTCCAGTCAGCACGGCCGATAAGGGGCAGACCGTGAGGACCCTTGTTATTTACAACGTGGTAGAAGGATCTCTTCAGATGATCGAGGAGGGGCTGTGCAAGAGCGGGATCGTTCTTGTAGTCAACCATTTCATCGAGGATACCGAGGTCTCCTGTCTCCTTGATATATGCAGCTGTGGAAAGGATCATCCACAGGGGGTCATCGTTGAAGTTTGTGCCGGCAGCATCGTTGCCCTTCTTTGTAAGGGGCTGATACTGGTGATAGTTTCCGCCGTCCTCAAGCTGTGTAGCAGCGATATCGAGGATTCTCTCTCTTGCTCTTTCGGGGATCTGGTGAACGAAGCCGAGAAGGTCCTGATTGGAGTCACGGAAGCCCATGCCCCTGCCGATGCCGCTCTCAAAGTAAGATGCGGAACGGGAAAGGTTGAATGTAACCATGCACTGATACTGGTTCCAGATATTTACCTGTCTGTTCAGCTTCTCGTCGGGAGAAGAAATTGTATACTTGGAAAGGAGATCGTCCCATGTTTCCTTCAGCTCTGCAAGAGCAGCGTCAGCCTTTTCGGCTGTATCGAACTTCTTCATCATCTCGTATGCACGGGACTTGTTCATGGAGCCGTCTGCATTGAACTTTTCGGAATAAGGATTCTCAACATAGCCGAGAATGTAAACCAGCGTCTTGCTCTCGCCTGCTTCAAGAGTGATCTCCTTGCAGTGGGAAGCAACGGGTGACCAGCCGTCAGCAACGGAATTTGCGGGCTTGCCTTCCATAACTGTCTGAGGATTGTGGAAATCGTTGTAGATGCTGCCCATGAATGTCTCACGGTCGGTATCATAGCCGTCGATAGCCTCATTTACAGTATAGAAAGCGAAATGGTTTCTTCTTTCCTTATATTCGGTCTTGTGGTAGATCGTGCTGCCTTCGATCTCAACTTCGCCTGTGTTGAAGTTTCTCTGGAAGTTTGTGGAGTCATCGTTTGCGTCCCAGAGGCACCACTCCAGGAATGAGAACAGCTTGAAAGTCTTCTTTTCGCTGCTTTCGTTCTTGAGAACGACCTTCTGGATCTCGCCTGTGAAGTTCTGGGGAACGAAGAATGTAACCTCAGCGGAAAGACCGTTCTTCTTGCCCTTGATAATAGTATAGCCCATACCGTGGCGGCATACATATTCATCAAGGTCTGTCTTTACGGGCGACCAGCCGGGATTCCAGACTGTGCCGTTATCATTTATGTAGAAATAGCGTCCGCCTGCATCTGCGGGAACGTTGTTGTAGCGGTAACGTGTGATTCTTGCAAGACGGGCGTCCTTATAGAAGCTGTAGCCGCCTGCTGTATTGGAAATAAGACTGAAAAAGTCCTGTGTGCCGAGATAATTTATCCAGGGATAAGGAGTTTTTGGTGAAGTAATGACATACTCTTTGTTCGCATCATCGAAGAAACCGAATTTCATTTAACATACCTCTTTCTTAAAGTTATGACCATACAGTTACAATATAACTGTATGCATATTTGCATTATAACACATTTAAACGTTTAATATCAAGAGATTTTTGTAACTTTGCACTCAAAATTTATTCAAACTTTTTTGTGCATTATTAACAAATTGTAATTTTTAAGGCAATACCCCACAAAGCCTGTGAAGTACTGCCTTAAAGCAGCAAATTCCAGTCCCCGGCGGTCATTCGGCGTCGGAGATCAGCTTGCGCATATTGGTATACTCCGACTTAATCTTGCGGTAGATATTGCCGCCGTGCTCCATGCCGTACATACTCATAAGGCTGCGGTAAAACGCCTGCTTTCCGTCCGATTTTCTGAGAGTGTCCGCAACACGCTCCGCCTCGTCAACGCTGACAACTCCTGCCGCAAGGTCCATTATCCGCAGCACAAGCTGATCCGTGATAACGCCCTCCGCAGGCTGCACAACGGTATCCTCCGCCGCAGGCTCGGTCTTTGGCTCCGCAGCAGGCTTTGGCTCGGACTTTTTCTTTTCGGGTCTGCCTCTTTTCTTCTTGGGAGTAAGCACCTCGGTGAACTCGCCGTAATCTATAACTATCTTTTCAGGCTCCGCAGCAGCAGGCTTGTCCGCATTTTCGACCGTAACATCGGCAGCGGGAACGACAGTTTCGCTCTTTGCTTCGGGAACATCCTCCTCGGACTTCTCGGAAGGATTCCTGCTGCCGAAAAGCTGTGGAACAGGCGGGATATTTGGAGCAGCCTGCGGTCTTTCGGGAACTTCGGGCACCTCATAGGTCATAGCCTCGTCTGCGGCTGCGATAAAGTCAAAGCTCTTACCGTTTTCCGAATCGGGCGCATCGCCTGTCTCGCTCTTTACCACATCTCCTGCCGCCTCGCTGAGAACATATGCCTCATGCACCAGCTCATCATGAACAAGCTCGTTTTCCATATTTCTCGAACGGATATCCGCCATAGCCTTTGAGATATTGTTTGTGCGGCGTATGCCCGCATTTCCCGATTCCTCACGGCCGTTCCAGAAATTCTTGACGAAATCAAAGCCCATATCATTGCTTATAATATAGTATTCCATTTCGGCTCCCCTGCTGATAAAGTAGCCGAGATATGTGGCCAGCTGAAAATCAAGAGCATTTCTGCCGCCCGATGTTACAGGAAAATATTCCACCTTTGCTTTGCTCTTCATAATATCCATGTGAGCGGCAAAAGTGAGGGAATTAGCCTTTACGGTATAGAATATGTATACCGAATCGTCCTCGGAAAGCTCGGTTATGCCAGCCAGCCCCGATGAATTGACATTTTCAAAATCAACAAGAAAACACGCCATAATATGACCTCCGTATATAATAAAGCTTCACGTTCATAAAAATACCATTTATATAATAAATATAGCACAATGCCCTGCGGAATGTCAATCAAAAGCATGATGAATAAGAAAATTTTTTGCAAAGAAAGCACGCCAAAAGGCGGTTTCCAATGAATTTTCAAAAAAATCCGATTTTTTTTGCCAAAACCTCTTGACAAAACATATAAGACCTGCTATAATAGATTATGTTGTCACGGGGTGTAGCTCAGTTTGGCTAGAGCGCTACCTTGGGGTGGTAGAGGCCGTGGGTTCAAGTCCCGTCACTCCGACCAACAGAAATAACCTCTCAAATGGCTGTAATACGCCGATTGAGAGGTTATTCTTTTTATTAAGTCAACTCTTGTTCTTTAAGCAGTCACTTAAAAATATGGCACATATGAAAATCCGCAGCTTTATGTAAACTGCGGATTTTTTTATATTCCGAAGCAGAAAATATCGAACCGCTTATTTTCATCGCCTTTGTGCATTTTTATTTCAATGCTGTTGTCGGTGCCGCTGTCAAGATACACTCCGAAAACGGCGGGATTGTCCCAGCCGCATATGCTGTATCCGTCAAGCGAGCACCGCAGCTCACCGTTCACAAATATATCCGCACAGCCGAAAGAACGGTCGGAGGAGCTTCTGAACACTATATACAATGCCCTTGCGCCGCTGCTTTCGGGAATGACAAAGCTCATAGGCTCATTGCCGATGCACTGTCTGCTCCAGCCGTCCAAAAATATCCCGTTCATTTCCGTGGGAATAAAGTCACCGGTCTTGTCGGGACGGAAATTTTTATTTGCAAAATATTTGGTATGCTCCATAGTATTGCCGTATATCGCCTTATCGGGCAGAGGTGCTGCTATTTGATTCTCCGATGCAGTGAAAATATATGATACAAGCTCTGCGATCAGCCGATGTCCCCGTGCATGAGGGTGAAGACCGTCGGAGGAATAATCGGAAAAATCCGCATTTAAAGCTTCCAACGCACTTTTCACGCTTATGCAGGGAATGTGATAGTACTCCGCAAGCTCGCTCATATACGGCTCACAGGTGAATCCGTCGCTTCGGCAGCAGCATATCACCGCAGCAGCGGTCGAAGCATCGGCGGAAAGGATTTTTCTGATAAAGCTTTCAAACTGATCGGCATTGTATTTGTCAAAAGCATTGTTCACGGCAAATTCAATAAACACCATATCGGGCGGAGCAGCTCCGAACATTTTTTCATATGCGATAAGTCCCGGAGCCGAATGAAATGAGCATTCGCCGATGTTTTCAAGCCTTATATCCGCTCCCGTAATGCGGTGCAGCTCATCAGCTGTGATTTTGGGATATGGTGTGTCAAGCACGCCATTTTCATACAGTCCTGCGGTTATGGAGCCGCCTGCGAAAACCGCTGTGCAGCTTTTCTGACTTCCGTTTTTCAGCCTGTTCAGAACAGGATAAAACCGACTGTCATTATTGAGCTTTACTGCGGCTTTCAGTATATTTTCACCGATCATCATACCCTCCATGTTCCGCTTCTGATAAGCTGTTTCAGCAGCCTGCTGTATTCGGAAGCCGCCCTTGACATATATCTGTTTTTTCGTGTCACAAGCTTTATTTTGCTCACCGCATGAATGCTGTCGATAGGATAATAGCAGGGGTGCGCCTTGATATTTCCGTATTTTATCATCGAATCGGGCATCAGCATAAAGCCCATGCCCTCCATCACAAATGAAAGAGCCGTAAAAGGGCTTTGCGCTTTAAGAACAGTATTGGGACGAATATTCATTTCACTGAAAATCCTGTCCGAAGCGTCGGCAATGCCCTCTCCGTGATGCATCATTATATATGGTTCATCGGCAAACAGGCTTATTGGACATGGCAGAGCTTTCAGGATCCGCAGGGAATTTCCCGCAATGTCGCTTTCGGTGAGCAGCGATGCTTTCAGCTTTTCATTTATCGGTGAGTCGGGAGATACCGCCGCATACATTCTCTCGTCGGCAAGCTCTTCCGAATGATATACCGAACTGTCAAAGCTGCCCGAGCATATCGCAAGGTCTATCTCACCGTCCGCAACGGCATTTTTCAGATATTTCACCGAACCTTCGGCTATGGTTATCTCAACGCCGCTGTATTCATGCTTGAAGCAGGCAATGCTCTTTGCCATCATGGTTGCCGCACGGAAAGGCGTTGTACCCACGGAAAGCCGTCCGCTTTTCAGCTCCGAAAGGTTGGATATGGCATTGTGGAGATCTTCCTCGATAGCCGAATACTGGAGACAGGCGCTGTAAAAAAGCTCTCCTGCTTCCGTAAGCTTTATGGGAGAGGTGCTGCGGTCGATAAGCTCCGTTCCCGCCTCGGATTCTATCTTTTTTATCATCTGACTGAAAGAGGGCTGGGTTACAAAAAGCTTCTGCGCCGCCTTGGAAAAGCTTTTTTCGCTGCATAACGTCAGGAAGTAGGATATCTGCAAGGAGTTCATATAATCATCTGCCTATAAGTATTATAAAAATATAACTATTTGATAATTATATCATACTGTGGTAAAATGTCAATATAGGATAACTGTTTTTCTTAATTTCGGAGGGTTAATATGAAAAAGAAAAGAATTTTTGCGGGAATTGCAGCAATAGTTATGGTATCGGGCATGACAGCCTGCGGATCATCGGAAGAGGCTGATACAGCCGATGAGACAACTTCTGCGACTACAACAACAGGCGTTACCGTTTCTGTCAACACCGAAGCACTAAAAGAGGAAGAAGAGGACGCTCTGAGCGATGTAATGTCCAAGCTCCGTGATGTTGAGCTTGAAAACAAAGAGATCAAGTGGCTCGCTCATTATGACATCAATCCCAACACAAACGGCGCTTCCAAAAAGGTTGAGATCGAGATGTTCGAGAAAAAATACGGCGGCTCTATCAAGTGGTACCCCACCACATGGGATAACCGCTACACCGATCTTTCCACAAATATCCTCGGCGGCGAGGGAATAGATTTCTTCCCCTCCGATGCAAACAATCTGCCCAAGGGCATAGTAAACGGTATGTTCGTTCCCGTTGATGATTATATCGACCTTGATTCCGATATCTGGTCGGAGACAAAAAATGCAATGGAGCTGCTGAACTTCAACGGCAAGCACTATGAATTCGTTACGGGCGTCACAGCTGAACAGGTAACTATCTACAACACGCAGACTATCGAAGAAAACGGATTTGAGGATCCCTGGGAGCTTTATAAAAAGGGCGAATGGAACTGGGATACCTTTGAGCAGATGCTCATTGATTTCGTCGATGTTGACAATGACTGCCACGGTCTTGACGGCTGGTATAACGAAAAGGCTCTGTTCCTTTCCGCAGGCGTTCCTATGGTGCAGTCCGTTGACGGAAACCTTGTCTGCAATATCAATGACCCCACAGTTGAAAGAGCAATGAATTTCCAGTATGACCTTTACAACAACGGACTTGTTCTTCCCCTTGAACAGTATGACTGGTCTATCCAGCCTCAGATGATGGGCGAGGGCAAGGAGCTGTTCTATTTCTGCGGTTCATGGGGCTTTGAGGGTGCTCCCGAAACATGGGAAACAAAGATACCTCCCGAGAACATGGCTATCGCACCTGTTCCCTCTCCCGCAGGCTCCGATCCTTATCAGTCCGCAGTTCTTAACGGCTTCGTTCTCTGCAAGGGCGCACAGAATCCTCTGGGAGTTGCACTTTTTGCCGAGTGCTCTATCCTTGCAGGCACAGACGAAAACGCTATCGCCATCTCCGACAGAAAGCTTAGAGATGACAGCGGCTGGTCCGATGAGCTTATCGAAAGAAACAAGGAGATCAACGCTCTTGCCAAGGAATATCCCGTACTTGACCTTGCGGCAGGCTGCTCCGCAGACATCGCTTCGCTGACAACGGACGGCGGCTCAACTATCGGAACAAGAGCCGCATTCCACGGCGTTGACTGGGCAACAAACAGAGAATCCACAGCAGATGTTCTCCTGATGCTTGTTGATGAGGTCAACGAACAGATCAAGGAATCATAAGAGATCTTACGAAAATATATAACATCAAAAGCTCCCAAGCAGATATTTCAGTCTGCTCGGGAGCTTTTTGATTTCTTAAAAATATCTCCTTTATAATAATTTATAAAACATTCACTGTTTTCAAAAAGCAAATCAATATATTTTCCATTACAGCGAGAGTATAAGCATATTATACTTCAATATCGCCGTTTATGTCAATATCTTTTCACAAATGAAACGATTTGATGTTTTGTTTTAAGATGATTTTATTCTGCCATGCCTGAAAAGGCTTTCATTTTGTCCCGCAGGGCAGCATATACTATATTTATATGCAGTTGTCCGAACAGTTCGGCACATAAAATAACAAAAAATAACAAAGTAATATTTTTGTAACTTTTATGGCTATATACTGCGGCTTTTTATACGACTATTTATTGTTTTTCAACAAATTACAGTGCGGTTATTTGTCAGTAGGCACAATGTAAGCTCATTGACTTTGTTAATAAAATTATGATATAATATTATTAATATTATTGTTGTACTGTGTGCGGAAGTGTCCGTGCGCAGCTTTGCTTCGGCGGATCCCTATCTGACAGACAGCACCGCCGATTGCCGTTATTTCAGGAGGTCGGAAATGGAACAGGTAGAAAACACATTCAATCATAACAGCTATTCGTCATACCGTGACATGATGAACGAGCTTTCGGAAAACTTATCTCAGCTCAGGGAATACTGCGAGGCTCTCGATCTGGAGAACACCGCACGCTCTATCGGCGAAACTATCGACAAAAACGCAAAGGAGCATTTTGAAGTCGCTATCGTCGGTGAATTCAAGCGCGGCAAAAGCACACTCATAAACGCTCTTCTCGGTCAGGAGGTGCTTCCTGCCGATGTTCTCCCTGCCACAGCTACCCTCAACAGAGTTACATACAGCGAAGAGCCTTACGTAATGGTGGAATACAAGAACGGCACCTCCGAAAAGGTGGATATCGACCGTCTTGCGGATTATGTCACAAAGCTTTCCTATGAATCGGAAAAGACTGCCGAGACAGTCCGTGAGGCTACCGTTTATTATGATACGGCATTCTGCAAGAACCACGTTGATATCATCGACACTCCCGGTCTGAACGATGATGAGCAGATGACCAATGTCACACTTTCCATTCTTCCCGAAATAGATGCCGCTGTTTTCGTTATCAGCGCAAATTCTCCGTTCTCACAGTTTGAAAAGGAATTTCTTGAAAAGAAAATGCTCACCAGCGATCTGGGACGCATCATCTTTGCGGTAAACTGCTTCGGCACATTCTCCAAGGAGGACGAGGACCGCATCGTTGAAACCGTTGAAAAGAGAATCGAAAGCTATGTAATGGAAAAGGCTAAAAAGGTAATGGGCGAGAATTCCAAGGAATTTTCCGTTTACAAGCGCAAGATAGGCAAGCCTAAGGTCATCGGCGTTTATGCAAAGAAAGCCCTTATGGCAAAGGAAAACAATGATCCCGAAATGCTTGCCGAGTCCAACTTCCCCAAGTTTGAAAATGTTCTTGAAAATATGCTTACCCAGGACAGAGGCTCCATTACTCTCCAGATACTTGCAAACAAGATAATCAGCGCAGGCTCCGAGGTCATCAACTCTATCGTGCTTCATGAAAATGCACTTATGATGGAAAACGATGAATTCATGGAGAAATATCAGCTGGCGATCGACGAGATCGAGGAGATACGCACAAAGAAGCGTGAGGAATTTGTCCGCATCAACAGCGCCGCAAACAAGGTCTACGAGGATCTCCGTCCTATCCTTGACGATTACTGGGTGCAGATCGAGGAGACTGCCATGCAGGTAATCGACGAATATCAGATGTGCGCAGACGATCTGAAGCGTGAAAAGCTGAAGATAGTTCAGCAGCGCCTTACCGATAAGATCAAGGAAAATATCGAGAACAAGGCACAGCTTATCTGCGAGCAGATCCAGAACGAGATCAATGTGGGACTTTCCGATGAGGCTGTTCGTTTGCAGACCTTTGAGGACGAATTCTTTGCATCGGTATACCGCATTCAGGAAATGTTCCATGTTCAGTCAAGACGCTCCAGAAACGGCGGAGCAGTCGATACGGCTATCGGCTCCGTTATCGGAACTGTGGGCATCGGCGGACTGTTCATCGGTTTCCGTGAGGCAGGCGTAAAGGGCGCTCTTCTGGGCGGACTTACGGGACTTACAACATGGGTCGCAACTTCGTTCCTGCTGGTAACGGCAGTTGTCGGCGGAGCATTCCTTTCTCCCGCAGGCCTCTGCATCATGGCTATCGCAGGCCTTGCAGGAACATTTACGGGAAAATTCTCCGTTGACAAGTTCCTTGTTCAGGAAAGAATAGATAAATTCAAAAGCTCCTTCAAGCAGCAGGTAAAGAAGCAGTTCCACGAAATGAAGATCACCTCCGACTTTACCGAAACAGTCCGCAAGCAGGTCTACAATTCCTTCTCGGGACTCAAGGAGCAGATCGAAAAGGAAACGGAAGTTATCCTCAAGGATACACAGAAAACTCTTGATAATCTTAACGAGCAGAAAAAGCAGAAGAAGGAATTCTCCGACAGCGAGAAGATGCGTCTCCAGAACATCGCCGAATATACAGGCGGTCTGCTTGCCGAAACATATAATCTCCACAAAAGCCTTGCAGATGCTATGATGGACGAATAATGCAGAACGGAGGCTGAGTGAATAATGTCAGATATAAACAATCAGGATTACAATCCGCTGCTGGAGATAAATACTTCCTTTGAATCATATCTCAAAGCACGCACACGTACATATACGGATCATGTTGTGGGCGGACGAATGGACTATGCCTTTGACGGCGACTTTGCCATGCGCTCCAAGCTCAATACGATGAACGGCTGGAACAAGCTGTATAAGTCGATCACTCTTACGGAGATACCGAATCATTACAAAAAGCTTTTCAGAACGGCGGATATCGCTACTTCGATGCTTTTTGCCAACGCCTACAATGCGGCAAACAAGTGCAGCGAAAGAATGCATCTTGTTCCGCCGCAGGTAATGGTGAAAAAGGCAAAGGGCGTTCCCGAAATATATTCCTTTTCCTGCGACGGCGTTGAAACAAGCATAGTTATATCGTCGGATATTGCGGAAATGTGTACCGAAAAGGAGCTTTGCTATCTTATAGGCTGCGAGCTGGGACGCATTCAGAACCAGCATACGGTCTATAATTTTGCGTTCTCCGCTCTCGGACTTACCGATAATGATGAAGAGGAAAACGCAAAGGATTCCGAGGACGGCTCCCGTCAGCTGGGCTATACGCTGAACAGCTGGCTTTGTGCGGCTGACTTTACCGCAGACCGTGCGGGGATAATCTGCCTTGATGATCCCTCGGATTTTGCGGAAACTTATATATCGGTCAGAAAGAAATGCATTCCCGATTCATTTAAAAAGATCGATCCCGATATTGACAAATCGGCTGTTATGGAAAAATTCGCAAAGGTCCATGCAACGCCTATCCGTGATCTTTCGCTTGACGCTGAAACATCTCAGGACGAGCGCAGGATATTTGCAGGCATTGAATTCACGGGCTGCGAGGTGCTCTATAACTGGAGGCCAGACCTTAACAGCAGCGGTATGCATCTTACCGGCAAGCAGACGCTTGAGATCAGATGCGAAATTCTTGCGGGCGCCGACAGGCAGTCTGTCTGATATAGGGGGTGTCTGTAATGGAAATATCTGCAAACGCAGAAAAGGATATTGAATTTATCCAGAACGAACTTAAAAGACTTCTCAGTGACCGTGAGCTTTGCAGCATTCTCGGCGAAGAATGCACCGACAGAATGGCTCAGTGGGACAGCATGATAAATCAGAAAAAGAAAGAGCCTTTTTCCCTTATGGTAATAGGTGACTTCAAGCGTGGAAAAAGCACGATAATCAATGCGATTCTGGGACAGAATGTTGCTCCCACAAATGTTGCTCCCGAGACATTTACCATAAACTGCATCTCTTACGGAGAGGTGCCCTCGACAGAAGCCGTGCTGAAAAACGGCAAGCGTGTGAGCCTTATGAAGAATGATCTCTGCCGTGACCGTCTTTCCGAGCTGCTGGACTTTTTCCCCGGCGAGCTGGATTACATCGACGTCCGCAGCGATGCTCCGATACTTAAAGAGATACGCATAGTCGATACTCCGGGCCTCAGCGACCTGGACGAGCTGGACAGTCAGGTAAAGGAATTTCTGTTCAAGGCGGACGCTATCATATATGTTGCCAGTGCGCTTTCTCCCTTTTCCGAATCGGAGCAGTTCTTTATCGCAAGCCATATCGTGCCGCTGAATTTCAGCCGTCTGTTTGTGCTTGTTAACATGATCGACGCCATGAATACCATGGAGGATATACAGAAGATCGTCAATCGTGTTCAGGAGCGCTGCGACAGCATCATGCCAAATGCGGTAGTATACGGCATAAGCGGAATTGACGAGTACCGCAGAAAGATCGGTCTGAACCGTCCCGACATCAAGGGCTTCCAGGACTATTACGAAAATGAATTTCTTAAATTTGAAATGGCACTGAAGCGTGAGATAATCGTCCAGAAGGACACTATCCGCCAGCAGCGTGTATTCTCAATGCTGAAAATCATGCTTGGAAACACTCTTGCACGTCTGAAAATGATATCGGATATGCTGCGAATGGACCGAGAGCATCTTGAAAGACTTTCATCGGATATGCAGGCAGAATGCAGCGCACTTGCCACGGCTCTTGAAAGCAAGAAGCCCATAATCCGTCTCTGCGTTACCGAAATGATGCAGGAGGCGGAGCGCTGGATGTATGAATTCTTCTCAAAGCTGCGTGTTGATATTGTTGCCTGCCGCACGGAGGCCTCCGATCAGGACGTTGAGAAGCATTTCTATACGTTCCTTATGGACAAGGTAGGCGAAGCATACCGCCGCTGTCTGGAGATACATCAGAACAGAATAAACAACGTTATCAACGAGCTTGGAAACGAGCTTTCCCGCAAGCTTGGCATTGAAAACCTTTCCACAGCGAAGATCTCCGCCGCAGGCGTGAATATCAATTCCTACGGCATTGCCGATACAGTAAAGCAGGCGGCTCTTCAGGGAGTTGAGGAGGAGCGATTCCCCTCGGCGACTATGGAGGCATTCAGACAGATACTTCACAAAAAGCGTCAGAATGAGATCATAGACACCACGCTTGAAAACTATGACGATATCAGAAACAACACGGTAAAGGATCTGAAATCGGTCTACAAGACACTGGAGGATTATGCCTACACCCAGCTGGACAGCATCTATCAGAATCAGACGGAGCTTGGACGTGAGACTGTTGCTCAGGCTGTTGAGATGTCCCGCGGCTCGGACAATGAAACTGTGCGCCGCAGTCTTGAAAAGGCTTCGGAAATAGTTATCAACGCAGTTGAAGTGCTGAAAAAGTATTGATATAATTGATATACGACAATAAAGCGGACAAGTATCATGTCCGCTTTATTTGTTATACTGCACATATATCGTATAGATTCGTGTTTTATATTTGTATATAAATTCATGTTGACATTTGGGAAAATATCTGATATAATTTAATAGTCGTCAGATGACGGCGAAACAGCAAAATGTTTAATATATTCCGTGGAGAAGTCGCCTAGCCCGGTTTATGGCGCACGACTGGAACTCGTGTATGCGTTAATAGCGCATCGAGGGTTCGAATCCCTCCTTCTCCGCCAGATAAAAGCAGTCTGAACAATATTCAGACTGCTTTTATTTTATGCCAAATTGTGCAGCACTTCCTTTCCGCATTCAAATTTCATGACCGCTGCGGAAAACAATTGACAAACCTGCGTATTATGTGGTATAATAAGTATATCTATTTGTAAATATAAGAATATACTCGGAAAATTGTCGTGTTTCACGGCAGTTTTAAGCATCTCCCCATACATCGGAGCTTATCTGCGATACGCTCCGTCAAAACTTTACCAGAGAGGAGGACATATGCTTCACTGCGAAGCATATTCATAAATAATGTTTGTAGATAAGGCTGTGATAAAAGTCAAGGCAGGTGACGGCGGCGACGGTGCGGTGTCTTTTCACCGTGAAAAATACGTTGCGGCAGGCGGTCCCGACGGCGGCGACGGCGGCAGAGGCGGCGATGTGGTTTTCGTCGTTGACAGCGGTATGTCCACGCTGCTTGACTTCCGTTACAAAAGAAAATATTTCGCTGAAAAGGGTCAGAACGGCGGCGCATCAAACTGCACCGGCAGAAATGCTCCCGATCTTATTGTAAAAGTCCCCAGAGGAACTCTCGTCAAGGACGCCGAAAGCGGCCGCATCATTGCGGATATGTCCGACGATGAGCCAAAGATAATCGCCCACGGCGGCAAGGGCGGCAAGGGCAACGCAAGATTTGCCACACCCACCCGTCAGATACCGAAATTCGCAAAGCCGGGCTTCCTCGGTGAGGAATTCGAGGTCACTCTTGAGCTTAAGCTCCTTGCGGACGTAGGACTTGTGGGCTTCCCCAACGTTGGAAAATCTACGCTTATTTCCGTGGTTTCCGCCGCAAAGCCCAAGATCGCAAACTATCACTTCACAACACTTACGCCTGTTCTGGGAGTTGTAAGCGCAGGCGAGGGAAAATCCTTCGTTATGGCAGATATCCCCGGTCTTATTGAGGGTGCCTCCGACGGCGTTGGTCTGGGACACGAGTTTCTCCGCCACGTTGACCGCTGCCGCCTGATAATCCACGTTGTTGACGTTTCGGGCAGCGAGGGACGAGATCCCAAGGAGGATTTTGAGATAATCTGCCGTGAGCTGGCAAATTTCAGCGAGGATCTTGCACAGCGTCCGCAGATCGTTGCCGCAAACAAGTGCGATATGGCAACCGACGAGCAGATCGAAGAATTTGAAAAATTCATCGCCGAAAAGGGATATGAGGTATTCAGAATATCCGCTGCCACCACAAAGGGCACAAAGGAGCTTATGAACGCTGTTTCAGCCAAGCTGGACACGCTCCCCCCTATCAGGGAATACGAAGCAGAGCCTCTTCTCTTCACTCCCGACGAGGCTGCGGGAATGGGAGAAAAATTCGAGATCACAAGAGGCGACGATGCTGTATTCTATGTTGAGGCGCCATGGCTGGAACACATCATGCGCACGGTGGATATGGACGATTATGCTTCCCTCCAGTATTTCCAGCGTGTTCTCCGCAACAGAGGAATTATCGACAAGCTTGTTGAAATGGGCATCAAGGAAGGCGATACCGTCAACATCTTCGGCTTCGAGTTTGATTTTGTATTTTAAAATATTATGGAATATTTCGATATTTATGATGAGAACCGCATAAAAACAGGCAGAACGATCCCGAGAGGAACTCCCCTCAGCGGCGAAGATCACCGACTGGTGGTACACATCTGCATCTTCACTCCCGACGGACAAATGATCATTCAGCATCGTCAGCCGTTCAAGCACGGCTGGAGCAATATGTGGGATCTGTCCGCAGGTGGAAGTGTCAGAGCAGGTGAAACGAGCCGTGAGGGTGCGCTCCGTGAGGTATCGGAAGAGCTGGGGCTTGTTCTGCCCAAAAATGCTCTCAGAAAAACCGTCACGATATACAGCGACAATGTTTTCGACGATCACTACACCGCTGTTTACGGCGGCGGTCTTTCCGGACTTGTTCTTCAAAAGGAAGAGGTGCAGGCTGTCAGAACAGCCTCTGCCGATGAAATAAAGCAGATGATAAAAGAGGGAATATTTATCCCCTATCACGAAAATTACATTGATCTTCTGTTTTATCTGAAGGACAGCATCGGTATGCGCACCGCCGCAGACAAAACGGTACAAATATAACGAAAGGACGGTTGTTACTTATAGAAAAGCGACAGGTCAATCAGTACAGTCCACTTGCGCTGGCTTTTATGGGCGATGCGGTCTATGAGCAGCTTGTCCGTGAAAGGATCCTGCTGGAAGCAAATATGTCTGCCCACAAGCTTCACGATGCGGCAGTAAAGCGGGTACGTGCCGAATATCAGGCAAAAGCCGCAGAGCTTATCTCCGATATGCTGGACGAGGACGAATCGGACATCATGCGCCGAGGAAGAAACGCCACAGGCAACGGCTGGCACGTTCCAAAAAGCTCCAACCATGCCGAATACAGCCGTGCAACAGGGCTTGAAGCATTGTTCGGCTGGCTTCATCTGCTGGGCAGGACTGACAGGATAAACGAACTTTTCAGCATCATCTGGGAAAGGGTCGATATCAAATGAACAGATTTGAAAATATCAATATGATAAACTGCGGCGGAATGAACTGCTACATTCTCCGCTGCATGAGCGGCGATGTGCTTATCGACACAGGCGCCGAATATTTCCGTGACGAGATCGAAACATGGCTGCTGAATTATTCGGTAAAGCTCATCGTTCTCACAAGCGGAACGGGCATGAACACACAGAATGCACAGTATTTTTCCGAGCTTTACAATGCCCCAATTGCGGTAAGCGAGCATGATGCTCCCCTGCTTTCGGGAAAAACCGCTCCGAAAATGTACAGGACAAACAGCATTGCGGCAGCTGCCGAAAAGCTGGGCATACATAAAAACAGAGATGACCGCCCGATAACTGAGGCGGACATTATCCTCAGCGACGGAATGCGGCTCTGCGACACCGATGCAGATGTATACATGACATCGCAGGCAATCGGGCTGGACGGTCACACAAGAGGAACAATAGGCATACTTGACGGCACAGACCTTTACTGCGGAGATGCGCTTTCCAATGTTATAAAGATAGGCTGGCCCTCATACTGTCAAAGTCCCGCTGCGGCAAAGCGGACGATGAAAAAAATTGCCGCCCTTGCTCCCGAAAGAATATTCTTCGGCTTCGGCGAACCCGTTGTAAAGGGAGACAAAGCATACAATGATTTTATGAACGCATACGGCGTCTGACCGCCTATCGTTCCTGAAAATAACAAACAATCAATTTAACTTTTTTATAAGGAGAGATTTTCAATGTCAGGTCATTCCAAATGGAACAACATCAAGAGAAAAAAGGAAGCAACAGACGGTGCAAAGGCAAAGATCTTCACAAAGATCGGCCGTGAGATCGCAGTTTGCGTAAAGGAAGGCGGCGGAGATCCCAACAACAACAGCAAGCTCCGTGACCTCATCTCAAAGGCAAAGTCCAACAACGTCCCCAACGACAACATTGACAGGATCATCAAGAAAGCAATGGGCGATTCCGACAAGACAAGCTACGAAGCAAACGTATACGAGGGCTACGGTCCCAGCGGCGTTGCAGTCATTGTTGAAACTCTGACAGACAACAAGAACAGAACAGCAGGCGATGTACGTCACTACTTCGACAAGTTCGGCGGCAATCTGGGCACATCGGGCTGTGTATCATTCATGTTCACAACAAAGGGAATCATCGTCATTGAGAACAACGGTCTTGACGAAGACAAGCTCATGGAAGACGTATTTGATCTTGGCGCTTCGGACTTCTCGCTCGAAGACGACACAGCAGAGATCGAAACAGAGCCCAACGATCTTCACAACATACGTGAGGGACTCGAAGCAAAGGGCTACAAGATCCTTTCCGCAGACATTGACAGGATCCCCTCAACATACACAACGCTCACAGACGAAGACGCAATAAAGAAAATGGGACTTCTCCTTGACGCTCTTGAGGACAACGACGACGTTCAGAACGTATATCACAACTGGGACATACCCGAAGAAGAGGAAGAGGAATAATTCTTCCGCCATTAGCGGTCAAAGCTTCGGTATACTTGCTTTCACGCAGTATACCGAAGCTTTTTTTGATTTTCTCCGCACGTTTTTCTGTTTTGGGCTGATTTTATTTGACATATTTTCTTAACAATGGTATAATAATTATTGCTTTTGATATTTTTATATTGGGTTACTTTTTATTCATTTCATCTGTTTTGTTCTTTACTTGTAGTGTTTGTATTAGTTTTTATTTCTTGTAGTATGGTTTTCAACTATTTCTTTCTCGGAGGTTCCGCCTCCGGCGGGCAAAGGGATGAACCAAAAGGGGCGGTAAACAAAAAAGCACGAGCAAAAATCGGGCGCCGCCCCTTTAGGTTCTCCCTCTGCACTCTCTTTCCTTATCCCCCGCCCGATTTTTGAAATTCCAGTTAGTAAATTCTCTTTAGATTTAGTATTGCCGACGGTTCATAAATCTACGCCGTTTACGTTTTTCCATGTGGCGCTCAACCGTCGGCTATTTGGTGGAGTGATTACTTCAAGTTATTCATTATAGTTGTAATTCTCAATCTTCATGTTTTCCGACGGGTCGCTTACTTCTCACAGGTTGCAAATAGCTGTTACTATTTAAACTAAGCGACCCGACGTATAAATTGAAGCAGAAAATGAAAATCTAATCTTTCAACATTTAAGGTTGAGAATGACAGCTTTTACGTCGGTTGAGCGCACCATGAAAAACAAGTACATTATAAGCGTTGCATGAACCGTCGCCATAACTATCTTTAAAGAGAATTTACGATGCGGTTTTGCAAAAATCGAGGCGGAGGTGAGGATGGGTAAGGAAAGAGAGTGCAGAGGGAAAACCTAAGGGTAAGGAGAAGGGAGATACTCTCCTGCGGAGAGTGCCTCGATTTTTGCTTACGCTTTTCTTAGGCGCAGGTACTGCGCCACGCCCCCCTCTCCTTCGCCCTTTGGTGTTCCCTTTGCGAAACTTGAAGTTGATTTGATACACATTTCTATATAATAAAAGTAAGCTTTTAATGAACCAAAAATCTTGAAGGTAGAAAAAACAACTTTTTTAAAAATAAATTCAAGCTTTTAACGAACAACATAAAACTGAAGTCAAGCAATAACAGCAAACAATAAAGAAAATTCAAGCTTTTCAATAAAGCTAATATCGTCAACCAACATAAATATAATATACATTAAATCACAACAAATCGTTTACAAAAATTCTCCATAAAAACCCACAGTAAAAAGTGTATATAGTTCAAAGGCGTAGGAAAGCAGCCGTGGATAACCTCCATGGGCGGAAAGGGAAAATCATGACAGATAAACAGTTCGGTGAGTGCCTTGCAGATATGCGGTCGGGGGACCGTCAGGCTCTGCATGACATTTATACCGAGTATTTTAAATTGATATTTTCATCGGCATTGTCTGTATCGGGAAATGTCGCGGCGGCCGAGGATATTGCCTCGGAGTTTTTCGTGAGATTGTGGCAGAAGATTTCGGACGGCGGAAACGTCGGCTTCGATCCGTTGAGAGGCGGCCATAAACGCTGGCTGGCAGTCTGCGCTAAAAATCTTGCCGTGAATTACATACGAAAATATGACCGTGAAGAACTTTTCTTCGACAGCGACGGCGAAAATTCCGCCGCTGAAAAAATCCCGTCGGCGGAAAATACCGAAAATGATGTGGTCGAACGTGCTTATGTTGCCGATGCTTTGAAAAAACTCAGCGAAAAAGAACGTGAGGTCATTCATCTGAAATATTATTGCTGCTATACCCTGAAAGATATCTCGCAGGTGCTTGATATCCCCCTCGGAACGGCGGCTTGGCGGTGCAGATCCGCTGAACAAAAACTGAAAAAATTTATCACGCTTGCAGAGGGAGGTGTTCTGAATTGAATAAAAAGCTTCAAAATTATTATTCTCAAACCGAGGAAAATAAGATCTGGGACAGAATATGCTCCCGTATAGACAGCGAAAACAATTCGGATATCTCCGATGATGAGCCTGACATCTTCGGTTCTCAGCCGCCGAAAAGAAAAATATCCGTTACCCGTTCGCTTTCTGCGGCAGCAGCAGTGATAATTATTGCAGCGGCAGGAATTTACGGCGTATCTTATAATACTTCCGAAAGTGATGTCTCCTCGGATAATTATGATAATGCCGAAAGCGCAGCGAAGCTTTCCGAAAATTCAGCCGATGCTTCCGATAACAGCCTTTTCTTCCCTGCATCTGACGGCTGGGATTTCAGCACGGTAGCTCCCTCTGCCGCAAAAAGCCACAGCTATTCCGACTATGAGGATACTGTCTATTATCCGTTTGAAAATAATTACAGCGATGATTTCTTCGTTGAAAGCGATGTTCTTTCGGACACGGACTTCTTCCTGGACTGTCGGATCGAAAGCATGGAATATGACGCTGCATCGCAGACCGTCACCTATACCGTTTCCCCCATTCATGCGGTGGCTTCACATGATATCACCCTTTCCCCCGAAACAAGGATAACCTCCACTGCGGCTTATGTGCTGACAGCGGGACATGAATATCTCCTGCCCGTCCATATCGGCGATTCGGGAGAATACCGCACCGCCGACAGCTCCTCCCCCAAGATCGAGTTCACCGATGAAAGATATATCATCTATCACAACGGCTGGACCTCGCTGGACAATGACGGACAGTACCTTTTCTGCACCGACCGCTCCCCCGATGATTTCTTCTATGACAGAATGAGCATCGCCCCCGAAAGCAGCCTTTCTGACCTTTTCAGCGCCTACCTGAACAAATAATGACATTATAAAGGAGATCTTACTATGAAAAAGAATATATCAAAAGCTGTAATTTCCATGTCGATAATCAGTGCATTCACCTTTACCGCCTGCGGAAGCGCCTCCGAAACTGCCGACTATACTCCAAGCAATGGCTATGACAACAGCTATTCTGACAATGCGGCAGCCCCCGAAACCGTTCAAGACTACTATTATAATAATGCGGAAACGATCCCCATTCAAGATGCCGCACCCGATGAAAACTATGCAAACGGCTATATAGATGAGGAAGCCCCGGCAGAAGAAGCAATTGCCGATGAGGAGGAATCTTCTCCCGCAGAGGATAACTGCATCGCTCCCGAGGTGCCATACTATTATAATACGGAGGAATATGCGGAGATCGTGGAAAGCGGCTTCAAGTATACCCGTGAAAATCCCCTGTCCACATTCTCGGCAGATGTTGATACGGCTTCCTACACCAATATCCGCAGAATGATAAACAGCGGCTATTCGGCATACGATATTCCCTCCGATGCTGTGCGCATAGAAGAGATAATGAATTACTTCGACTATGATTATCCCGATGCAAAGGGCAGCGAGCCTTTCTCCGTAACAGCGGAGCTGGCGGACTGTCCGTGGAACCCCGAGCATGATCTTATGCTGGTGGGCATAAAGGCTCACGAGGATACTTCGATGCAGAATGTCCCGAAAAACCTTGTGTTCCTTATTGATGTGAGCGGTTCGATGTATGACAGCGACAAGCTACCTCTTGTACAGCAGGCATTTACAATGCTGTCTGGTCAGTTCAGCTCCGAGGACAGAATATCCATAGTTACCTATGCAGGCAGCGATGCTGTTCTGCTGGACGGCGAAAGCGGCAGAAACACCGACACTATCTGCGATGTAATAAACAGCCTTTCCGCAGGCGGCTCTACCGCAGGTGCGGCAGGCATTCAGACAGCCTACCGTCTTGCCGAAAAGAACTTCATCAAGGGCGGCAACAACCGTGTTATCCTTGCAACGGACGGCGACCTTAATGTGGGTCTTTCCTCCGTTGATGAGCTTACGGAGCTTATTGAAAAAGAGCGTGAAAGCGGAGTTTTCCTTTCGGTGCTGGGCTTCGGCGAGGGAAATCTCAAGGACAACAGGCTTGAAGCCCTTGCGGACAACGGCAACGGAAATTATTCCTACATCGACAGCGTTTCCGAAGCAAAAAAGGTACTTATCGACGAAATGGACGCTACCCTTGTGACAGTCGCAAAGGACGTAAAATTCCAGGTGGAATTCAATCCCGATAATGTTTCGGGCTACCGTCTTATCGGCTATGAGAACCGTGCCCTTGCCGACCGTGACTTCAATGACGATACAAAGGACGCAGGCGAAGTGGGTGCGGGCAGCACAGTAACGGTGCTTTATGAGCTTATCCCCGCATATTCAAAGGACGATTACGTTCCCACATTCCGTTACAGCGGAAACGAACCCACGGAATCGGAGGCATATGACGATGCAGCCGAGCATTCCGACGAGCTTCTCACGGTAAGCATTCGCTGCAAGGCTCCCGATTCGGACGTAAGCGACCTGTATGCATATCCCGTTTCAAAGAATATCCACAGCGGCTCCGATATGAAGAAAAATCTCAACTTTGCAGCCTGCTGCGCCGAATTCGGTATGCTCCTCAGAGGAAATGCTTCCACGGCGGATAACATAAGCTTTGACAATATCCTCTCGCTTATGAGAAATTACGATTACAGCTCCGATGAATACAAGACCGAATTTGAGTATCTTGTAAGAACTCTTAAAAACAGGAGCTGACAACGTCCGTTCTGTTGTATTATGTAACATAACATATAATTCATATTTGTACAAAATAACAATTGACACTGTAACCATTTTGTAGTAAAATAGAGTCAACATAGATAATGCCCTTAAAAAGGCATGATTATGGAATGTTATGAAAAAATGTAAGGAGAGATTTTCTTATGAAGAAATCTAAAATTCTCGCAGTAGCAGCTTCCGCTGCACTCGCTGCAACAGCTCTTGCAATCCCCGCATCTGCTGATGATACTTATCACGCATATCTCGGCGTTCAGTCCGCAAGCTTCTCTTTCAGAAATGCTTGGAATGAACCTACATACGGTCTCGGCGTAACAGGCGATGACGGTATGGTATACTTCGATCAGATCACAGGCTGGGACGGCCCCACAGCTGTAAGCAAGGGCGGCACATTCACAGACGCTGAGATCACAGGCGACGGCACATACTCCGTTTCCGTTACAGATTTCGATTTCGGTGAGGACGAAACACTCAACCTCCTCTTCCTCTCCACAGATATCCCCCTCGACAGCGGCATCACAATCAGCGATGTTAAGGTTATCATGGACGGCAACACAAAGTACACATTCGATGAGGCTTATCTCAATCCCGATGAGGCTACATATGTAAATCCCCAGTGCATCAACATCTGGAACGAAGACCTCGGCAAGGACGCAGGTCTCTTCGGCTACACAATGCCTCAGGATTCCATCGAGCTTCAGTTCACAGTTTCCGGCATGGGCGCAGCTTCCGCTGACACAGCAGAGGATACAGCAGCTGAAGAAACAACTGAAGATGCAGCTCCCGTTGAGGAGACAGCAGATGCTCCCGCAGCTGATGATACAACAACTTCCGCTACAACAGGCAACACTTCCGCAGCAGCTCTCGTAGCTGTTATGGCAGTTGCAGCTGCAGCAGTTGCAGTAAGCAAGAGAAAGTAATCTCCTGCCGAAACATCTCAAACAATTAACAACACCCCGTCAGTTCATTCTGTCGGGGTGCTTTTATGTGTATCGGCTGCTGCGATGCTTTGCAGACACAGCAAATGTTCAAATTTTAATATTTACCGCAAATGTAAATTATATATGAACAAGCTGTCATTTTGTTTATTTTAACGAAATCAAGATATAGACGCAATATAAAAAAACCTTGCCGCTGCGTTGTTTGTTTGTCATTTTGGGAATTATGATGTGATTTGATATTTCCTTTTTGTCTATTTTGCCATAAGAACGGTGATATATTTGTTTGAAATGTTAATTGACACTTTTGTCATTTTGTAATAAAATAAACTTAATGTACAGCGGTATGTTGTTAAAATAAACAATGGCAGACCCTTACTGAAACAAAGCGCACATCAGTGCGCAGCTTCTGTAAAATATGTTAATCGTTTTCACAGAAGAAAACAATCATGCCTGCGGACTGTGCGGCAAAAATTCCGCAGCGCCGAAAAAAATCCATAGAAAGGACTGATCAAAAAAATGGCTGTTTCTTCCACAGCTCATGCTGTTGAAAAAATGCAGGCTGCAAAAAAGAAAACCGCTCCCCCAAAGACCCTTCGGGAAAAAGTTGCCGATAAGATCTACTGGGTGCTGCGCCTTGCGGTAGTCGCAAACGTGGTAATGCTGTTTTTCCCGAACTCAAATCCTGCACGCATAAGCGGAATGATAAACAGAAATCTGTCACTGTTTTCATGCGGTGTATCCTATGACACCATAGTTGCAAACTTCGGACGTGCATTCAGACAGGGCTGGGTCGCCGAATCCACTTTCCATGCGCTTAATGTATGTTCAATGCTCATTATCGTATCTGTCATAATTGCAATTGCGGGAGGCTGTATGTCTCTCGGAAACCACAAGATGAAAAAATACGGCGCTGCCGTTTCCGTACTCGGAGGTGCCGCAGAGCTTGCCTGCATGGGCTGGATCGACGTACTTTACAATCAGGTATGCGACGCCGCCGATGCTGTGAACAAGTGGGATAAGGTACAGCCCACATTTTCATCTGTCAATTATGTTTATATCGCACTTGCTGTCGTTATGATCGTATGTGCATTTATAAACTTCTTCCTTGTTCCCGCCGCCGAAAAGGGAGAACATCTTGACATGGAACCCAAGTTCCAGCTTTTCCTTATGATGCTTCCCATCATTGCCCTTGCATTCGTTTTCAGCTACCTCCCCCTTTACGGCTGGAGATACGCTTTCTTCGATTACAAGTCCGGTGAGACTCTTTCCTCCGACAAGTTCGTGGGACTGAAATGGTTCAGAGAGCTTTTCAAGAATGACGCTACCAAGAAGGATATCGTCAACGTTCTGAAAAACACACTGGCAATGAGCGGTCTGGGTATCGCAACAAGCTGGGTGCCCATGGTATTCGCCGTGTTCCTTTCCGAAGTCAAGAACACTAAGTTCAGAAGATTCGTTCAGACCTTTACAACTATCCCCAACTTCATCAGCTGGGTACTGGTTTACGCTATCGCTCTTGCGATCTTCTCAACAGACGGCTTTATCAACACAATGCTCACAAGCATAAAGGGTACTCCCTATACTACCAACTACCTGATGGATAATTCCCATATGTGGCTGAAAATGCTGGCATGGGGACTCTGGAAAGGTGTGGGCTGGAGTGCTATCATCTATATCGCAGCAATTTCCGGTATCGATCAGGGTCTTTACGAAGCCGCAACCGTTGACGGTGCAGGCAGATTCGCAAAGATGTGGTACATAACTATCCCCGAGCTGGTGCCCACCTACTGCGTACTTCTTCTTATGTCTATCGCAAATATCCTTTCAAACGGTATGGATCAGTATCTGGTATTCTCCAATGCCATGAACCGTGAACAGATCCAGGTGCTTGACCTTTATGTTTATAACCTGGGTATCGGAAGCGGACTTATCCCTCTGTCAACTGTTATCGGTATGGTCAAGTCTGTTGTCAGCGTTGTGCTTCTGTTTGTCGCTAACGGCGTATCAAAGGCTATCCGCGGCGAAAGTATTGTATAAGGAGGGACTGTCATGAGCGAAAATACCAACAATATAGATATGGGAACCAAAAAAGCCCCTTCCGAGCACGTTATCCCCGACAAAAAGAAAAAAGAGCATTACACAACAGGCGATATTATCTTTAATATCATCAACTATGCATTCTTTGCAATATTCACACTCAGCTGTCTCTTCCCCTTCTATTACATCTTCATCAACACGATCTCGTCCAATGAATTTGTAAACCGCGGAGCCGTAACTCTGCTCCCCAAGGGACTGACTATCAAGAACTACATCGCCATGGGCAACGTTAACGACCTGTGGAACTCAGTTCTTATCACATTCCTCAGAACTATCATCGGTACAGCCCTCATGGTATTCGTATCATCGCTGGCAGGCTACCTTGTTACAAAAAAGGAAATGTGGCACAGACAGCTCTGGTACCGTCTGCTGGTCATCACAATGTACTTCAACGCAGGTCTTATCCCCTGGTATCTGAATATGTCCATGCTGGGTCTTACAAACACCTTTGCGGCATATATCATTCCCGGTATCGTGTCTCCCTACAACATCATTCTTGTAAAGACATATATCGAGTCTATCCCCGGTGAGATCGAAGAGAGTGCATTCATGGACGGCGCAAGCTACTGGACGATCTTCCGAAAGATCATCTGGCCGCTCAGTAAGCCTATCCTTGCAACCATCGCGATATTCGGTGCGGTAGGACACTGGAACTCATTCCAGGATTCACTTATCCTCAACGCCAACTCGCCTTCACTCTACACACTCCAGCACAGACTTTACATCTATCTGAACCAAAGCTCCAACTTAGGCGCACTTGTCGGTTCGGGAACAAGCAGCTCGGATTCCGCTGCACTTGCAAATGCAACAAGCTCAAAGGTTATCCAGTACACCATTTCAATGGTAACGATCATTCCTATCCTCTGCGTATATCCCTTCATGCAGCGCTATTTTGAAAAGGGACTTATGCTGGGAGCAGTAAAGGGTTAATATTTACACTTATATAAACAAGGAGGAATTTTCCAAATGAAAATGAAAAGAATTCTTGCAGGCATCACCTGCCTGTGCATGATGGGTTCACTGGCAGCCTGCGGTGAAAGAGCACCTGCCGACAGCGCTTCCACAACAGCAAATGCCGCTGACAACAGCGCAGACAATGCAGCAGACGGCGATTCTTCCGCCGATGATGCTTCTTCCGATGATTCCGCAGCAGATACGGAAGCATCTTCCGACAGCACCTCTTCCGAGAGCGTAAAGGACAAGCTTGCTGATCTTTACGGTGATGAAACTATCCAGCTCACCTGCTACAGCCAGCTGGCAAACTACTCCGGCAAGCTGACAGGCTGGTTCGCAGAAGTCCTCAAGCGTGAGTTCAACTGCGAGATCACAATTATCCCCGATTCCGACGGTATGTTCGATACACGTATGGAGTCCGGCAACCTGGGCGATCTGGTTATCTTCGGCTCCAACGGAAGCGATTATCAGCGTGCAGCAAAGGAAGGAATGCTCTTTGACTGGAACGATGATGATATTCTCTCCGAATACGGCTCCTATGTTAAGGAAAATATGCCCTATGCTCTCGAAAACAACATGAACTTCAATGATTCCTTCGGTGCAGGCAATGTTCTCTACGGCTTCGGCCACAACGTTGCAACATCAACAGAGGATCACGAGGCATTCTTCTATACAATGGATATGCGCTACGATCTCTATCAGGCGATCGGCAGTCCCGAGCTCAAGACAATGGACGATCTCTTCGATGCATTCGTTAAGATGAAGGAAGCCTGCCCCACAGATGAGAACGGCAACGAAACATATGCTATGTCTCTCTGGCCCGACTGGGACGGCAACATGGTAATGTACATAAAGGCATTCGCAACCTGCTACTGGGGCTATGATGAAATGGGCTTCGGTCTTTACGATGTTGAAAACGGTACATACCACGACGCTCTTGAAGATGACGGTCCTTACATGAAGGCTCTCAAGTTCTTCAACAAGTGCTATCAGGCAGGTCTTATCGACCCCAACTCCATGACTCAGACCTATGACCAGATGAGTGAAAAGGTACAGGCAGGCGGCGTATTCTTCTCTATCTTCGATTACGCAGGCTCTCAGCTCTACAATACAGACGCTCACCTTGAAGAGGGCAAGGGAATGTATCCTGTTGTTCCCGACGATGCAACTCCTCTCTGCTACGGTATGAACGTTCTGGGCGGCAACAGACTCTGGACGATCGGTGCAAACACAGAATATCCCGAGCTTTGCATGGCTATCATCAACTACCTCACAACTCCCGAGGGCTATATGACATACTGGTGGGGACCCAAGGACGCTTGCTGGTACTATGACGAAGAAGGCAACTCCTGCCTGACAGAGCTTGGCGAATCCGCTAAGAACGACAGAAAGGGCACAACAATGCCTGACGAGTGGGGCGGCGGATCCTTCAACGACGGTACATTCCAGGCTAACAACACAACATGGTCCAAGGACGCTTCCAACCCTGATTCCAACGGCGAAACATACAACGCCGACAACTGGAAGAGCAGACGTACAGAGGCTAAGTTCGATATCCTCAAGCAGTGGAGAGACAACACAGGCGTTTATGATTCTCAGGAATACATGGACAGCAAGAACCACAAGGTTTCTCTTGCAACTTCCTACTCCGAGTCCGACAAGAGCGATGAGCTCAAGATCGTTTGGGAGCAGGTAAAGAACTGCTTGGTATCCGAGTCCTGGAAGGCTATCTACGCTTCAAGCGATGATGAGTTCGACAAGATCGTTGCCGATATGAAGGCAAAGTGCAAGGAATATGACCCCGAGGGCGTTTGCCTTGCATGGTGCGAGAACGAAGCTTCTATCAGATGCGCACTTGAAGACGAAGTAAGATAATTACAAAAAACCTCAGACAACAATTGAAAGCGGGTGGAATTTTTTCGCCCGCTTTCTTGCTGTTTTATGAAGCATTTTAAATGCCGTTCAAATATTACAAATTGCGTCACATGAAAGGATAATATATAGCATATGGCGAAGTTTTTTAGCCCCGACAGCAAGTTCTATAAATTCATGCAGCGCCTGACCGATGTTTTTCTGCTCAATATGATATGGCTGCTATGCAGTCTGCCGATCGTGACCATAGGCATATCGACTATCGCCGCAAGCAAGGTCACGCTGGATATGTCCGAAGAGCGTGAGGGACGGGTAGTTCATGATTTTCTCCGTGAATTCAAGCGCAACCGTAAGCAGGGTCTTGCAATGTCCTTTATCTCCCTGCTCAGTGTATGGGCTGTATATCTCGACTTCCAGCTGTTCCACGCCGCAAAGGAGCATGAGATCGTGTTCCTGATAATCGGCATCGTGGCGGCGTATCTGCTGCTTTTCTCGCAGCTTTACGTCTATCCCCTGCTGGCAAGATATGACAACACCCTTATCCGAAGCATGAAAAACTCCTTCCGCATAAGCATGAAGTATTTTCTGCGCTCGCTTCTGCTGGCGGTGACTGTCGCTTTTGAATTTGCGATAATTTTCTGGAACTATACAACAATGTTCGTTGGAATTATCATCGGTCCCGTATTTATCATCTACACAATAAGCGGATTTTCCATACACATTTTCCGTGAGCTTGAAAAGGATCCCACCACGGTCGTTGACCGATCAGCGGAAGAAAAAGATGAAGAATAAAGTAATCGCCCTGCTGCTTTCGGCGGCTGTATTATCGGCAGCAGTCCCTGCTGCATCTGTGAAATATGCCACAGTATCGGCAGAAGATGCTCCGACGATCACCGACGAGGATATCTCCGGCTACTCCGCAGGCGCACAGTTCGCCTTTCCCTCACAAATGCGCGGTGCGGAGGTCACACCGTCAATAGATTATGTCCGCCCGAAGCCCGACGGAACAGGCTACACCGAAGAGGAAGTGTACCATGAGCTGAATGATATGTTTGACCGTGCGGCGGTGCTTTCCGTGAATTCGCTGATAATCAACACCTCGTACGGAGGAAATGTTTTCTTCGGCGATGTTGCTTCGGACAGTGAGTCTATCGTGCAGTACACCTCCGAAAGCGCCTTTCAGCGAGGATTTTACGTCTATCTGAAATTCGATATCGGAGCCGCAATGAGCAGCTTCGGCGACATACCGCTGAATGACAGGCTCCGCCGACTGTCCGATACTGTAAAGGACATGACCGCAAATTATTCCGCCGACGGCATAATTTTCTGCGGCACGGAATGGGACAACTCCCCCGAGACTTTTGCGCTGTACATGAAAAACGGCAGCGGCGCAGGCTATGAAAACTGGCTTTCGGAGATGAACAGCTATATTTTCAGGACCGTATCAACAGCCGTGCATAACACAAGCAGCACCGTTTCCGTCGGGATAGATGTGAACGGTCAGGTGGATTACGAATACATCACCGGCTATTCGGACGTCAACAGCTATATCAGCGGCGGACTCACCGATTTTATCTATCTGGAAACGGACGAGACTGTTCAGCTGTCAACGGACAGCTTCGGTCAGACTGCGGCAGGCTGGGACCGTGCCGCCGAAAGATGCTCCCAGAAGCTTATCATAAGCCATGCCAACGATTATATCTGTACCTCAAGGGACGGCTGGGATTCTCCCGATGAGCTTGTGCGTCAGGTGATCGAATCGGAGAAATTCACTGCCTGCGGCGGCAGCGTTTTCCGTTCGCTGAATGCTCTGGAACAGGACAGGAACGGCTCCACGGCGGCGCTTCTGAAGCATTACAACAAGGAGCTGACCGAAGAGGGGCTTGGAAGTCAGCTGAACATCACTCTCCCCACCTCCAGAGAATTTCGCACCGAGGATACCTCCGTGATCTTTTCGGGAACCTTCGACCCCAACTTTGACGTATACTTCTGCGGCGAGCCTATCGAGCTGAATGAATCGGGAAGATTTTATATCAACGCCGACCTGAACATCGGAGAAAATCAATTCACCTTTGAGCACAAGGGCAGAAAGACCGTGTATAACATCGTGCGGACGATGCGTGTCCTGAAGACCGCCGAGCCCCGTGAAGATACGATGTATGTTGACGGCGGCACAGAGATCTCGTTCAGCGCAGTGGCTTACAAAGGCTCTTCCGTGCTTGCATACGTTAACGGCGAGAAAATTTTTCTGCGGCAGGCGGAGGGTGTGTCCGATACTATCGACCCCAACTCCTCCTATGCGTCCTACACAGGCTCGTATATTGTTCCCGAGGGCAGTACAGGCGGCATTACCGACCTTGGAAATGTGAAAATTTACGCCGCATATCCTATCGGCAATGATAAAATTCTTGAATGCATCACAGGCAGCAGAATATATATCAACGAAAAATACGTGCCACCCGAAACTTCTGACATGACCTCCGCAGTGCAGGTGAACGGCGCTGCTTCGGGGCAGTTTATCACGGTAAATTCGGACAATACCATGTGCTGGAGCAGCACAAACACGCTGACTGTCCCCGAGCCTGACTGCACACGGCTTGCGGCAGGGACCTGCGATTACGCCCTTAAAACCGTGACCTACGGCGGCACTGCATACTATCAGACCCTTTCGGGCAGACGTATCCGCACCTCCGATGCATCGCCCATGAGCGGCGGCTTTACATTCGGCGGCTCTGTTGACATTGAAAATATCACCGTCAGCGGCGGCGATACCGATATGATATTCAAGCTGCCGAACAACACTCCGTTCAGCGTTGTATATGACGGCGTAAATTATGCGGACGGTGCAAACGGCGGATTCTACATCAAAAAGTTCAGCAGCGGCAGCATTTCGCTGATATTCGATTATATATCGGACATTCCCTCGGGAAGCATCACATTCCCGTCAGGCTCGGAATTCACATCGGGCAGCTGGAGTATGCTCACGGAAAACGGCGTTTCAAAGGCAAAGCTGACGCTGGAGCTTGCGCAGAGCGGACGCTACGGCGGCGTTAAAGCTCACTTCGCCGAAAGCGGACGTCTTGTGATGTCATTCAACGGAATTCCCTCTTCGCTTGACGGAATGACTATAGTTATCGACCCTGGGCACGGCTATGTGGGCGGCGGAAAATTCGACCCGGGAGCTGTCCGTTACATTCAGGAGCAGGAGGCAAACCTTGCCATAGCAAAGCTTGTGGAGCAAAAGCTGACGGCAAAGGGCGTGAATGCGGTTCGGTTCAAAACCGAGTCGCAGGACTATGTTACTTCGCAGCGTTCCGACCTTGCACGTCAATACTCCCCCGATCTTTTTGTCGCAGTCCACTGCAACAGCGGCGGAGAAAGCTCAACGGGAGCGGAAGCATATTATTTCACACCGTTCTCTCAGCCCCTTGCAGATGCGGTATCTTCAAGACTGGGCGCTGCACTGACAAAAGTCCACGGCAGCGGAAGCTATGACCGCGGCGAAAAATACAATTACTTTTTTGTAACTCAGCAGCAGGAATTTCCCTCGATTCTCATTGAAACGGCGTTTGTCAGCAATCATGACGAAGCCATGGCGCTCGTTGACCCCGAATATCAGGAGATATTCGCCGATGCGATCGTCAGCGGCATTGAGGATTATGTAACAGGCAGATAAAACAACGAATGCGGTCCCGAAAATATCGGAGCCGCATTTGTTATTTCCTTAACAATATCTGTCTTTACTTTGATGTCGGAATGTGGTATAATTATAATATTGTCCATGTTCATATCTTCATGGTCAGCAAACCTATTATAAAACGATTGGAACGAATAAAATGCCCCGAAATAAAAAATCAAAGCAGGATATGACCCTTGAGCTTGAACAGGGAAAGATCCTCCCGCTGGTATTCAGACTGACTGTTCCTGCGGTGATAGCGCAGCTCATAACCTTTTTGTACAACATCGTTGACCGAATGTACGTCTCCCGAATCGAAAGCTCGGGAATGGACGCACTTGCGGCGCTGGGTATCGTACTTCCCATAACACTGATACTTTCGGCTTTTGCAAACCTCATCGGTCTGGGCGGCTCTCCCCGTGCGGGAATAAAGCTGGGCGAGGGTGAACCCGACGAAGCAAACCGCATTTTCAACACAGCATTCGTACTGCTTTCGGCGATAGGAATAGTCCTCGGAGCAGTGACATTTCTCTTTGCACGGCAGATAGTTGTGCTGTTCGGCTGTCCGCCCAGTGCGATTGAATTTGCGGTATCGTATCTGAAAATATATTCCTGCGGAACTATCTTTGTAATGCTTGCGCAGGGACTGAACCCGTTTATTCTCACCCAAGGGTATTCATTCTTCGCAATGGGATCGGTGCTTGCAGGCGCTGTTCTGAACATCATTCTCGACCCGATCTTCATTTTTAGCCTTGATATGGGCGTCAGCGGTTCGGCTCTCGCAACGATAATATCACAGCTTTGCTCCTGCATCTGCAATATCGGATTTTTCTTCTCGAAGAAAAGCCTTTTCCGTTTCCGCATAACCGATATGAAGCTTTCCTCGCCGAGGATAAAGAATATCCTGTCACTGGGCTTCACGCCGTTTACCATGACGATAACCGAGTGCGCCATTCAAATAGTTTTCAATATAAATCTGAACTGCGCCACAGGCGGCAACAAGGACTATACCGCCGCACTTACGGTAATGCTCAGTGCGCTCCAGCTGATATCCCTGCCGCTGAACGGTCTTGGAAACGGAATGCAGCCGTTCGTCAGCTACAATTACGGCAAGGGCAATGCCGTGCGCCTGAAAAAAGGCATAAAATACGTTACGGTGATCGCATTTATCTTTGCGATAATCATATGGTCGGTATCGCTGGCAGTGCCGCAGGTATACGCACAGCTTTTCTCCGCAAGCGACAGCGTTACGGCGATCGTCAAGCAGTACACTCCCCTGTTCCTCATGGGCTCGATAATGTTTTTCGTGCAGATGACGCTGCAAAATATCAACGTTGCGCTGGGTCAGGCAAAATCCGCACTGATACTTGCCGTCACCCGAAAGGTGATAATACTGATACCGCTCTGCTTTATCCTGACGCATTTCCTCGGCTTCAAGGGCGTTTATATGTCCGAGGGGATCGCCGATTTTGCGGCAGGAATAATCACATCAATAGTTATCTTCACCTCATTCCCGAGGATATTCAAAAAGCGTGAAGAGGAAGTCAGAAGAAAAGCCGAAAGCGCCGAAAAAAGCATATAAAAAGACCGCTTACCGATCGATAAGCGGTCACGGGACGTATCCGTTCGGATATGTCCTTTTTTATTAACATAAGCTGATGATGTCAAATGATTCGGCATTGTTGATGAAATCCAAACTTAATGCTGCAAATACTACCTCAGAACCGTCAACGCCAAACATATCGGCGGTGCCAAGCATATATGTATTCATATTACTGTCCATCCAAGCTGCATATGTTTCGGTCGATGTTACGGGATCACCCAAGAGCTTTGCTGCTTTCTTTTCAATTTTAGAAAAATCTTTGCTGTCAGGGCATACAGCAATAACGCCCACAAGCTTATCCGCTTCATCGAAAATAGCCACTACATCTGTATTGGAAGCACCGAGATAATCTGCCTTGAACGCTATCATAGTTACTGTTTCATTAGATACCTTTTCATAATCACCGATGCTATTTGCGCTGATGAATTTATCCAAGCTCATTCCGAACTTGCCCTTGCCGAGAATCTTGCTCTTGAAGGACGAAACTGCTGCCGCATCAGAAGAAGCCTGCTTTTTGGATTTTACCGAGCCGTCGGAATTAAATGTATATGTATAGCCGTCAACAGTAACGGTCTTTGTCTGAAGAACACCCTTACCGTCGAAAAGATAATTCTTGCCGCCAATCTTTTTCAGACCTGTGCGCATCACGCCGTCCTTGCCGAAGTAATACTTTTTATCCGAAATAGTTTTCCAGCCGGTTGCCATTTTTCCCTTTTTGGAGGACATGAAATAATATGTTTTTCCGCCGATCTTCTTGAAGCCCGTAACGGCGTTTCCGTCCTTGCCGAAGTAATATTTTCCGCCGTCGATCTCATTCCAGCCGCTGAGCTTCTCGCCCTGCTCATTGGTATAAGCATATCCGCCCGATGTTTTCACCCAGTCAGCCGATACGGAAAGAGCCGCTGTCGATGAAACTGTCATTACAGCTGCCGCAGCTGCGCAGGTTATCATTTTTGTTAATCTGTTCATGTACTTCAATTCCTTTCAAGATATGAATTTTATGATAATATTATTTTACCATATCATTTCATATTTGTCAATATTTCAAACACAAAAAAACACGCTGCCCTTACGGACAACGTGTTTTTTATATTATTTCTTAACTATTTTGTAGATCTTGTTTCTCTTTCTGTCTGAATAAAGCTCGGAAGCGGAATTGAATCTGAAAGCATAGCCCGAAGCTGTGGAAGCTGTTCCGCTGCCTGCCGCCGCTGCCGCAGAGGCTGCACTTGAATGCATATCCTCGGGAGTGAGATAATGAACAAACGCAAATGGCGAGAATTCACTGATGCTTACCTGTGCAAGCGTCTTTCCGTCCGCTGTGCCGAAAGTAATCGGAAGTATCTCAAGCTGATTATCCGATGTAATATGCATCAGCTGGAAGTCCTGACCGTACTTCTCGAACTTGTCGGGGATAGGCATTGTCAGCGTGATGTAATGACCCGATGCAGGCTGAACTCTTGTGCTTGTGTCATGCACGTACATCGTCATGTCAAATGGGAAGATATCGAAGCTGCCGATGCCGTCCGCATAATTGTCAAGCATATCATAAACAGCCTGTGTGGACTCATCATTTACGCTGAATCGGATATCAACATCGCTGTCGATTGCCTTTTCATCGGTATAAGCGGTGATAAGCTCTGTATGGGAAATGCCGTCGGGAGTTGTTCCCACAATGTAGATCTTGTAGCCCGAAACTGTATCACTGCCGTTTCCGTTTCCATTTCCGCTGCTGTCGTCAGCAGCCATCGGAACTGCCGAAACTGCCAGCGAATATGCGCTGTACTGATTCTGTCTGCCTGTTGTGACATATGCCGACACCATATAGGTGTAATTCATGCCGTTAACAAGACCTGTGTGAACAAATTCCGTCTTGGAAACAACACCCACTGCCTTGAAGGAGCCCTGAGCAGCGTCATATACATATACAACATAGCCCGATGCACCCTTTACAGCCGACCACTTTACAGTTATCTCGCCGTCGCCGGGTGTAGCCGTAACATCAACGGGAGCCGAAAGGAAGCTGCCGATAGTTACCGTTCTGAGGGTTGCATAATCACTGTAAATATATGTTCCGTCGGAGAGCGTCTTGTATGCTCTGATCGTATATGTGCATATAGTGCCGTTTGTCAGTCCCGAATCGGTGTACTTATCCTTTGAGGAGCGTCCGATAGCAACGGGATTGCCGTTTGAATCAATGAGATAGATCTCATATCCGTCCGCATTATCGACCTTTGACCAGCTGAGATTTGCCTGTCCGTCGGTAGTTGTTACCGTGAAGTCCTGGGGAACATCAAGGTAATCGCTGTCCTTATCGGGCGAATACGAAGCATCGGGCTTGCCCGAAGCAGTTGCATAATCGTCGCTCTGGATCTTCTTTGTGCCGATAATAACGTATGACCATATCTTATATGTATAGTTCACGCCATTTGTAAGATAAAGATCCTCATAAGGAGGCTTTGAGATAACGGGAAGAGTTGTTGTTTCGCCTGTGGAGGGGTCATATCTTGTAATGATATAACCGTCCGCTTCCTTAACGGTTGTCCATTTAAGAGTGTTCTTCTTGCTGCCGGGAGTTACCTTGAAATCGGTAGGCTCGCTGACCTGGAAGCCGATAAGCTTGGAAACCTCGCTGGAATAATCGGAAAATACCTGTCTGCCTGTCACATACTTGTAAGCACGAACCTTGAATGTGACCACATCGCCGTTTTCAAGACCGTTGGAGAAGTCATACTTAGTAACATTGCCTGCGTTGATCTCGCTGTCGCCCTCATATGTGACCAGTGTTCCGTCAGACTTTCTTACCTCGGCGTAAATGCTGTATCCCGCAACAGGCTCGGAGCCGCTGGGAACTGCCGACTTGTCCCATGTAAGGGAAGCTGTTATCTGACCGTTCTTCTGTGAAACCGTAACATTAAGATTTGTGGGTGCGGGGAATGCGGAGCCTGCCGTATCATCGGGAGCATCTACCATTCCTGTGGGATCACTCATCGCAACTACTCTGGAACCGCCGTTCTGCGCCTTCATTGTAATAACCGCTGCGATCTCGTAGCGCTTCTTCTGACCGTTGATAAGGGACTTGTCCACAAAGGAAACTATGTCGCCGCTCTTGGGCTGTTCAACCGTAACGGGAGAATCGGAACGGATATACTGTCCCGTTGCCTCGTCATATGTATGAACATACACACGGTATTCGTTTGCTTCGGGTATCTTGTCCCATGTTACCGTGATCTGACCGTCCTTTGCCACCGACTTCATGTTTGCGGGAGTTTCGATCTTCAGATCCATTGTAAACGCCTTGACCTCGGACTTTTCGCCGTCGATCTCGCCGTTCTTGTCAATGGGAACAACGTAATATTCATAGGTGCAGTTGTTCTCGATTGCTGTGCTTGTATCAATATAAGTCAGCAGATTTGCCGAACCCTTTGCAACCTCTGTGATAGCTTCAAAATTGCTTGAAACAGCCTCGCCTGCCGCATTCTTTGCAAGACGTCTGTAAATGCGGTAGCTGTCATTCTTTTCAATGTTTGTCCATTCAATAAGAATACCTCTGTTGTCAATGGAAGCATCATTATTGAATTCAAGACGTGTTATCTCAACATAAATGTTGGGAATAACGGAGGGAGGGATCGTTCCGTCGGAATCGGCAGCAGCCTTTTCGCCGTAAACCGTGGACCTTACATCATTTGCTCCGTTGTTGTAGGTGCCGTCGGTATAAGTATAGGGTCTGATATAAACCTCATAAAGCTGTGTGTTCACAAGAGCCTCGCCCTTGTTTCCTGCGGAGATCGTCAGATTATTTTCACCGTCCGCCTTGGCGATCTTGGAAGCATCATAGTTCTGCTCCAGGAATACCTTGCCGTTGGGAGCTATGACAGTTACCTTGTAGCCGTCTGCCTGACCTGTTACATCATCATCGCTCCATGTGATAGTGAATTCCTTGTTGCCGGGAACAAGCTTTACCTTTGAAAGTGCGGGAGGTGCAACAGTTACAGCCGTTGCTTCCTTGCTGCGGTAAGGATTGTTGTCCGCTTCGATAGTGAAATAATAAGTCGTGCCGTTTACAAATGGAGCATTTGCGTCCTCGCCATGTCCCACCGAGGGAAGCTTTGAAGCCGTGAATTCGGTAACTGCGCCCACGGAATAATATCCTGCATAAACGCTGTCGCCGTCCTCATTGAGATAGCGGCAGTGGATCTTGTAGGAAGCCGCATTTCTCATCTTGTCCCATGTGAACTTGATATGCTCGTTTGTATAATCAACGGTCTGACCGTTGGACACTTCGTCCTGTACAACCTGCGCCTTGAAGTTCTGGACTGTTATTCTTGAAACAGCCACATCTGCGGAAACAGGCTCGCTGGAATTGTTCACATCATCATCGGCAAAATAATCATATGCGCTGACTGTGAACTTCACCGTTTCGCCGTAAGGAATGATATATTCGTCCTTCACCGCAAGGGATATCTTCGTCTGAGCCGAGTCGGTGGAAATGATAGCCTCGATGCCGTCTGCATACTCGTCTGTGGCATTGTCCATTGTGACTGTTCTGCCGCCCGTAGGAATAGCCGTGCTGTTATCAATAGTATAGGTGAACTTGTCGCCGCCTCTTTCTACCGTAACGATATATCCGCTGACATTTTTCTTGTAATCCCATGTAAGCTGATAATATCCCTCACCGCTGACATTCACTGCCTGAGCGGTAACGCCTGTGGGCTTTGCGGGAAGAACAGCTGCCTGTCTGCCCTCGGTGATATAATCGTAAAGATCCTTGCTTACCGTCTTGCCTGCCTTTGCTTCGGAAGCGAGGTCAGAGCCTTTGGGATTTGTCGTCTCGGTCAGCGTTCTTGCCGAATCGAGAGGATCGTAATATGTACGGAGATATACATTGTATCCCTTTGAGGACTGAACGGGTGTAAAGCCCGTAACTGTATAGGAAGTCTGGTTTGCTTCAAACAGCCGGCTTGAAATGATCTGCTTGTTGTCGCTGTCTGTTGTGTAAAGCATATAATAGGAAGCGCCGTCAACATTTTTCCACTCTGCGGTAACGCTTCTGTCTTCCGCAACATTTACCGTAAATTCAGTATCGGAAGTATTCACTGCCCTGCGCTTTGCACCCAGTGCGAAGTGTATACTATATATATTGTTTCCGTCAACTGCGGAAAAAGCTCTTACCGCATACTGATGCTCGTTTGTATCGTTAACAGGTATCTTCACGATAACATCGTTGTCGATAGTCGTTGTCTTGTAATCGGTAAGCTTGTTGTAGGACGAGCTGCCGCTGTTCCATTCATAAACATCGAAGCCGTCGGCAGCAGGCTTTGTGAATTTCAGATAAACACTTTTCAGACCGCTGTATGACACAACATTGGCAACATCGGCAGGGATAAGTGCCGTATTGAATCCGCCCGCACGCTTGATGAGCGTTGTCTTTCCGGAAGAATACTTGCCGCTGAGTCTGTCATCGATGCTTGCCTCAAAGCCGCTTGTGTTGAGGATAATGATAGTGGAATCGGGAGCCATGCTCATGAAAGCTCCGCTGCCCACGGAATAATAACCGAACTGCTTGCTCTTTGCGTCAATAATAACAGTCGTCAGCGAAGAAGCACCGTTGAATGCATCCTGACCGATAATGGGTGAATCGGCGCTGCCGCCCTCCATATCGAGTACGGTAAGATCGGCATACGCAAGGTTGGCATTGTTCTTGAAAGCCGATGCCGCAACTGAGGTGACTCCAGAAAGATCGGAAGTCTCGATCATCGCAGGATTCTCATATGTATATGATGCCGCAATTCCGCTGAGGGCATTTCCTCTTATAATAACATTGGCAGCGGCAAAAACGCTCATTCCCATATCCATAGGGATCGTCATTCCCGCAAACGCCAGCGCCATGACAAGGCTGACTGCTCTGCCGATAAAGGGTCTTTTTCTGATATAGACCGTCTTTTTCCGCTCGGGGATATCATAGTTGGGCTGCTTTTTCGGTCTGGGCTTCATTCCTAAGAAATTTCCGTTTCTGTCCGAAAAAGCCATATCCACGGCACGCACCGCCGAACAGAAGAGTATCACCGCAAGCTTCGCTATAAAGCAAACGGGCTTCAGTAATTTATGCCGCTGTGCAAAGCCGTTTATTGCCGAAACCGCCCTGCGCTGTGTGTTAAAATCCATCAGAAACCAATCCTTCCGTGTATTGTCATCAGTTTTAAAAAACTGTTCAAAGTCATAATTATACATTTTTTATTATAGCAGATTTTTTCCTGTTTGTCCAGTGATTTTCACAATTTTGTATAATTTTCTCAACACATCAAATGCGATAAATTTACATATATCGGCTCATAAAATGCATTAACCCTCAAAAAAGCCGTTCTGCCTCTTGACGAAGCGGAACGATTGTGGTAAAATAAAGTATTGTAATGATTTTTGACTGAAAGGAAGTGCCTGCCGCAATGGTTAAGCTTTCGCTTGCCGTTCCGTGCTACAACGAACAGGACAACGTTTTTGCTTTTTATGAGGCGGTCAGCTCCGCTTTTGAAAACAAAATAGATTCTTATGAAATCGTTTTTGTGAATGACGGAAGCGCAGATGAAACCTCTTCACGTCTCCGCGAGCTTTACAGCAAGCATTCCGACAAGGTGACTGTAGTGAATTTCTCGCGCAATTTCGGCAAGGAAGCTGCGGTTTTTGCCGCACTGAAGCACTGCAAGGGCGAGCTTGTGACGGTTATCGATGCCGATCTCCAGCAGCGCCCCGAGGTCGTTCTTGAAATGGTCGAATATCTTGATTCCCACCCCGACTGCGACTGCGTTGCGGCATATCAGGAAAAGCGCCGTGAGGGCGGCTTCATGACTTTCTGCAAGAAGAGCTTTTATTCCGTTGTGAATAAGATCTGCGACACAAAATTTCACCCCGACGCCAGCGATTTCCGCACGTTCCGCCGTCCCATGGCAGATGCTATCGTTGATCTTCATGAATATCACCGCTTTTCAAAAGGGATATTTTCATGGGTGGGCTTCGATACTCATTTTATCCCCTATACTGCCGAGGAGCGTTTCTCGGGCGAGACAAAATGGAACTTCAGAAAGCTCCTTAAATACGCCCTTGACGGCATAATCTCATTCACCACCGCCCCTTTGAAGATCCCCGTTTATCTGGGCGGACTTTTCACGGCCGCAGGACTTATATGGCTCATCGTCATGCTTATTATGTCAGCTGTTCACGGACTTACGGATAATATCCGTTTTGCAATAATCATTTCCGTGATACTCAATGTCAGCGGCTTGATCCTGCTGTCGCTGGGAATTATTGGCGAGTACCTTTCAAGGATATACATTCAGGGCAAGGAAAGACCGATATTTATTGAAAAATCCTGTCTGGAGCGCAAAGAAAGCTCCGATAATGATTGATATACTTATTTCCGAAGGGAGATATTTCTGCTGTAAAGCACTTTTAAAATGAACAAGATAAAAGAACTTATTAAAAAATACCGTGAGCTTATCACATATATTATCACGGGCGGCTGTACGACCCTTGTGAACTGGGTCATATACACGCTTCTCACATCTGCGGGAACAAATATGACTGTTTCAAATGCGATAGCATGGTTCGGAGCTGTCATATTCGCATTTTTTGCAAACAAGCTGTGGGTATTCCGCAGCAAAAGCTTTGAGGCAGGCCCACTGCTGAAAGAGGCTGTTTCTTTTCTGGCTTCACGCATTCTTACCGGTGTGATCGAGATATTTCTCCCGGGACTGCTTTTTGATATGGGACTGAATATGTCCGTTTTTGGCATAAAGGGAGCTGTTTCAAAGTTCACCGTAAGCGTGATAGTTATTATCGCAAATTATATATTCGGAAAGCTTATCGTTTTCAGAAAAAACAGCTCCGAAAAGAATGATAAAAATAATTGACCGGAGGAAACTACTATGACAGTCGCTGTTACAGGTGCGGACAGCGGTATCGGAAAATGCTTCGCATATGAGCTTATGCGGAGAGGTCATGAGGTCATTGAGGACGACGGTATGAATCTGAAAGACCCTGCCGCAGTGAGCCGTTTCCTGAAACGGAACAGACCTGCCGCTCTGATACACTGCCGTGATATGTCCCCCGAACTGCTTTCATACTCTGAAAATATCGCCGAATGCTGTGCGGCGGAAAATATTCCTGCAATGCTTATAAGCTCCTGCGAGGTTTTCGGTGCAGTGGGCGATCTTTCGGAAAAATGCCTGCGAATGCCGAAAAGTGATTTCGGACTGAAGCTCTGCCGCAGTGAAAATGCATTCTCAAAGTACGCCGAAAACAATTTCATTCTTCGGCTTCCACAGATAATTTACGGGCAGGGCGGCGATAACGATATCGTCTGTCGGCTCATGAATTCCGCAAAGGTACGCAAAAAATTCACACTGAACTGCACCTGCATATACTCCTCCGTTTACGCCGCAGACGCCGCCGAGCTGGGCGTTGATATTCTCATGAAAGGCAAGCGTGGGGTATATCATTGTGCAAATGCGGGAGAATGCACCATGTTTTCTTTCGCCTGTGAAACATTCCGTCAGCTGAGACTGGCTGGTCATGAGGATTATTTCGATGTTGCGGTTGATCCTTTTGACAGCGGCGGTATCGGAATAACTCTGAACTGCGAGGCTGTCGAAAAAGCCGGGATCGAACCTCTTGACAGCTGGCAGAATGCGCTTAAACGCTGTGTTAAAAATATGTAAAACAAAAATCTCCGTTCTGCATTTGCAAAACGGAGATTTTTTATATCATTACAGATATTACTTCTTGAGAGAAATTGCCTTCTTAGCCATTTCTGCGATATTTTCAGCTGTGAAGCCGAATTCCTTCAGCAGATCAACTGCGGGGCCGCTGTGACCGTAAACATCATTTACGCCAAGCTTAACAACAGGAACGGGGCAGCACTCTGTAACTGCCTCGGCAACTGCCGAACCCAGACCGCCGATAACACTGTGCTCCTCTGCTGTGAGAATGCAGCCTGTTTCCTTTGCTGCCTTGCAGATAAGCTCCTTGTCAAGAGGCTTGATCGTGTGGATATTGATAACTCTTGCGTCAACGCCCTGAGCCTTGAGAAGCTCGGCAGCCTCAACTGCAAGATGAACTGTAAGACCTGTTGCAACGATCGTAACGTCCTTGCCGTCCTTTAATGTGATACCCTTGCCGATCTCGAACTTGTAATCCTCGTTTGTGTTGATAACGGGAAGAGCAAGTCTGCCGAATCTGAGGTAAACGGGACCGTCGATCTCCAGAGCAGCCTTTACCGCTGCCTTTGCTTCAACATCATCGGAAGGATTGATAACAGTCATTCCGGGAATTGTTCTCATAAGAGCGATATCCTCGTTGCACTGGTGAGTTGCGCCGTCCTCGCCGACGGAAATACCTGCGTGAGTTGCGCCGATCTTTACATTAAGATGAGGATATCCGATAGAGTTGCGGACGATCTCATATGCACGTCCGGCAGCAAACATTGCGAAAGAGCTTGCGAATACCTTTCTTCCTGTGGAAGCGATACCTGCCGCAACGCCCATCATGTTAGCCTCGGCAATGCCGCAGTCGAAAAATCTGTCGGGGCAAGCCTTCTTGAATGTGCCTGTCTTTGTAGCTGCCGCAAGGTCTGCGTCCAGAACTACCATATCGGGATATAATTCGCTCATCTGAACAAGAGCCTCGCCGTAGCTGTCTCTTGTAGCCTTTTTGATTACATCTGCCATTTATATTTCCTCCAAATCAACGGTATATTAATCTATGGAAATTTCCATTAGTCCTTTATGCTGTCATATGCAGCCTGAAGCTCGTCCATAGCCTGCTTGTATTCATCGGCATTGGGAGCCTTGCCGTGCCAGCCGACCTGATCCTCCATAAAGGAAACGCCCTTGCCCTTGATGCTCTTCTGAATGATAGCAACGGGCTTGCCGCTGATATTTTCAGCTTCGTTGAATGCACGCTCGATATCATCAAAATCATGTGCGTCCATTGTGATAACGTGCCAGCCGAATGCCTCGAACTTCTTGTCGATAGGCATAGGAGACATTACATCTGTGATCCTGCCGTCGATCTGGAGACCGTTGTTGTCAACAATAGCAACAAGATTATCCAGCTGATAATGAGCCGCAAACATTGCTGCTTCCCAGACCTGACCCTCTTCGATCTCGCCGTCGCCGAGGATAGCATATACCTTATAGCTTTCGCAGCCGATCTTGCCGGAAAGAGCCATGCCGCAGGCAGCGGAAATACCCTGACCGAGAGAACCTGTTGTCATATCAACACCGGGGATATGCTTCATATCGGGGTGACCCTGGAGCATTGCGCCGATGTGACGGAGGCTCTTGATCTCCTCATAATCGAAAAATCCTCTGAGAGCAAGTGCGGAATAAAGTGCTGGAGCTGTGTGACCCTTGGAAAGCACCAGTCTGTCTCTGTCAGCCATTTTGGGATTCTTGGGATCAACGTGCATCTTTGCAAAATAAAGATAAGTAAGCAGATCGGAGATAGAAAGCGATCCGCCGGGGTGACCGGATTTAGCGTTGAAAGTGCCTTCGATAACGCCCATTCTTACCTTGCAGGCAGTTCTTTCCAGCTGCTTTTTGATAGTAACGTCCATGAAAAATTCCTCCATTTATTAGCTTTTGCCGAAAAACCGATGACCCTTCCGCAATCATTTGATTTTCCGCAGAATATCCTTGAAATAATCGGGAAGCTCGCTGTCAAACTCCAGATACTCTCCGCTGACCGGGTGGACAAAGCCTATCTTTTTCGCATGAAGGCATTGTCCCTCGATGCCCTTGAAAGGCTTGCCGTATACATCGTCGCCCAGCACGGGGTGACCGATATATGCCATATGGACACGTATCTGATGAGTGCGTCCCGTTTCCAGCCGAAGCCGAAGCTTTGTATATCTGTCAAATTCCTCTTCCGTATAATAATGTGTGACGGCATTCCGTGAATTTTTATCCGTAACGCACATTTTTTTTCTGTCAACAGGGTGACGTCCTATTGGAGCGTCAACCGTACCCTCAGGCTCTTTCATTCGTCCGCAGACCACAGCGCAGTATTCACGGGTGAAGCTGTGCTCCTTTATCTGCTCCGCAAGTCCCAGATGCGCTCTGTCCGTCTTTGCAACAATAAGCAGACCGCTGGTGTTCTTGTCGATGCGGTGAACGATTCCCGGACGGATAACTCCGTTTATGGACGAAAGCCTGTCACGGCAGTGAAACATAAGCGCATTCACCAGCGTGCCGGTATAATTTCCCGCAGCAGGGTGAACTACCATGCCCTTGGGCTTGTTGACCACAAGCAGCTCGTCGTCCTCATAAACAATATCTATGGGGATATCCTCTGCTTTAACGTCCAACGGCTCGGGATCGGGAATATCGGCTGCCACCGTATCTCCCGCAGAAAGCTTGCAGCTCTTGGACGCCTTTTTGCCGTTTACCGACACTCTTCCGTCCTCGATGAGCTTTGCCGCCGCAGAACGTGTGATGTCCTCCAGAGCCTCCGAAAGCGCCTTGTCCAGCCGAACGCCGTCAAAGCGTTCCTCCGCGGTGAATTCTCTTATCTCACTCATGCTTTTCAACATTCTCCCTGTCGAAGAATACGTAATATATCATGACAAGTATCGCTCCCACCACAACGCATATATCCGCAAAATTGAATATAAATTTGAACGGCCAGAGAATGATATAGTCGATAACATATCCCAGCATAACACGGTCGATAAGATTTCCGATTCCTCCGCCTATCACCATGATAACGCACGCCACAGCAAACTTGCTTTTCGGCTTGAATTTCACAAGATAAAATACCATTGCCGCCATGAACGCCACCGTTATGACCACCAGCAGCGGTATTTTTCCCTGCATCGAGCTGAAAGCGGCACCGTTGTTCTGATAATAGCTTAACGTAAGGATATCGGTATCCCCCACCGTCAGCACATGAACGGCAGGACTGTCTGCAAGCTTGTCCGCTGCGATATATTTAAGTGCCTGATCTATCCCCGCCAGCAGTGCGGCGGCAATAATACATACAATAACCATTTCGTTGTTTCGCAAAACAGACCGCCGCCCATGCAGCAGCCTGTTTCGCAGCATTCCTTATTACTTTGTGATCTCGTGAGCGCATCTTGCGCAGAGTGTGGGGTGCTCGGCAACTGTTCCGACTGTATCGGAGTACATCCAGCAGCGCTCGCACTTTTCGCCGCTTGCCTTTTCAACGCTGAATGCAAGCTTGCCGTCAAATGCGTCCGTCTTGAACTCACCGTCGCCGTTATTTACAACATCAACAGCGGAAACGATGAATACTGCGGGAAGCTCGCTCTTGAGAGCGTCAACCTTTGCGAAGAATTCAGCGTCGCTGATGTGAAGAGTTACCTTTGCTTCCAGAGAAGCACCGATGAACTTCTCGGCTCTCTTCATTTCAAGAGCCTTTGTTACCTCGGCACGGAGACCGTAGATAGTCTCCCACTTTGCAGTGAACTCGGGTGTAACGCTGAGGTTCAGCTTTTCGGGCATATCGTTGAGGAATATGCTCTCTGTATCATCGGAAGCCGTGTGAGGCATATACTTCCAGATCTCTTCGGAGGTGAATGCCAGAACGGGAGCGATAAGTCTTGCAACTGCCGAAAGAATGCGGTACATTGCTGTCTGTGCGGCACGTCTCTCGGGTGACTTTTCAGCGCAGCAGTAAAGTCTGTCCTTGATGATATCAAGATAGAAGTTGGACATATCCGTTACGCAGAAATTGTGGATAGCCTGAACAGCTGCATGATAATCGAATGCATCATAGCCTGCCTTGACCTTATCAATAAGTGTGTCAAGACGGATAAGCGCCCACTTGTCGATCTCTGTGAGCTGATCGTATGCAACGGAGTCCTTTTCGGGGTCAAAGCCGTCGCCGTTGCCAAGGTTTCCGAGGATAAATCTTGCAGTATTTCTGATCTTCTTATAAGTATCGGAAAGCTGCTTCAGGATCTCCTTGGAAATTCTGATATCGGAGTGATAATCGGAAGAAGCTACCCACAGACGGAGAATATCCGCACCGTTCTGATCGGTGATCTCGCTGGGATCAACGCCGTTTCCAAGTGATTTGTGCATTGTCATGCCCTTGCCGTCAACAACCCAGCCGTGTGTGCATACTGCCTTGTAGGGAGCGATTCCTCTCCATGCAACGGAAGTGAGCAGCGATGACTGGAACCAGCCTCTGTACTGGTCAGCGCCCTCAAGATAAAGGTCGGCAGGCGCATGGAGTCCTCTGTTTTCGAGAACGGCTGTATGTGTTACGCCGCTGTCGAACCAAACGTCCATGATATCTGTTTCCTTTGTGAACTTTGTGCCGCCGCACTCGCACTTGAAATCGGCAGGCAGGAAGTCCTCAGGCTCCTTTTCGTACCATGAGTCCGAACCCTCGGCAGCGAAAAGCTTGGAAATAGCCTTGATGGATTCATCATTGATAATGGGCTTGCCGCAGTCCTTGCAGTAAAGGATAGGAATAGGAACGCCCCATGTTCTCTGACGGGAAATGCACCAGTCGGAACGGTCTCTTACCATGTTCTTGATGCGCTCCTCGCCCCACTCGGGGATCCACTGAACGCTTTCGATAGCCTTGATAGCCTGATCCTTGAAGCCCTTGACGGAGCAGAACCACTGCTCTGTTGCACGGAAGATGATAGGATTCTTGCATCTCCAGCAGTGAGGATACTGGTGGACGATCTTCTCGGTAGCGAGCATTGCGCCGCTTTCGACAAGATCCTTAGCGATAGCCTTGTTGGCATCGTCTGTGGAAAGACCCTCGTACTTGCCTGCTTCCTTTGTGAGCTTGCCGTTTCCGTCAACGGAAACAACTATGCCGATCTCGGGGTACTTCTTGCATACCTCAAAGTCCTCGACACCGAAGCCGGGAGCTGTATGAACGCAGCCTGTACCGCTGTCAAGAGTAACGTGGTCGCCCACGATGATGAGGGATTCTCTGTCGAAGAAGGGGTGCTGTGCTGTAAGATACTCCAGCTCCTTGCCGAGGAATGAGCCCTCTGTTGTATATTCTTCAATGCCTGCCGACTGCATTACGGAAGGAACCAGCTCGGCAGCCATGATATAATTCTCGCCGTTTGCCTTAACGACCGTATACTCATACTCGGGACCGAGGCAGATAGCAAGGTTGCCGGGAAGAGTCCATGTTGTTGTTGTCCAGATAACGAAATATGTCTTGTCAAGGTCAAGACCCATAGCGGCAAACTTGCCCTTGTCGTCCTTTACCTTGAACTTTACGAATATAGAATAGCACTTGTCGTCAGAATACTCGATCTCAGCCTCAGCAAGTGCAGTCTGGCAGTCGGGGCACCAGTAAACGGGCTTCATGCCCTTGTAGATATAGCCCTTCTTAGCCATTTCGCCGAAGATCTCGATCTGCTTTGCCTCAAATTCGGGCTTTAATGTGAGATAGGGATCATCGAAGTCGCCCCATACGCCGAGACGCTTGAACTGCTTCTTCTGATTCTCAACATAAGTCATTGCGAATTCACGGCAGTGCTTTCTCAGCTTTATGGGAGGGATAGCTCCGTTCTCAACGCCGATCTGCTTCATCGCCTTCAGCTCGATGGGAAGACCGTGTGTATCCCAGCCGGGAATATAAGGAGATTTGAAGCCGTTCATGTTCTTGTATCTTACGATAATATCCTTCAGCACCTTGTTGAGCGCAGTACCCATATGGATATCGCCGTTTGCATACGGAGGTCCGTCATGAAGAACATAGAGAGGCTTGCCCTCGTTCTTTTCGATCATCTTGTAATAGATTCTTCTGCTGTCCCAGTCCTCGATCATTGCGGGTTCCTTCTGGGGAAGGTTTCCTCTCATCGAGAAATCGGTCTTTGGCAGATTGATTGTGGTGTTGTAATCCTGCGGCATTTTACTTAACTCTCCTTATTACTCCCCGCCGAACCTCTTCGGCTCGGGATAATATATAAATTTAATTGGCTCACGCCTCAGCGGAAGCCGCTGCCTTTTCCTCATTGCCTGCGGCAGCTGCTGTCTCGTCCTCTTCCTCGTCATCAAGACCGGGAATGTTGTTGATAAGACCGAGATGTTCTCTGTACATATTAAGCAGATTATTGCGGAAAGCGCCGACCTCTCTGCGGAGCTTTGCAAGAGCTGCCTTTTCCTGCTCCAGCTTTGCGGAGGTATTGCCGATGATCTCCTCGCTCTTGACATTTGCGGAAGCAATGATCTGCTCTGCCTTCTGCTTTGCCTCGGAAACAGTCTTTTCGGAATTGACCTGTGCTTCGGAAAGCAGTGCGTCAGCCTTTTCCTGCGCCTGGGAGGTTATCTCTTTCGCCTGTTTCTGGGTATAGATCATAGCGTCCTTGATAGCTTCCTCGTCCTGCTTGTACTTCTTTACAGTCTCAACAAGGAAAAGCATCTTCTTTTCTGTCTCTTCCTTATCCTTCTGCATCTGTCTGAAAGCGTCGGATACTTCCTTAAGGAATTCGTCTACTTCCTCTGGCTTGTAGCCGGGCTTTGCCTGTTCAAATCTTTTGTTATCAATATCTGTGGCTGTAATCATCATATCCTACCTTCTCCGCAGAAAATGTAAAAATTTAGATCGCATCTAAAAACCGTAGTGCCTCAGATGCTTGCAGATGAGGTGCTAAGGCTTTATTAGAGGTAATCTTTATGTAATGTGCCCGACGCATCTGTCTGCGGTATGCAGCGCCGAGCCTGCCATACAAAGATCATTTATATTTTTTCAGCGTCACGAAAAGCCTGTCTCTCCGTGATCTGCCGCCTATCGAATCAAGGACGAACTTTCCCCGTCCCCTTACCGAAAAAACATCGCCCTCGGATAAATTGAAGTCGGGCGCATATATTTTGCGGTGATTGACGTCGATCCCCTCGGAACGGATAAATGCCGAGGTCTTGTCCCTGCTGAGCTTTATTGCAGCCGAAGCCACACAGTCCAGCCGAAGCGAGCTTACAGATGCGGTAAATTCCTCAAATTCGGTCTTTATCTCCACATCGGCTCCCTCCGCAAAGGAAACTTTGACGCCCACATGACCCACCTTTTCTATCATAGAAACAGCGTCCGCCGCATTATCACAGACGAACACCCATGTTCTTCCCTCGTCAACAACGATATCCCCCACCATACTTCTTTCGATCATGCAGGACATTATCGTGCCGAGAAACTGGGAATGAGTGGGCTTATCCTGTCTGCGGTAGCCGAACAGCAGTGTTTTTATCGGGAAATCGCCGTCCTCAGGCTCGCAGTATTCGGGATAGACGCAGAGCATTTTCCTCACTGCACCCTCACAGCCGCCGAAAAAGCGGTATGTTCCGAAGCCGCTGCCGCTAAGAAGCATTTCCGCAAGCATAGCCTGCCGCTCGTCAAGAAAGCGTGAGAACTTCGGTGAATAATCCCTTTCGCAGCTTTTTCTCATATCGTCGATATGAGAAAGCAAAAGCTTTTCTTCATCGTTTATCTCACAGCTTATCCCCGGGAAGCTCCTCACTGAAAGATCACGCCGTTGTTTTCAAGCTCCGCAGCAAGATCCTCGCCCACAAAGTTTACTGTGTAGGGAAAGATGATGAATGTGCTGTTTGCAACAGGCTTGATGTTTCCGCCGTGAGCGTATGCAACGCCGCCTACGAAGTCCAGTATTCTTCTTGTTACCTCGGGGCTTGTAGCCTCAAGATTAAGAACGACCGTCTTCTTCTCGTTGATATGGTCTGCAATCTGACGTGTATCGCTGAAAACCTCAGGCTTTACAAGAACTACCTGAAGCTGTGCGGTAGCATTGATCTTGAACTGTCTGTCCTGCTTGTACTGCTCCTCGCGGCTGATGTGGTTCTCTCTGGGAGCAGGCTCGTTCTCTACCTCGTCGTCTGCGGGGTCGTAATCTTCGTTACCGTTAATAAAATTCTTGAATCCATCGAAAAATTTGCCCATTATGCTCTTCCTCTCATTTTTTCTGCCGATACGGACTTTCGCCCTTCGGGATCATTTTTTGCTGTAATCGCGTGCCCCGAAAAGACCCGTTCCGATACGGACGATAGTTGAACCGTATTTTACGGCAAGCTTGTAATCGGCTGACATACCCATTGAAAGTATGTCCGCTGCGGGATACTTTGCAGATGTATCTCTGAAAAGTCTCTCCATTGCTTCAAAGCTTTTCTCGGAGCTGCCCGGAGGAGGTATTGTCATAAGTCCTCTCAGGCTTATATTTTTCATTTCGGAAAGCTGCTCCAGAAGAGCAGGAAGCTCCTGCGGAGAAATTCCGCTTTTGCTTTCCTCGCCGCCGATATTCACCTCTGCCAGCACATCGCATACAATGCCCTTTGCCACCGCCAGACGGTTTATCTCCGCACCCAGCTTAACGCTGTCAACGGAATGTATCAGCGAAACGTTCCCGATAATGTATTTAACTTTATTTGTCTGGAGATGTCCGATAAAATGGACCTCCGCCTGCGGAAGATATGCGTCCTTTTTTTCAAGGTATTCCTGAACGCGGTTCTCTCCCAGCAGTGTGACGCCCTGCATGACCGCATGATTCACAGCCTCCGCAGGAACAGTCTTTGTGACTGCCATGAGCCGAACGCAGTCCGCTCCGCCTCTGTACTTTGCTTCGGCTTCTGCGATATCACTGCGTATTCTTTTAAGGTTTTCCGAAATATATCCGTATTGTTCAGCCATAGGTATCATCTCCGCTGCTTTATTCGAGCGTTTCGGACGTTTCCTCGGAAGCTGTTTCCTCCGTCGTCTCTCCGCTCTCGGTTTCGGTATCCTCTTGTTCCTCTTCGGAAGCTTCGGTCTCGGAGGGCATCTCCGTTTCCGAATAAACCGGTATCTCCTCTTCCTCAGGCTCCGTTTCGATATCCTCGTCATCATCTGTGTTGGACAGATACTCCGTGGTGTTCACACCCGAAAGTATTATCTCATCATAAATGCTGACATATGAAGAATCGGAGGTTATCCTCGAAAGAAGATAATCGTCACATTCAAAGATAACGTCAAGCTTCTTGAACATAACTCTCTGACCCAGCAGAACATAAACGCCCTTTTCGTTGTTTTTGTCAAAACGGAGCGCCGAACGGGGAACTCTAATTCCCTCGTAGTCATGAAGCACCATTTCAACGTGTTCGACACGGCGTCTTACCAGATCAAAAGTCATCTGGTCGCAGTCCAGCTGCACGATGCTCTCGTTGGGATCATCGGTATCTGTGATAAGCTCAATGACCGCCGTAACGGAATCGGAGGTGGAGGCAAATTTCAGCTCCACGCTGTCTCCTGCGGTATAGGTATGATTTGAATTGTCAATTATACCTACCATTTTCCAGTCATAGCCGTCGATAAGCTTTCCTATCGTATTTTTTGAAGTTCCCTTTCCGCCGCTGTTTTCGTCGGAAATGATCTTCTTTATGTCATCTGCGGTAAGCTCCGAGATATTCTCGAAGTTCAGTGAATCCTCGTATCCGTCGGTATAGCTGACGAAATATCCGGGATTGTCCACAGTGATCTCTCTTGTGGGATTCTGCTGTCTGCTTTCCAGCTCATTGAGCTGACGGTACAGCTCGTCTATCCTGCTGTCAAAATTTTCAGCCTCGTCGATAGCGATCTGATAGATGCTTGACAGAAGCAGAAACTGGTCGCAGTTTGCGGAAACGGTGGCTGCATCGCCCTTTGCAAGCTTTGTTGCAATGAGCTGATACTGCTCGTCTATCAGCGGAGAGATGAATCCGGGAGAAGCAGCCTCGGTAGTACCGGGATTCTGTGCGCTTTCCAGAAGCTCTATCTCGTCCTTCAGTGCTTCAATGCGGCTGTTGATGACGATAGGATCCTCCGACTTGTAAACGCAGGCAACAACGGAATCGTTTGCCACCTTGCTTCCGTCGGGGACGGAATAGCTGACAGCTCCGCCGCCGCTGTATTTAATGGGAGTTTCATCTCTGACAAAGACTCCGTAAAAGGATTCCATCGTAGCCGATGAATATGAAACTGCCGTTTCCGTCTCATATTTATCATTCACAGCCATATATATCTGGCTGCCCACAGTAATAATGATAAACAGGCAGAGCAGAACCGTAAGTACCTTAACGAAAATCGTATTCATTTATGAAATGCTTCGGCGGAAGCATACGTCCCCCTCTCATGTGAAGCCGCGGCGCACCGCCGTATTATCACTTATCCTCCTGCTCGGAATCAAGAATGGAAATAGGTCTTGCGGGAACTATCGTGGAGATAGCGTGCTTATAGATAAGCTCCTGCTTTCCGTCGCAGTCAACGATGACAGTATATCCGTCAAAGCCTCTTACCATGCCCTTGAACTGAAAGCCGTTGGTAAGAAAAACCGTTATCGGGATCTTTTCCTTTCTTGCCTGATTCAGGAAAATATCCTGAAGATTGAGTGCCTTATTCATTTTCAAGTTCCTTTCTGTTTGTATTTATCTTGTATGTTCATGATTTATTAATAATTAACAAAAAACACACCATCTGCTACAATTATTTTTTATTATAACACATAATTTCGGATTTGGCTACTATATTTAAGCACTTCCCGATAATTTTATCAAATTGTTCATTTTTAACTTGATTTATCCAGTTGATTCGTGCATCTCGACGAAACCATGTAAGCTGTCTCTTTGCATAATGGCGTGATACCTGCCTGATATTATCAAGACAGTGCTCCTTTGTGTCCCGGCCCTCAAAGTAAGGGATAAGCTCCTTGAAGCCGATAGCCTGCCCCGCAGTCTCGATATCTCCGCTGCGGTAGACCTTTTCAGCCTCTTCCACCATGCCGCTGTCCGCCATTATCCCCACACGGAGATTTATCCTGTCGTAAAGATCCTGCCTGTTTTCAAAATTCAGCCCTATCATGCATACCTCATAAGGCGAACCGATGCTTCGGCTAAGCTTCATATTTTCGTCAAAAGTCCTGCCCGTCACCTCGTAAAGCTCCAGCGCACGAATCACACGGACGATATTGTTCTCATGAAGCCTTTCCGCAGCTTCGGGATCAACCTTTCTAAGCTTTTCCAGCATATAGGCATTTCCGTTTTGCTCCGCTTCTTCGGTGAGCCGCCTGCGAATGCTGCCGTCCGTCTCGGAGCCTTCAAAGCTGATGTTGTCGATAAGTGAATTGATGTAAAGTCCTGCTCCGCCCACAACAACAGGCAGCTTTCCCCGTGCGATTATCTCATCTGCCTTTTCCCTTGCGGCACTGACATAATCCGCCACAGAAAAAGGCTCTCCGGCTTCAAGAAAACGTATCAGATGATGAGGCACGCCCAGCATTTCCTCTTCCGTGGGAGCTGCGGTGGCTATTTCAAGCCCCTTGTATATCTGCATCGAATCGGCGGAGATGACCTCTCCGTTCAGCTGTCTTGCCAGCTCCGCTCCCACCTTTGTCTTGCCCGAAGCGGTTGGTCCGCAGACAACAAGCATGGGTATTTTATCTTTTTTCTGCCATTCCATTTAACTGCTCCTGCATTATATATAGTATATCAGACGATACGCCTGAACTGCTTTTCCAGCTCACGCTTTTTCAGCTTGAACATAACGGGTCTGCCGTGCGGGCAATATCTGATAGTCTCGTCCCTGAAAATTCTTGTAACTATCGCTTTAAGCTCATCGGCGGTGTTGATGTCGTTTGCACGTATCGAAGCCTTGCAGGCTATGGTGTGCAGCATATCGTCCAGAATATCGGGCATAGGATTATGCCTGCTCTCGTCCAGATTTTTCGCCAGCTCAAAAGCAATATCCGAAGCATCGCATACGTCCAGCACCGAGGGTATTCCCCTGACACGGATATTGGGCGTTTCCGCAGGCTCGATATCGAAGCCCAGCTCCTTTATCATGCCGATGTTCTCGCATACGGCGTCATACTGGCTGTAACTGAGCCTTATCTCCGCAGGCTCTATCATCATCTGACAGCAAAGCTTCACCTCGCCCGAACGCATTCTCTCAAAATTGATGCGCTCATGAGCTGCGTGCTTGTCCACGAAAATTATATCATCGTCCATTTCCGCAATGATATACGTCTTGAAAGCCTCGCCGATAAGCCGATAGACAGGCTTACGCTCATATTTCGGCTCGGGCGTCGGGACCGGCTCCTCCTGCTTTTTCTCGAATGAGCTTTGGCTTATGTACTTGAAATCATGCTTTTCCTCCGCAGGCACAAGCTGCTCGATAGGCAGCCCCTCCTCGGGGATATCCGATCTTTCCGCCTTTACGGGGATCGCCGACTGTGAAAAGTCCTCGAAATCCTCTTCCTTTGCCAAAGCCGCAGGCTGACTTGTCACTTGCTCAGCAGCAGGTGCTTTCTCCTCGGCGGCGATGTGATTTTCCTCGGAAATATTTTCGGCTGCCGCAATTTGCGGAGCATTTGTTTCCGTATCGGCTGCGCTTTTTATCGGCTGCACATTCTGCTTTACAGGCGGCTTAACGGGGATCTTCTCCCACGGCAGCTCAACATAGCCGTTCCTGATAACATCGGGCTGCTTTTCGGGCTTGTCAAGCCCTGCAATTTTGCGGTATTCCGCCGCCGATACTCTGTTCTGCACATTATCGGTCTTTACGCTGACCTTTGACGGCTCGGGACGGCTTTCGGCAAAGCTTGTCTGTTCGTATTTATTGCTGTCGCCGAAAACGGGCGCATTGTAATTTATCTTGGGCTTTGGCAGCTGAATGTCGTTGGGCTGCGAATCGGAAAGTATCGCATTCTTCACGGCAAAATATACAGCCTCGTAAACCGTCCGCTCCTCGGTGAAGCGCACCTCTATCTTCTGAGGGTGAACGTTGACGTCAACGCTGGCAGGATTCACCTCCAGCATAAGCACGCAGGCAGGGAATTTTCCCTCCATGATGCTGTTCTTATAGGCTTCTTCAAGGGCTCGTATGCCCGTAAGCGTCTGAACATATCTTCCGTTGACGAAAAACGTCTGCAATTTGCGGTTCTTCACGCCAAAAATCGGCTTCACCGTATAGCCAGACACCTTTATGCCGTTCATCGAATAATCCACGGGAATAAGCGAAGCCGCAAACTGACGTCCGAAAACGGAATATACCGCCGAATAAAGCTTGCTGTCTCCGGGAGTAAAAAGGGTCTGTCTGTTGTCACGGATAAGCTTTACCGATATTTCGGGGTGGGAAAGAGCTATCTTCTCCATTATTCTTGAAATATCATTTCCCTCCGCAACGTCCTTTTTGAGAAATTTCAGACGTGCGGGAACGTTGTAAAATATATCCCTGACAACAATTGTGGTACCGTCGGGACAGCCGCACTGTTCGTTCAGCTTTTCCTCGGTGCCCTCGATGATATAGTGAGTGCCGTAATCGGCTTCGTGGGTCTTTGTAAGCACGTCCACCTTTGCAACAGCCGCAACCGAGGCAAGAGCCTCGCCTCGGAAACCCAGCGTATGTATGCCGCTGAGATCCTCAGGCTTGGATATCTTGCTTGTGGCATGACGGAGAAAGGCGGTGGCAACGTCATCAGACTCAATGCCGCTGCCGTTGTCGGTAACACGCATATAGCTTATGCCGCCGCGCTTTATCTCCACGGTAACGGCGGAAGCTCCGCTGTCTATGGAGTTTTCCACCAGCTCCTTTATGATAGAGCTCGGACGCTCTATGACCTCGCCTGCGGCGATAAGCTCATAAAGCGATCTGTCCAGCAGTCTGACCTTTGACATTACACACCTCTCCTTGTTTTAAGGTCACCTCTAAAAACCGGCGGCTAAAGCCTTAGCACCTCATATGCTTGCATATTTTCCGTCATCTTGCACATAAATTTCTTGACATACGACAGTATGCCTGCGAAATTTCTATACAAGCTCACGAAAAATCTGACTGCGCATCTGAGGCACTATGGTTTTTAGATGCGACCTTAAGATAACATCTGCGAAAGCTCTTTCAGAAATGCAAGAGCCTCTTCGCCGCTCATTTCGTCAACATTTGTCTTGCGAATGCGGCTTATGACCTCCTCGTCTGCCATTGCACCGAATGAGATCTGTTCATCGCCGTCCTTTTTCTTTTCGCCCGAAAGCTTTTCCGCTTCCATTTCACCCAGAAGCTGCTTTGCACGTTTCAGCACCTTTGAGGGCAGTCCCGCCAGCTTTGCCACTTCAATTCCGTAGCTGTCGTCCGTGCCGCCCTCAACTATCTTACGGAGGAATTTTATATCATCGCCCCGTCTGATAACGGCAACGCTGTAATTCTTTATGCCCTCGATATGGTTTTCCAGCTCGATAAGCTCGTGATAATGAGTTGCAAAAAGCGTCTTGCAGCCCAGCTGACGGCTGCCTGCGATATATTCCGCAACGGCAGTTGCAATGCTTATTCCGTCAAATGTGGAAGTTCCTCTTCCCACCTCGTCAAGAATAACAAGGCTGTTGGGGGTTGCGTGCTTGAGGATATCCGCTACCTCGCTCATTTCCACCATGAACGTAGACTGTCCCGCAGTGAGATCGTCCGAAGCGCCCACACGGGTGAATATCTTGTCCGCAATGCTTATCCTTGCGCTCTTTGCAGGCACGAAGCAGCCCATCTGCGCCATGAGAACGATAAGCGCCGTCTGGCGCATATATGTGGATTTACCCGACATATTCGGTCCCGTGATAATGGACATTCTCCTGCTCTTGATATCAAGATATGTATCATTGGGAACATACACCTCGTCGGTGAGCATCTGCTCAACAACAGGGTGACGTCCGTCCTTGATGTCGATAACACCGTCAAGAACGATATCGGGGCGCACATAGCCGTTCTTCACCGAAACATAGGCAAAGCTGCAAAGAACGTCCAGCGCGGCAATCGCCGAAGCCGTGGACTGTACCTTTACAAGCTGCGATGCCGCAAAATCCCTTACCTCGGAGAAAATATCGCTTTCGATAACAAGCACCTTTTCATTTGCTCCCGCTATCTCATATTCGGTCTTTTTCAGTTCCTCGGTAATAAAGCGCTCGCAGTTGGTAAGAGTCTGTTTGCGGATATAATCCTGGGGCACAAGATCGTAATAGGACTTTGTGACCTCGATATAATAGCCGAAAACACGGTTATAGCTTATTTTCAGATTCTTTATTCCTGTACGCTCCCGCTCTTTCTGCTCTATCTCGCTGATAATGCTCTTTCCGCCCTTGATTATGTGGCGGAGATGATCCAGCTCCTCATTGAAGCCGTCACGGATAACGCCGCCGTCTTTAAGTCCGATAGGCGGATCGTCCACGATAGCATTGGAGATAAGCGCTGCCAGCTCGTCCAGCGTATCTATCTTTTCGTTCAGCCTTTTCAGCAGCGGAGCGGAGAAGTTCTCCAGTATGGACTTTATCTCGGGCAGCTTTGCGGCTGTCTGCTCCAGCGCTTTCAGATCACGGGGCACTGCTGTCTTATACATTACCCTTGTCATAAGACGCTCGATATCATATATCCCCGACAGCGCACGGCACATTTCCTCTCTTGCCACGGTATTGTCGCAGAGCTGCTCCACCGCAGAAAGACGGTCGATTATCATTGCAGGCTTAACCAGCGGCTGCTCGATGCAGGATTTCAGCATTCGCTTTCCCATTGATGTCTGGGTATGATCCAGCACCCAGAGCAGGCTTCCCTTTTTCTCCTTGCTGCGCATAGTCTCAACAAGCTCAAGATTGCGCCTTGCGGTAAGGTCAAGCTCCATGTATTTTCCGCCTGTGCTGCGGGTTATGCCCGTAAATCTTCCCGTCAGGGATTTCTGCGTGTCCGCAATATAATAGAACAGTCCGCACACGCAGGAAAGCTCGGCTCCGCTGTCCGTATCAAAGCCCAGCTCCGCAAGATCGTCCGCATTGAACTGTTTCAGCAGAGTTCTTGTCTGCATGGACGGTTCAAAGCACATATCGTCCATCACCTGAACGGAGATATTCATTCTCGCCTTGATAAATGAGCATACATTTTTACAGTCAAGAAAGCCCTGATTGAATATCATTTCGGCAGGGCTGTAACGGGATATCTCATTAATAAGGCGCTCTTCAACATTGTCTCCCGAGCAGTCGGTAAGCTCGACGCTGCCTGTGGAGATATCCGCAAAGCATACCGCACAGCTTTTTCCGTCGGCATACACCGAAGCGATATAGTTGTTGGAATCGTCACGGAGCATACTGCTGTCGGTAAGTGTACCGGGAGTGACAACCTTTATTACCTGTCTGTCCACCAGACCCTTTGCGGTCTTGGGGTCCTCCACCTGCTCGCACACAGCCACCTTATAGCCGTTGTCGATAAGCCTTTTGATATATGTGTCCGCCGCATGATGAGGCACGCCGCACATGGGCGCACGCTCCTCCTGACCGCAGTCCTTGCCTGTAAGCGTAAGCTCCAGCACCTTTGAAACGGTCACGGCGTCATCATAAAACATCTCATAAAAGTCGCCTATCCTGAAAAACAGTATATGACCGGGATATTTGTCCTTTGTCTCAAAATACTGCTTCATCATAGGTGAAAGCTTGCTGTAATCGATCTCCATTATCAGTGGCAGCCTCCGCAGGATTCACAGCTTCCGCTGCAGGTGGGAGTCTCAACGGGGCAGGTCATGGGATCCTCGCCGTTTGCCGCATATGTGATAACATTATTGATCTGTGCAAGCAGAGCGTTCATTTCGTTCTGTGCCTTTGTGAAGTTTATCATGTTTTCATTTGCCATGATAGTGTTATAAGCTTCCTTGATCTTCTGATCGTACTCTGCGATCTTCTCGGAATTCTTCTCGGGACGGGACATTTCCGCATTGAGGTTCATTCTCATAAGATTGAAATTGTTTATCATTTCCTGAAGATCCTCGTCCGCATCGTTTGCGTCCTTTGCAAGATTATAGTTGATATATCTTTTGTCCTGCTGGATCATAACGCCCAGTTCTCTTACCTTTTCAATGATAGTCATAATAATATCTCCTTTATATCAATGTATTTAGAACCTGTCTTCATAAGCATATGCACACGTCTTTTCGGCAAATTTTGCTGCATACTGCGTTAAAAATCCTTGCCATGCGGCAGCATGCCTGCGGATTTTTGCCTTGTCTGCAACAAAAATTATGCTCGAAAATCCGCATACATTTCTTATGAAGACAGGTTCTTATTTGCTTATTATTCTTCCGTGTACAGCCCAGTTGTATGCGGAGGTTATCTCAACATCAAGGAATTTGCCGAACATTGAGCTGTCGCCGGGAGCTTCAACGATAATGAACTCATCGCTTTTGCCCGTTATCATGCCCTCACGCCTGCCCTGTCCGTCAAACAGCACACGCATCGTCCTGCCGACAAAGCGCTTATAATATTCAGTGGATATCTCACGCTGCACCTCCAGCATTTCACGGAACCATTTGCTCTTATCCTCATCGGAGGTATGATCCTCCATTGCGGCAGCCTTTGTTCCGCTGCGCTTTGAGTAGATGAACGAATAGATATTGTCATACTTCACCCTGCGGATAACATCCAGCGTACCGAGAAAATCCTCTCTGGTTTCGTTCGGAAAGCCCACGATGATATCGGTAGTAAGCGAAAAATCGGGAATGCGGCTTCTTGCATAATCCACGATCTCCATATATTTTTCCACGGTATAGCGGCGGTTCATTGCTTTAAGGATACTGTCGCTGCCCGACTGGAGCGGAAGATGAAGATGCTTGCATATCTTATCGCAGTCCACGATAGCGTCGATGAAATCATTGGTAGCGTCCTTTGGGTGAGGCGACATGAATCGGACACGGAAATCACCGTCAATATCGTTTATCATACGGAGCAGCCTGGCAAAGTCAATATCCTCGTCCAGTCCCCTGCCGTATGAATTTACATTCTGTCCCAGCAGCATTATCTCCTTGCAGCCGTCGTTTACCAGACTTTTTATTTCCGAAAGGATATTTTCGGAGCTGCGGCTGCGCTCCCGTCCCCTTACATACGGTACGATGCAGTATGTACAGAAATTGTTGCAGCCGTACATTACAGGCACTCCCGCCTTGACCTTATCGGTGCGGACAGCGGAAATATCCTCGGGGATATCCGTGGTATGCTCCGCCGTATCAACAGCCGTTCTGCGTTCCGTAAGCACCGTATAAAGCAGCGACGGAAATTCTCTGAACGCAAATGTGCCGAAAATAAGATCAACCTGCTTATAGGACTTTTTTATTTTATCAACAACGTGCTGTTCCTGCGCCATACAGCCGCAAAGACCGATAACAAGCTCGGGCTTCTGTTCTTTAAGACGCTTCAGCTCGCCGATATTTCCGAAAACCTTCAGCTCGGCATTTTCCCTGACAGCGCAGGTATTGAGAATTATCACATCGGCTTCGGACATATCATTTGTTATGCCGTAGCCCATTTCACTGAGCATTCCCGCAATTTTTTCACCGTCGCTGACATTCTGCTGGCAGCCGTAGCTATGAATGCAGGCAAGAGGCGGCACTGTTTTTGCCGACGTTATTTTCCTTACCAGCGAAGCATATCTGCTGTATTCATTATCCGACATTATACAAATCCTTTCAAGAAAAACAATCGATACATGATTTATTATAGCACAAAGCCGCAGAATATTCAAGCGCAGAAGTTAAAAAAATTAAAGCAGCGCAGAATCCGTTTATATTGACAAAAACTGTCACAGGCAATATAATTATATTGAAAGCATCCCAAAAATGACCCGAGCACTTAAAAGCTCGGAAAATATAAGTTCCATCTCAAAGGAGTGTCACAAATGAGCAATGCATCTCAAACAAGCAATCCCACAAGCGAAGAAATGGTGACCGTGCTGGATAAGATATACGAAAAATGTCTTGACGGCATACCTCATGTAAGTCCCGGCGTGGACAAAATGGCTCAGGATTATCTCAGCAAGCATGATTCCGCCGATAAAGCCTGCAAAGCAATGCTGAGGAATCAAATAGTAAAATGCACCACATCGGGATTTCTTACAGGCTTCGGAGGGCTGATAACCTTGCCTGTCACAATACCTGCCAATGTCAGCAGTGTTCTTTACGTACAAATGCGTATGATAGCCTGCACTGCATATATTGCAGGCTATGACCTGCAAAGCGATCAGACCCAGACATTTGTATATGCTTGTCTTGCAGGTGTCGCAGTAAATGAGATTCTGAAGCAGGTAGGTGCAAAGGTCGGCACTAAGGTCACAACAAACCTTATAAAAAAGATCCCGGGTACATTCCTCACAAAAATAAATCAAAGGGTCGGTTTCAGATTTATCACAAAGTTCGGACAGAAAGGAATTATCAACCTCGGAAAGGCAATACCCCTTGTCGGAGCTTTTGTGGGCGGCGGATTTGACTTTACCGAAACAAAAATAATCGCCGACAGAGCTTACAAGTGGTTTATCAATAACGATTTCAGCGGCGGCGATTAAGCCTGAAAGCATAAACTTACCAATACATAAAATGCAGCATGATGCCCGAATCAGACATCATGCTGCATTTTTAGAACCTGTCTTCACAAGCATATGCGCACACATTTCTTATGAAGACAGGTTCTTATTATGATACAGCTCTTAGAATTACTTCATTTATTCTTCGCTTTTTATCCTTTTCATTATCTCAACAGCCTCATCATCAAAAACACGGTCCTTGAAATAATACTTTTTGTCCTCATCGGTTATCTCACGTATCACTCTGCATGGATTTCCTGCCGCAATCACATTTGACGGTATATCCTTTGTGACAACGCTTCCCGCACCGATAACACACCCCTCTCCGATATGAACTCCCGGGCATATCGTGACGCTTCCGCCTATCCAGCAGTTGCTGCCTATGCTTATCGAAATGCCGTACTCATACATGGTGTTGCGTGCTTCATAGTGTATCGGGTGACCCGCAGTATATATTGAAACATTCGGCGCAATGAAAACATTATCGCCGACAGTCACCTTTGCAACATCAAGGACAGTAAGATTATAATTTGCAAAGAAATTATCGCCCACCTCGATATTGAAGCCGTAATCGCAGTGAAAGGGCGGCAGCACCGTAATGTTTTTTCCTACAGTTCCAAGAATGCTGCGTATCCTTTTATCCATTCCGTCGGTGTCCCATGTGGGATAATTGTTGTATTCATACACCTTTTTTCTTGTTTCAATGATCTGCTCAAAGCATTTTTCATCGGCGATATATGCCATTTCATTCTGTCTGCGTGTGATATTATCCATATATAAAGATCCTTTCCGTTAAAAAAATCCGTCTGAGTGACAGACGGATAATTTTTACTTTTTATTTTTGGCAATGAGATCTTTTTCGGCTTTTGTGATCTGCATATAGTCGGGATTCAGCTCCTCGGCTGTGATGAACTCACCGTCAAATGCCGCAAAGCACAGGCTCGCTGCCTGCTGTACCGCCAGCTGCGGCGGAGCCGGAATGATGTTCTCTGCGTACTTTCCGCAGAATTCCTCCGCAAAATCACCTACTGCGTAAACTCCCGAGGTGCCTTTCAGCTCCTCCGCAAGCTGCGCCGCAGGAATTATCCTGTCATCGCAGAGACGTATGATCTTATATCCGTCAATGCTGAAATTCGCATTGTATACAAGCTCCTGACGTGCGTGCATTACACAGCAAAGCTCCGCTTTCAGTCCTCTGAAATTATACGCCAGCGATTCCAGCGTGGATATCCCCGCACATTTGCAGCCGTTTGCAAAGCATATGCCCTTTACCGCACCTATTCCGATGCGAAGCCCCGTGTATGAACCGGGTCCCTTTGCCGCCGCAATGCAGCCGATGTCCTCAAAACCGACGTTCGCCTGACTCATTATCTCACGGCACATCGGCAGTATTATCTGCGAATGGGTGAGCTTTGTGACAACGCTTGTCTGCGCAAGAACAGTCTTTTCGTCACATATTGCCGCAGATGCGGTGTGCCCCGATGTGTCAATTCCCAAGATCAGCAAAGCGTTCATCTCCTCTCACGGTTATCCGACGGGATTCGTCCGATATCCGTTCGATCTCAATATAAATAGTGTTATCGGGCAGACAGTCGTCAATGTTTTCCGACCATTCCGCCGCAATAACACAGTCATTTCCCATATAATCATAGAAGCCCGTAGTTTCCAGAGCTTCTTCGTTAAGTATGCGGTACATATCAAAATGATAAAGCGTGAGCTTTCCGCGGTATTCATTCACAAGAGCAAAGGTAGGCGAGCTTACCTCGTCGGGCAGCCCCATTCCTATCGCAAGCCCCCGTGTAAACGTGGTCTTGCCTGCTCCCAGACCGCCTCTGTATGCTATAACGTCGCCGCCCCTTACGAGTTTTCCGACCTTTTCCGCAAAGGCAATAGTCTCCTCGGGAGAATTGACCGTAACTGTATATTCCATTAGCTTTCCGTTTCCTCCGCAGCCGTGTGATCTGTATTGTCCGCATGAACATGGCTCTCGGTCTGCCTTGCGCTGATTATCTTTACCGACGACTGACAGACATTCACAGAAATAAATCTGAACGTTTCACAGAAAAATCCGATGTGATCGTCCTCCAGCGAACGTATCCTGTAACGCTTTCTGGACGCATAACCGTACTTTTCCGTGTTGATTATATCAAACCCGAAAAGCGGCGTGCGCAGTCCCACGCAGCCGATCTCAAATTCACTTACATTTTCAAAAATAACGTCGGCGGAAAATTTCACGGGATCGTTGCTGTAAAGCGTCATTGATATAAACGGCACCTTTACTCCCTCGGAGCCGATGCCGCCGTAATATCTGAACTCACCGAACCAGTCGAAATTATACCAGTAAAAATCGGGAGCGATCTCAGCGATCTGATCGACGCCGTATATCTCACCGAAATTATTCTTCAAAGCGCACGGCTCTTCGGTATGAGGCATATTCCTGCGCATACCCATGGGACATTTTTCAAAGCCCAGAGATTCATACCATTTCACCAGACTGTCCTCGCAGAACAGCTGGACGTTCATTTTATAAATGCCCGTCTGACAGTATTCCACAAGACGATTTACTATCTCGGCGCCGATGCCCATTCTTCTGTGATCGGGACGGACGCAGACGCCGCTCATTACAGCCGCAATAAATCCGTCGGAAGCAACGTGTCCCAGTCCCACCAGAACATCGCCGTCATATGCATATATTGAATAAAAGCTCTCATTTGCTCTGCGGATGTCATCGTCGGTATAGCCTTTCAGATTATACCATTCAAGCGCTTTATATAAGTCGATAGTATCTTCTTCACGCTTCAGAGATGAAATATATTCGATCTCCAACACTGATCTCTCCCCGATTAATATGCCGTAGGCACATTATTACTCAATGATCCTTGTTCCCGCATTGTCTATGTGAAGCTCATGTACCTGCCACGAAGCAAGCCCTGCCTGATCCAGCGCAAAGCGCAGCTTTCCTGCAAAAAATGTATTTTCCGAATCCACAACAGTCATTATAGACGGACCTGCGCCGCTTATATAGACCGCATATGCGCCCAGTGAATACGCAGTATCGAACACCTCCTGCGCATGGGGGATAAGCGCCATTCTGTATGGCTGATGAAGCTTATCGTCAACGGCAGTCCGCAGGTTTTCATACTTTCCTGTCAGCAGCGATGCACTGAAAAGCGCCGCTCTTGACAGATTGTAAACAGCGTCCTTATGAGGTATCTCCTTGGGGAGACAGGCTCTCGCCTCTTCTGTTTTAAGCTCAAAATCAGGCACCACAACGATAAATTTCAGCGTTGTGAAAACCTCCTGCTTGACCCAGTGGACCTGTCTGCCGTCAAAAACAGCGGTAACGATGCCTCCCAGCAGAGCAGGAGCGGTATTGTCGGGGTGACCCTCTATCTGAGCGGAAAGATTCACCAGCTCGTCAAGATCCAGCGGATCGCCCATAAGCTTGTTTGCTCCCACCAGACCTGCGATGATGCAGGCACTGGAGCTGCCCATGCCCCTTGCCATAGGAATGTTGTTTATCTGCTCGATATGAAGACCCTTCATTTTTCTGCCGCAGATATTATACAGCGTTTCTGCGGCGGTATAAATGAGATTGTCTGCACCTGTAGGCACCTCGGTGCCGTCAAGGGAAACTATCTCAATTCCGTCGCATTCTTCGATATTCACATAATTGTAATAGCTTAGTGCCAGCCCCAGTGCATCAAAGCCTGCACCGAGATTGGCGCTGGTAGCGGGAATCTGTATCTTAATCATATTATACAATACCTACACTCAAAAATCAAGTACTCTTACTGTTCCGAGTACATTTTTGTTTAATTTTTCAAGCTTTTCGTCTATTTCACGTTCCTTGAGAGCAGGAGTTACAAACGCCTTTTCATCGGCAGGCTGATTTTCTCTTTCAAGATACTCTACCTCGCCGAAGAGAGCGTTTATCTCGTCCTCGGAAGCACCGACAACGCGGACATACATCTGAACGGTATCATCAAGATAATTCTCGATGAAGCTGTCATCCGTGCTGTCCTCCCATGACTGGGCAAGATCTGTACCGCTGAGCTTTGAAGCCTCGATGATATCACCCAGAACAGCGCTGGCTGTGGGAAGCTTTCCTGCGCCTCTGCCGTAGAACATGACCTGATCGAAGCCGTCGCCGTAAACCATGATGCCGTTGAAAACATCGTCAACATTGGAAAGCTGATTGCCGTAGCAAACGAATGCGGGACGAACCATAGGAAGGATCTTTCCGCCCTCACACTTCTTGACGGAGCCGATAAGCTTTACAGCGCCGCCCCAGGAATCGGCGTAGCTGATATCCTCAAGAGTGAGCTTTGTGATACCCTCGCAGTGTACCCATTCGGGGTAAACGTGCTTGCCGAAAGCCAGAGAGGAAAGAATGCAGACCTTTCTGCACGCATCGAAGCCCTCAATATCGGCTGTGGGATCCTTTTCTGCGTAGCCAAGCTTCTGAGCCATTGCAAGAGCGTCGGAGAATGCCATATTGTCTGTAATCATCTTTGTGAGAATGAAGTTTGTTGTACCGTTGAGGATACCTGCGATAGCTGTGATATCATTTCCCGCAAGGCACTTGTGAAGAGGTCTGATTATGGGAATAGCGCCGCCTGTGGAAGCCTCGAACAGGAAGTTGCAGTTATGCTCCTTTGCTGTTTTGAGAAGCTCTGCGCCCTTCTTTGCAACCAGCTCCTTGTTGGAAGTAGCAACGCTCTTTCCTCTTTCAAGGCAGGACTTGACGAAATCGAAAGCAGGGTTAACGCCGCCCATTACCTCGGCAACAACAGTTACCTCGGGGTCATTGAGGATCACGTTGATATCCTTTGTGAACTTATCGGAATAAGAAAGACCGGGAAAATCTCTGATATCAAGAACATAGCCCAGCTCAAGATCAATGCCGTTCTTCTTGTTTATCTTATCCTTATTTTTAAGGAACAGCTCAACTGTTCCCGAACCAACTACTCCGTGTCCCAAAACTGCCAACTTTGCCATAACAATACTCCATTCCGCCGCTCCTGCGGCTGATTTATTTTAATTTTATAATTAATTACTCACTTGATAAAAGTCTTACCTCAACAGTTCCCTCCAGCTCGGAAAGCATTTTTCCGTACTCCGAAGCTTCGATATCGGAATTATCCAGACGGACTGTAAGTGTAACGGGAGCCGCCCCGTCAACGGGAATGCTCTGATTGAGCGTAAGAACATTTGCACCGTGCTTATGCAGCGCCGCAATGACTCCCGAAAGAACTCCCGGCTCGTCACGGAGGACGATATAAAGAGTAATTATTTTCTGAGTCATTTTTTCTTCATAAGTAAAAACGCTGTCACGGTATTTATAATATGCACTTCTTGAAATACCTACCTTTTTGCAGGCGGCGGCAGAGCTTTTCTCCTCACCGCAGGCGATAAGTCTTTTGACCTCGATCACCTTTGTGAATATTTCAGGCAGGACATCTCGGCTGATAACAACATAACCGGAGCTGTTCATATAAGACCTTCCTTTCAGCTATATCCCCCGTTCCTGCGTGCATTTTCAGGATTGGGAAACATAATCAGTACGTGTCATAAATACAAATGTATGTGCAACAAATACAATAATACCATTATATTATAGTTTTGTCAAGGGCAATGCAGAAATTTCAGCATATTTTCCAAATAAAAGGCTGTTTGATACAATATAACCGTTAAGGGCGCAGTTATCAAGCAGCAGACATCGGAAAACAAGCCCCAAAATACGAAAAAAAGACCCTTCCGCCGAAGCGGAAGAGCCTTTGAAAAATATCGGAATTATTATTCCTTTACACCGCCGAGTGCAACACCTGCGATGATGAACTTGGAAAGTGCAAGATAAACAACTACAACAGGGATAATGGAGATAGCTACAACGGCATATTTTACACCATAGTCGGAAAGCTTATCGTTTCCGAGGATAGCCGCAACCATCATAGGCATTGTTCTCTGCTCGATCTTGTTGGAAAGAAGGATCATAGAAGGTGTATAGTAGTTGTTCCAGTTTGTAACGAATGTGAAGATAGCCTGTACCGCAAATGCAGGTTTCAGCATGGGAATACCGATCTGAAGGAATGTTCTCAGCTCGCTGCAGCCGTCGATACGGGCAGCCTCAACGATAGAAAGCGGGAACGATGATTCCATATACTGCTTCATGAAGAATACGACCTGAGGAGCCGCAATTGCGGGGAGTATCAAAGGAATGTAGTTATCATAAAGCTTGATGCTTACCATGAACTGAAGGAAGCCTGTTGATGTAACCTGTACAGGAACCATCATGATAGCAAGGATAAATGTGAATGCTGCGTTCTTGCCCTTGAAGTCATATACTGTAAGACCGTAAGCTGTAAGTCCCGAGAAGAATACGGAAAGTGCAGCTGCGCCGACAGCGATGATAAGGGAGTTTCTGAAGCCGTAGAATGCATTGAAGCTTGCCTTATACTCAGCGCCCTGACCAAGCTTCTTGAGGTTCTCAAAAAGATTAAGTCCGGGGATAAGTGTGATACCGTTTGATGTGATATCAGTAGAGGTTCTTGTAGCATTGACTACGAGTATGTAGATAGGAAGCAGACAGATGATCGAGATAAGTATGCATACTACAAAGATCGCCGTAGACTGCGCCTTTATCTTTTTATTGTAATTGGCGTCAACATAACCTGCGCCCTTAGCTGTGCTTAAACTTGCCATGATATCAGAAACCTCCTAACTGCTTTTTGGTTCTTTCCTGAACACGGTTCAGCTTTTTCTTCTTCTTGTCAGCAGAGCTGTTGTTCATTGCAAATGTTACAGAACCAAGGATAGATGTAATGAAGAACAGGATTACAGAAGCTGCAGCGGAGTAACCGTAGTTAGGATCCTGTGCGTGGAAGTGCTTGTAAATGAATACCGCAACTGTTTCCAGTGAAGGTCTGATAGTATTGGGATCCTCGTGGAACAGATAAGGGATATCGAACATCTGGAGACCGCCGATCATTGATGTAATGAGGACGTAGATGAAGATAGGTCTGAGGACGGGAAGTGTTATTCTGAAAAAAGTCTGGCTGCTGCTTGCTCCGTCGATAGCCGCCGCTTCAAACAGTGAGGGGTTGATACCCATGATACCCGACATAAGGAGGATCATAGTATTACCGAACCACATCCATGTCTGAACGAACATTACGATAACTCTTGAAGAAGTTTCACCTGTTACGAAGTTGACAGCTTCCTTTACCATATTATGATTAAGGAGGAAGGAGTTGATAGCGCCGTACTTTGTGTTTCCGAAAATTGAAAGGAACAGAGCGCAGACAGAAGTTGCTGTAATGATATTGGGCATATACATTACTACTTTAAAGAAGCCCTGACCCTTGATCTTGAGCTTGGAATCGGTAAACCATACCGCAAGCAGAAGAGAAAGAATGATCTGAGGAATAAAGTTACCGAACCAAAGGATAACCGTATTCTTCATTGCCAAAACAAACTCATTATGGATGGCTTTTGCAGGACGTGAACCGCCGACCAATACGTATTTAAAATTCTGGAATCCTACCATTAAATCAGCATTAGCATTACCGTTTCCGTAGAAGCTAAGCCTGAAAGTGTTTATCAAAGGATAAAGCATGAAGAAGATATAAATGATGAAGAATGGCAGAATAAAGAAATAACCGTACTTGGCATAGCTTATTGATTTTCTGCCCATAGGTTGTAACGACTGCATAAAACACACCCTTTTCAATATTGAATCAAACTTAAAATATACGCTTACGGAGGATCACTCCCCCGTAAGCAGTATACCATAAGCTATACCGATCTAATAACGATCGTATTTATACATTATTCAGCTATTGTTACTGAATCAGTCCCAGTTGAGGTTGGGGAATGTGGAAGCCTCAGCATCCTGGAATGCTTCGAGTGTCTCATCAACAGAGCCGTAAGAACCAGCGACGTAGTTGTTTACAGAGTCGATGAAGTTTTCCTTTGTAGCGGAGTCGTAAGATGTGATAAGACCATCCATCTTGATACCGGAAGCAGCGTCGATAAGTACGGAGAACTGATCCTGACCGCCGAGAAGGTCATTCTTGTTTGTGCCTGCATCAACGATTGCCTGCATAGCGGGCTTGTTGTTTACGAAGTCGCCGCTTGTTTCAGCATACTTCTGCATTGTAGCAGCATCTGTTGTGAAGAAGTTTACAAATTCAGCAGCAAGTGTCTTGTTGTTGCATCTTGTGGAAGGAACGAGCCATGAACCGCCCCAGAAGAAGTTTGTAGGACCAACGCAGATGTTGTACTTGCCGTATGTAGCTCCGTCGGGGCCGCCCTCTGCCTGGTAGAGCTGACCGCCCTCAGCATTTGTGAGGCACCATGTGGAGTAGAAGTAACCGAATGTGGAGTCATCCTGACCAACCTGATACCAAGCGTCTGTCCACTGGGAAACGCCTGTTACATAGCCGTTGTCGGACATGGACTTAGCCATCTCAACGAAGTCAGCAGCGTTGTCGAGAACGAGCTTGTTGTCCTTAACCCAAGGCTCGTTTCTGTTAGCAGCGAATACCTGCCACAGACCGCCGATTGTAGCTGTCATAGCTGTCTTTCCGCCGGAAGCTTCCTTAACTTCAGCAGCTGTTGCCTGGAACTTATCCCAGTCGGAAACCTTCTCCTGCATCTGCTCGGGAGATGTTACGTTGAGGTACTGCTCAGCGAGGTCTGTTCTGTAAACATATCCGCCTGCTGCTGCCTGCCATGAAGCACCCTTGAGAACGCCGTTCTCATCCTTACCGATTGCTACTGTGTAAGGATATGCATCTGCATATGCGGACTCGTCAATGCCGAGTGCGGAGAGAGGAGCGGAGTACTCATCCATGTTGATGTACTTAAGGATCCAGTCAGCCTCTGCAACGAAGAGGTCGCAGTCCTCGCTGCCCTTGAAGTACTGCTCATACTGCTCTCTTGCTTCGCCGCCGCTTGTACCAACCTGTGTCCAAACGATCTGATCCTCAGAGTAGCCCTTTTCTTCGCAGAAAAGCTTGATCATGGGCTGGAGGTCGGAACCTGTCCAGCAGAGGATTGTGAGCTTGTCGCCGTCATCTGTGAGCTCAGTTGTTGCAGCTGCTGCATCATCGGATGCTGCCTCTGTATCAGCTGCTGCATCATCAGCTGCTGCTGTTGTATCAGCTGCTGCATCATCAGCTGCTGCTGTTGTGTCAGCTGCTGCATCTGCTGCAGTTGTTGTTGTATCGCCGTCTGTTGTAGCTGTATCGCCGCAAGCTGCAAACATAGAAGCTGCGAGTGCGAATGCAGATACCATTGCAATGGTCTTCTTTAAGTTTTTCATTGGTTTTTCCTCCTTAAAATATATTATATTTTTACAAATATAATAAGCTTTGTTTCCGTCAGCCGATCTTTCTGACTGACGCTCCCTTTATAAGCTCGCCTCTGACGACTATCGTATCGCCGCCTTCGGGAACTTCTTTATTTATCAGAGAAATGAGCCTTCCGGCGGCCTCTGCTCCCAGCCTGTCCGTATCCTGCCGAACGGTTGTAAGCTTCGGTCTCAAAGCCTGTGACAGCACGATCCCGTCATAACCGGCAATGGAAATATCATCCGGAACTGACATTCCCAGCTCCTCGACCGCATTGTAAGCACCCAAAGCCGCAAAATCATCGGGCACTATTATGCAGGTAGGTCTGTCCTCTTTCGGTCCGGACAGAAGCTTTTTTACGAGAAACTCCGTTTTTCTTGGATCATGGTAACAGCCCTGAACCAAAAAGTCATCTCTGACCTTAATATTACAGCTATCAGAAGCACTTCGGAAGCCCTTGAGGCGTTCCGTCGTAACCTGTGAATTTTCGCCGTAAATATAAGCAATTTTTTTGTGTCCGCAATCGGCGATGTATGATACCAGTTCAGCCATTCCGTTGAAATTATCGGAAATGACTGCCGTTCCTCCGCCTTCGGGGACATAGTCAATGACCACAACGGGCACCGAACTTTTCAGAAGCTCCGCAAGTCCGTCATAGTGGTAATCGTCAACGCAGGCAACAAACACTCCGTCAACGTTTCTGTACATACAGTGTTCGTAGTAAGTCATGTTCTGCTCGCCGATGTTTCCGCTGATGAACGTAATATCGTATCCGTTCCGTTCAGCCTCACGCTTGAAGCCGTCCAGCACCGATGCAAAGTAGCTTTGCTTCAGACCGCTGTCCGACTGCTCGACAAAAAGAACACCGAGATTATATGTACGGTTTGTTTTCAGCGCCCTTGCCTGTGAGTTGGGAAGATATCCCATTTCCTTGGCCTTTTCGCGTATCAGCCTGCGGGTGTTTTCACTGACGTCACGGTGATTGTTCAGCGCCTTGCTTACCGTTGCAATGGATACGCCGCATTCCGCCGCAATATCTTTGATTGAAACCATACCGCCGCCGCACCTCCGGTCCGCTGAAATTTGTCCAATGATTACCAAATCATTAATTCACAGCCTTTAGCTTTAAACGTTTTCGGTAATCCTTGTGCTTATAATATACAACTGTTTTTCAAATATGTCAATGGTTTTTATGTAAAAGTCGTAAAAAATAGTGACTTTGACCAATTTGATATTTGTATTTTTTTGCACATTGACAACAAATGTTCATATTTTTGTACTCTCAAAAGGAAAAATTTTCGTGCGATATATGCAATATATCAAAAAGTTGTTGATAAATCGGACGGACTATGGTATAATTTAAACACAGCACCGACAGGGATTTGGATAAATTTTCCGACAGAATTTCTGCCGATACACATTTTATTCACAGTGATAGCAAAGGAGATCATTATGGGACCGTATTATTACACAGTGCTCCGCATAGACGGAGATTATGCATTTCTGAAACGCACAGACATCTCGGACAATGACGAGCTTCAGGTAGCGCTCGCTCTGCTCCCCGACGGCACCGACGAAGGCTCTTCCCTTGTCTGGAAGGACCTTGAATACTCTTTCTGTTGACAATTGACCGTGTGCTTTATAAAGTATACTATATATAAAGTATGGTTTGATTAACTTAAATTAGCCTGTCTTTAAGCATATTTAATCAAAAAAGGCTGTGCGCTCCGAAATTCACGGAACACACAGCCTTTTTTTGCTTATTCTATTACCTGATAATTGTCTGCCGCATTGTCCTTTGTGGCATATTCGGTCACATTCAGCACCTTAACTTTCAGCGGCTTTGTGCCGATGCTTATTTCTATGATATCGCCAACCTTGACATCATATGAAGCCCTTGCAGGCTTGCCGTTCACACTGACCTTTTCGGCGTCGCAGGCTTCGTTTGCCACTGTGCGGCGCTTGATGAGCCTTGTGACTTTAAGATATTTGTCCAGTCTCATATCATTATCCTTTCAATATAACACAAAGAGCAGACCGCAACGCAGCCTGCCCCAAACTTCCTTATCGGAAAAATTACTTAACGTCAACAGCTTCCTTGAGAGCCTTGCCTGCCTTGAATGCAGGAACCTTCTTTGCGGGCTGGAGAGTCTTTTCCTTTGTTCTGGGGTTGATGTTCTCTCTTTCCTTTCTCTCACGTACCTCAAATGTACCGAAACCAACGATCTGTACCTTATCGCCGCTTACGAGAGCGTCTGTGATGCTTTCTGTGATAGCCTTGAGAGCCTTTTCTGCGTCCTTCTTTGAAAACTCGCCCTTTTCAGCGATTGCATTGATGAGTTCTGCCTTTGTCATTGTTTTAACCTCCATAAATTTAATGGTCGCCCATTATTTGTTATTGATCTTAGCTTTCTGCCAATAAGCGTCCAGCTCATTTATCGTAAGGGATCTCATATCCTTCCCCTCACTTCTTATCATAGCTTCACAGGCGGAAAATCTGCCGATGAATTTATCCGATGCTCTTGTAAGGCACTCCTCGGCGTCCTCACCAAGCAGCCTCGAAACATTCACTGCGGAGAAAAGCACATCGCCAATCTCGTCTGCGATATCCGCTTTGTTTCCCGAAGCGGCAGCCGCTTTAAGCTCGGCTATCTCACTTTCAAGCCTTGCTATCGCTTCATCTGCCGAAGCAAAATCCATGCCTGCCCTTTCGGCTCTCTTGCCGATCTTCTGCGCTCTCATAAGCGCAGGAAGCGCCTTGCATACGGATTCAAGAGTTTCTGTATATGTCTCCTGACCCTTTGTCTGCTGCTTGATATCGTTCCAGTTGCGGAGCACATCGTCTGCGTCCTTCACCTTTACCTCGCCGAAAACATGAGGGTGACGGACAATGAGCTTGCTGCATATATCATTCACAACATCGCCGAAAGTAAACGAATTTTTCTCCTCCTCGATGCACGAATGGAATACCACCTGCAAAAGCACGTCGCCCAGCTCCTCACGGAGCATTTCGGGACTGTTCATGTCGATAGCCTCAACAGCCTCATAAGTTTCCTCAAGAAAATCCTTGCGGATAGACTCATGTGTCTGGACCTTATCCCACGGACAGCCGTTCTCGGAACGGAGCATTCTCATTATCTCGCAGAGATCGTTTATATCATAAGTATCCTTAAAGTGAAAATCCATATTATCTGCTTCCTCATTGGGCAAAACTGCGAAAAAACGCCTATACAGCGCAGTTTCCGCTGCCAATTTCACTGCCTATAATATATTAACCGATATTTTTATAAAATTCAAGTGTTTTTGGGATTTTTTTGAGAAATCAGCATTTTTAACGTACTTTTATCTATAATCCCCGAAAAATATGTGCTTATTATGTAAACTGCACCGCCTGCCAGCGAAGATATTATCACAGACGCCAACGCCCCCATATGCGCCGTTCCCGAGTATACAAGCCATGCCGTTCCGCCGCAGAGCAGACCGCATACGGCACTTCCAGCCGCAAATCTCATATATCCCGAAACGTCGAGTCCGCAGCACTTCCTAAGCATCAGCACCGACGGCACAACCAAAGCTCCATAGCTCAGATTGGTGGCTATCGCCGCCCCCGTGATATTCAGCTGCGGCACAGGCACCATTATAAGATTCCCTGCCGCCTTTACCGCCGCTGCGGCTGCCATCAGCTTCACGGGGATATCCTGCCGCCCTGCCGCCTGAAACAGCGGAAACGATGCGGAGGCTATGCACAGAAAGATTATGCCGCTGCCCATTGCCGAAAGAGGACGTGCCGCAGCTGCCGCCTCTCTCGGACTTCCCGAAAAAAGTGCGTTCAGCACGGGAGCCGCCAGCACCGATATTCCTATTCCGCAGGGCACCGCAAGATAGGTCACGGCCTTCATAAGTCCCAATGAGCATTCGGACAGCTTTTCCCGATTGCCTGCGGCATAGGCTGCGGAGGCTCTCGGAAGCATCGCCTTTCCGAACATATTCGTCACCGACGGCACCAGATTGAACACCGTCAGCGCAAGCCCCGCAAAGCTGCCGTAGTAAAAATTCGCCGTATCTTCAGCCATGCCGAAATATTCGGGAGCCTTTTCCGCAGCTTTTTCAAGTGAGCGCATTATCGTCGCAAGGTCTATCATTGAGGTGATGTTCGTCACAAGCGCACACATTGAAGCAGGCACAGCCACCGCCGCCAGCTCCGCTGCGATCCTTGAAAACGGCTTTTCTACGACCGAACGATCTTTTTTCACGCTTCCACGGACCGCCGCCCTGTCATATATTATAAGTGCCGCAAGACCTGCCAGTACAGACAAAGATATTGCTCCGCAGGCAGCCGCTGCCGCATATGATACGGCTATCTCTCCTGCCGCCATGCTGTCGGACGGCAGCTGAATGTGAAGCATTCGCATGAACCGATCGGGAGAATTATAATATGTATGCATGACATAATACGCTCCGCCAAGCCCCGCAGCCAGCTTCACAAGTGCCTCCGCCAGCTGGGAAAGCGCCGTGGGGAGCATATTGTTCATGCCCTCATAGCAGCCCCTCAATATAGCGGCAGGACAGCCGAACATCACTGTTGGAGCTATCATTATCACCGCAGGCAGGGCAGGCATATTGCCTATGGCATATTTACAGAACGGATATGCTCCGAAGGCTATGACAAGCGTTCCCATAAGCCCCGCACCGCCGAATATCAGCATTCCGCACAGCTTTATCCTGCGGATACCGTTTCCGCCGTTCACCGCGATATCCTCCGCTGCGGCACGGGCGGCTGCCGCAGGAATGCCCGTCACAGCCACCGCATACACGGGCAGGAATATCCCGTAGGCACAGGAGAAATAGCCCATGCCCGTCCCTCCCAGCAGTGCGGCAAGAGGTATCCTGAAAAATGCGCCTATCAGCTTTACGATCACCGCAGAAGCGGCAAGTATAACGGAACCCAGTACAAATCCCTGTTTTTTCATATTACACAGCTTTCCCCGTTCATATTTTTGTTCATTAGATTTATATTGGAATATACATACAGGTTATTCCAATTACTGCACGGCAATAAAAAACCGCTCCAATATTTGTGAAAAGTGCCAAAAAACCGATTCATCATAAGTTAACTGTTGACAATCAAATAAAAACATTCTATAATTGTAATAGAATGATAATATTATAATCCTGAAGGGAGCCCGACTTTAAATGAAAATCAAAAAGCGTTACTATGTTGCGTGCATTCTGCTCTGCGTACTGAGTATCATTATCAGTATTGCGGTATTCAACCTTGAAATGAACCTCAGTATGTTCTCAAAGCTTAACGATACTATTTCGTCCTCATGGGCAAACACAGAGGTTTTTGTAACAAGCGTGGAGACCGATCCCGCAAAGCTTGAACACCCCGAAAATGCGGTAAGCTATCTGGGCAAGGTCACATACATAACAAAGGGTAAATACACAGCCTACGGCAAGGACTGCTACATGGGCAAGGAACTTCCCTACTACGGCGAAGTAAAGATCGGCGACAAGGTTTCGGTTTATTACAAGACAGATGATATCGAAATGCTCGCCTGCAAGGTTCCTTATACATCATACCTTATTGCAATGATAATCCTCTTTGTGGTTGATATTGCGCTTATCGTTGTTGCAAGACTGCTGAACCGTTCACTTAAAGAAAACACATTCAGCGAAGCCCCCGTATCTATCATGGATATTCCTATCTGCGTGCTTATCATCGGATTTGTTATCTGCTTCTTCTCCGGTATGCTGATCGGCAACGTTCAGATCGGTACAAACTACACAGACGTAAACCCCGTTCAGGTAGCAGCTTATGAGGAAGAATACGGCATGAAGGCTCCCGTCGGAGACGATGCCGCTGCCGAAACTTCCGACAGTGCGGAAGAGACTGAGGCTGCCGAGGAAACGGAAGCCGCTGAGTGATCGTGATATTTACAATTTAAGGAAAACGAAACAATCCAAAGTCACAAATACTGCTTCGGAGCTTTCCGAAGCAGTATTTTTGCGGCATTTTTGTAAAATTTACACAAAAATGCATTTATCTGTTGATTTTTGAGGTCAATAGACAAAACGACAATAAAAGCTATGATTTATTCATCTTTATTTGTTGTATTTAACAAACATCTATTTACAGACACACAACATATTGACATTTTGGCAGAATATGATACAATATATAGTAGTCAAAACAAAATACACACCGATATATAGAAACACATATCCGTGTAAAAACAAAGTAATATCCTAAAAAAATACAAATGCGTGCAGATGTCAGGAAACCGCTTTGCATGGAACGGGTCAAAAGCTGCACAAACGCTGCCTGTATATTTTCAAACGGTATACAGGTTCATTTTATGCTTTGACAATGAAATTTTCGGTATATCCGTTATTTATATATTATTTCAGGGAAAAGAAAGGGATTGATTACATGAAGATCATCAAGCGAAGCGGAACAGAGGAAGAATTCAATATAGAAAAGATCCGCAACGCTGTAATCAAGGCAAACAACAGCGTAAAGGAAACCGAGCGCCTTGATTTTGAGCAGATAAACAGTATCTGCGTTAACGTTGAAGCTATCTGCGAGGGTCTGAGCCGTGCTGCCGGCGTCGAAGAGATACAGGATATGGTGGAGATGCAGATAATGCAGCATGACGCCTATCCCGTCGCAAAGAATTATATCACCTACCGCTATCAGCGTGCTCTTGTAAGAAAGACAAACTCCACCGATGAGCAGATACTCAGCCTGCTGGAATGCAACAATGAAGAGATCAAGCAGGAAAACTCCAACAAGAATCCTACCGTAAACAGCGTTCAGCGTGACTATATGGCAGGCGAAGTCAGCAAGGACATCACAAAGCGTCTGCTTCTCCCTGCGGACATCGTTGAGGCTCACGAAAAGGGCATAATCCACTTCCACGATGCGGATTATTTCGCACAGCATATGCACAACTGCTGTCTGGTGAATCTGGAGGATATGCTCCAGAACGGCACTGTTATCAGCGAAACTATGATCGACAAGCCCAAGAGCTTTTCAACAGCCTGCAATATCGCAACACAGATAATCGCACAGATCGCATCGTCACAGTACGGCGGTCAGAGCATATCCCTTGCACATCTTGCTCCTTTTGTTCAGGTCAGCCGCGACAAGTTCCGCAAGGAAGTCCGTGAGGATTTTGAAGCCGCAGGCATCAAGGCTACCGATGAAGAGATAAACAGCGTTGCGGAGCTTAGAGTCAAGGAAGAAATAAACCGCGGCGTTCAGATAATCCAGTATCAGGTAATAACACTTATGACCACAAACGGTCAGGCTCCTTTCGTGACAGTATTTATGTATCTTGATGAAGTGCCCGAGGGTCAGACAAGAGATGACCTTGCAGTTATCATCGAAGAGGTGCTGAAACAGCGCATTCAGGGCGTAAAGAATGAAAAGGGCGTTTGGATAACTCCCGCATTCCCCAAGCTTATCTATGTTCTTGAAGAGGACAACATCACCGAGGGCAGCAGATACTGGGAGCTTACAAAGCTTGCCGCAGAATGCACCGCAAAGCGCATGGTTCCAGACTATATCTCCGAAAAGGTAATGAAAAAGCTTAAAGAGGGCAACTGCTATCCCTGCATGGGCTGCCGTTCCTTCCTTACGGTATACAAGGACGAAAACGATAAGTTCAAGTTCTACGGAAGATTCAATCAGGGCGTTGTAACTATCAATCTGGTGGACGCAGCCTGCTCCTCCGACGGCGACATGGAACGCTTCTGGGAGATACTCGACGAACGTCTTGAGCTGTGCAGACGTGCTCTTATGTGCCGTCACAACAGACTCAAGGGCACACTTTCCGATGCAGCGCCTATCCTCTGGCAGTACGGTGCGCTGGCACGTCTCAAAAAGGGCGAGCCTATCACAAAGCTGCTTTACGGCGGATATTCAACTATTTCGCTGGGCTATGCGGGACTGTGCGAATGCACACGCCGCATGACGGGAAAATCACACACCGATCCCGAAGCAACACCATTTGCTTTAAAGGTAATGCAGCGCCTTAATGACGCCTGCGCCGAATGGAGATCCGAGACAAACATTGATTTCAGCCTTTACGGCACTCCCCTTGAATCCACAACATACAAATTTGCAAAGTGTCTGCAAAAGCGCTTCGGTATAATCGAGGGCGTAACTGACAAGAATTATATCACAAACAGCTATCATGTTCATGTTACCGAGAACATCAACGCATTTGACAAGCTCAAATTCGAGAGCCAGTTCCAGAAGCTTTCTCCCGGAGGAGCTATCAGCTATGTTGAAGTCCCCAATATGCAGAACAATCTTGACGCCGTGCTTTCTGTGATGCAGTACATTTACGAAAACATCATGTACGCCGAGCTTAACACAAAGAGCGATTACTGTCAGGTATGCGGTTACAGCGGCGAGATAAAGATAGTTTCCGATGATGACGGAAAGCTTGTGTGGGAATGCCCCCAGTGCGGCAACAGAGATCAGGACAAGATGAATGTTGCACGCCGCACCTGCGGTTACATCGGAACTCAGTTCTGGAATCAGGGCAGAACGCAGGAGATCAAGGAAAGAGTTCTTCATCTTTGATATAAATAATATATGGTCGCATCTAAAAACCATAGTGCCTCAGATGCGCAGTCAGATTTTTCGTCAGCTTGTATAGAAATTTCGCAGGCATACTGCCGTATGTCAAGAAATTTATGTGCAAGATGACGGAAAATCTGCAAGCAGATGAGGTACTAAGGCTTTAGCCGATGGTTTTTAGAGGTGACCATATGACTGCGGGCAGAAATTCTGCCCGTATTCTGTATATAAGGAGCGCTTATGTATTACGGAGAGATAAAAAACTGCGATATCGCAAACGGCACGGGAGTACGTGTTTCGCTGTTCGTCAGCGGCTGTACGCATCACTGCAAGGGCTGCTTCAATCCAATGACGTGGGATTTTTGCTACGGAAAGCCCTACGGAAAAGCCGAAGAGGACAGGATAGTTTCACTGCTTGCTCCGTCATATATAGCGGGGCTTTCCCTGCTGGGAGGAGAGCCCTGCGAACCGCAGAATATCACCGCTCTGCTGCCGCTGCTGCGCCGTGTAAAAAGTGAGCTGCCGAATAAAACAATATGGTGCTACACAGGCTATACCTTTGAAAAGGACCTGCTGGGCAGGACAGGCACCGAAAAATCCGAATCGGAGGAATTTCTCCGCTATATCGACATTCTTGTTGACGGCGAATTTATCCTTGAAAAGAAAAATATCCAACTGAAATTCCGCGGCTCGGAAAATCAGAGGATAATTGACGTAAAAAAATCTCTCGCAGAGGGAAAGACAATACTGTGGGAAAATATGTGAATATAAAAAAATCAGCCCCGATAGCATCAAGGCTGATTTTTTTATATTACAGCGTTTTTGTATTTTCTTTAAGAATACGTCCCTGCTTCAGCAGCTCGTGAAGCGTTGCCGCATCATTTGTCTTGATAGCGGTGCTGTATTCTTTCAGACGGTCGATGATGAAATCTATCTCGTAGCAAAGAGCGTCCCTGTTCATAAGGAAAAGCGGCGTCCACATATCCTCGTTCAGCTTGGCAACACGGGTAAGATCCTGAAAGCTGCCTGCGCTGAATCCCAGCTGACGCTGATGTGTGGGACTTTTTATGTATGCATTTGAAACAACATGAGCAAGCTGGCTGGTGAAAGCGATTATCGAATCATGATCCTCTGTCGTGGTGATAACGACCTTTTTGAAGTTTATGGCATACGCAAAATCCTCCAGAAGATTAACAGCCGTCTGGGGAGTATTTTCGGTGGGGGTCATGATAAAGCTTGCATTGTCGAAAAGATTGTCCAGCGAATACTCAAAGCCGGAAAATTCACGGCCTGCCATGGGGTGAACTCCCACAAATGTGACCTCATGCTCTCTGAGAACAGGCTCCACCGCATCAACAACGGCTTTTTTTACGCCGCACACGTCGATAACGATACTGTTCTTCTTGAATTTATCCGCATTTGCGATACAATAATCAATGCATTTGTCGGGGAAAAGTCCGATAATTGTTATATCCGATGTGCTTACGTCCTTATCCTCCATGTCGATAGCGCCCTGCGACAGCGCCATTTTCAGCGTTTCGGGGTTTGTATCAATTCCGCCGACGATATGGTCGGTATGCTTTTTGATGTGCTTGCAAAGCGAGCCTCCGATAAGTCCGAGGCCGACAACTGTGATCTTCATTAAAATTCCTCCGTTTTCACACAGCGCATTTCCTGCGCTTTTTTTATTATATCACTTTAAAATAAAAAAGTCAATTGATTTTTAGCCCACAACAACAAAATACAAAATGTCACATAATTCATTATTCCCCCCAAGTGAATATCAGGTGAAATATCCGCCGAATATATTGACAATAATATGTATAAGTGCTATCATGACATTGACAAAACAAACCGCAGTAAAAAAGGACAACATATTATAAGGAAAAGTGAACTCTATGACACAAAAACAAAAAGAACCGAAAGAAAAGCTTCCTCTGAAAGAAAGGATCATACGATTTTTACGCTGGATATGGGAGCAGTGCAAGGACTGGCATACAGTCGTGCTGCTGATAATCGTTATCATCGTGATGTATTTTCCCGTATGGGGCGGATATATGCTGTACGGAATGTTCGGCTGGGGCTGGTGCGCCGCCGCTGCCTCCGCATATATGCTGTTCTGGGCAGGACCGTTCACCCCGTTTTTTCCGCTCTGCATCTTTATAACACTGTCGCTGAAAAAGCTTTTCAGCTGCAAAAAGAAATGCACCGAAAGCGTCGGCGATGCGGAAAACACAGAAAAAAACAATACAAAAGAATAAACAGCTTCACCGCACAAAACCGCTTATCCGCAGTTATGTGCGGTATCTTTTTATATATGGTCACCTCTAAAAACCACCGGCTAAAGCCTTAGTACCTCATCTGCTTGCAGATTTTCCGTCATCTTGCACATAAATTTCTTGACATACGGCAGTATGCCTGCGAAATTTCTATACAATCTGACGAAAAATCTGACTGCGCATCTGAGGCACTATGGTTTTTAGAGGCGACCATATGTTGTACAAATGAACAAAAATGTAGTTGCTTATGGCTAACTCGTTGTAAAGCTATACGAATCGTATTGTGATAACGTCCCTTTTTATTGACATTTTTCAAAATAATGTTATAATCAATACATGAACAGTTGTTCATGTATTGATTAATGTTATATGAAGGGGTGTACGGCATTGTTTATTGAAATAAACGATATCAAAAAAAGCTACGGCAGCGGTGAAAGCAAAATAGAGGTTCTCAAAGGCATAAACATAGGCATTGAAAAGGGTGAGTTTTGCGTTCTTCTCGGACCCTCGGGAAGCGGAAAATCCACCCTCCTCAACATTATAGGCGGAATTGACGACGCAGATTCGGGCTATATCTCCATTAACGGCGAAAAGACCGAAAATATGAACGAAAAGGCACTGACCGAATACCGCAGAAAGCATCTCGGCTACATATTCCAGATGTACAATCTTATCCCCAATCTTAACATCAAGGAAAACATCGAAACAGGTGCATATCTCAGCGACCACCCTCTTGACGTTGACGAGATACTGAAAACTCTCGGACTTTATGAGCACCGCCACAAGCTCCCCTCACAGCTTTCGGGCGGTCAGCAGCAGCGCTGCTCTATCGGAAGAGCTATCGTAAAGAATCCCGATATCCTCCTCTGCGACGAGCCTACCGGTGCGCTGGATTATCATACATCAAAGGAAATATTAAAGCTTATCGAAACCGTAAATCAGAAATACAACACCACGATAATCATGGTAACTCACAACGAAGCTATCAAGGATATGGCAGATAAGGTAGTAAAGCTCCGTGACGGCATGGTTAGAAAGCAGATCATCAACGAAAAGAAGCTTTCCGCCGAAGAGCTTGACTGGTAAGCGGAGGTGCGCAGATGAAAAATCCACTTACAAAGCGTCTGCCCCGTGAGCTTGCAAAGGACGCTACCAAATATATTGCCATATTTATAATGATGGTGCTGCTCATATCTATCTGCTCGGGCATGAGAGTCGGAAACGAAAGCCTGAAAAAAGCATATTATGACAGCTTTGAGCTTTACAACATCGAGGACGGTCATGTGACATTTGACAAGGCTCTCCCCGAAAAGCTCCGCAGCACATTTGAAAAGGAGCTTGAACTTACATTCTATGACAATATGTATTTTGATGAGGAAACAGCCGAAACCGGAGCGACTGTACGTGTTTACAAACAGTCCGATCCCGTAAACACTCCCTGCCTTTTAAGCGGCGCTCTTCCTGCTCAGGACAATGAGATCGCAATCGACAGGGTTTTCGCAAAGAACAATGAGATCAATGTGGGAGATACGATCACTCTCAACGGAAAGTCTCTGAAGATCACAGGCTTCATCGCTCTCCCCGATTACAGCACACTTTTTGAGAGCAACACAGACTCAATGTTCGATTCGATCAACTTCTCCGTTGCTGTAATGACAGACAGCGGCTTCGACGCCGTTGGCAGCAAAAAGCTGAAATACAATTATGCATGGCAGTACAACACTCCCTATGCGGACGATATCGAGGCTGCCGAGCTTTCCGAAAAATTCACCGATCTTCTCAGCGACGAGCTTACCGATTACGACGAGGATATCGTTCAGACACAGATCGACGCTCTTACAGACAAGCTTGAAAAAGCATCGGAGGAATACGCTGACATCTACAAGGCTAACTTTGAGAAAAAGGTGGACGAGCTGACCGAAGCTGCCGAAAAGGGCGGCGAGGAATATGCGGAGCTTTACAAGTCCGCACTTGAAAAGAAGCTTACCGAGGTTTCCGACAGCATATCAAAGGGTGCAGAGGAATATGCGGCTCTTTATATGACAACAGGCGAAAAGCCCTCACAGTCCGATCTTTCGGTCGAAACCGATGATTTCACATTCGGCATTATCGAAAACAGCGTCAATGCAATGCTCAGCGGCGAGGAATACACAGCCCCCTCCGAGCAGGAATTTATAGATCAATACATTGACACGGTTGAAAAGCCCAAGAAAGAGGATCTTTCCGTTGAAACGGACGATTTTGTTTTCGGCATAATCGAAAAGACAGTCGATGCGGCTATCAGAAATGAAGAATACGAGGGTCCCTCCGAGGACGATTTCAAGGATCAATACATGGATTCCGTTGAAAAGCCCAAAAAGGAAGAGCTTTCCACAGAGCTTGACGATTTCCTTTTCGGCATAATCGAGGACGCAGTTGACGCCGAAATAAACGGCGAGGACTACGAAATGCCCGATGACGAAGAGTTTGAGGACGAAATAGATCAGACAGACATAATCAAGGTCGACAATTATGTTCCCAGATATCTCAATCAGGGCATCAACTTCTCCATCGACGATATCGGCGGCGACGAAGCAGGCACAATGGTAATGTGCTACATGATGATAGTCATTATCGCATTTGTTTTTGCGGTAACCATTTCAAACACGATTGTAAGCGAAGCAGGCGTTATCGGTACTCTCCGTGCGTCGGGCTATACAAAGGGCGAGCTTATCAGACATTACATGATACTCCCCATAATCGTAACGGCTGCTGCGGGTGTTGTCGGAAATGTCATCGGCTACACCGCAATGAAGGACTACTGCATGGACCTTTACCTTGCGTCATATTCACTTACCACCTGCGAGACAATATTTGTCCCCTCCGCATTCGTGCTTTCAACAGTTGTTCCTATCCTGCTGATGCTGGTGATAAATCTTCTGGTGCTTACTTCAAAGCTGAAGCTCAGCCCCCTGAAGTTCCTCCGCCACGATATGAAAAAGAACAAAAACAAAAAGGCAATGCGCCTCAACACAAAGATACCATTCAAGACAAGATTCAGCCTCAGAATATTCTTTACAAATCTCCCCGGTTATATCGTAATGATAATCGGAATCCTCTTCGGAGCAGTGCTTATCAGCTTTGGAGATATGTTTCCCAGAATGCTCGATCAGTACAAGGAGATCGTTACAGGCGATATGATAAGCCAGTACCAGTACATTCTCTATGACTGGGAGGAAGCCTCGGAGGTAACCGACATTCAGGCTGAAAAGTTTGCAATGTCAAGCTACGATTATTCAAAGGAAGGCTATCTGACAGACAGCCTGTCCGTTTACGGCATTGAAAAGAACAGCAAATATATCCATGCGGATATCCCCGAGGGTAAGGTGCTTATTTCAACGGGAATAAGCGAAAAGTTCGGCATCGGCGTGGGTGACACAATAGAGCTGGACGAAAAGTATAAGCGCAACAGCTCCTACACGGTTGAAGTCGGCGGAGTTTATAATTATCAGTCCTCTCTTGCGATTTTCATGAACCTTGATGATTACAACAGGACCTTCGGCGAAAAGTCGGGCTATTTCACAGGCTACTTCTCCAACGAGGAGCTTACAGAGCTGGACGATGACGACGTAGCTTCCGTAATAACCGCCAGCGACTATACAAAGCTTTCCGATCAGCTGACAGTTTCAATGAGCGGTATGATGAGCATATTCAAGTGGTTCGGAGCAATGTTCTTCGTTATTGTTGTATATGTTCTCTGCAAGCAGGTCATCGAGAGAAACTTCCAGTCTATCGCACTGACAAAGATCCTCGGCTTCAGAAACGGCGAGATCGGCAGCCTTTATATCGCATCAACTTCGATTGCCGTTATCTTCGGACTTGCACTTTCGGTACCGTTCATCGACGTGGCAATGAGGGCCATATTCAAGAGCTATCTTTACACCATGATGACAGGCTACTTCCCCTATATGATGAGTCCCATAACATACATCGTTACGGTAGTAACGGGAATCGTATGCTATGCGATAGTGGCACTGCTCCAGATGAGAAAGGTGGCAAAGGTATCCAAGAGCGAAGCTCTTAAAAATGTAGAATAACTTCTTCCCATTAAGCATAACAAAAAACGTCCGTATCATTTTCCGATACGGACGTTTTCTTTATATTCGCTTACTTTTCAAATCTGATATAATTAAGATCAAAGCTGCACCCGGGCAGGAACATCAGACGAACATCGCATTCGCCGCTTATTCCCTCCAGCTCAAATATCTGCTCGGAATAATCAGCGGTATGAACAAATTCCGCCATGAGCCGCTTTTCGGTCTTTCCGTTGAGGATAATATGCACGGAATCCACAGGATTGTTCGTTCTGCCTCTTATGGCAAGCTTTGAAAAGCCCTCGGTGAAATCCATTCGTCCGAATTCAACGGTAACATTGTTTCCGATGCCGGTGATGTACTCGCCGTTTTCCGTGAAGCTGTCGCCATATACACGTACCGCATCGGCACAGGTAAGCGTCGCATATGCACGGGGAACACGCCTGAACTGAATGCCCTGAATATTGACCTCCTCGTCTCCCGAACGGGTCACAACGGTTATGCTGCGTATGCCGCTGAGTCTGCGTTTCAGCGGACACACCAGCGGCTGATAGGTCTGCCATACGAAATCACGCTTGTAAATTCCGGAATAAAGCAGTTCCGCACCGTCCTCGTCGGGCATACCCTCCCATATCTCAACGGGCATCTCATCATCTCTGAACCAGCGGAGGATAGGGACAGTCACCTCGTCGGAAAGATCACTTCCGAAATCAAGGTTATCAAAGCAGATGCAAGTAACTCCGTTTTTCACGCAGCGCACGCCGCCGTTCAGCACCTCGTCCAGCGGCTGATTCGTCCGTGAGCAAAACGTTGCGGAAACAAAATTATACGGGTCGATCACCGCACTTCCTATGCCGCTGACGGTGAATTCCAGATCGGACAGTATATCGGAGCAGCGCTTTCCGTTTGCAGCAGATGCACGGAATCGGAAATGTCCGTCACCGAGAGCGGTTATTTCAGCCGATCTGCCGTCGGGCAGTACCTTTACCGAAGCAAGGTTCGATATGATGCCGCTGTCGGTAACAGCCTTGAATTCAATATCACAGAGCGAAGCATTCTCGGGGAAGATCTCCGCATGAACAACAGCCGTTCTGCATTCGGCGTTAAGCTCACGGGAAGAATCGCAGCGGAGGGCTATCTTTCTGACGGGTATCTCATTTTCATCGCAGCGATTGAACTCTGCGGAATTTTCCGATATGCAGGAAACTCCGCTGTCGGTATCGCAGGGCAGCGCATTGAATACCGCCGATGCAGTTTCAAGCCCATTGGAGCTTACAGTGAGATGTATCTCCCCTGCCTCCTGCTTTGAAGCGATCACAGCTGCAAGATGTCCGCTGAAAAGCTTCCTGCTCACAGCCTTATAGCTTTCGTAATCGGTGCTGTCGCCGTTGTCCAGACCGATAAGCCTGCCTGCGCCCGTAACGGACACATTCATTCTGCTGCGTGAATTTTCAACGGGACAGCCGTTATCATCGACCGTGGAAATATCAACAAAAATAAGGCTCTTTCCGTCTGCGGGAATTGATGTACGGTCAGCCGAAAGAACGATCTTTTTGCTGTCCCCGAAGGAATGTCTGATGTCCTCGGCAATGATATTTCCGTCATTGTCATAGGCAGTGACCTTGATCTCACCATATTCATAGGGCAGCTGCCACTTTGCCCAATATGTTGCGGCATTATCTATCTTCTGCCTGCCGAGGCTATTTCCGTTAAGGAAAAGCTCCGCCTCGGGGGCATTTGTATAAGCGCATACGTCTATCAGCTGACCGTCATTGAAGTCCCAGTAGGGCATAAGATGAAGCACGGTCTTGTTTGTCCATGCAGCCTGATAGAGATAATAGCTGTCCTTTTTGAATCCCGCAGTATCGCACTGACCGTAATATGCATTCTTTGTGGAATAGGGCGTAGGCTCGCCGATATAATCAAATCCCGTCCAGATAAACTGTCCTGCGGAGAATTTGCAGTCACGGTCGGCAATTATCGAAGTCTGTGGAGTGCGGTCGCCCTTACCCGAACGGCTGTTTTCCAGCGAGGACATCTGCATATCCTCATAGGTGCGGACAGTATGCTCCAGCGGAAAATGATATATCCCACGGCTCTGTCCCCTTGCGGCTGTTTCGCTGCCGTAGATGTTCCATTTCGGGTGCTTTTCGTGCAGCTCATTATAAAGATGCTCCGCATAGTTTCCGCCCACGGCATCAAGCTCCTCGGCGCACTTCTGCGTGTTTTCCCACGGGATATAATTTGAGCCGAAGGTGACATATCCGTTTTTCAGCGGATCGTGAAGCGATACATTTTTTATCAGACGGCGCATTTCAACTCTGCCGTATTCGCCGTCATGGGTATCATATATTTCATTGCCGATGCTCCACATAATAAGCGAGGGGTGATTTCTGTCACGGCAGACCCAGCTTTTCACGTCCTCCTCGCAGGTCTCGTCAAAGAAGCGTGCATTGTCAAATTCGGTCTTTGGACGTCCCCACATATCGTATGCCTCGGAATCCACCAGCATACCCACTTCGTCCGCAATATCCATGAACTGCTCCGCAGGCATATTGTGAGATGTTCTCACCGCATTCGCCCCCATTTCCTTCATCAGCAGAAGCTGACGGCGGAGAGCGTCGCTGTTGAATGCGGCTCCCAGCGAGCCAAGGTCATGATGCAGGCATACGCCGTTGAGCTTGATATGTCTGCCGTTGAGGAAAAATCCGTTGTCGGGATCAAAACGTATCATTCGGAAGCCGAAGCGTGTTTCCGCAGTGTCGGTGACGATATCATCGCATATCACCTCCGTGCGGAGAGTATACAGATAGGGATTGGTAATGTCCCAGAGGCAGGGCATCACCACTGTTATATGGGCATAGCCGTCACCGTCGGGGATATATTCGCAGCAGCCGATCTCCTCGCCGTCCATGTCAAGTACAGTGTGAAAAAGTGTCACATTTTCCGCCGAAGTTTCGGTCTTTACCGCAGCGTCAAAGCTTCCGTCGGGATTGAGCGATGTGTGGATATACACGCCGTCGGGAAGTATATGTACAGGCTCGGCGATCTTCAGCGTAACATCACGGTAAATTCCGGCTCCCGAATACCAGCGTGAATTGGGCGCACGGTGCTCAACACGGACAGTAACCGTGTTCCTGCCCTCACGGACAAGCCCCGTAAGATCGCAGTCAAATGCGGAATAGCCGTACTTGTGAGTGCGGACAAGGCAGCCGTTGAGATAGATCTCACACACGGGATAAACTCCGTCAAAGCGGAGATACACCGTTTTTTCGGCTGCGTCGCCGTCAAGAATAAATTCCTTTACGTAAAATCCCGTGCAGTTCTTATATAAGTTGTCCGCATCGGAGATAAGCATATCGTGGGGAATATCTATCCTCTTCATATCGGCGGAGGAAGCCGCAAATTCATCATAGCTCATATCAACGGGCTGCTCCGAATAAAACCAGCCCGAATCAAACAAAACAGAAGTCATATCAATATCCTTTCATGATTTAAATGTTGACTTAATTATACTATATTTAAAGCGTCCTTGGCAATATTTTTTCGTATTATATTCGGTTTTGTGCTGTATTTTGTATATTATGATTTATTTGCATATAGCAGTGTTTGTATAAAATAAACAAAGATAAAAATATCTGCCGAAATCTGTTGACAAATGCAGATCATTGTGATATACTAATATTGTTGTTGAGAGAGACAACGAAAACTTAATAAATGCGGCAGTGCTGGAATAGGCAGACAGGCACGTTTGAGGTGCGTGTGTCTTCGACGTATGGGTTCAAGTCCCATTTGCCGCACCAAACCGAACGTTCGGAATTATCCGAACGTTCTTTTTTTGTGCATCTGTGACCTTACATCGGTTACATAAAAAAACTCTGCAAAGAAAAACCATTTGAATGAGCTTGTCATTCAAATGGTTTTTGTAATTTTATTTAGAACCTGTCTTCATAAGAAATGTATGCGGATTTTCGAGCATAATTTTGTTGCAGACAAGGCAAAAATCCGCAGGCGTGCTGCCGCACGGCAAGGATTTTTAACGCAGTATGCAGCAAAATTTGCCGAAAAGGCGTGTGCATATGCTTATGAAGACAGGTTCTTATACTTCCTCGGACTTGAATACTACCCTGCGGTATGTATCAAAGCTCAGCCACTGTGAGAAGAATCTGTTCTTTTCCGCATCGGATATCTGTGAATATTCCGAAAGGAACTCGGACATCTTTTCCTGTGAATCAGCCTTGATCTCAAAGCCGCGTCCGTTTATGACAGGAACATTGTCATAAGCATAATCCTCAAGACGGATAATAGCCGTGATCTTTTTATCCCTTACCTTAACAGCCGCACTGTCACGGAGAACGATGATGTCAAAGCTGTCGGGATAAGCATAGCTGTCGCCCTTTACGGGTATCTCGTCGCCGACTGTATATGTATTGTTTACGGTGTTGTATTTGAGGACATTCATTGTGCTCTGATCGTAATAGAATTCCTCGAATACATCTCCTCTTACTTCAAGACCGTCTGCCTTGAAGCTTGCCTTGCCCGAGAAGCTTCCGCCCTTTTCGGCAAGTCCCTCAACAACGCCGCAGGCAGATGTCATATCGGTAACACGGTCAATGAGTATCAGCTCGCCCAGAGTTTTATGCTCCGCAAAAAGATCTGCCGCAATAGCCTCCGCAAGAACTATCTCGCAGACTGCGATCTCGTTCTTGGAAAGATCATTCTTTGCGATATGCTCGCCCGTATTAACGTCAACTGCATAATTTATCTTTGTAAGCACGCCCGGGATAGTCTTTGTTCCAAGCTTAACAAGATAATCCTTGCCCACGGTAAGGGGCTGATCGTCCATCCAGAGAAGCTGTACGGTAAGCTTTTTATAAACAGCGATATTCGTGTCCTTTACCAGAACGCAGCCTCTTGAAACGTCCACTTCCTTGTCCAGTGAGATAGTTACGGGCTGACCCTTATAGGCTGTATCAACTTCCCTATCGGTGAAGAGAATGCCCTTTACATGAGCCTTTTCGTTGCTGGGAAGAGTTGTGATCTCGTCGCCGACGCTTACGCTGCCCGATTCGATCTGTCCCTGAAAGCCTCTGAATGTATGGTCGGGACGGCATACTCTCTGAACAGGCATATAAAAGCCCTGCTCTGTGTTGCTGTCCGTGATATCAACATTTTCAAGATATTCAAGAAGTGCGGGACCCTTGTACCAAGGGATATTTTCGGACTTCACGGTAACATTGTCGCCCTCTGTTGCGGAAAGCGGGATAACAACCACATTTTCAAGGGAAAGCTCCTTTTTAAGCTCCTCGATCTGCGCATTGATCTCGTTGAAGCGCTCCTCGCTGTAACCCACAAGGTCCATTTTGTTTACCGCAAATACAAAGTATCTGATACCCATAAGACGGCAGATACGTGCATGGCGTCTTGTCTGAACAAGAACACCCTGGGAAGCGTCCACAAGAATTACCGAAAGATCGGCAAAGGAAGCGCCTACCGCCATGTTTCTTGTATATTCCTCATGACCCGGAGTGTCGGCAACGATAAAGCTGCGGTTGTCGGTCGTGAAATATCTGTACGCAACATCAATGGTTATGCCCTGCTCACGTTCAGCCATAAGACCGTCAAGAAGCAGCGAATAATCTATCTTGCCGCTGCGGCTGCCAACCTTGCTGTCCAGCTCCAGAGCCTTTTCCTGATCGGCATAAAGGAGCTTTGCATCATAAAGTATATGACCGATAAGCGTGGATTTTCCGTCGTCTACGCTTCCGCAGGTAATAAATTTCAGTAAACCCTTCATATTAGAAATAACCTTCTCTCTTTCTGCGCTCCATGCTGCCTGCCGCCTCGTTGTCGATAACACGTGAGGTACGCTCGGAGGAAACGGCGCTGAGTGTTTCTTCAATTATCTCGTCAAGTGTGGAAGCCGTGGATTCCACTCCGCCCGTAAGCGGATAGCAGCCCAGTGTTCTGAAACGGACTGACTTGTATTCGGGTACTTCTCCCTCTCTCAGCGGGAATCTGTCATCGTCCACCATGATGATGTTTCCGTCACGCTCAACAACAGGGCGCTTGTCCGCAAAGTAAAGCGGAACGATCTCGATATTTTCACGCTTGATGTACTGCCAGATATCCTTTTCCGTCCAGTTGGAAATGGGGAAAACTCTTATGCTCTCGCCCTTTTTGATCTTTGCATTGTAAAGCTTCCACATTTCGGGGCGCTGATTCTTGGGATCCCATGCCTGAGCTTCGTTTCTGAAAGAGAAAATTCTTTCCTTTGCTCTCGACTTTTCCTCATCACGTCTGCCGCCGCCGAAGGCTGCCGTAAAGCCGTACTTTGTAAGTGCCTGCTTCAGCGCCTGTGTCTTCATGATATCGGTATATGCAGCGCCGTGATCGAAGGGATTTATTCCCTGCTTTACACCCTCTTCGTTGGTGTAAACGATCATTTCGATGCCCAGCTTCTTAGCCTGCTCGTCACGGAACTTTATCATATCACGGAACTTCCATGTGGTATCTATATGCATGAACGGGAACGGAGGCTTTTCGGGGTAGAATGCCTTCATTGCGAGATGAAGCATTACCGAGCTGTCCTTGCCTATGGAATAGAGCATTACGGGCTTTTCGCATTCAGCCGCTACCTCTCTGATTATGTATATCGCTTCCGCTTCAAGCTCGTCGAGATGTGAGTATTCTGACATTTTCTTCACTCCTTAATACTTATTTGATTCTTTGCGGTCTATGTCGATCTCGGTGACAGTGCCGTCAGTCTTTTCGATTATCCATTTAAGGATATTGCCGCTCTCCTCGGTATGAACGAGAGAGCCCTGTCCGCCGATATCCGCTCCGAGATAAAATTTTACTGCATGAACGGGACATTCCTTGATGCATGAAGTGCAGCCCCAGCAGTCCTTGGGATATTTCATGACCGCCTTGTGCGCTTCAAGCTTTATAAGGCTTCCGGGACATACTATCGAACATTTTCCGCAGCCTACGCATTTTGTGCTGTCAATCATTATGCTCATAGGTCTGTCCCTCCTTTACCAGCGGTCTTTTGATTATCTTTATCTCACCGTTTTCCAGCTTTGAATTGATGTAGCAGTTGAAGTTCTCATCATCACGCTGAGGGTGATCCAGATTCTCCGCAAAGCTGTGCCAGCGTGTTTCCTTTCTCGCTTTAAGATGTGCGATAAGGCTGCGGCACACCACAAGTCTTTCCCTAAGCTCATAAATAAACATAAGCTCGTGGAAATCCTCCGCATGAAGCTCATCGGAGAGCTTCATCAGCTTGACGATCTTTTCATCGGCAAGCTCCAGCTGCTTTTCATTGAATCGGTAATTTGTCTTTATGCCGCCTGCATATTCGTCCATGACTGTCTGCATGGCTTCTTCAAGCTGTTCATATGTAAAGCGAACCGTTCTGTCCGAAAGATATTTTTCCGCTTCGGAAAGATGCTCCGCCGTTTCGCTTTCGGCAATTTCCGAAAGCTTTTTGTCTGCGGTATATCCCGCAGCCGCAAGAGCAGCTATTTTTCCCTCGGCAAGAGCGCCCGTAACATATTTCTGGGGACATCCGCCGCTGACATCTCCCGCAGCATAAAGTCCCGTTACGGTGGTCTGTCTGTCGGTGTCAACCCAATATCCGCCTGCGGTATGACCGCCTACGATATAAGGCTCCGTGCCCTCGATCTCAACATTCTGCTGCGAAGGATTCTTTCCGCTTTCTATCCACTTGATAGTCTGTGAGGGCGCCATATTCAGATATGCTTTTAAGAGCGATTCGTCCTGCTCGGAAGTGATGCCCTCTGTGCGGAGATAGCACGGCCCTCTGCCCTCGATATTCTCCATAACGGTTCCGTAAACTCTCTGAGATGTGGTGATGCCGTATTTTGTCTCATATACCTCGCCGAGAGAATTTACCTGCTTTGCGCCGACTCCCTGTGCAAGAGTTCCCGTGGGAGCGATAGTGTCCTTGCAGCGGAGAGCAATGAATCTCATTTCAAGAGTTGTCATTTCGGCTCCCGCCTTTATTCCCATTGCATAGCCTGCGCCTGTGTTAAAGGGAGGATACCACATCTTATGACGGGAAAAGCCCGGATTGTTGGGCTTGTAAAGTCCTGCCGCACCGCCTGTTGCAACTATGACCGCCTTTGCTTCTATCGTATAGAAAACGCCGCTGTCTATCCCGAAGCCGAATGCTCCGTTAACGGTATTGTCATGCACCGAAAGATCGGTGATGTTCACACGGTTCATAACGGTCACATTGGGGAGCTTGTTCACGGCTTCCGCAAGGATAGGCTTGATGTTCTCGCCGTTTATTTTAAGGTTTCGGTTGCCTCTGGTAACATATTTTCCGTTTTCGTCCTTCAGGATAACAAGTCCCAGCTTTTCAAGCTTCTCCGTGACCTCGTTGAGAAGCTCCGACATTGTAAGGAGCAGGTCACCTCTTGCGATGCCCTCTGCATCCTTTTCGGCATATTCAACGTAATCATGGGGAGTTCTGCCCTCTGTGATGTAGGCATTCAGCGCATTTACGCCTGCCGCAAGACAGCCGCTTCGCTTGATCTGAGCCTTTTCGCAGATAAGCACCTTTGTATCGGGATAATTTTCAGCGATAGTAAGCGCTGCATAGCAGCCTGACGTTCCGCCGCCTATTATCAAAATATCAGTTGTAAGCTTTTCGGATCTCATACTGCCATCTCCGTTTATTGCTGTAAATATTTTTTAATGGAATCAATGCAGTTCGCACCGTCCGCAGCTGCGGTTATAACCTGTCTGAGAGACTTTGTGCGAACATCACCTGCGGCAAAAATGCCCTTTGCAGATGTCACGCCGTCCTCTCCCGCAGCAATATATCCGTTATCATCAAGCTCGGCAATGCCTTTCAGCATATCGGTGTTGGGTATGCTTCCGATCGCTGTGAACGAACCGCCGACGGGAAGTGTTTTTTCTTCGCCGTTTTGGATATACTTCACTGCCGTGAGCATATTGTCTCCGATAAATTCAACAGGCACCGCATTGAGTATAAGGGTGATATTGGGTGTCTGCTTAACCTTTTCAACCAGCGCTTCATTTGCTCTGAAAGCGTCTCTGCGGTGGATAACATACACATTTTTCGCAATATCTGAAAGGAAAAGCGCATCGGAAAGCGCCGTATCTCCGCCGCCTATAACCGCTGTGTCCTTGTCCTTATAAAATGCTCCGTCGCATACGGCGCAGTAGGATATTCCCCTTGCGGAAAATTCATGCTCGCCCTTTATATTCAGCCTGCGGCGGTATGTTCCCGCAGCATAAACTATCGTTCTGCCCGAAAGCGTCTGTCCGTCCGCAAATTTTACGGTATAGCCGTTTTCATCGGGAATGATGCTTTCCGCCTCACCCTCGAAAAAATCAGCTCCGAGAGCCTCCGCATGGCTGCGGAATTTTTCTCCCAGATCATATCCGTTCTCGCCGAACATTCCCGGGTAATTATCCACCCTGCTGCTTTCGGCGATCTGACCCGTGCCCATATATTCCTTTTCGCAGACAACCGCATTCAGACACGCACGCTTTGCATATATTGCGGCGGAAAGTCCCGCAGGACCGCTGCCGATTATGATAACATCATATAAATTCATTTCAGTCCTCTATTACCAGTTCTTCCTTTTCCGAGGTTTTGGGGTCGCTGCCCGTTATCTTAAAGGAATTGAGAACGGGGTTTGCCCTGTCCATAAGAGAAAGGATCATATAGCTTGCCTTGCTGTCATGAGCAAGTCTCTTGTCCTCATCGGAGGGACGTGAGGGAGATTCGGGGTGAGAATGCCAGTTGCCCAGCAGTGTGATGCCCTTGCTTCTCATGTCCTTAACGGCTGCAAGCTGCTCCTTGGGGTCCATGGAAAAATGCTCATTGGAAGCGTCGATATTCGTAAGAAGATATACCTCGCTGACGGTTTTTCCGTTTTCGTCCAAAGTGCCTCCCAGCAGACCGCAGGCTTCGTTGGGAAGCTCCTTTTCCGCATGGGCAAGCATTTTTTCATAATCAGATCTTTTAAGCTTTATCATTTCTATCAGACCTCTTCATTGGTAAGATGAACGCCGTCGCATTCATGCTGCTCGTAATCTATAAGCTCTGTGATCGTGGGGTGATCTCCGCATACTGCGCAGCCCGATGTATTTGAGGGGAGCTTTACCTTGCGGAACTCCATTTTAAGTGCATCATATGTAAGCAGATAGCCTGTAAGAAGCTCACCCTGACCAATGATATACTTGATAGCCTCCATAGCCTGGAGCGAACCGATAACGCCGCCCATAGCTCCGATAACGCCTGCCTGCTTGCAGGTGGGAACTGCGTCCTTCGGAGGAGGATTCTTGAATACGCAGCGGTAGCAAGGTCCCTGTCCGGGAACGTATGTCATGAGCTGTCCCTTGAAGCGGATTATTCCTGCATGGGAGAAAGGCTTCTTAGCCATAACGCAGGCATCATTGATAAGGAACTTTGCAGGGAAATTGTCTGTGCCGTCGATGATAAAATCATAATCGGCGATAAGCTCCATGATATTTTCCGAAGTAACAAAGGTGCGGTATGTGTTGACCTTTACATCGGGATTTATTGCTTCCATAGTTTCCTTTGCCGACTGTACCTTTGCCTTGCCGATATCGGCTGTGGAATGGATTATCTGGCGCTGGAGGTTGGAAAGATCGACCTCGTCCGCATCGGCGATGCCAATAGTTCCGACGCCTGCCGCAGCAAGATACATTGCCGCAGGAGCGCCCAGTCCGCCTGCTCCGATAATAAGCACCTTGGCATTAAGAAGCTTCTTCTGACCCTTTGCGCCCACTTCTTTTAATATGATATGACGTGAATAACGTTCAAGCTGTTCATTTGTAAAAGCCATTGCTATCGCTCCTTCCCTGATGTTTATTTTCAGTCCTTAACTGCTCCGCCGCCCATGAAATAAAGGAACTCAACATTGTCGCCGTCCTTTAAGGCTGTATCGAAAGCGTCCTTGGCTACAAACTCATCGTTAAGGCTTACCGTAACATACTCGGGTGTCTCAACATTTTCAAGAGCGATAAGCTCGTTTACCGTAAGACCGTCCTTGTATTCCTTTTTCTCTCCTGCAACTGTGATAATCATGGCTAAAACTCCTTATATTATATATTATTTCAAATTATTGATCTTTTCTTCGATCTCCGCTTTTTTAGCGGCGCCTGTGATCCTGTCTGCCTCTTCGCCGTTTTTAAAGAATACCAGCGTGGGAACGGAACGGACCTCATATTTTTCCGCCAGCTCCGAGTCAAAGTTTATATTCACCTTGACAAACTTAACGTCGGTGTTTTCTTCCTCCAGCTGTGCGATAACGGGTGACATTCTCTTGCAGGGAATGCATGAATCGGAATAAAAATCCGCAACCGCAAAGCCTGCATAGCCTGTTACTTCTGTGCCGAAGCTGTCTTTGTCAACTCTGAGAGCCATATCAGTCACCGACCTTTTCTACGATAAGATCATAAGTGCCGTCCTCATTGTCGATGAGCTTCAGTATCTTGTGACCCTCTTCCTTGATGCTTCTGGGGACGTTCTGAACAGGCTCTCCGTCATTCATTCTGACAGAGAGTATCTGTCCCTCGTCCAGCTCCTCAAGAGCGACCTTTGCCTTTACGAATGTTGTGGGGCAAACCACATCGGTGATATCAACCGTATCGTCTATCTTAAATTCAGCCATTGTTGTAAACCTCCAGTATTCTTTCCTTGAACTTGTCATAGCCCACACGGTCAAGTGTGAACTTGAAGCGTTCACCTGCCTTTGCATTTTCTGCAAAGAATTCAATTGCCGCATCGCATACCTTCATCAGCTTATCCTTATCCTCGATAAAGGGAATGACTGCCTCGCCCTTGTTGATGTGGTTTCCGAACAGTCCTCCGAAGGATACGATATAGCCGTGGATCTCGTCCCATGCATCTGCGGGACATGACTTGCAGCAGCGTCCGCAGAAATTGCACTTTGACTCATCTACGATGATCTTTCCGTCTGTCATTGTCAGCGCATTTGTGCGGCAAGCCTTTACGCAGACTCCGCAGCCTATGCAGGCGTCCTCTTTCCAGGTTGCCTTTATTCCGCCCTTTATGCCGAGGTCATTTTCCTCTGCTTTAAGGCAGTTGTTCTGGCAGCCTGTGATTCCGAACTTGAACTTATGGGGAAGCTCTCTGGCAAAATATCTGTCATCAAGCTCCTTTGCAAGCTCGTATGTATCTATGCAGCCGCTGGGACAGATAGCATTGCCCTGACAGGCTGTGACTGTTCTTACTCTCGGTCCGCATACGCCGGGTTCAACATCGCCCTCGGCAAGTGCATTCTTTACCTCGTCGATATCATCAAGCTTGATAAAGGGTATCTCAACGCTCTGACGGGAAGTAAGATGAACATGACCCTCGCCGTACTTTTCGCTTACTTCTGCTATTTTTGCAAGCTGCTTTGCGGTAAGATTGCCGCCCACAACTCTGAGTCTGAGGGAAAAATTGTTCTTCTGCTTCTGGCGCATAAAGCCGCCCTTTTTGAGTGTTGCATAATCTACTGCCATTTTATTCTTCCTCCATATTTTTTATAGCCTGTGCAAAATCGGCTGTCAGATCTTCGATATCCTCTATACCGACGCTTATTCTTACAGTATCGTCATATACTCCCGCATCTGCCTTTGCCGCTTCATCGCTGTGAGCAAAAAGCGTTCCCGACGGGTGTATTACCAGTGTTCTTACGTCTCCGATGTTCGATGCCACCGCAGCATATTTAAGTGAATTTATAAGCTTGAAGGCTCTTTCCCTGCTGCCCGTTCTTATTGTAAGTATCGCTCCGCCTTTTCCGCCGAACTGGGACTTTACAAGCTCATAATAGGGATTTGATCTCAGTCCGGGATAATTCACCGTTATGCCGTCCTGTGTTTCAAGGAACTCCGCCAGCGCCTGCGCATTGGAACAAAGTCTTTCCATTCGCAGTCCCAGCGTTTCAAGTCCCAGAGCATTCAGGAAAGATGTATTGGGCGAAACGCAGGTTCCCATGTTTCTCCATATGCCGTTTCTCAGCTTTGCGATGTATGCGAAGCTGCCGAACTTGCTCCATTTTTTCATTGCGGGGTGCTTGTCTCCCCACTTGAATTTTCCGCTGTCGGTTATCATGCCGCTTATGGCGTTGCTGCTGCCGTTTATATATTTCGATGTGGAATGGACAACGATATCCGCTCCCAGATCTATAGGATTGCAAAGATAGGGCGTAGCGGTTGTGCTGTCGATTATCAGCGGCAGACCGTATGAATGAACAGCCTCGGAAAATGCTTTAAGATCAACAACATTCAGCTTTGGATTTCCGATAAGCTCCGCAAAAACAGCCTTTGTCTTATCCGTGACAGCTCCCGCAAGCGCTTCCGCCGTTGCATCGTTTATATACACGGTCTTTATTCCGAAAGCTTCAAGATCCTCAAAAAGATCAAGGCTTCCGCCGTAAAGAGCGCTGCTTGCAACGATCTCGTCGCCCGATTCAAGAATGTTTATCAGCGACATTGTGACCGCCGCCATTCCCGAGCTGCACGCTATCGAAGCGATGCCGTGTTCAAGAGCCGTTATCCTGTTTTCAAAAGAAGCTGTTGTAGGATTGCTTATTCTGGTATATGCATAACCCGCAGCTTTATTATTAAATATTTTTTCCAGTTTTTCAGCCGATCCGTGCGCATATGCATTGACGTTGTAAACAGGAACAAGAGTTGCTCCCGTTTCCTTGTCTCCGGTGAACGAATCGTGAAGAAGTGCTGTGTTGAATTTCATTTCGCAGCGCCTGACTTTCGTGTTTAATGATTTAAGGTCACCTCTAAAAACCACCGGCTAAAGCCTTAGTACCTCATCTGCTTGCAGATTTTCCGTCATCTTGCACATAAATTTCTTGACATACGGCAGTATGCCTGCGAAATTTCTATACAATCTGACGAAAAATCTGACTGCGCATCTGAGGCACTATGGTTTTTAGAGGCGACCTTAAGTATTATTCCTATTGATTTGGTGTGCTTTACCAATGATTTGATTATATACCTAAAATCATATTAAGTCAATAGGTTTAATCTACATTCTAACAATCTGCCAGTAAAAAATGAAAATCCGACAATTTTTTCGGTGTATATGACTAAATAATATTCAAAATTGTTAAAAGTATAACAAAAATGCACGTCGATATCACTTTCATGACGTGCATTTTCTTATTATGCTGTTATTATAATGTCAAATTGCTTTTCTGATATGCTCCGCTATACCGTCTGCGTCCTGACTTAAAGATACTCCGCATTTTCTGCCCGAACGCTTTTCAAGCTCTGCGGCGGTTATCTCACCGATGCATATTATTTCCGTGCTGTCCGAAACCTCAAATCCGCCGTCAAAGAAATCCCTTACTCCCGAGCTGCTGCCGAAAACGAGAAAATCATTCTCTATCCTGCACGGCTTCACCTTTTGGGAAACGCACACATCATATATCCTGATCTCGTTGTATCTTATCCCCGAAGCGTCGAGAGGATCGGTAAGCTCGCTGCTGCCCTGCTCCGCTCTTGGGATAAGAATATTGTCCTCACTGCCGCAGCTTTCGGCAAGAAGCTTTCCAAGCTGGGCGGAGGTGTATTTTTCGGGGATCATATCCGCAAAAAAGCCATATTCGGAAAGTATATCCGCAGTGCCGCTGCCTATTGCCGCAAACCGCATATGCGCAAGCTTTCTGATATCAATGCGAAGCTTTTTCAGCCTGTCAAAAAATATTCTCACCGCATTGGCGCTTGTAAATACGGCGGCGGTATATTCGGAGATGCTTTTCAGAGCCAAATCAAAGGCATGATTTTCCTTGTATTCATTGACCTCCAGCTCACAGGGAAATTCCGTTTTTATGCCGTAGGGCAGAAGCTTATGTGAAAGCTTTTCCGTAAAATGCTTTGTGCCAACCAGCGCTGCCGAAACCTTTTTGTCCGTTATAAAACGATATGAGGCAGTCTCCCCTATCACAATAACTGCGGGAGCAGCCGCATCTTTCGCCTTTTCGGCAATATCTGAGAGAGTTCCTCCGATAACGCTCTGACCCTCTCTTCCGCCGTTGGATATGACCGCTGCGGGAGTTTCGGGAACCTTTCCGTTTTCAATAAGTCCCTCTGCGATCATCGGCAGCTTTCTGAGTCCCATGAGAAAAACAAGCGTGCCGTTCAGCCTTGCATATTCCGCCATGTTGTCGGGGAGAGTATCCTCCGCCGTATGACCCGTGATAACATGAAAGCTCCTGCTGACATTCCTGTGGGTAACGGGTATTCCTGCCAGCTCGGGCACTGCCGCAGCCGAGGTTATTCCGGGGATAAACTCATAGCGTATGCCGTTTTCCTCAAGGGACACCGCCTCCTCGCCGCCTCTTCCGAAAACGAGAGGATCGCCGCCTTTAAGGCGCACTACGCATTTTCCCTCCAGCGCCTTTTTCACGATGATGTCATTTATTGCTTCCTGCTTTTCGCTGTGCTTTCCCGCACGCTTTCCGACGCATATCCTTTCGGCATTTTCGGGAACGGCTTCAAGCAGCTTTTCGTCGATGAGCGCATCATATACAACGGCATCACAGTTTTTCAGCGCATTCATTCCCCTTATCGTTATAAGGTCGGCTTCACCGCAGCCTGCGCCGCAGAGATATACATAGCCCTTGCTCACAGCTCGCTCACCAGCCTTTCCGCAAGCCCGAATCTGTCCGAAACGGGCGCTTCTCCATGCAGTGTATGTACTCCGTCAAAGGTTATGGAAAGCTCCGTCATGCCGTTTTTTATCACGGCATATGCGCCCACAGGCTTTGTGCAGTCCGCTCCCATAAGCTTCATTGCATAGCGCTCCGTCTCAAAGCAGAGGAACGTATCTTCATGGGAGACTGCCCTTGCTGTATCGGCGGCATATCCGCTTTCCGCAGTTTCAAGGGCGATTATTCCCTGACAGGGTGAACAGGGACCGTATTTCAGCTCCATTACCGAAAGATCGGACATATCCGCCCCAAGCCTTTTTATTCCCGCCTCCGCAAGAACGATGCTGTCATATTCGCCGCTTCTGAGCTTGTTCAGCCTTGTATCGATATTTCCCCTGATGCCTTTTATCTCCGCATCGGGAAAAAGCTTTTCGATCACTTTTTTTCTTCTGGGACTTCCCGTTCCGAAAACATTTCCGTGCTTTCTGCCCTTGACGGAAATAAGCAGATCAAAGGGACTTCCCCTTTCCAGCACGCCCGTTACCGCAAGCCCGTCGGCACATTTTACCGCCATATCCTTTGCGCTGTGAACGGCAATATCAATTCGTCCCTCCAGCAGTGCATTTTCTATCTCGGACACAAACACCCCCTTGCCGCCGATAGCAGTAAGGGGCTTGTCCGAAACACGGTCGCCCTCCGTTGTGATATACACAAGCTCCGTCCGAATATCGGGAAATTTATCCTTTATGGCAGCGGCGGCAGCTTCAGCCTGTATCACCGCCAGCCTGCTTTTTCTCGTTCCGATTTTAAGCGTCATGATTATAATATTTCCTTTCCGCTGTCCGTGTCCGTGATTATATTTATCACCTTTTCAAATTCCTCCGCATTCAGCCCCGATTTTAGCTTATACATAAGCGGTGCAATGCCGTTTGCGCAAAGCTGACGGTCAATATATGCCGAGGACGACATGAGCCTGTGCATCGCCATATTTTTCACAAGAGCCTCCAGCTCGTCGGATATTATCGCTTCCGCCTTGTCCCGTGCGGAAAGCTTTATCTCGTTGTTTTTCCGTGAAAGCTGCTCAAAGCGGTCTATGCCGATAAGCTCAATATTTTCCGCTCCGTCTATCCTTTCGTCAATGTCACGGGGAACGGCAAGATCTATGAAAAGCCTTTTCTTTTCGGTATGTATGCTGTTCATCAGCCTGTCATATGTAATCGTATAAACAGGACTTGATGTGGCACTGATGATGCAGTCCGCTCCGTCGATATAGTTATATCTTTCCTCATAAGGTACTACCGTCACCTTGTCTCTGTACTTCTCGGCTATATCGGGGATATGCTTTCTTGATGTGACCGTGACACGTACATTTTTATGGGCAAGGATATTCTTAAATGTGCTGCTGCCGATCTTTCCCGAAGCACCTATCAGAAGTATCTCACTTCCGAAGCGGACAGCTTCATTTGCCGCAAGAGTAGCCGTTGAAACAGGCACGCCCGAAAGGCTCGTATCCGTCTTGATCTTTTTTGCGCAGGCAAGCGCTGACTGAAATATCACATTCAGCTCATAAGCAACCGTTCCTCTGTCGGAAGCCTCCTTGAAAGCGTCCCTTGTCTGACCGAGGATCTCGTCCTCGCCGATTACCATGGAATCCATTCCGCAGGCAACCGAAAAAAGATGTTTCACTGCCGAACTGCCGATAAAACACATCACATACTGCCTTATATCCTCGGCTCCCGAAACCTCGGTCATTATCTCTATGACCCTCTCCTCGGAGATATTTCCGCACACATAAACCTCTGTACGTGAGCAGGTACAGAGAATGATATTTTCATCTGCTCCCGCCGCAGAAAGCTTTTCGGATATGTCCCTGCGCATATCCTCATTAAATGACAGCATTCCTCTCACTGCGGAATCCGCCTTTTTATAATTCACACTTATGCAAAGCATTTTTTCGCCGCCTTTTCATTAACAACAAACTATATTATACCGTGAGACGGATAAAATGTCAAATGTACAAAAACAGCGGCTCATTTTCATAAGCCGCCGTGTATGAAGCAATGTATCAGATAAATACAAAGTTTGCCGTAAGCGCATTGTTTTCAAGAAGTATCGCCTTGTCTCCCGCAGTAACGAACATTCTGTAAAGGAACACGCTGACCTTTTCGCCCACTTCAACGGGTGCGTCGTCGAGACCTCTGTTTGCGGTGATTATGCTGCCGTTTACGGAGATCGTAAGCTCGATGTAGTTTCCTCTGAAAGCAGTGCGTATGACCTCGCCCTCCGATGCGGAGCTTCGGTAGATGATGTTCTCGTTCTTCTTTGCCACCTTGACAAATTCGGGACGGACGATCGCCTTGTCCGCATTTTCCACAACATCAAAGCTCTTGAATTTGGTATAATCCTCAAGGAACGATGTGTGTCCGAAAAACGATGCGGTGAAAGCGGTATGGGGGTCACGGTAGACCTGCGGGGGTGTTCCCATCTGCTCTATCCTGCCCTTATTTGTAATGATTATCTCGTCAGCCACCTCGATAGCCTCGTCCTGATCGTGAGTAACGAATATGCTGGTAACTCCAAGCTTTGTTATCATATCACGGAGCCAGCTCCTAAGCTCCTGCCTTACCTTTGCATCAATAGCCGCAAAAGGCTCGTCAAGAAGCAGCAGCTGCGGATTCGGAGCAAGCGCTCTCGCAAATGCCACTCTCTGACGCTGACCGCCCGAAAGCTGACTGGGATATCTTTTTTCAAGTCCCGAAAGACCGATAAGCGAGATCAGCTCATTAACACGCTCGTGGATATATTTTTTGTCCGCTTTCTGCACTTTAAGTCCGAAAGCGATATTGTCATAAACCGTCATATATCTGAAAAGCGCATAGCTCTGGAATACAAAGCCTATCCCTCTCTGACTTGCGGGGATATCGTTGACGACCTTTCCGTCAATGATTATCTCGCCGCTGTCGGGCTGTTCAAGACCTGCGATCATTCGGAGGATAGTTGTCTTTCCGCTGCCGCTGGGACCCAGCAGACCGATGAGCTTTCCCTTTTCTATGCCGAAGCTCACATTGTCCGAAGCCTTGTAATCTCCGAAATTCTTATTTATATTTTTAAGCTCAACGTACATTTTCCGAATTCCTCTTTCCGATATATTCCACAACGCTTCTGACGATAAGTATTATCACAGCCATTATAACAAGTATGCTCGATACCGCAAATGCAGGCACATACTGAAATTCATTGAAAAGTATCTCAACATGGAGCGGAAGCGTGTTTGTCTTTCCTCTGAGATGTCCGGAAAGAACGGATACCGCTCCGAACTCTCCCATTGCCCTTGCCGTGCAAAGCACAACGCCGTAAAGGAATGCCCACTTTATATGAGGGAATGTGACCTTTGTGAATATCGTCCGGCCGTTTGCTCCCATAAGCGCCGCTGCTTCTTCCTCATCGGTGCCCTGTGCTTCAAGCACGGGTATAAGCTCTCTCGAAATAAACGGGAATGTTACGAATACAGTTGCAAGTATTATTCCCGGAACGGCAAAAACAACCTTTATATCAAGGCTTTCCAGCAGAGGATATATGGGGCTTTGTCTGCCGAAGGTAAGAACGAATATCAGACCTGCAATGATAGGCGATACCGTAACGGGAACATCGATAAGCGTTGTGAGCAGCTTCTTGCCTCTGAATCTGAACTTTGTCAGAGTCCATGCAGCAAACAGTCCGAATACAGTATTGAACACCACGGCACAGACCGTTGCAAGCAGAGTGAGCTGTATAGCCTTGACGGTATATTTATCCGTTACGGCTTCTATGTACATTTTCCAGCCGCTGCTCAAAGCTTCGGTAATTACCGTTATAAGCGGCAGAACAAGCATAAGAAACGCAAAGAGTACGCTTATGCCGATAAGCAGCCATTTAACTATTTTTGAACCGACAGTTTCCTTATGCATATGCTCACCTTCCGAGTATCTTTGTATTTCTTGCCTGTATCAGATTGACCAGGAAAAGTATAAGAAATGCCGCAATAAGCATTACCAGTGCTATCGCAGTTGCGCTGGAATAATCATATTCCTGAAGCTCCGACATGATTATCAGCGGAGTTATCTCCGTTTCAAAGGGCTTGTTTCCCGCAATGAAAACAACGCTTCCGTATTCTCCGAGACATCTTCCGAAAGCAAGTCCGAAGCCTGTGAATACGGCAGGAGCCAGCTCGGGGAATATCACCTGTCTGAATATCCTTGCACGGCTTGCGCCCATTACGCCTGCCGCTTCTTCAAGCGACGGATCAAGCTTTTCAAGCACAGGCTGAACAGCTCTTACAACAAATGGAATGCCTATGAAAACAAGTGCAACGGTTATTCCTATCCTTGTGTAAGCAATCTTTATACCGAACCTTGCAAAAAATTTTCCCACGAAGCCCCGGTCCGCAGTAAGGGACGTAAGTGCGATTCCCGCAACGGCTGTGGGAAGTGCAAATGGCAGCTCGATCATTCCGTCAAGAATACGCTTTCCCGGGAAATCATATCTTACAAGCACCCACGCAAGTATAACTCCCATTACCGCATTTATTGCCGAAGCCACAAACGCCGTACCGAAGCTTACTCGAAAGCTTGCAAGCACACGCTCCCTTGTTATTGTTTCAATAATGTCCGAAAAGCTTAGCTTTGCTGTAAATATCACCAGCGATGCCAGCGGGATAAGCACGATGATACTGAGCATCGCAAGGGTAACTCCCATTGACAGCCCGAACATCGGTATTACTCTGACGGTTTTCTTTTTCATCTTATTTCTCCGAAAGTTTCATCTTATCATTTTTCATAGATCTCATCAAACACGCCGCCGTCGGCAAAATGCTTCGCCTGTGCAGCGTCCCAGCCGCCGAAATCGTTTATCGTAACAAGCTCAACGTCAAGGTCGAATTTATCCGCATATTCCGCAAGGATATCGGGGTCGGAGGGACGGTAGTAATTATCTCCCGCAATGCGCTGTGCCTCATCGGAATAAAGATAATTCAGATATTCCTCCGCAGCCTCTCTTGTGCCTCTCTTATCCACGACCTTATCCACAACAGCCACCGAGGGCTGCGCCAGAATGCTTATGCTCGGCGTAACGATCTCATATTCATCGGGATTGTCCTTTATTGAAAGATAAGCTTCGTTCTCCCATGCGATAAGCACATCGCCCTGTCCGTTCTCAACGAACGATGTGGTAGCTCCTCTTGCGCCCGAATCAAGCACCAGCACATTCTTATAAAGCTTCTTTATAAAATCCTTTGTCTGTGCTTCGTCGCCGCCGTAAAGCTTATCAGCATAAGCCCATGCCGCAAGATAATTCCACCTTGCTCCGCCCGAGGTCTTGGGGTTGGGAGTGATAACTCCCACGCCGTCATTTACAAGATCTCCCCAGTCACGGATATTTTTCGGATTGCCCTTGCGGACAAGAAAAACTATTGTGGAGGTATAGGGAGCGCTGTCCCTGTCAAATTCATTTATCCAGCCCTCATCTATAAGTCCCGCATTTTCTATTGCATTGACATCATATTCAAGAGCGAGTGTAACAACATCGGCATCAAGTCCGTTTGCCACTTCAAGAGCCTGCTTTCCCGAGCCGCCGTGGGACTGGATTATATCAACGTCCTGACCCGTAAGCTCCTTCCAGTGCTCCGCAAAAATTTCATTGTATGCTGTGTAAAGCTCCCTTGTGGGGTCATATGAAACATTGGTGAGCGTTACCGTATCGGAATCGGAAGAGCCGCAGCCTGTAAGAAAAACAGAAGCCGAAAGCACCGCTGCCGCCGCAAGAGACAATATATTCTTTTTCATGATATTTTCCTCATTTCTTATAATATTTTTCAGACCGTTTAATGCAAGAAAACATCAGGAACAACAATATGCCATTCCTCCCGAATGATAACCGAAGTATTTCATAATATCCCTCTTTATAATCCATATCTATTCGATAGGTTTAGTATAATAAAGATAATACATTATAAATTACTGTTTGTCAATAGGAAAAGCATATATTTGGCAATAGTGTATATTAATCCTATCAAATTAATATGCATTTTGTGCATTATTGTTTCATGCATTTTTGAGGTCATGTCCAATCCAAGCTTTGTACGGAGATAAGAATTTCTGCCTGACGGCAAAAAAGCAGCTTTAAGTCCAAAATAATACTCTTTATTTGCTTGACATGAATGTCGGAAATGATATAATGAATCATAAAGCAGAAGTATTGCTTTTTTTGAGTGCATATATTTTTTGTTATTGGAGTACTAAAAATGTTACGAATTAAATTTAATAATTTTCCCGGCTTGAAAAAAACTCCCGAAGAAATGAAGATCGGAGAGCTTTTTTGCGCCAAACTTGATGAATATAAAAAACATTTTGGCGAAACTTTTGCTTATGGCAATCTTGATATGAGCGATGAAGAAATCATCGAAAACATTGATAAATGTATAAAGTACGATCGTAAATGGGTCGGCTTTATTGTACCCGAAGAGGATTTTTCCGACCCTAATATAATGTATTAACGCTGATCGTTATTGTTTCATAAATTTTCCCCATAAAAAAACAAACACCTCCGTTATGCAGCAAAATATCTGCCGCAGAACGGAGGTGTTAAGCAACCGCTTATAAATTACGCCATTAAGGCAGTGTGATATTTCCGCTTTCGGAAATGCTGAGCTTTCCTTTTTCCGCAGCATTTCTCACGGCATAGCCTATCACGGATTCGATTATTGTGCCCTTTCGGGTAAATCCGAATTTCTTTGCCGTCTCACGGATAAGTGCGCTTTCCGACATTCCTCCCTGCTCGCTCAGCACCTCACGGACCGCACAGAATATCTCCTGTGACGGTATATCGTCCGCAGAACGCTTCATCTCGGAATTGTCGTCACGGCGGTAAATACCGTATTCTTCGGGATCCTGCCCCTTTTTCCAGAAGAATACCCTGTCCTCATCTGCTGTGATAGTTTTTGATATCGCAGCTGCTGTCTTGTTGAATATTTCTTCCACCTTATTTCCCGAACGGGTTATCCCCCAGCGTGATATGACCTTTTTGATAAGCAGCTTTCGGCTTATTGGAGATTCCGTTTCAAGTATCTCTGAAGCGGCTGCCTTTATTTTGGAACTCAATGCAGGGTCATAGAACTGCTCGGAGCTTCCCGAGCTTTTAAACTGCGCAGAAACATATGCTGCGGCATTTGCCGACTGCTGCACATCGTCACGCTCAAAATCAAGTGATATCGTCACCGTTTCTTCGGCATAGACAGGCTCACGGTCCTCCTCCGCCTTTTTTGCGGCGCTTATTATTTCATCTGTTGTACGCTTGGGATCGTCAAGCCAATCCATAGTCCAGACACGGAATGTCCTCCAGCCCAGTCCCGACAGAACATCGGGCTGGGAAACGAATCTGTCGCAGGCGGTATATGAAGCGGAACCCGTATCGCTGTCAAGAAGTATGCCCAGAAGATATTTGTTTTCGTTCTCGGGATCTATGATGCCAATATCCACCTTGAATTCCGAGCAGCCTATTCCGCAGGTGACATTATATCCCCTTTCGGTTATAGCCGCCGCTATGCCGCTGACGATATCATCACGCCGTTCGGCAGACGATGCCGTATGAGCCGCAAGAGTTCCGCTGCCCCTTTCGGCAAATTCAAGGAAGCTTTTCAGCCCCGCAACACCGTCCGAGCGTGTCCGTGAAAGATCTATCTGATCGGGACGCAGCACCGAATAAACGATCATCTGCTTTCTTGCTCTGGAAACGGCAACATTAAGTCTGCGCCAGCCGCCGTCACGGTTGAGCGGTCCGAAATTCATGGACACCTTTCCCTCCGCATCGGGACCATATCCCACAGAAAACAGAATAATGTCACGTTCGTCACCCTGAACATTTTCAAGGTTTTTGATGAATATCGGCTCCTTTGACTTTCTGTCCGCCTCTTCAAGCTCGGGGTGCTTTCTGAATTCCTCCAGCAGCATATCATCAATGAGGTTCTGCTGTACCGAGCTGAACGTTACAACTCCTATGCTCTCGCTGCGGAGCGTTTCACTGCTTAGACGGCGCACTATCTCTGCCACAACAGCCTGCGCTTCGGCCTTGTTCTGCTTGGTTTTGCCCTTGTCATAAAATCCCTCGGGGTGGATAACGGTAACTCTCGAAACAAGGTCATCGGGAGACGGGAACGTATAAAGTTTATTGTCATAATACTTGCTGTTGCTGAATGCGATAAGGCTTTCGTGCCTTGAACGGTAATGCCATTTCAGATATTCCTGCGGCATGGAAACTGCAAGACAATCGTCCAGCAGGCTTTCCAGATCCTCGATATCCGCATTTTCCTCATCAACACGGTTTGAAGAGAAAAAGCTTGTGGGCGGCAGCTGCTTGGGATCTCCGACAATGACCGCATTTTCCGCTCTCGCTATCGTTCCCACAGCTTCGCTTGTAGGAAGCTGTGACGCTTCATCGAAAATAACAAGATCAAACTTCGGGAATGACGGATCTATGTACTGAGCCACCGATATGGGGCTCATGAGCATACACGGACAAAGCCTGCGGAGCAGTGACGGGATCTGATCGAACAGCTTTCTCACGGACATCATTCTGCCGTTGCTCTTTATTGCACGCTTCAGTATTCCCAGCTCGGAATCGGCTGCGCCCGATGTGCCCGACGACGGAACATTGGCGGAAAGACGTGCGCAAAGCTCCTGTACAGTCATCTGGCGGAATGTGCCGATAATTTCCTTATACTGTCTGATAAGATCGTCATACCTGCGGCCGTTGAAGGTTTTCAGTCTGTCGTCCTCGGAGATTGCTTTCAGCGCAAGCGAATAGTAAAGATTGGCTTCAAAAGCACCGGAAAGTCCGGCTGCCGATATCTCCGAGTTCTTAAAGCAGCGGCTTATGCATTCAAGTCCCGCTTCGCAAAGCTCACTGTCGGCAAGATTAAACGCAGTGATATTGCGCAGACCGTCCGCATTTTCGCTGTATCTTCCCAGCCTTTCGGAAATGCTGTCAAGAGTATCGGCATCATCTAAGCTTATATCAAATTTTTTGCAAAGCGAATCAAGCTCCTTCAAAAACCCGTTTGCGGCAGCCGAATATGATGAAAGCTCACTGTCGGCTCCGTTCATGCTTATCCGAGGATATTTCATCAGGATATTCTTTACGCTGCCTGTCTTTTTAAGTGCTTCGGAAACCGCATTCCAGTCAGTGGACGTTCCCGTAAATATGCTTCCCAGCATACCGCTGATGTTTGCATGAGTCTCGTTTATGCTTTTTTTCAGAGCGGCAGCCGATTCTATAAGCGAATAATATTCGGTGATATTTTCCTTTGTTATATCTGCGGGAGATTTTGCATAAAGCCGCAGCTGCTTTACAAGTTTGTTCTGCTTTATCATTTTCGGCAGGAACCAGCTCTGTTCCGCCTGCTTCCATTGGAGCTTGGCGGCTGCTGCGTCAATATCGGCTGCGGACGGCTCAAAGACCGACGAAATCTTGTCTGTCAGCGATGCATAGCTTTGTCCGTCGGAGACAAGCTTTTCAAGATTTGCTTTTGATACCTCATAATTTTCCGCTCCCAAAAGCCCGTTCAGCACTGCACCATTATCCGACAGTATCCCCGCAAGCTCTGCCGAGGCACGGAGCATGGCAAGTCCGCTGTCCGCAGACAGACCGAATGCCGAAAGCAGCTTTTCAAAGGCAGGCTTTGCCTCATCAGCGGTATTTTTACAGTGAGCCGTCATACGTGCAAAATCATCTTTAAGCTCCATTGAATATTCACGGCTGCCCACTCCGCATAGAGGATCCTCACTGTAATTTCCAACTGCCTCTGCGGCATCGGCAAATCGGCGAACGATCTCGGACATATTATCTGCCGTCGTTCTGTCTGCCTTTTCAAGTATATCGGAGCTTATTTTCACCATACCTCTGTATGCACTGTTTTTCTCGCATATTTTTATGGCTTCATAGACCGATGTGCCGAAAGAACGCCTGATGTGCATGGCTTCTATTATACCGTCAAGAGCTTTTCTTCGGGAATGAAGCTTTTCGGCAGTATGCTCATAATCCTCCGGGGACTTTATCCTGCCAACCTCAAGAGCCTTGTTCAGTTCGCCCAGAACCGCCGATTTATTGGTCTTGTTTGAATGCAGCTCAAGGCAGAACGGGTCAAGTCCGATAGCCGCAAGTCTTTTCTGCACAACATTCAGCGCAGCCATTTTCTCCGCAACGAAAAGCACTGTTTTTCCTTTGTAGAGCGCATTTGCTATCATGTTTGCGATAGTCTGGGATTTTCCCGTTCCGGGAGGACCGTGAAGAACAAAACTCTGTCCGTCGGCAGCGGCGGCTGCGGCAACAAGCTGCGATGAATCGGCAGACAGCGGCACCGCCATATCCGACGGTCCGATCTTTTCGTCGATATTGTCCGTTGTAACATCAAATTCCTTGGGCTTCCAGCTAAGTGAACCGTTTATAAGACTTGAAACTATTTTGTTCGATTCGATCTCCGCACTTCTGCTGCGCAGGTCGCTCCACATCACGAACTGGCTGAATGAAAACAGTCCAACAAATGCCGCCTCTTCGATGTTCCACCTTGGCTTGTCCATTATGCACTGTCTGATCGTATTGAATATCAGTGGCAGATCTATGCCGTGATCGTCCAGCGGCAGCGGATCAAGCCCGGGGATATTCAGTCCGTGATCCTGCTTCAGATATTCCAGCAGTGTAACATTTATCTGTGTTTCCTCCTGACGGCTTCTTATCAGATAACCCTTGCTGCGGACACTGCGAACGATATCAATTGGGATAAGCACCACAGGCGCATATCTTGGCTTTTCGGAGCGTTCCGTTTCAAACCACCTGAGAAAACCGAGAGCAAGGAAAAGCGTATTCGCTCCGTTTTCCTCCATGCTCGATCTGGCGGCACGGTAAATGGATTTAAGGCTTTGGTTCAGCTCTTCCTCACTGAGAAATGTGCGTATCCTGCCGCTTGCAAATTCCTGCTCCGCAATTGAATAGATAAGATCCTTTTCATTCTCAATCTCAAAGGTGCGGAAATCCCTTACGGACATTCTCCATTCGGAGGGTATCTCCAGTATACGGAAATCCTTTCCGTCGGAAAGTCTGTCCTCCAGCTCTCCAAGATCGGCGGTCATGATACGGAAGGAATTTTTCGTGGGACGGAAATTCAGCAGTGTATTTCTCAGGCTGAAATCAAGAAGCTTCCTTTCCCATATCTTCATTTTGGTCATGGGCTGTCCGCTGTCCTCGGATATAACTCCCGAAAGCGGTGCAGAAAGCTCCGTGGGCGCAGCATCGCTTATCCTGCGCTCTTCGTTTTCAGTGTGCTCCTCCGATACGGATGAAGCCGTCCTGTCATTATTGAGTCTCAGCGGAATAGGACGTATACCGCTTCCTCTGGAACGCTTTATATCCACAGCGGCGGTGAAGCGTGACGGATCATTCAGATGATCTCTGCCGTGCTTCAATGCTCTGTCAAAATCCACCTCTCTGCCGTCTGTAATATCCGTGCATTCAACCAGAAGTATCTGCTCCGCACCCGGAACAGTACGCTTTTCCATTGCCGAAACATCATCGGTCATACAGTCGGCAAAGGTCTCTTCATCAAGCCAGCAGCCTGCAAAGGCGTGTCCCTGTATGAAAACGATAAGCGGAAATAAGCCTGCCGCTTCAAGACAGGATACATACAGCACCGCAAGATCAAGGCAGGTTCCCTGCTTGTTTTCAAGCACCTTATGAGGCAGCCTTATCCTCTGTCCGACAGCTTCATAGCTTGCGGGAGGCTCATTGTAAACTATGCCTCTTTTTTGCAGCACATTATATATCGCCGCCATTTGAAGCTTAACATTATTGGGATTTTTCGTCTGATATGCGGTGAATGACGGATCCCCGGTCCACTTGCGGAGCAGCTCGGAAGCTTCACGCAAAACTGCCTGAACCTCGGGGTGATTTGGTACTGCGAACGCCGCAATTATCTCGGGCATATAATACAGTCCGCTCCATTCGTCATATGCAAGAAGCTCTATCGGAATATCCTCCGTGAATATCTCACTGCCCTTTTCTGTGACGGTCACAGTAAGATTTCCCGACATTTTTTCCGTAAGCGAAAAAAGGAACTCCGTCAGCAGCGTTATGCGGACAGGGGCTATCTCAAATGCCTTGTCTGCGGCAAGGCTGCCTATCTTACAGCAGTAATTTTTTGTAAATACAGGGTCGGAGGTCACTGTCAGCTCCAGCTCTTCAAGATCTCTGCCCGAAGTATTGTATACCGTCAGATCACGTATGATCGGAACATAATTCTGCTGCATCGCAAAATTTATGCTCGCAGAAACATTTCCGCCGACTTTTACGATATTCTCCATGATATCTCTCCAATCATGTGATAAATTTTAAATCAATTATATCATATATATCGGCATATTTCAACATAATATTAAAATATTTTCCATATTATGAGAAAATCCATTAAGGTCCCCTCTAAAAACCATAGTGCCTCAGATGCTTGCAGATGAGGTACTAAGGCTTTAGCCGGTGGTTTTTGGAGGTGACCTTAATATAAAAATCCCCCAAGACAGCTTTCTACACTGTCTCGGGGGATTTTTTTTCGTACAGATCTCACTTTTTAAGTATCCTGCTGTAAAACAAATGCTTCACAGCCATTATCGGGTGATACAGCATCATTCTCGGTCCCGAAAATCTCATTACTTTGCGTATCTTCTCACGCATTTCGGGCTTGTAGCAGTGTACCTTGCAGTTTGAGCAAAAGGTCTTGTTCTCCATAAACGGACAATGATCGCTTCTGAACCGTGCATAGCTGTCCAGCTCCGCACATTCGGGACAAAGCTCCTTTGTCCTGTGATTGTGCTTACAGTACAGACGTATCATCAGCGACACCGTCTGCTTTTCATATTCACGCTTTTTCTCGGTGTCCATCAGCTCAGCCTCCCGTTCTCAACGGAACAGGTGCTGTCCGCTATCCTCATGGTGGATTCCCTGTGGGACACAAGCACCACCGTTTTTCCCGCAGTCTCTTCACGCAGAGCTTTAAGTATCACCGCTTCGTTCAGGCTGTCAAGATTGCTGGTAGGCTCGTCCAGCAGCATGAACGGCGCATCGTGAAGAAACGCTCTTGCAAGACCTATCCTCTGCCGCTCTCCGCCAGAAAGCGTCTCTCCCAGCTCGCCCACATCGGTTTCATAGCCCTTGGGCAGCGTCATGATAAAATCATGGAGCGAAGCCTTTCGGCAGGCATTTTCCACCTCTTCATCGGACGCATCAAGCTTTGCTATGCGGATATTGTTTGCGATAGTATCCTTGAAAAGCTGTGTGTCCTGGGTCATATAGCCTTCCATATCACGGAGATCATCGGTGTTGATATCCTCAATGCTCCTGTCGGATATTTTTATATCTCCGCCGCTGACCTTCCAGAATCTCATAAGCAGCTTTAAAAGCGTGGATTTTCCGCTGCCGCTTTTTCCGACAATGCCTATTATGCTGTTTTCGGGAAAGCGCAGGCTCAGATCGGACAATACCCTTTCTCCGCCGTAGCTGAATGTCACATTATCACATTCCGCATGAGTAAAGCCCACATTTTCACTGCCGCATATATCCTCTGTCTCTGGAGCTTCGTCGATTATATCAAGAACTCTTCCGCCCGATGCGATAGTGTTCTGGAGAGTCGTTCCCAGATTTGCAAGTGCGGTAACGGGACCGAACGAGGACATGAACGCCAACAGCGGAATAAGCATTCCATCAAAGCCAACGGCTCCGCTGTGATAAAGCCACAGCGAAAGCATAAGTGCTGCCGCATCAAAAACAAGTATAATTGTATTTGCAATGGCAAGATTTGTTCCCGTAAGCTTATTGAGAATGCTCTGCTTTTCGGAAAGCTGATCTGTCTTTTTATTCATAAGCTCCATTCGGTCTGCGCCCCTGCCGTACTGTATCGTTTCGTTCAGTCCGCGGATATTTTCCAGCACCAGCGCTGCCAGTCCGCCCGAGCCTGCTCGTATCTCATCGCCTGTGCTGCCGCTTATTTTCGATATAATCAGCGGTACCAAAACTCCCACGCATATGAACGCAGCCAGCGCCAGCAGTCCCATGTAAGGGTGAAAGCTGCCGATGAAAATACACATCACCGTTTCGGTAACAAGTGCAATAAGTATCGGAGATATCGTATGTGCATAGAAAACTTCAAGAAGCTCCACGTCGGAGGTTATAAGCGAGATAAGATCTCCCTTTTCCCTGCCCTCAAGCTTTGCGGGACAAAGCCTGCGGAGAGCCTTGAACACTCTGTCCCTGACTATCGCCAACAGAGTGAATGCTATGTAATGATTCGTTTTCTGCTCGGTATATCTTAGCACCGCACGGAAAAGCGCAAATACCGCCATAAGCACCCATATCGCTTTAAGTGAAAGTGCGGTATCCAAGCCAATTCCGTTCAGCACCGCATATCCGCCCAGCACGGGAATGAACTGAACCGCCAGATATCCCAGCGTGCCCATGACCACCGCCAGCACCATAAATCCCGCAAGAGGCTTTACAAGCCCCAGCATTCTGAATAATGTTCCTGCTTTGCTGCGCTTTTTCATGCAGTCACTTCCTTTCCGTAATTTTCAAGTGCGGACTGTGTTTCATACAGCTCCGCATATACGCCGCCGTTTTTCATAAGCTGACCGTGAGTGCCGCTTTCGGCAATATTTCCCCTGTCGAATACATAAATACGGTAGGCGTCGGTGATATTGGCAAGCCTGTGTGATATCATCACAACGGTTTTATCCTTTGCCATTTTGTGTATCATTTCAAGAATTATCTCTTCGCTTTCGGCGTCAATGTTGCTGGTGGCTTCATCGAAAATATAAACGGGGCTGTCATGAAGCACCGCTCTTGCAAGAGCAAGTCTCTGCCGCTGTCCGCCCGAAAGATTGCCTGCATTCTCAGCTATCGGGGTATCAAGCCCCTTTTCCGATCTTAAAAATTCGGAGAGCCTGCATTCGTCAAGCACTTTCCAAAGCATATCATCGTCCGCATCGGGAGCGCCGAAAAGCAGATTGTCACGGACATTCCCCTTGAAAAATACCGCATTGTGACTAACATATGTAAAGCTCCTCATAAGGCTCTCTTCGGCAATATCGGATATATCCGTTCCGCCTGTCATTATCCTGCCGCTGTCGGGAGTATTCCTGCCCATAAGCAGTGCCGCCGCCGTGGATTTTCCGCAGCCGCTTGTGCCGACGATGCCCACAAAGCTGTTCCGTGGGATATCCATGTCAATTCCGTGAAGTATCTCTCTTGTGCCGTCATATGAAAAATGCACATTCTCAAAATGTATGCCGTCAAAATCCCCGGGAACGTAGGATCTTTTGCGGACAGGCTCTTCAAGCTCAAGAAACTTGAATATCTTGTCGCTGGCTGCCATGCCGTTCATTGCAACGTGAAAATAGCTTCCGAGCCGTCTCATCGGCAGGAAAAATTCCACCGAAAGAAGTATCATGAATATAACGCTGCCGAGAGTGATGCGTCCCTGCGAAAAGGCTCTTGTTGCCATTATCATTCCGACAGCCGCTCCGCCGTAGGCAAAGAAATCCATGACGATTATTGAGTTCAGCTGCATTGTCAGCACCTTCATGGTAACATCTCTGAAATGCTCCGATTCCCTGTTCATCTCTTCATTTTTATAGCCGTCGGCACGGTAAATTTTCAGAGTGGTCATTCCCTGCAAATTTTCAAGGAATGAGCTGCCCAGCTCGGTGTACTGTCCCCAGTATTTCGACAGCAGCTTTTTTGCGATCTTCTGCACCATAACTATCGCCATGGGAATAAGCGGCACGCATATCAGCAGCACCGCCGCAGTGCTCCAGCTGCCTGCAAGCCCGAAAAGCACAAACAGCGTGATCGGTGCGATAAACGCATAGAAAAACTGGGGCACATACTGCCCGAAATAGCTTTCCAGCTGATCGACGCCCTCCACCGATTCCTGCACAAGCTCGGCGGTGGTCACCTTTTCGGTATAGCCGATGCCCAGCCTGAGCAGCTTGCCGTAGATCATTCCGCGGAGCCTGCGCTTTACAAGCTTTGATGCAAGAAAGCTCATTCTCACCGCAGCCTTTGAGGTGAATATCCTTATAATTATCGTTATGCCGATAATTATAAGCGGACGGATAAATGCACTCATCGGCAGCACATAATACAAATTATATTTCATCTGTATCATTGAGCCGATCCCATAGATCATAAGTGCATTGCACATAAGCTCCAGCCACTGCATAACGATATTTCCCACAATATATTTTCTGCTTTCGGGACAGAGCTTTATCAGTCTTTTATCAAACATTTCCGATGCATTTCTCCTTATAAAAATTAGTTTTTGCTAACTAATATATTATAGCTTTTTTGCCGATTATTGTCAACAAGAAAAAATCGGCAGCGCAAAAGAAAATATCCTTATGCGCTGCCGCAGAAATTATTCGGAAAAATTCACGTCCTGCATATGGGACGAATGTACTTCCAGTACCTTTTGCAGTCATGATAAAAATAAAATATTCTTCCCGCCGCCGTATCGAGACGACAGCCCGATGCTTCATAGTCAAAAGCCTTCATAGCCTTTTCTATGCGCTCCTCCACAAGCGAATTTTCCGTTTCATAGTCAAAAGGACCGTGCTCAAAAACGATATATTCGCCCTCGGGGATCTCCGTCATTATCATATTCGGCGGTATCTCGCCGTCATAGTCCGCAGGCAGCCGCACACCATAGCATTCCGCCAGCGGTATTCCCCAGGTGCATATCCTGCCGGCAGGGTCGTTCAGATACGCCATGACCTGACCGCTGCCGTCGTCAAGCTTACCTTTTATGCTGTCCAGCAGCCTGCATACAGTATCAAAATCCTGCCCCTTGATCCGGTTCTGCTTCTGCCAGAAATCATAATATCCGATGCTTTCGTAATTTCTGATATGCAGGAATTTATGCTTGGGGATAGTCACAAAATAGGTCTTTACATTTTCCACTGCTTCACTGCATTCTCCGCTTTCGGCAAGATAGCAGTCAAAGGGCTTTAAGACTGTCCTGAGAGCAACGGGAACAGGTCTGCGGCGGTACTCCGCAGGCGTTATCCCGTAGGCTTCGGAAAATGCCCTTGTGAATGCTTCATGAGATGAAAAGCCGTAATCAAGGGCAATATCCAGTATGTTCCTGTCGGTATCACGGAGCTGCTCCAACGAAAAGGCAAGCCGTCTGTACCGCAGAAAATCCTTTAATGTCATGCCCGATATCTCACGGAATTTCCTTGAAAAATAATACTCCGAATAGCCCGAATTTTCCGCAAGACGCTTTAACACAAGTGCCTCATCATCGTGACTTTTTATGCATCCGTCTATCCATTTTATCAGCTGCTCGAAATTGATATTCCACCCGTTCATTTCAATGCCTCCTTTTATGCTTTTATTATATCACGGATTTTTATTCTCCGCTTGATTTTGGTTGCGCTTCCGTATTTTTATCACGGAACAAAAGGAAAGCGGCAGCCGTCATCACAATAAATCCTGCGGCAGCTTCAAAGGGAAATTTTATTATGGAATCGGACGGAATTATCATCGGCAGCGCTGCTATCGCTCCGCATGGCGGAAAATACAGCTTCATTTTATGTATCGCAAAAAGTATCACACCGCATGAAACCGTCACCGCAAGAGTAAGGGGCAGTCCCGCTGCTTCGGCTATCAGCAGCCTTGAAGCCGCTCCCGAAAATGCCGCAATAGCTATCAGCAGTACGGCGTCCTTAGCCCGTTTTTTCAGCTTTGATGCAGGCTTTGTCATTTCCGCAAAGCCCACAAGAAGCGGCGGTGCGATAAAGAATATCTCATGAGTAACGGCAGGAAGTATGCATATTATCCACATCACGGCAAGCTGTTTCAGCCGAAGCTTTATCAGCTCTGCGCTTATTCTGCACGGAGTATACTCATTTTTCTCACGGATACCTGCCTTTTCAAGCATGAACTGCGACAGAAGTATCACAGATGTCATTATCACTACCGAAATAATATATATCACGCTTTTCGTCTGCAAAAGTATCGGCAGAACACACGCCGATACCGCAGGGACAAATTCCGTCCGTGACAGTGCTATGCATATAAATGCGGCGGCTATGCCGAGCGGCACCTGAAACACAAGCGGCAAAGGAACAAATCTCACTATCCCCACACCCAGCACCGCCGATGCGGTTATCGTCAGCAAAAGCCGCAGCCGTGACGTATTCCATGCCTGCTTCGGAGCAGCAAGCGCACCGACGGCTATTGCCGTTATCTCGGGAAATATTATCTCTTTTTCGCCCGTAAGCTCCGCTGCAAGCGTCATGAGAACAGCCGTCAGCAGAGATATTATATAGGGCAGAAGCGATTTTATCTTTTTCATATTCATTTTTCCTGCGGTATGCAGACCTTTCATAGCCCATTTTAAGAAAATCACAAATCAAACAAAAGCAGTGCCGTAAAATCCCTGCGGCACTGCCTTAAAGTCACTTTGCAATAAATCTCCACGGAATGTCCCTGTACTCGGGAGTGGCATAATCTATCCCGACACGGGGCGCAGTGATTATTTCGGGACGTACGCCGTCGTCGCATATGCGTATCCTTGGATTGCCGACAAAGCTTTCGCCGTTGAATGATTTGTCTATCCCAATGGCTTTTGTCAGCTTGGCAGGTCCATTGTATACCTCGCAGCTTCTGAAAAGCACGCCTTGGGGCTGTTCTTCCTCACCCGTGATAACATTCATCAGCCAGTGTATACCGTAGCACAGATACACATATATCACGCCCGATCTGCCGAAAAGCAGCTCCGTTCTTGGAGTACGTCCCTTTGAAGCATGGCAGGCGGTATCCTCGATGCCTCTGTAAGCCTCCGTCTCATTTATGCGGAGCAGCTTCTCGCTGCCGTCCTCAAAGGTCCTGACGATAAGCTTTCCCACAAGATCGGGAGCCACATCAAGGCAGTCACGGTGAAAAAATTCTTCTCCGAGAGTTGTCACACAAACACCTCTTTTTTATTAGAACCTGTCTTCACAAGCGTATACGCACGTCTTTTCGGCAAATTTTGCCTTAGACTGCGTTAAAAATCCTTGCCGGGCGGCAAGCCCGCCTGCGGATTTTTGCCTTGTCTTAGACAAAATTATGCTCGAAAATCCGCACACATTTCTTGTGAAGACAGGTTCTTAATGCATGATTATTATTTGCTGTCAGCCCGAAAATATCAGTTTTCCATGCTGCGGACTTCATCTGCATCAAAGGGCTTGACATAAACGGTCCTGTTTCCCGTAAATATCACCTTTCCGGGCTTTGAACCCGCAGGCTTTTTCACCAGCTTCACGGGCACATAATCAACAGGCACCTGCGAGGAGCTTTTCGCCTTGCTGTGATATGCCGCAAGACGTGCCGCAAACATTACCGTTTCATCGGGCGGATTTGTCCCGTGGGTGAAAATGATAACATGAGAGCCGGGAATATCCTTTGTGTGGAGCCAGATATCCGTCTTTTCTGCGGTTTTCAGCGTAAGCTTGTCGTTCTGGATATTGTTTCTTCCAACGGCTATCTTATATCCGTCGGGAGATGTGAACATGATAGGCGGCTTTGTTTTTGGCGGCTTTGCCTTGCCCTTTCCGCCTCTGATATAGCCCTGCTCCGCCAGCTCCGCTCTGAGCTCGGCAATTTCTTCCTCGCCCTCGGCACGGGTCAGCGCGTCGAATACACTTTCGATATACGCCAGCTCTTCCTCGCCTGCCGCTATCTGCTTTGTCAGCACCTTTTCGGCAGTGTCCGCCTTGCGGTATTCGCCGTAATACTTCTGCATATTCTGTGACGGAGTAAGCCTGCGGTCAAGCTCAATGGAGATCATCGGCATATTTTCATCATAGAAATTTTCAACGTCGATATGTCCCATTCCCTTTTCGATGCGGTAAATATTTGCGGAGATAAGGTCGCCTTTCAGCTTGAGAAGATCTCTTTCTGCCGAGATTTTCAGCTCCTCACGCTGAGCCGCAAGACGTCGGGAGATACGGTCTGTGGTATTCAGCAGCAGCCTGTACATATCGTTTGCACGCTGCTTCATTCGTGCAAGGCTGTCCCTCTCGCTGTAAAAATAATCAAGAGCGGCGCCTGCGCTCGGCAGCTCCTTTGTGACCATAAGAGCGCCGTACTGATGTATCTCGATAAAGGAAAAATCCTTCAGCATTCCGTCCTTGTCCTTGACAACGGTAAAATGGCATTCATTATTTTCAATGGCATTTTTCGTTCTGTTTATCACGAAGCAGAGCCTGTCAATGGTATCATCATCAAGGGTATACAGCGTAACATCAGAGCCTTTTCCCGCATAAAACACCCACTCACGGGCAAGCAGCGGCGATATTCCCTCGAATATTTTTATCAGCGCCTTTGGCAGCTGCATATCGCATACGGCTTTCTGCTTTTCCAACGCAGCTATGATATCATCCTTTTCGCAGGTGAGAAAATTCAGGCGTTCCTCTCTCGGCGGAAGATGATAGGTCATTCCGGGAAGAACCATTCTTTCACGGGACATCTCACCGTCAACACGCTTGATGCTGTCGATTATTTTTCCCTCGCCGTTTACGATTATCATGTTGGAATACTTGCCCATGATCTCGCAGGCAAGAGTTACCGTAACGATATCACCCAGCTCGTTCACTGCCTCAAAATCAAGATAAAGTATGCGTTCAAGTCCGTCCTGACGGACATTTATCAGCTTTCCGTTTCCCAGATGCTTTCTGAGAAGCATACAGAACATCGGCGGCACCTTGGGATTTTCCGCAGGTATTTCGGTAAGATGCACTCTTGCCGATGAAGCCGAAGCGGATATCAGCAGCTTATAGCCTCCCGTGCGTGTTCGCAGACCTATCATTATCTCCTCTCGGGAGGGCTGATGTATCTTGTCGATACGTCCGCCGATAAGCGGCATAAGCTGCTTTTTTATAGTATAAAGATATGCTCCGTCAAGAGCCATAATATCATTCCTTTCTTATGCCTTTACTTTTTGCGGCGAGTCTCGTCGGCAAGAGGGTTTGAATCCAGCGCCGCACGGACATTATCGTTGGCAAGATGAGTATAAATTTCGGTAGTCACGGTGCTTGCGTGTCCCAGCACCTCTTTCAGCACAAGGGTATCAACTCCGCCGTACTGATACATAAGCGTAGCCGCCGTGTGCCGCAGCTTATGGGTGGACAAGCCCTGATGATCCAGATTGCAGGCTTTCAGCGCATTTTCCACTATCTGCTGAACTCTGCGCCTGCTTATCCTCCTGCCCTGCTTGCTTATGAAAAGCGCATTCGGCTCGGAATCTATCTGCGGACGGACTTCAAGATACTGCTCCAGCACATCTCTGCACGCCCTGTTTATATGGATTATTCGCTCCTTGTTGCCCTTTCCCAGCAGGCGCATGGTGTCTTCACGGAAATTGATATCCTGTATATTCAGTCCCACAAGCTCCGCCAGACGCATTCCGCAGTTGATAAAAAGCGTGATGATGCAATAGTCCCTGATATAATCATCGTTGGAATCTTCGGGGATATGTTCCAGCAGCGCACGGCTCTCGTCCAGTCCCAGATATTTCGGCTTTGATTTTTTGATAGAGGGACCCTCCGCATATTCGGTAGGGTCATGGTCGCATTCATATCCCTCCACCTTATCCTGACAAAGCGCCTTGTAAAATGTTTTCAGCGCAGATAATTTTCTTGCACGGCTGCGTTCGTTGTTCTGCCTGTCGGTGGCGGCAAAGTCGATAAAGCCGTATATGTCATGGATAGTGGCATTCTGCACCGTTTCAAAGGGCAGATCCTTTATCGGGATCTCCTCAAAGGGCATATCCTTCGGTATATCACGGGTCGCCCATGCCAGATAGCGCAGATACATTCTTATATCACGGTAATATGCCTCGATAGTGCGCTCCGAACGCCCCTTGATTATCCTAAGATAAGTAATAAATCCCCTTAAATAAGGGGGTATTTCCCTTACATCTATCGGCATGGAACAAACTCCTTTCCGTACATAATTTTATGCTTCCGCGTCAATAATAAAAATATCATTGAAACGGAGGCATATCATGGATATAGTATTCTCACTCATTCAGGTTTTTTTCACGTCCGTCGGCTCGATAATCGTACTTTTTCTGCTGACAAAGCTTATCGGAAACAAGCAGGTATCGCAGCTGAATATGTTCGATTACATCAACGGCATAACTATCGGCTCCATAGCCGCAGAAATGGCGACTTCACTTGAAACGGATTTTCTCATGCCGCTGCTGGCAATGGTAATATACGGACTCACCGCATTCGGGCTGTCCTATATCGCAGGAAAATCCGTCCGTGCAAGACGGCTCATAAACGGCAGGTCGATAATCCTTTACGACAACGGCAAGCTGTATTTCGACAATTTCAAAAAATCAAAGCTGGATATAAACGAATTTCTTATCCAGTGCCGCATCGCAGGATATTTTGATCTTTCGCAGGTGCAGACCGTTATCCTTGAAGCAAACGGAAGTGTTTCCGTGCTGCCCATGTCATCGGACCGTCCCGTAACACCTGCCGATCTGGGCATTGAAAAGAAAAAGGAGACTGCTCCCATCGCCGTTATAATCGACGGAGAGATACAGCAGCTTAATCTTAAACAGGCAGGCAAGGACGTAAAATGGCTGGAAAAGCAGCTCCGTGCAAACGGCGTAAAAAATGCCTCAGAAGTATTTCTTGCAACTGCGGGAGATGACAACACCCTCACTGCCTATGTCCGCATAACCGGCAAAAAGGATACTCCCGAAAACGATATATTTTTATGATCATTATTTGAATCTGTTGTGCTCGGGGCTGTACTCATAGCCGATAGAACGAAGCTTTTCGATTATTTCGTTCTTATCCGCTTCGGTATCGTCGCAGAATGCGTCCAGACTGGGATACTTGTCACGGAGTTGAGTATTTATATAGCTTAAAAGAATAGCGGGATCCTTTGGTATCGACATAAAAAATCAACCTTTCATAGCAGGTATTTCCGAGAAAATATCATATTCCTGCGCATTCAGAAACTGCTGTCCCTCAAAATCCATTCGGACGATATGAGGCATCAGCGGACGTATGCGTGCAAAATCCGCATAGCCGAATTCAGGCATATAATAATTCATTATCGTGCAGAGAGATGTGCCGTGAGTTCCCACGGCAATGCGCTTTCCTCGGTACTCGGAAAGAATTTTCCTCATTGCGGAAATGTTCCGCCGCTGAACTGCCGCCAGCGACTCGCCGCCCTCCAGTGAAAAATCAAAATCCTCCCACTGTCTGCGGCAGAAGGCTTCAAAATCGGTGAGCCATTCCCTGCCCACTCGACGCTCCCGCAGGTCGGAGATTATCTTTATCCTGAAATTATAAGCGTCGGCAAAATCACGGAGCGTATCCACCGCACGGATATACGGACTGGATATAACGGCGTCGATATGCTTATCCGCAAGAAATTTTGTAACGCAGGGACAAGCCGCCTCCCCCTTTGGTGAAAGCTGACGGAAGCTCTCGCTGCGTTCGGAATAATCGGTTTCGGCGTGGCGCACAAAATAAAGTCTTGTCATAGCTCCATACCCCCGAAACGATCAGTAAATGCTTACGATAACACCCTTTCCGCAGGAAGCGGCAGCGGCGTAAAACACACGAAGCTCACCGAAAGCCTCACGAAGCTCGTCCTTGATGTCCATAGGATCCTCGTCCCAGATATCGGGATAGATCTCCTTTGCGGAAAAATCCTTTCCGCTGTAAGTTTTCAGCGCAGCTTCAAAATCAATTTTTCCCAGAGTCTCGGCGATCTCGGCAGTCCTTTCGGGCAGGATATAGCTTATCATATCCTCGGAAGAAATGATATGCTCGCCGAATATGGCAATGCTGATGATATCATTGCCGTCAGGCTCGGTCTTTTTTGTAAGAAGATAATGCAGACCGTCCCATAGCTTGTCGATGTCGCATACGCCGTCATCGTCCTCTTCCTGCATTTCTTCGATAGCTTCAAAATAATCGTCGGAATCAATAAGGCTGTCTATCTGCTCCTTATCAGCCCACTGATAGCACGCACACATACCCATAGCAAGTTCCTCCATATTAAATATACATATTTATATTATATCAAAATCTTTTCAAAATGTCAAATAAAACGGCACGGTCATATAACGTGCGGACTTCTGCACAAAAAGTCAGTTTCCGCTGCGTGAAAGGCTATTGATTTTTGTGCAGAAACGGCTTATAATAATTATTAAATAAAACAAGCGGCATATACTGCTGCGGAACGGAGAAAATCATGCCAAATCCATATCTTCCCTGCTGGGAATATATCCCCGACGGCGAGCCGAGAGTTTTCGGAAACAGAGTTTACGTTTACGGCTCCCATGATACCGCAGGCTCCGATCAGTTCTGCGATTTCGTACTGAAATGCTGGAGCGCTCCCCTTGACGATCTGAACAGCTGGACCTGCCACGGCGATATTTTCCGCACAAAGGCGACCCGTGACTTCGGCTCGGATATAGACTGGAACAATGATTCCACCCGTCTTTTCGCCCCCGATGTGGTGGAAAAGGACGGAAAATATTATCTTTACGCATACATAATCAACGGCAGAGGCTGCGTTGCCGTCAGCGACCGTCCCGAAGGACCGTTCCGTCTCGTTTCAAAATACAAGTACAATATTTCGGACGAGATCTGCTGCAACGGCTGGTTCATCGACCCGGGCGTGCTGGTGGACAATGACGGCAGAGCATACATTTACTGCGGCTTTGAGCGTTCTTTCATGGCGGAGCTGAACAGCGAAAATATGTATGAGATACTGGACGATACCTGCATCGAGCATATTATCCCCATTGAGCCAGATCCCGAACACGGCTTTACGGAAAAGGAATCCCTGTTCTTCGAGGCTTGTTCCCTCCGCAGAGTCGGCGATACATATTACTTCATTTACTCCCCCAAACAGGGCAGCCGACTTGCCTATGCGACCTCCGACAAGCCCACGGGACCGTTCACATACAGAGGCTATATCGTGGACAACGGCGTGGACTATCCCGGCGGAAACAATCACGGTTCAATTGCCTGCATAAACGGTCAGTGGTACATTTTCTATCACCGCATGACCAACGGAACGATCATGTCCCGCAGAGGCTGCGTTGAAAAGATCGAGATACTTCCCGACGGAACTATCCCCACCGTTGAAATGACCTCTCTCGGCTTCGAGGACAGCCTTTCGCCCTATAAGATCACTCCCGCCGATCTGGCGTGCGTTCTCAAGGGCGGAGCGTTCATAACCGAAAAGAGCATCTTCGAGCGAGTTGTAACGAACATCACAGCAGACGCTGTTATCGGCTACAAATATTTTGATTTCGGCGATGATTTCGGCAGCAAGACCATGGAATTCAATGCACAGATAAACGGCGCAGGCTGCGACTGCACACTGCACATTTATGCTGACGATGAGGAGATCGGCTCCTGCGAGATCGGTCACGATTCGGGAAATATCAGCACAATAGTCAAGTCCGTCACCGGCCGCCACGCAGTATATTTTAAAGTTTCAACTGCCTATACGGGCTGGACAGGCGAATATTTCAAAACGAGAAACCTCTTTGAACTGAAAAGCTTTGTATTTACAAAGTGATAAAAACCGAACGGGTGATATAGTATGAAAATAGGCTCCATAGGATATAATTATTCCCACGGCAGTGATTTTGTCATGGACAGACCAAACGGTCCCGGCTGCTGGCTTTTTCTGCTGGTAAAGACACCTGCGTATTTCCGTATCGGAGAAAAGGAATACAATGTAAGTGCTAATTCATATGTGATATTTTCGCCGCAGATGCCCTGTCTTTATCACAGCACGGGAGATACCTACACCGATGACTGGATATATTTTTCCATGGAGGACGATTCGCCCCGTCGCTTTGAGGATATGGGCATAAAGATCGACGAGCCTGTTTACCTTGGCAGCGTCGAGGAGCTTTCCCAGATGCTGCATATTATCACATATGAGTTTTACTCGGGTGAGATACACCGCGAGGATATCATTGCCCATTACACGGAAATTTTCCTGCTGAAGCTTAGCCGACAGATCAAATCGAAAAACTATTCACTTTCAAGCACGCTCATGGAGAAAAATCACAAATTCACGCAGCTGCGCACACGGATATACACCATGCCCGATATGGTCGGCTGCGTGGACGATATGGCTGCGGAGCTTGGAATGAGCCGCTCAAATTTTCAGCATACATACAAGAAAATGTTCGGCGTTAGCGTTATAACCGACGTTATCAGCGGCAGGCTTGACCGTGCAAAACGGCTTCTCTGCGCCACAAATCTCACCGTAAAAGAGATCGCCGAGCGCTGCGGCTACGAGAATGAATACAACTTTATGCGGCAATTCAAGAGCAGATTCGGCAAAACACCCTCGGGTTACAGAAAGAATCTGTAAGCCCCAAAATTGAAAAATCGGATAAAAAAATCAGCGGACGGAGTGAATTTTTCTCCGTCCGCTTTCATTTTTTTCCTAAAATTATTTCTTTTTTACAACCGTTCCCGTAGGTGAGCTGTACAGATTTTCAATGCCCGAAATAAGCGAAGATGTGTTTGCGGCAAAGGCATTGTCAAGGAAAAGCACATCAGTTGCGCCAACTTTTTTGATATAATCAACGGCATTTGCGCCGAAATATCTTATATCAATAACGTAGATCTCATCGAAATTATCCACAAGATATGGAGCAAAAGCGTTGCCGTAGGACTCCTTGAACATAACGATCTTCCGTCCCGTTCCCGCATTTGTGGTGATCTTTATGTGCATATTGTCGCCGCCGAGGAACATTCCGTACATATTTACTCCCGACGCATATTCGTGGAAAAGCGCCGTTGCGCCAATGGAAGCAAGGGTATCATATTTGAACGCCTGCGCCGAATAATCCTCCTTTGACATATAATAAGTGAAGGTATCGGGGTTGTTTTTCAGCGTGATATCACCCGTGAAAGTATAAAGTGAACCCACGAATTTCTCACTTTTTTCACGCATTTCATACTCGGAAAGCTTGGGAGCTTCCAGCCCCGCAGCGTCACAAAAGGCAGTATAGGCATAGTATGCGCCAAGGTCTGTCCAGTGGTGATCGGTGCGGAAATAGATATATTCATCGCTGTGAGCCTCCAGCGCAGAGTAGCCGTCCACCGTGATAACATCGTCCGAAAGGTTGTCATAGATGTAATTTATGGCGTCCTTTTCCGATGAAGAATACTTGCTGAATTTCTTCGGAAGATAAAATTCCACCGAAGTCGGCACCACAAGATTATACACATTGACATCATCGCCCAGCGCTTTTTTATATGCACTGATGATATTTGCGTACCGAAGTCCCTGCTTTTTGCTGCCGCCGAAAAGCATTATTCCTGCCTTTTCGCCATACATTTTCACTCCGTCAACAAGGATTCCGTTGTTCAGAAATTCATTGATATTGCCGTTGAACTCCTCTTCCTCCTCGGAAATTTCCGTTTCGGAGGCTGTTGTTTCTTCGGTCTGAACAGTTGTTTCGGGAATAGTTTCAGAGGTTTCGGCAGTGATCTCGGTGACTGTTTCTTCCTCGGAAACCGACGTTTCTTCTGTGATTTTTTCGGTTTCGGCAGGTAGTTCCGTCTCTGTCGGGGTGTATTCGGGAACGGTGTATTCGATATTTTCATCGTCCTCTTCGTCAGAAAGATCATCGTCAACAACGGCAACATTTCCGTAAAACTGCGGCGAAGCAATGCCTCTCGCCTTTTCAAGAACAGCTGCAGCCTCGTTCAGATTATCCCTGAAAGGTACTGTATCGCTGTAAAATTTGTCAAGCTTCTGAGCAAATTCTCCGCTGAAATAGCTGTCCGCAGTAAGCTTTGGAAAAGGCTCCAGCTCTCTTTTTTCCGTTTCCGAGACAGTTTCTCTCGGCACAACCGCAAGCAAAATTCCCAGCGCAGACACCGCCCCGATGAAAATTACCGAGCATACCGCAGCGGCTTTTCCGCCGAATATTTTCTTTTTATCCGAAATATTTTCGGTTTTTTTCTCGTTTTCACTCATGTCATTATACCTCAATATCTGAAATAAAGGAACGGATTATAGGTCTGCTTCACCAGCAGAAGCGATGAAACCGTCAGCACACCAAGCAGCAATATCATTCCGATTATCTGAAAAATCACCCTCGCCGCAGCCGATCTTTCGGCGGCAGCTTCTGCCTTTTTGACAACATATCCGTAAACGGGACAGCTGAAAATAATGCCTGCCGCAATAACAAAGCAGCTGCCTTTCAGCAGTGATACAGTGATATCATCCGCAGCGGGAGCCGCTCCGAACATCACCTTCAGGCACTGACCCATAGCTCCCATATCCTCAAAATAGAACAGCAGCCAGCCGAAAATTATAACTATCAGCATATAAATATGGGAAAATACCGCAGGGAGCTTATCCAACACCTTTCCGAAAAACAGCTTTTCAAGGGAGATAAGCACTCCGAAATACAGTCCCCAAAGGATATAATTCCAGCTTGCGCCGTGCCACAATCCCGTCAGAAACCATACAACAGCCACATTTAAAAGCTGATGACGGCGGTTCCCGCCCATTGGAATATACACATAATCCCTGAAAAATGAGCCGAGAGAGATGTGCCACCTGCGCCAGAATTCCGATGCGGATTTTGAAATATAAGGGTAATTGAAGTTCTCGGGCAGGCTGAATCCGAACATTTTTCCAAGCCCTACTGCCATATCTGAGTAGCCCGAAAAGTCAAAATATATCTGCAAAGTGTAGAGAATTATTCCCGACCATGCCGCCAGAACAGATGCGGGAACAGCCGAATTTCCAATCAAACTATCGGTAATTCCGCCCACGCAGTTTGCGATTATTACCTTTTTTCCAAGCCCGATAATGAATTTTACCCAGCCGCCGAACATATCCTCGGCGGTGCATTTTCTGTCCCCGATCTGCTCCGCAATGTCTGTGTAGCGGACGATAGGTCCTGCCACCAGCTGAAAAAACATGGACACATACAGCAGATAATTGAAATAATTCCGCTGTGCTTTTGTCTTTCCTCGGTACACATCTGCCACATAAGATATGGTCTGAAAGGTGTAAAATGATATTCCGATAGGCAGCGTAAGCTTCGGAACAGGAATGCTAAGACCCGTCAGAAGATCAAAATTCGTCACCAGAAATCCGCTGTATTTGAACAGACACAGCGCCCCGAGATTGTACACAAGCGATATTATCACACCGAGAACGGCGATCTTCCGCCCCCTGTTTTTCTCGATGAACCGCCCGTTGAAATAATCTATCAGCGTGCTTGACGCCATAAGAAGTATCGCCACAGGCTCTCCGAAGGAATAAAATATCAGCGAAAAAACAATAAGAACTCCGTTACGCACCGCAGGATTTTTCGTAAGATAATACAAAAAAAGGCAGAGCGGCAGGAAAAGATATATAAAAAGAAGGTTTGAAAAAACCAATCCAAGCACCTCACAGCAACAGTATAAGTATTATTATTTTACCACATAAACCGACAATATTCAACCGCATTTTACACAAATAAAAATTCCGGGGCAGCACCATTATTAATATAGTATACAGCAAAAGGACCCGACATTCTTCATATCGGGTCAGCACAGCGGAATATAAAATTTTTATCATCGGGAAAAAGCGGCGAACAGACCGTTACAATCTCCTCTCCGATGCTTTTTGTATAGAAAAAAGTGCCGTCGGCACAGCGGAAAATTCCGTCGGAAATATATATTTCATCGCCGCCGCACCGTCCCGAAAGACCGCTTCCCGTATACTTCACACGGCTCTCTTTGCAGGTCCAGAGCCTTGTGAACATACCGTCCGCATCGTCCGAACCCACAATGATCCTGCGCTCATTTTCCGAAAAAACACGTTTTGCCACACGTTCGGAGTATGCTCTTTTATACTCGCAGTCTATGCCGATCTCTCCGTTTTCGGCGGAAGTTACGCCGCAGACAGCCAGTCCTTTTGTATGGGCAATGCTGAATTTCAGAGGGATTTTTTCAAAAAACGGCTTCCCGTCAGCGGTTTTCATCATGTCATTTTCGGTGATATCAAGCCCGAAATTCTCGGAAACGAGGGCTTTCAGAAGCCTTATTCCCTCGTTGTGCTGTTCCCGATATCCGCCCGAAATATGAGAATAGTAAACAAATATCATACGCTTTTACCGATCAATTTTCTTTTATTTTCTGCGAAAAAATCCTCTTTTTCCTTTCTTTGCACTCTTCGGTCCGAAGAAAAGCTTGTCCAGCTTTGAGGAATAAATATAGTAAAAAGGTATCAGTCCGAAGGTCCAGAGCAGACCCACTGCAGCCGATTCTCCGAGCAATATTGCACCGATCACATATATCATTGCCACCAGCACGGGAAAGCAGAAATACTTCATTTTCTTATGCTTATATGCAGCTGCCGCCGTGTAATACAGCGGTACGGACAAAGCCCAGAATACTATCATTGCCGCGATCTCCGCATCTCTGTAAATATGGAGAAATGAAAACGTCGCAATTATTCCCGCAAAAAACGGATAGCCGAAATGTATCGGGTCATTTTTCTCTATCGCCCTGACGATGCTGTAATAAAGCGGTATCGAAAGTCCGCAGACTACCGCAGGTACAGTCACATAGCTAAGATACGATGCATAATTCAGTATGCCGAGGCTCGCCAGAAAAACAGTTATCGCCAGCGCCCAGAACGGGAATTTTTTTAATTTTTTGCAAAGCTCCGCTGTTTCGGGAGAGATTCCGCTGTAAGTGCCTGTGCTGTTTTTCCTGCCGAAAAATCCCTTTTTCTGCTGAACGGCAGGGGGATTATTTGCATAGGTCTGCGTGTATGTACCGATATTTTCTGCGGTTTTCACTTCACTTTGGAAAGTATTTTCCTGCTGCGGATATGCCTCTGCCGCAGTCTGCGGACGCGGATCGGGATATATTTCGCCGTCATCGGAAGCATTTTCGGCGGCATTTTCATATTGAATCTCTGCCGAATTCACTGTACTTTCGGGCTTTTTCAGGCTGATGCCGCTGCTTTTCCGAGAGCCGTACAGCACGCTGTTGTCCCCTCTTATACAGCTCACAAGCTCGTCTACCGACACATCATAAAGCTGAGTTATCGCAATAACATTATTTATATCGGGCGAGGATTCCCCTCTTTCCCACTTTGAAACTGCCTGACGGGACACACCCAGCTTTTCGGCAAGTTCTTCCTGTGAATACCCTGCCTTTCTGCGCAGGCTGTATAATTTCTCCTGTAATGTCATCTATATCAAACCCTTTCCGCCGCACCTTTCGGACGGTCTGTCGTATTCCATGCTTTTATTCTATCACCCTGCCGAAAAATATACAAGCAACTCAAGTTTACATTTAAAAAGTATATATATTGTTAACACCTCATACACATTGCAACTATTGGTTGCAATGCTTACAAAAAATCCCGATGCATGATCGGGATTCATTTTTTATCTTACACTTGTATAATCCACAAAGCTGAGATTGATGTCAACATCGCCCTCGATGCCGTCCACAACAGCGTCCGAAGCGTACTGCCACATCTGAAATTCATAAGGGAACGACGGCGTGTCCGTATACTCCGCTATCCAGTGATCTATCCCGCCAAGGACGTTCAGATCGGTCTTGAGCAGAGCCTGCCGCTTGTTGGTGTATATCATAGGCTTATAGCCTGCTTTGGATATCACCGAGCAGAACTTCGCAGAGCATTCCGTAAGCTCTGCGGCCGTCACCTCGTTGGTACGTGCGCTTTCCTCGCCGACTATCTCCCAGTCATAGACCACGGGATATGTAATATCATACGGCTCCAGCAGCGAAACCACATATTCCGCTTCTTCCTCCGCTTCGTCCGCATTCACCGCCTGGGAGTAAAAATACACTCCCACTTCAAGATCGGCGGCAAGCGCACCCGATATGTATTCCTCAAAGCGGCTGTCGGTATTCACAAGCCCCGTTTCATACCCTCGGTAGCCTGCACGTATCATAACAAAATCTATCCCGTCCGCCTTTACCGCTTCCCAGTCGATATCGCCCTGAAAATATGATACGTCCACTCCAAGCTTTGATATGACCTCGCCGTTTTCGGAATAATATTTTTTGCAGCCGTCAGTTTCAAGATTGCTGTAATCATATGTGCATCTCGGCATTCCGTCAACGGCTTTCAGTATCACATCACCGTAGGTATAATCATTGAACGAAACATAATCGCCGCTGTCATAATATTCATATACCTTCTGCGCTTCAACTGCGATATATTCCTCGTCCGCTTTAAGCTTTGACGAAGTGGACGCAAGAGCTATCCCCAGCCCGATTATCACAGCAGTTTCCGCAAGTATCACCAGCGAAGATATCTTGAACTTCTTTCCGCCTATTTTCAGCACATTGTTTTTTACTTCCATAAGTCACCCTTTAAGCTGTTTTTCTGAAAAAACGTCCGAATAATTTTTTGACCGTGAGCTTCAATGCTCCGAAATTCAGCACCGCAACCGCAGCAAAGCAGAGGATAATCCAAAGCACATAAAGCTTAGGCTCCGTGATAGAGATAACGCTCATCGCAATAACTAACGCAGTGTTGAGTATCAGTCTGAGATGATCCACCCTGAATCTGATAAACTTTCTCGCATCGAAAATTCTGATAACAAAGCAGGTCCCGTAAGCCGCAGCCGTTGCAATCGCCGCACCGTATACCCTGAAATGGGGTATCAGCAGGAAATTCAGCACGATATTCACCACTGCCGCAGAAAGCGCCGTATAGCAGCTGTTTGCCGATTTTTTCTTTACGCTGTAAATGCTTGACAGGAACTGGCAGAAGCACTGGAAAACCATTGCAATGATAAGTATGACCGTATATTTTTCCGCACCGTTATAGCTGTCGCCCGATGTAAGCAAATCCGTCATGGGCTTTGATATCATGATAAGTCCTGCGGCAGCCACATACATCAGCGACGAATACACGCTAAAAACGCTGCGGAAAAACTTGCCCAGCTCGGCGCTGTCCTTTTCCTCGATAGAGGACATCTGCCATGCCTGATAGAACATCGTTGTCACCAGCATAAGCAGCGTCGGCAGCTTATATGCAACGGAGTAGATGCCGTTGTCCGATTCGCCCACCATTTTGATAACGAAAACTCTGTCCGAAGCAGAGGTTATCCACCACAGCAGATATGTCGGTATCAGCGGCGCCGAATATTTCAGCATCTCCCTGATAAGCTTTCTGCTGATAAATTTTGTATCAAGGCACTTATAAAGCTGCGCAAACACCGTCAGCAGTATAAGCGAGATAAGATCGGAAACGATAAATGACAGGATATATCCCGTAATGCCCATATCCAGCCACAGCATAAATATCAGGTTGCAGACAAACTGGGTCAGCGTTGCAAATATTCCGTCTATCGCAAACAGCTTGACCATTCCCTTTGCACGGGTAAACTGTGAAGCCAGCAATCGGAACACGCTGAAATAGCAGTAGCCGTACAGCAGGAACGTATAGCCGTGATAAAAGCTTGTGGCGTTCCATATAGGCGTGGTCAGCGCAAAAACGAGCATACCCAGCGTTGTCAGCAGCACCGCCGATGTATAAACCTTGCGCTTATCATAAGCATTATCCAGTCCGAATCGGATTATTGCGTCCGACATGGCAAAGGTAACTATCGGAACAAGAACATTCAGCGTCTGATAAAGCAGATCGGCTGTACTGTACTCTGCCGTTGTAAGCGTTGCCGTATAAAGACGCACCAGAAAAAAGCTCAGAAGCTTTGCTCCGAACTGCCCTATGGCAAATATCACCGTATTGCCCAGCAGCTTTTTATATTTATCCATAGCAAACACAGTCCCCTGCTTTTTTCCGCAGGGGACCTGCTCCTTTCAGTTATTTATTATCACACTTCATAATACTTTTTCTTTGTTACCGCAAGAAGCGCACTTATTATTCCTACCAGCGACACTCCTCCGAGAAAAGCCGCCAGCAGCCACAATGCTCTGAAAAGATATTTCATAATACCGACCTCCCTATATAAAAACGCTTTTTTTATAGTATAACATATATTCATACAAAATAAAAGCGGAAAAAGCAAATTCTAATTAAATTTTAAGGAAAAATTTTAAAAGGACTTACACGGAATTTTATTTTTCCGCATAAGTCCCCTTACATAATTATTTTTTATTTTTTAGCCTCGCAATGCTTACACATTTCTCGCTTTATGGGGATTCCGCTCTCTGCGGAGAGCGGCGAAGGGCGCTGCCCTTTCGAAACCTGCAAGCTTTAAAAAGCTTGACCAAACTTTTTATACCATTACTTCAGGTTCTTTTAATCCTTTATGAACGGATTCTCCGTAGGATACAGCATTCCCGCAGGTCTATTGAAGCCGATATCCTTTACCCCAAGATATCTGAACACATTGAAAAGTGCCTTTGCCTTATGCGAGAACACTACCGCACCATGATGAGGATATCTCTTCTCGATAAGCACATGACGATAGAATCTGCCCATTTCCTTTATTGCAAATATTCCTATACCGCCGAAGCTGCGTGTGGGAACGGGAAGAACCTCACCCTCTGCCATATATGCGGTAAGCTCCGCATCTGCCGTACTCTGGAGACGGAAGAATGTGATCTCGGAGGGAGCAATATCGCCCTCCAGCGTTCCTCTTGTGATATCGGGCTCCTTATCGGGCTCAAGTGAGCGGTGCATGATAAGCTGATACTTCATGGAAGCCGATGTAAGCTTACAGGAAGCGGTATTTCCGCAGTGGAAGCCCATGAATGTATCTGTATGCTTATAATCGAACTTGCCCTTGATATCGCTCTCATACATATCCGCAGGAACGGAATTATTGATATCCAGCAGTGTAACAACATCATCGGAAACACACTGACCGATATATTCGCTGAGTGCGCCGTAGATATCCACCTCACAGGCAACGGGAATGCCCTTTGATGCAAGTCGGCTGTTCACATAGCAGGGAACGAATCCGAACTGCGTCTGGAACGAGGGCCAGCACTTATTTGCAAACACAACATAGCTGCGCTCACCCTTATGAGCCTCCGCCCAGTCAAGGAGAGTTATCTCATACTGCGCAAGCTTGGGGAGAATGCCCGACATCTTGTTTCCGTCGCCCAGCTCCTTTTCCATATCCGCAACAACAGCGGGGATACGGCTGTCGCCTGCATGAGCATTGAATGTCTCAAAAAGGTCAAGCTCGGAATTTTCCTCTATCTCAACGCCGATATTGTAAAGCTGTCTGATAGGCGCATTGCAGGCAAGGAAGTCCTGCGGACGGGGACCGAAAGAAATGATCTTCAGCGAATTAAGACCCAGCACAGTCCTTGCAACAGGGATAAAGCCGTTTATCATATCCGCAGCCTCATCATATGTACCGACTGGATATTCGGGGATATACGCCTTTACGTTGCGCAGACCCAGATTATAGCTTGCATTGAGCATACCGCAGTAAGCATCGCCTCTGCCGCCAACCAGATTGCTGCCTGTTTCCTCTGCGGCAGCCACGAACATAACAGGTGCGCCGAACTTCTTTGCAAGGAGAGTTTCGGCTGTTTCGGGGCCGAAGTTTCCGAGGTATACCACCAGTGCATTTACGCCGTTGGACTTTACATCTTCAAGCGCTTTGAGCATATCCTTTTCGCTCTCCACCGTCACGGGACATTCATATATCCGGATCCCCTTAGCCTGACAGGCACTTACCACCTTTGCTCTTCTGCCTGCGGAAAGCTCCATAGGGAAGCAGTCACGGCTTACGGCAACGATACCCGGCTTAACTTCGGGCATATTGTTCATCTTGTTCATATCAGCATATCCTTTCAAAAGCGGCACTGCCGCAGAATTACGTACAGAAAAAGCGCCGATGTCCGCAAACAACGGCGCTTAAACGTCAGTTAAACATTTGGTCACCTCTAAAAACCACCGGCTAAAGCCTTAGTACCTCATCTGCTTGCAGATTTTCCGTCATCTTGCACATAAATTTCTTGACATACGACAGTATGCCTGCGAAATTTCTATACAATCTGACGAAAAATCTGACTGCGCATCTGAGGCACTATGGTTTTTAGAGGCGACCATTTATTATTCCGAATCGGAAGCCTCGGTGGTCTTGCCGCCCACCTGAACGGCAGTCTTGTTGGCAAGCTCCTTTATATCCACCGAAAGATGTGTACAGTAATAATCGTCAACTCCGTCAACTGTCTGATATGTATATGTCATTGAAGATGTTACGGAAAAGCTTGAAAGATTCATGACCGTGGTATATTCCAGCGTCATATCAACATTTTCCGTTCCCGTCTGATTAATGGAATACTCGCCGCAGTTATACTTTTTTGAAAGCTCCTCCAGCTTGCCGTTGTAGTAGTCCATTGCCGTATCCTTGGAGAGCAGGCACACTACCTCTTCCATATAATCATTGAGGACATACTCGTCGTCCTCGGAGTCATACTTGAATTTATATGTAATTATGGAATCATCGCAGTAATAATACTGGCTGTCCGCAGGCACAAGGCTGCGCACCTCCATGATATCGGTATCGGGATTCACACACCAAAGCTCGGTATCGCTCTCGTAATACATTTCCTTCTGATTATTCAGCGCAATGACCTTATTCTGCGGCATACCCAGTCTTATCTTTGTAAGCACGCCCGAATAAGCAGTTTCCTCTGTCTCGGCTGTTTCTTCCTTTTTGCCGCAGCCCGTAAATGCAGCCGTTATCATAACTGCCGCCGCTGCCGCCGCTGCGATCCTTTTCAATATATTAAGGCTTTTCACCCTGAAATACCTCCAACGCATTTTTTGAATGTCTGTACAGTTTTGCCATTATAGATTATGCTATTAATAATATACAACATTTTACCGAAAAAGTCAATAAAATTCTATGAGATTTCAGAAACCTCTTATCAAAGCCGCAGTAAGTATTTTCATTATACAGCAATACCGCATTTTCCGGTCTATGCAGAAAATGCGGTATAATTTATACTCTGAATCTTCTTACCTGACCGTGAAGCATATCCGACTGACCGTTAAGCTCCTCGCAGGAAGCGGCTATCTCCTCTGCTGTAGCGGAATTCTGCTGTACCACTGCGGAAATATCCCCGATGCCCTTTGTTATCTGCTGAACGGCTGTTGCCTGACTTTCCGCAGCCGCAGCGATCCTGTCGATTATAGAGTTTGTGCGCTCGAACATGGAAGTGACCTCGGAAAGCGACTCCGCATTTTCATCGGCAATAACTCCGCCTGTTTTAACGGCTTCCGCAGTTGCGGCAATAAGAGCCTCCGTCTGGGATACGGCTTCGGAGCTTTTTGACGCAAGATTTCTCACCTCGTCCGCAACAACGGCAAAGCCCTTGCCTGCATCACCTGCACGGGCAGCCTCAACAGCCGCATTCAGCGCAAGGATATTGGTCTGGAATGCGATATCGTTGATAGTGTTGATTATCTTGCTTATCTCCTGAGATTTCTCGGATATCCTGTCCATAGCGTCAAGCATCTGCTTCATGTGCCTGTTCTGATCGTCCAGCTTTGCGGCAGCACCGCCCGAAAGCTCTCTTGCGTTTTTGGCATTGTCCGCAGTTTCACGCACACGTCCCGATATGTCGCCGATAGAAGCCGAAAGCTCCTCAATAGCGGCACCCTGACGGAGCGTTCCTCCCGCAAGGGACTGACTTCCCTGTGCAGTCTGGGTGGAGCCTTCAAATACCTGCTCCGCAGAAGCGTTGATGTTGGCGATCATCGCCGAAAGCTCAGCACGGATATGCTCCGCAGCCGTTCCCAGCTGGGCGTACTGTCCCGCATATTCAACTGCCGTTCCGACGGTAAAGTCACCCTCCGCCATAGCCGTAAGCACACGGCTGATATCGGAGATATATGTATTCAGCGATTTTTCCGCATCAAAAACCGCTCTGAGGATATCGCCTATCTCGTCATCATTTATCTTAACTCCGCTGTTGTCCGAATCCAGTCTGCCCGAAGCTATCTCACCTGCAACACGCTTTACTGCGGAAACAGGCTTGATAACTCTCTTGGATATTACCGTGCTGCAAATGAAGAGCGCAGCAACAGATACCGCAGCGGCGCATATTATGTCAATTATCATTATTCTGTTTGAAGCGGCGTCAATATCCGCAGTGGGGAAGCCCGCAAAATACGAACCGATGATATTTCCGTCCGAATCGGTCATAGGCTCATAGGTGCAGGCATAATTGCTTCCGCAGATAACAGCCTCGCCCACATAAGTTTCTCCCCTGTCAAGAACGGCGGCAGCAATCTTTTCGGACATTTCCGTTCCCACCGCACGCTCGCCGTCACTGTTGATAACAGTAGTTGCGTATCTGATATTACCGTTGAAAATAGTGCATTCGCCGTCGGTCTGCTCCTTGATGCTGTCAAGAGCGCCGCTGTCATTCAGATCGTAGCATATATAACAGCCGCCAACGGTCTGTCCGTCGCTTTTCACGGAAGTGCTGTAATAATAGTACATAACTCCGCTGTCAGAGGCAAGACCTGTGCTTTCGCCGCCCTCAACGATGCTTTTGCCTGAGGGAGCTATCTCCGTATTTTTTCCGCTGTGCCAGATCTGGGTGCCGTCAGCACCGTAGAAATATGCAAAAATATTTTCCGAAGCTCCCGCTATCTCATAAACTCTGCCCAGAAGCTTTCCGTCGCCCGATGAGATCGCAGGTATGAAGTCCTGATTCAGCTTCATTTTTTCAAATATATCGGCAGGCTCGCTTTCAAGCCTTTCCATATCATTTATGATGACCTTCATGGTGGACTCCGAACGGCTCTCCAATATATCATCACACTGCCTGCGGAAGAGAATATTTGATACGCTTACAATTATCACGGTAAGCAAAACTATCGCCGCAACAACAGCCCCTATTATTATTCTCCCTAACCTTGTCATAACAAAACCAGATCCTTTTCCTTTACTTTACATGAGCGAATATTAATTTTTTGAAAACAATATAATAATACATGCTCACAAAACGTATTTATATTATACATCTCTTTCCATACTTTGTCAACACTTTTAATATATTATTCATTTTACTAATGTAAAAATATACCGAAAACATTTGTGCATATTATTCCGAATCAAATAAATAATAGCATAAAAACCACAAGGAGAACACAAATGGAAGAAATAGCCTTTTTTGACGCAAAACCCTATGATATCGAAAGCTTTGACGCCGCAAATACAAAATATAAAATACATTACTTCGAGGATAAGCTGAATGAAAACACCGCCCGACTTGCCGAGGGCTGCCGTGCGGTATGTGCTTTTGTGAACGATACGATAGATTCCGCCGTAATTGATATTCTCGCAAAAAGCGGCGTGAAAGCCATAGCTCTGCGCTGTGCAGGCTACAACAATATCGACCTGAAAAGCGCCTCGGGACGAATGGCTGTGATGCGTGTTCCCGCATATTCACCCTATGCCGTGGCAGAGCACGCAGCCGCACTTCTGCTCATGCTGAACCGAAAAATACACAAGGCATATCTCCGCACCCGTGATTTCAATTTCAGCATCGTGAACCTTACCGGCTTCGATCTCCACGGAAAAACCGCAGGAGTTATCGGCACGGGAAAGATTGGTCTTGCATTTATTGATATCTGCAAGGGCTTTGGCATGAAAGTGATTGCATATGACGCATATCCCAACGCTTCGGCAGCCGAAAGCCGCGGCTTTGAGTATGTGAGCCTTGACAGAATTTTCAGTGAAAGCGATGTGCTGTCGCTCCACTGTCCCCTTACCCCCGATACAAAGTATATCATCGGCGGCGACAGCATAAGCAAGATGAAAAGCAGCGCCATTATCATCAACACTTCTCGGGGAAAACTTATCGACAGCGAAGAGCTGCTGAAAGCGCTCCGTGAAAAAAGGCTGGGCGGAGCGGGACTTGACGTTTATGAAGAGGAAGCCGACCTTTTCTTCGAGGACTGCTCCGGAGATATCATCACCGATGATACACTTTCCCTGCTGGTGTCAATGCCCAATGTGATAATCACATCTCATCAGGCATATCTCACGAAAGAAGCGCTGGCGAATATTGCACAGGTGACTCTTTCAAATCTGGACGAATTTTTCGCATCGGGAGCCGACACAAACGGAAAATACAAAAACAGCGTAACGTCAAATCAGTCATAGCCACATTAAAACAAATACCGCACAAGCTCTGTGCGGTATCGTATTAAAGATATTTTTCCATAAGATAAAATTCGCCCTTGCGGAACATTGCCGTTCCGACAGCTGAAAAGCCGTCCTTTTCGTACAGCCGCAGAGCATACGGATTTCGTGTAAATGCGTCCAGACGAACAGCACCGTATCCTAACCTCCGTGCCTGTGCTTCAAGCTGCGAAAGCGTCCGTGCCGCAATGCCCATATTCTGAAAATCGGGGCTTACGCAAAGCTTGTGAAGCACGATATACGGCACATCGGGCTGCTTCCATGCTCCGTTTTTGTAGCCGTCGTCATACTGATGATTCAGCACGTATATCACTGCGATCCTGCCGTCAATTGTCCCGACGAAAAGCGTTTCCGCCGCAATGTCGGCTTCAATGTCCGACCTTGCGGGATATATCTCGTCCCACTGGGGTATTCCCGTTTCGTCCATGTGTTTTACGGCACTGCGGATAAGCCGCATTATTTCATCGGTGTCGGCAGCTGTTCCGCTTCGGAATTTTATTTCCACAAGATCCACTTCCTTGATAAATGTTCTGCTTAAATCACATCATATAATTAAGAACCTGTCTTCCTTTTTTCGGGAAAAAGGATAATTTTAACGGTTGTTGTATCTTTGCAGGAACTGCTTCGTGCGTTCGTTTTGAGAATTTCCGAACACCTCGTCGGGAGTTCCCTGCTCCACGATAACGCCGCCGTCCATGAAAATAACTCTGTTTGCAACATCCCGTGCAAACGCCATTTCATGAGTAACGATGACCATTGTCATGTTTTCGCCTGCCAGCTCCTTGATAACATTCAGTATCTCCCCCGTAAGCTCGGGGTCAAGAGCGGAGGTAGGCTCGTCAAAGAAAAGCACCTCGGGATTCAGAGCAAGGGCACGTGCTATCGAAACACGCTGCTGCTGTCCGCCCGAAAGCTCGCAGGGATAAGCGTCGGCTTTTGCTTCAAGTCCCATTTTTTTCAGAAGCGCACGGGCTGTCTCCTCCGCTTCCTGCTTTGATTTTTTCAGCACGCACATAGGCGCTTCGGTGATGTTTCTCAGCACCGACATATGGGGAAAAAGATTGAAGTTCTGAAAAACAAGTCCGATCTTCAGACGAATCTCTTTCAGCTGACTTTTCGGCGCATAAACCGCCGCACCGTTTTCTTTTGTGCTGACCATATTGATTCCGCAGACATTTATCTCGCCGCTGTCGATATGCTCAAGCTGATTAACACAGCGCAGAAGCGTGGATTTTCCGCTTCCCGACGGTCCGATCACCGCCAGCACCTCGCCCTTTTCCACATTGAACGATATATCCTTCAGCACCTGATTGGAGCCGAAGCTTTTTGCAATATTTCTGACTTCAAGTACAGCCATTTTATTGTCCACCTTTTTTCGGGAATTTTACGGGGAGATCACTTATAGTAATCCAGCTTTTTCTCGATCAGCGAGAACACTGCGGTAAGGATAACAGTCATTATCAGATAAAACGCACCTGCAAGGAACAGCGGAGTAAGCGAGCTGTAAAGCTGCATCTGCTGACGTGCTTTAAGGGTTATTTCCTCGTAGGAGATAACATTCGCAAGTGAGGTATCCTTGATAAGCGTAATGACCTCGTTTGCACTTGCGGGAACAACTCTCTTGAATACCTGCGGCAGGATTATCCTGAAAAATGTCTGCACCTTATTGAAGCCCAGCATTGCCGCAGCCTCATACTGTCCCTGTGGGATAGCCTCGATGCCGCCTCTGAATATCTCCGCAAAATATGCGGCATAGTTCAGCACAAATGCCACCGTCAGAGCCTTGAACATATAGCCGCTGTCTCTGATGTCCACCATATTTGCAAAGCTGCTGATGAACGACGGCAGTCCGTCGATAAGCTTCAGATACGGAACGGCGTAATATATCGCAATGATCTGGAGCATGAGAGGGGTTCCTCTCATGATAAGTATGTAAAGATTGATAAGCCATGCCAGCGGCTTGAAGCGGCATTTTTTCAGCAGCGATACAACCATTCCCAGCGGAACGGAAAATACCAGCGTGAAAACAAACACTTTCAGCGTCGGCACAAGAAACTGTATCAGTATTTTCAGGACAGAACCGACCTGTTCGGAGGTCATTTCATCACACCCTTAATGACTATTATACTATTATTATAAACACAGCAATACCGTACAGCTTTTCTGCACGGTATTGCCCACACGGTTTTGCAGTTTTTTCCGATGATTATTCAACGATAGTGATATCGCTGCCGAACCACTTTTCGGAGATCTCGCCGAGAGCACCGTCAGCCTTCATTTCGGAAAGTGTTTCCTGTACCTTGTCGCGGAGAGCGTTATCGTTCTTTCTGAAACCGATAGCGTATTCCTCTTCTTCAAGACCGTCGGGGAGGATAGTGTATGCCTTTCCGGAGGAAGAGATCTCGTAGTTTGCAACTACGCTGTCAAGGAATACGGAATCAACAAGACCCAGATCCAGCTGCTGGAGAGCTTCAACGTTTGTTGCGATAGCGTTGATAGTTACATCAAGTCCGCTGTCCTCAAGGATCTCCTGAGCTGTGGAGCCGTTCTGAACGGCAACTGTCTTGCCGCTGAGATCAGCCTGAGAAGCGATATCGCTGCCCTCGCCCACAACGAATACCATTGCATTCTTCATGTAAGGCTCGGAAAGATTCATAGCCTCTTCTCTGGAAGCGTTGATAGACATACCGTTCCAGATGCAGTCGATCTTGCCGAGGTTAAGATCCTCTTCCTTTGTATCCCAGTTGATAGGCTGCTTTACAAGCTTAACGCCCAGTCTGTTGCATACCTCTTCGGCAACGTCGATATCGAAGCCGACGATCTCATCGTTCTCATCTGTATAGCCCATAGGCTTGAATGTAGCGTCAAGACCAAGTACGAATTCGCCCGAATCAAGCACCTTCTGCAATGACTCGTCCTCGCCTGCGGCTGTTGTTTCGTCGGAGCCTTCGGCAGCCTCTGTGTCTGCTGCGGACTCTGCGTCTGTTTCAGCGGCAGCTGATGTTTCTTCTGTATTATCGGAGGAATTTCCGCAGCCTGTAAATGCAGCGGCGGAAACTGCCAGAGCGGCAGCAAATGCAAGTACGGATAACTTTTTCATGTTCTTTTTTCCTTTCATTTATCGGCTTATCACTTTACTGTACTGACATGATAAACCAAAGCTTTACTAAAGAATTATAACATAAAAGTATCGTTACGTCAAGGCTAAAAAACACTTTTTTGCTGATTTCGGGGAGTTTTAGTCAATTAAACGAATAACACGGCAAATTATCCGCCGCACCGTATCAATACGGCAAAAAAAATCGCTTATCGGAGCCTTTGAAAAGCCTGCGGTAAGCGATCGTTATTTCAGTGTAAGCTATCCCTCAAGGAAATATGAAGCCTCCATGTCCGCCGTGCTGAGCGCAAATGCCAGCGGGAAAAGCTCAAATGCTCTTCCGACGCTGTTCTTGTCCTCGTTTCCCGAAAATCCCATGTGATACCGTATCGCAAAGGATTCGTCCCTCGACAGCCGCATAAAGCCGCTGATTATATACACCGACTTTTCGCCGTGTCCGTAAGGCAGCTTATCGTCAATGGTGTAATAAGGCACCTTTTCCCATACGCCCTGATCGTTCTTGCTGTTGCGGTAATCGGTCTTGTAGAAATTCACCTTGCAGATATCATGGAGCAGAGCCGTCACAGCAATAGTCTCCTCGGAGGCGGTCAGCCCGTAGACCTGCGCCACCCTTTCCCGTGCCATGTAGTCCTTCATGCAGTGATATACATTAAGGCTGTGCTGGGCAAGTCCTCCCGCATATGCGCTGTGATAGCGAGTGCTTGCGGGGGCGGTGAAAAAGTCGCTCTTTGACGATGTGAGATATTCCAGCAGCTTGTCGCTGCCCTCTCTTGTGATGTTGGTTTTATAAATGCCGATAAATTCCTCTTTGATCTCTTCAACGGATCTCATACGAAGCTCCTTTACTTTTCATCGGGGTGAAGCACCGCGGTATAATATGATGTAACGGTCAGCTCCTCCGAAAGCATCTCGGAAGTCATTCCCTCGGGCAGAGCGGATTTGTTCACGAAAACAACTCCGTCATTGCCGTAAAGATCGAACCAGTTGTCGCTGAATACGCAGTCATAATTTTTCAGTTCAAGACACACGCCCTTTGCATACGCCGAGGAATGGACGGTTATCCTGAACTTATCGCCGATATCGTCCGTTTCAAAGCGAAGCTTTGGATCGGCAAATTCAAAGCTCTTGGGCTGAACGAACAGCGCCGACACCGAGGATATCCTTGCTCCGTTCTCGATAAGCACGGCTTCAAGACAGCATCTGCGGAGCGAAAGCTTCGCTGCGGAATCATCACGGGGCAGAACGTCCTTTCTGTCAAGGATAAGGCAGTCGTCAGCCGAAAGCGGCGCAGTTCCTGCGGGAGCGTCTCCGCTGGAAATTATCTCTCCCGTATTGCTGCGGAGCCTCCAGCTGATTATTCCAGTAAATACGGACTGTCTCTCGCTGGAAACATTGAAAATAATGCTGTCCTTGTCGCTGAGATCCACGGAAAGCAGCACAGGCGCATAGAATTTTCTCGCATAATAATGAAGTGCTTTCCAGCGTCCGAAATAATCTATCGACGACCACGATATAACGGGATTGGAGTCGTTCACCTGCCAGTAGAGTGAACCCATGCACACTCCCCTGTTGCGGCGCATATGCTCAACATTCAGTCGGATAGCGTCCGCCTGCACCAGCTGGGAAGCATATACAAGCCCCTCAAAGGTATAGGGATAATTCATCATCTGCGCTATGTAATACATCAGCTTTTCATTGCCTGCCTCGCACTTCTGATGTGCCTCCATAACGGGAGACATAAGGTTCATATCCTTTTCCTCCGCAAAGCTGCGGACGGTCTTCATGGACGGTATCGACTCAAAGCCGTATTCCGAGCAGAAGCGGAACAGGTACTTATTATATTCGGTGAAGGGCTTGCAGCTGTGCCATACCTCCCAGTAGTGGATATCGCCCTTGTTCATTGCGCCCGAATCCTTGAAGCTGCCGCCCGATGAGGGTGAAGAGGGCCAGTAAAAAGTCTCGGGGTCATAGAATTTCAGCACCTTGGGGATAAGCACCTCGAACATACGGAGATAGCCCTTTTTCAGCTCATTGTCCTTGGGCAGACCCCAATACTGCCATGCGGATTCTATTTCATTGTTTCCGCACCACATAGCAAGGCTTGCGTGATTGCGGAGCCTTTTTGCGTTGTCTATTATCTCATGCTTAACGCTTTCGCAGAACGGACGGTCTGCGCTGTATACCGAGCAGGCGAACATACAGTCCTGCCATACCAGCAGACCGTTCCTGTCGCAGAAATCATAGAAATATTCCTCGGGATAAACTCCGCCGCCCCATACACGAATCATATTATAGCCTGCGGAGATGCAGTCGGACAAAAGCTTTTCCGTCTTTTCACGGCTTGTTCGTGTGATGAGCTGATCCTCGGGGATATAATTTGCGCCCATTGCGAATATCTTCACTCCGTTTACCGCAAAAGCGAACTCCTCGCCGTCGGTGCCGTCATTATCGGGAGTGCGGCATATCTCAATCTTCCGCAGACCTACCTCGGCAGTCCTGCTGTCAAGAGTTTCATCGCCGTGTTTCAGCGACAGCTTCAGCTTATAAAGAGGCTGGGCACCGTATCCTCTTGGATACCACAGCTTCGGCTCGGGTATCTCCGCCATAATGACAGCCTTGCCCGTCCGCTTGTCTGCGGCTGCCTTTGAGATAATGATATGTCCGTCGGGAGTAAGTATTTCAGCTTCGGCATATGCTCCGTTTACGGAAAGCTCCGCAATATTTGCTTCTATCTCCAGCACTGCGGCATTATCGAAAAAGCGCTGGCGCTGATAAAAGCTTTCTATCCTGCCGCCGTTTATGCCGTAAAGGCTCACACCTCTCCAGATGCCCATATCGGGCAGCACGGGACCCCAGTCCCAGCCGAACATATAATGTGCCTTTCTGATATGCGTATAGCCCGTCATTGTGGAAGCAACGCCCCACAGCGGACGCTCCGCATTTTTCTCACGGATATATTTCACGGGGGAAGCGAACCTTACTTCAAGGCGCTGGATATCCTCCTCCATAAGCTCGGTAACGTCGAACTCCCATGTGCGGTGCATATTATCGCAGAAGCCCAGCACGGAGCCGTTGAAAACCACCTCCGCAAGAGTATCTATGCCGTCAAAGTGCAATATGATCCTTTCGCTTGAAGCGATGCTTTCATCAGCCCTGAATTCGGTGACGAATGTATAATCATCTTCGGAAATGCGCTCCGCCTCATATTGATTTTCGCCGATGTACGGGTCGCTCATAAGTCCGCCGTCAAGCATTGCGGTATAAACAGAGCCCGGGACTGCTGCGTCGATGCCGAAATCTCCGTCCGAGGGCTTTGTGAGCTGCCACACTCCGTTTAAGGATTGTACTTCCATGCAGTGTCATTCCTTTCATGCAAATTTGCTGATTATATTTTACCATATAAAAACAGGTTTGTCCATGATAATTTTTAGAACCTTTCTTCATAAGAAATGTATGCGGATTTTCGAGCCTAATTTTGCTGCAGACAAGGCAAAAATCCGCAGGCGTGCTGCCGCACGGCAAGGATTTTTAACGCAGTATGCAGCAAAATTTGCCGAAAAGACGTGTGCATATGCTTATGAAGACAGGTTCTTATTGTTCTCATAACGGCAAAAATCCCGTTTCAAAGTGGGACAGCCGCCGAGATCGGCTCAAAAATGGCGGAGCGAAAAGAAAAAATTTCAAATTTGCACGGAATTTGTCAGATATTCCGCAACAATTGCTTGACTTTATGTACAAAGAGTGTTATAATGATATGTGTTTGATTATATCTATTAATATAATGGAGCTATCAATTGTATTATAATTTATTTTATGGAGGTCTTTATAATGGCACGAGTTTATAATTTCAGCGCGGGCCCCGCAGTGCTTCCCGAGGAAGTTCTCAGAGAAGCAGCAGAGGAAATGCTTGATTACAAGGGCACAGGTATGTCCGTAATGGAGATGTCCCACCGCTCAAAGGCATTCCAGACTATCATTGATGAAGCAGAACAGGATATCCGCGATCTTATGGGTATTCCTTCAAACTATAAGGTTCTCTTCCTTCAGGGCGGCGCTTCCCAGCAGTTCGCAATGATCCCTATGAACTTCATGAAGAACGGCGTTGCCGATTATATCATTACAGGTCAGTGGGCTAAGAAGGCTTATCAGGAGGCTCAGAAGTACGGCAAGGCTAATGCAGTCGCTTCCTCCGCAGACAAGACTTTCTCCTATATCCCCGACTGCTCCGATCTTCCCATTGATGACAACGCAGACTATGTTTATATCTGCGAGAATAATACTATTTACGGTACAAAGTATCACAAGCTCCCCAATACAAAGGGCAAGACACTTATCGCCGATGTTTCTTCCTGCTTCCTTTCCGAGCCTGTTGACGTTGAGAAGTACGGCATGATCTACGGCGGCGTTCAGAAGAACGTAGGCCCCGCAGGCGTTGTTATCGCTATTATCCGTGAGGATCTTATCCCCGAGAAGCCTTTCATCGAGAACACTCCCACAATGCTCCAGTACAAGACTCACGCAGACGCAGGCTCTCTTTACAACACACCTCCCTGCTACGGCATCTATATCTGCGGCAAGGTATTCAAGTGGATCAAGAAGATGGGCGGCCTTGAAGCAATGAAGGCTCACAACGAGAAGAAGGCTAAGATCGTTTACGATTATCTCGACAGCAGCAAGCTCTTTAAGGGCACAGTTGTTCCCGAGGACCGTTCTCTCATGAACATTCCTTTCGTAACAGGCAATGCCGATCTCGATGCAAAGTTCGTCAAGGAAGCCAAGGAGGCAGGTCTTGAGAACCTCAAGGGTCACAGAACTGTCGGCGGCATGAGAGCTTCCATCTACAACGCTATGCCTATCGAGGGCTGCGAGGCTCTTGTTAAGTTCATGGCTGAATTTGAAAAGAACAACGGCTGATTTCCGATCGGTACACAATTTTAAGATAAAGAGGTAATTTGATATGTATAATATTCAGACTCTGAATAAGATCTCAAAGTGCGGCACTGATCTTTTTGACGCCGCAAAGTACATAATCGCTGATGATGTTGCTGATCCCGATGCCATAATGGTACGTTCCGCAGCAATGCACGATATGCAGTTCGGCAAGAAGCTCCTCGCTATCGGCAGAGCAGGCGCTGGCACAAACAATATCCCAGTTGACAGATGCGCAGAAGAGGGCATCGTTGTTTTCAACACTCCCGGCGCAAATGCAAATGCCGTTAAGGAGCTTGTTATCACAGCTCTCCTCCTCTCCTCCCGTAAGATCCCCGATGCTATGATCTGGGCTAACGGCCTCAAGGGCAACGGCGCAGAGGTAGGCAAAATGGTCGAAAAGGGCAAGAGCCAGTTCGTAGGTCCCGAAATACTCGGCAAGACACTTGGTATCATCGGTCTGGGCGCTATCGGCGTTCTCGTTGCAAATGCAGCTGTTGCTCTCGGCATGAAGGTCATCGGCTACGATCCCTATCTTTCCGTAAACACAGCTCTCAGACTCGATCCTGCCGTAAAGACAGTTTCCGATATCAATGATATCTTCGCAAACTCCGATTATATCACTATCCACGTTCCTTACAATGCAGACACAAAGGGTACAGTCAACGAAAAGACTCTCGCTCTCTGCAAGGACGGCGTAAGAATACTCAACCTCGCAAGAGGCGAGCTGGTTGACAATGCAGCTATCATTGCCGCTCTCGAAAGCGGAAAGGCTGCCGCTTACGTTACAGACTTCCCCAATGATGAAGTTCTCGGCGTAAAGGGCGTTATCGCAATGCCTCACCTCGGCGCTTCCACACCCGAAGCAGAGGACAACTGCGCTATCATGGCTGCTCAGGAGCTTATCGACTACGTTGAAAACGGCAACATCAAGAACAGCGTAAACTTCCCCAATGCTGAAATGGCAGCAACAGGAACAAAGATCTGCATCATGCACAAGAATGTTCCCGCTCTTATTTCTCAGCTCACAACTGTTCTCGGCAACGGCGGCATCAACATTGAGAATATGCTCAACAAGTCCAAGAAGGATTATGCATACACAATGATCGACGCTTCCGGAGATGTTTCCGACGATATCGCAGCAAAGCTCTCCGTTGTTGACGGCGTTATCAGAGTAAGAATCATCAAGTAATAACAATTAAAGATCACAAACGATAAAACCGTTCTGTTTTCTCGGAAGCAGAACGGTTTTCTGTAACGGAAAGGAAATTCATCATGAACAATACACCGAATTTCGATCATCAGGACGTTGAAGAAAACAAGGTCGTTGCAATACTTATGGCGATCTTCCCGATTCTGTTTTTCCTGCCTATGGCAATGGGCAAAAGCAGCACATCACCCTATCTCAGATACAGAGCAAATCAGTCGCTGGTATTCTTTATCGCCGCAATTCTGCTTAATGTTGTGATAAATGTGATAAGCCTGATACCCCTTCTTGGCTGGATAGCAGGCGGATTAATCGGCTTCATTGTGGGACTTATCGAGATCATCTACTGGATATACGGCATTGTTACCGTTGCAAGCGGTGCAAACGGCAAGTATTTTCTCATCGGCGAGATCGAACTTCTCAAGTAATATTTTCATTTCATAAAAAAGCAGACATTTCAAAATGAAATGTCTGCTTTTGTGCTTTTATGGCAGGATCAGTCATGCCTTTCGTCGGAATCAAAAGTCTCGCAGAATCTTGCCGCAAATGCAGGCTCTTCGCCGCCTGCATAAAGATGTCCCGTATCACCGAATGCATTCATTCTCAGAGCCGCAATACCCTCACGTCTTTCCTCGGTGGTAAGCACCGTCACCGATGTGGGAGCGGCACAGAAGCCCTGCCACAGAACAACGGGAGATATCCCCAGTATATGTCCCAGCATAACACACTCAACGCCGAAGTGACAAAACAAAGCCACAGTTTCACGGTTGGGTCTTTCCGCACGGTAGATATTCCCCTCACGTCTGTAACCATGTCTTAAAATGATATCGTCGATGCCCTTGTAGACCCTCATTGCCTCGGAAATAACATTGCTTTCCGCCATTATGGGAACGGTATGCCAAAGCTCCCTGCTGTAAAATTCCTCGGTCTTTGTCCAGTATTCGGGCAGAAGATCCCATGGTATGCGCTCCTCACCCGTCACTGGATCCTTTATCGGAGCATGGAACTCACGGAGCCACGGGCATTCCTCGGCAGTGCGGCCCATTGCTTTAAGGGTATATTCCGCAGTAGCCTTTGCACGCCCCAGCGGAGAAACATAAAATGCGTCTATTTTTGTATTTTTAAGGCGTTCCGCCAGCAGTGCGGCTTCACGTCTGCCCTTTTCGGTGAGCGAATCTATCGAATAATCGGGGTCGCCGTGTCTTATTATCAGCAGCTTCATTTTTCGTTTTCCTTTCGTATATGTATAAATACACAGTAATGATAGCATTTCAGTCCGATATTGTCAAGGGTCGGCATAGGTTTATTCCGTAACATTTCTGTTATAATAAATGCTTGGAATTTTAAGAGTATAACTTTATACTATAATGGTATAAAACATATTAAAATAATAAGTTATCGAAAGGACACGGCATGAAGGACATCATAAAAGAAGAAATAACAAGAGGATATTTTACGGGCGAAAGAGCAATGTTCAAAGCCGAAAACAAAAAAATATCCGATTCAATATTTGCCGACGGCGAATCCCCTCTGAAAGAGAGTCATGATATAGACCTTGAGGGCTGTATGTTCAAATGGAAATACCCCCTCTGGTACGGAAAGAATTTCACCCTTGACCGCTGTACGCTTTTTGAAATGGCACGTGCGGGAATATGGTACACTGATAATATAAAAGTAAAGGACACGCTTATCGAAGCCCCGAAAAATTTCAGACGATGCCGCGGAGTTTCCCTTGAAAATGTAAGCTTTTCAAATGCGGCGGAAACACTTTGGAGCTGCTCCGACGTAAAAATGAAAAATATCACCGCAAAAGGCGATTATTTTGCAATGAACTGCTCCGATATGGATATCGACGGTCTTACGCTTTACGGCAGCTACTGCTTCGACGGCGTGAAAAATGCCGTGATAAATAATTCAAAAATGCTTTCAAAGGACGCTTTCTGGAACAGTGAAAATATCATCGTAAAGGATTCGTTCATATCGGGAGAATATCTGGGCTGGAACTCAAAAGATCTCACGCTGATAAACTGCACCGTTGAAAGTCTCCAGGGAATGTGCTATATAAACAATCTGAAAATGGAGAACTGCAAGCTCATAAATACCACGCTGGCGTTTGAATATTCCTCCGTTGAAGCGGATATATGCGGTCACATCGACAGCGTTATCAATCCCGAAAGCGGATACATCAAAGCGGACAGCATCGGCGAGCTTATCATCGAAAAGGACAAGGTTGACCCCGACAGGACAAGGATCATCTGCAAGAACTGATTTTGCAATATTTGCAATATATAAAGTCAAATTTTGCAAAAACTGTTGAAATTATATCGGATAAGTGCTATAATAATCAAAGTATAAAATACATCGGGGCTTTTGCCTTGGCGGAAAAAGCCCATGTGCTATGGAGGAACTGCTATGACAGTATCAAAATTTGTAAATCTCATCGACCTTAACAATCAGCCCGTACAGTGGTGGGAAAAGATCGTAAAGCTGGGTGCGGAAATTTCCGAACACCCGCAGGATTACGCACACAAGTGCGACGGAAAAATTATGGCTACTCTGTTCTATGAGCCCTCCACACGCACCCAGATGTCTTTCCAGACAGCAATGCTCCGTCTCGGCGGAACGATCATCGGCTTCGACAACCCCGAGACTTCCTCGGTGGCAAAGGGCGAGAATCTTAAAGATACAACAAAGATCGTTTCGGGCTATGCGGATATCATGGTAATGCGTCACCCCAGAGAGGGTTCGGCAAAGGCTGCCGCTCTCACTGCGGAATGCCCCATTATCAATGCAGGCGACGGACGTCATCTTCACCCCACCCAGACCCTTACCGACCTGCTCACTCTCTATAAGGAAAAGGGCAGACTTACCGATCTGACCGTAGGCTTCTGCGGCGATCTTTTAAACGGCAGAACTGTTCATTCCCTCTGCAAGGCTCTTGCGGCATTCAAGGGAAACAGGTTCATATTCATATCGACCCCTGCGCTCCGTCTGCCTGCATACATCAAGGACGTGCTCAGTGCATCGGGCTGCGAATTTACCGAAGCTGACAGCCTTGAAGAGGCTATCGGCAGCCTTGATATGCTCTACATGACAAGGATCCAGCGTGAGCGCTTCGACAGCGATGAAGAATATGCCGCTCAAAAGGACGTTTACCGTCTTGACGCACGCAAAATGGCAATGGCAAAGAACGATATGATCGTGCTTCACCCCCTGCCCAGAGTTGATGAAATAGCTATCGAGGTGGACGATGATCCCCGTGCCGCATATTTCAGACAGGCAAAGAACGGAATGTATGTCCGCATGGCGCTTATCATAACACTCCTCTTCGGGGAGAACAACACGAATACTCCTCTGCTGACAGGCAAGACCTATCCCACAGTAAGATGCTCCAATCCCAGATGCATCACAAATTCCGAGTATTACCTCCCCAGAAGCTTCCGCGGCAACGGCGATACTCTTGAATGCGAATACTGCGATGAACGCCTGCTGGTGACATTCTGACATAATATTATCTAAATAATAAGAATATAACTATAAATAATTGTTACTTGCCAAAACGGCGTTTTTATATTATAATGTTATAGTCAATACCGTACATAGCCTTGTGCGGCATCGGCTGTACGGCAAACCGTTTACCCGTTCATGGTGTGTGGAACGATTTCGGCTGCCCTGACCTGTATGGTCATTGACGACCGTTCGGAAAGCATTTTCCGATGCTCGTCGGAAAGGAGGTCACGGCTTATTATGAGCAATGATGCTAAAAACAATAATATAAAAAAGAAAAAAACACAGACACTTCCCATGCTCGCTCTCAGAGGACTTGTTGTATTCCCCGGAGCAGTGGTGCATTTTGACGTTGCACGTCCCAAATCCAATGCGGCGCTGAAGGCTGCCCTTGAAAACGGAAAGCTTATATATCTTGCCGCTCAGATGGATATGGACGTTGAGGAACCCGAAAACGACGATATCTACGGCGTAGGTGTTGTTGCCGAGATCCGTCAGATACTTAAAACTCCCGATGATGTGACCCGTGTGCTCGTTGAGGGACTTTACCGTGCAAAAACAGTAAAGACCGACAACAGCGGAGAATATCTCACTGCGGAGATAAAGCGCTTCCCCGAGAAAAATCTCAAGGCGGATCCCGTTGAGATAGACGCCGTTATGCGTGCCGTAAAGGACGCATTTGAACAGTATGCGGCGCTTCTTCCCAGAATGCCCCGTGAGATTTATGATTCCGTACTCAATGAAAACGACCCCCAGGAGCTTTTTGAATCGCTGGCATTCAACATCGCCCTTGCTGTGGAGGACAAGCAGGACCTGCTGGAAGAAAGCAGCGTTGAGCTTCGTCTCGGAATGCTGCTCTCCATGCTTAGCCGCGAAACGGAAATAATGACTATGGAGCGTGCGCTCCAGGAAAAGGTCAAGGGTCAGATCGACAACAGCCAGAAAGAATACTATCTCCGTGAACAGCTGAAAGTAATTCAGGAGCAGCTGGGTGAGCTTAGCGGCGACCCAACAATGGCAGGCCCTATGGGCGAATATGACGAGGAGGACGACTACACCGACCGCATAACCGCTCTCGGTCTCCCCGAAGAAACGGAAGCAAAGCTTCTGAAAGAAAACGAGCGACTGCTGAAAATGCCCCCCGTATCCCAGGACGCAGCTGTTCTCCGTACATATCTTGATACCGTGCTTGACCTCCCGTGGAACACCTCCACCGAGGACAACAACGATATAGTCAACGCAAGAGCAGTTCTTGACGCAGATCATTTCGGTCTTGAAAAGGTCAAGGACAGAATAATCGAAAACATTGCGGTCCGTGCCCTTTCCCCCGATATCAAGGGACAGATAATCTGCCTTGCAGGCCCTCCGGGCGTGGGCAAGACATCTGTGGGAAAATCCATTGCTGCGGCTCTCGGCAGAAAATATGTGAGAGTTTCGCTGGGCGGCGTCCGTGACGAAGCCGACATCAGAGGTCACAGAAAGACTTACGTAGGCGCTATGCCGGGACGTATAATCGCTGCGATAAAGCAGGCTGGAGTGAACAATCCCCTTATCATGCTGGACGAGATAGACAAGCTCACCCACGATATGAGAGGCGACCCCTCCGCAGCACTTCTCGAGGTGCTGGATTCGGAGCAGAACTATGCTTTCCGCGATCATTACATCGAGGTGCCATTTGACCTTAGCAACGTGCTTTTCATCACCACCGCAAACAATGTTTCCGAAATAGACGCACCTCTGCTTGACCGAATGGAGGTCATCGAGCTTTCCAGCTACACCCGTGAGGAAAAGTTCAGGATAGCAAAGGATCACCTTATCCCCAAGCAGATAAAGAAGCACGGTCTGAAAGCTTCAAACATGAAGATCGCAGACAATGCAATATATATCCTCATCGACAGCTACACCCGTGAGGCAGGCGTAAGAAAGCTTGAAAGAATGATAGCTTCACTCTGCCGAAAGACTGCAAAGCAGATAGTTGCAGGCGAAAAGACAAAGGTATCCGTCACAAGCCGCAACATCGAGGAATACTTAGGTCATAAGAAATATCTCGGCGACGAGATCTCCAAAAAGGACGAGGTAGGTCTTGTAAACGGACTTGCATGGACATCTGTGGGCGGAGTTATGCTGCCTATGGAGGTTCTTGTCATGGACGGCAAGGGCGTTATCGAAACAACAGGCTCGCTGGGCAATGTCATGAAGGAAAGCGCAAAGATAGCTGTAAGCTACGTCCGCTCGGTATGCGGAAAATACGGCATCGAAAGCGACTTCTACAAGAAAAAGGATATCCATATCCACGCCCCCGAGGGAGCAACTCCCAAGGACGGTCCCTCCGCAGGCGTTACAATGACAACTGCGCTGGTATCGGCGCTTTCGGGCATTCCCGTGCGCCATGATGTGGCAATGACAGGCGAGATAACTCTCCACGGAAAGGTGCTGCCTATCGGCGGACTCCGTGAAAAAACCATGGCTGCATACAAAGAGGGCATGAAAACGGTGATAATCCCCAAGGGCAACGCAGGCGATCTTGACGATGTTGATGAAACCGTCAAGGAAAACGTGAACTTCGTTCTTGCGGAAACTCTAACCGATGTTCTTAACACCGCACTCACCAAGGGCAGGAGCATGAAGTCTCCCAAGCCCATGAAAAACACACCCGCACCTGCCGCTCCCGTTCCGTCTTCCGACAGCAGCGGCGGCACGGAGGATCAGGCAGACACCATAAGATCATAAACAAATCCAACAACCACGGAGGTCATATGAATTTCAGCAAAGCGGAATTCTTCCGTTCATACGGTGAATTCAATCAGCTCCCCCCCTGCGAATGCTGCGAGATAGCATTCTCGGGAAGATCAAATGTAGGCAAATCCTCGCTTATAAACAAGATTTTCAACAGAAAGAGCCTTGCAAGAGTATCTTCCGTTCCGGGAAAAACGGCGACTATCAATTTTTACAGCTGCGACGGTATGTATGCCGTCGATCTGCCCGGCTACGGCTATGCAAAGATATCCAAGTCCGACAAGCTCCGCTGGTCGGGACTTATCGAGGGCTATCTGATGTCCGACAGGGATATCGGGCTGATATTTCAGCTTGTTGATATGCGCCACCCGCCCTCCAAGGACGATTATCACATGATAAACTTCATGATCGACGCGGAGCTTCCTTTCGTTATCGTATTCACAAAGGCGGACAAGCTTTCAAAGAACCAGCGTGCGGAGAGAATGAAAGGCTTTGCGGAGGAGATCCCCTGCTTCGACCAGATCAGAACGGTGCAGTTCTCAGCCCAGACAGGCGAGGGCGCCGATGAAATAAGAGACATAATTTCCGATATAACCGATAATTTTAATGAAAAGGAATGATAACCGATGTATGTATCAAAAGATCTTGATGTGAATTCCGCAGGACATCTTACCATAGGCGGTATGGACACTGTGGAGCTTGCAAAGGAATACGGCACTCCCCTTTACGTTGTTGACGAGGATCTTGTCCGCGAGCACTGCCGCAGCTTCAAGAACTCCATCGACAAATATTACGGCGGAGCAGGACTTGCCTGCTATGCCAGCAAGGCTTTCTGCTGCAAGGCTATGTGCAAGATCATGCTTGAAGAGGGCATGGGACTTGACGTTGTTTCCGAGGGCGAGCTTTACACAGCTCTCAAGTCAGGCTTCCCCATGGACAAGGTATGCTTCCACGGCAACAACAAGACCGACGGCGAGCTGAAGCTTGCCCTTGAAAACAACGTCGGCAGAATTATCGTTGACAATGTTTTTGAGCTGAACCGTCTGAACGCCCTTGCCGAAAAGGAAGGCAGAACCGCTCACATCATGTTCCGCATCAAGCCCGGCATCGACGCACACACACACAATTTCATCAGAACAGGTCAGATCGACAGCAAGTTCGGCTTTGCTCTTGAAACAGGCGAAGCTTTCGAGGCTGTCAAGGAAGCGATAGCTCTCCCCCACATCGACCTTGTTGGACTTCACTGCCACATCGGCAGCCAGATATTCGACATTGATCCCTTTGTATGCGCTGCGGAGGTAATGCTCCATTTCATCGGCAAGATCAAAAAGGAGCTTGGCTTCGAGGTCAAGGAGCTCAATCTCGGCGGCGGCTTCGGCATCAAGTACACCGAAGAGGACGCTCCCGTTGCTTATGACAAGTACATGGAAAAGGTTTCCGAAAAGGTCAAGGAAGTATGCGTCGAAGAGGACATCGCTCTTCCCTTTATCCTCATTGAGCCGGGACGTTCCGTTATCGCACCTGCGGGCATCACACTTTACACCGTAGGCGGCATCAAGCACATTCCCAACATTCGTACATATGTATCTGTTGACGGCGGTATGTGCGACAATCCCAGATACATTCTTTACCAGTCCAAGTACGAAGCTGTTATAGCCAACCGTGCGGCTGATCCCAGAACAGAAACTGTCACCGTTGCAGGCAAGTGCTGTGAAAGCGGCGATCTTATCGGCGAGGGTATGCCTATCCAGCACATTGAGGTGGGCGACACAATGGCTGTACTTGCAACAGGTGCATACAACTACTCCATGTCCTCCAACTACAACCGCATTCCAAAGCCTGCCGTTGTAATGGTCAAGGACGGCAAGAGCAGAGTTGTTGTAAGAAGAGAAACTCTTGACGATATCATAAACTGCGATCTTGACTAAAAATTGAGAGGCGCTTTTATGGAAACACTTGAAATTTTAAAGAACAGACACTCCGTAAGAAAGTACAAGCCCGATCCCGTTGAGGACGAAAAGCTTGAAAAGATACTTGCTGCGGCTCACTATGCCCCCACAGCTGCAAATCTCCAGCCTGTACGTCTTATAGTTGTAAAAACTCCCGAGGGCTGGGAAAAGCTGAACAAGGGTTCAAGGCTTTACGGCGCACCCGTTGCCGTTATTGTCTGCGCAAGCAAGAACACAGCATGGAAGAGAAAGTACGATGATATGAACACATATCACATCGACGCTTCTATCCTCACGGATCACATGATGATCGAAGCAACTTCTCTCGGTCTGGGAACACTCTGGGCTTGCTGGTTCAACCCCGAGGTTATCCGCACGGAATTTGCTATCCCCGAGGATTACGAGCCTATCAACATTCTTGCAATAGGCTACGCCGATGACGAAGCTCCCGCAGCCGACCGTCACGAAACTCAGCGCATTCCTCTTTCCGAGCTTGTGCATTATGAGAAGTTCTGATCTTGATTTAATTACTGATTGATATTATAAAAAAGGATACACAGTTCTTTTGTGAACTGTGTATCCTTTTTCGTTTTTATATTAGGCAGCCTCGCAATGCTTCGCATTTCTCGGTGCTGTGCTGTCCATGGGACAGCATGGGGAGTTCCGCTCTCTGCGGAGAGCGGCGAAGGGCGCTGCCCTTTCGAAACCTGCAAGCTTTAAAAAGCTTGACCAAACTTTTTATACCTAAGCTACATACCCGTAATTTAGAATTTTCTCCTCTTATTTACACGCTTTAATCTACGCTTTTTCTTTCTTCCCGACATCACCACTGCCGTCACATACGCCGCCACAAGCATCAATGCAATGACCACCGCAGCCTTAAACCAACCCGATCTGAAAAACTGCTTCGCCTTATACGCATTATACTCCATTATCGACAGCGAAACACTTTCCTGCGCCACAAGATCCACCGACGCTATCTCCTCGCCGTTAAGCGTAAGCGTATATGTTCCCAGCTTCTGTCCCTTTTCAACAGGCGCAGTGACCGTTCCGTCCTCATTGGTAAAGCCTTCGGTAGTTATAACCTGTCCCAGCTTTCCCACATCTATCTCCTTTGACCACAGCATAGATTTACTTTCCGCAGTGACAAGGCGGACAAAATCCGTTCCGCTGCCCATATTTACAGTGACCTCGGTTATCTCCTTATCCGCAGGGATTATCTGCTGATAAGCCAGCGTATTGAACGCCCAGTCATACAGCTTTATCTGATCCTCAAAGTTGCCGTAGCTGTTATATCCCTCATCATCATAAAGCGGAGCGCCCATTGTCACAAGAAGATACGTGCTTCCGTCCTTCTGCGCCATTGAGATAAGGTTTCGTCCCGATTCATCGGTGGTTCCCGTCTTTATGCCCATTGCATATTCATAGTAATATTCGCTGGCAGGATTCATCATCTTGTTTGAATGAGTAATGGTCATCCAGCCGTCCTCGTGCATATTTGTTGCACCGAGAGTATATTCCTCCGTGCAGGCTATTTTTTTAAACTCCGGATAATTTTCTACGGCATATTTTGCTATCTTTGCCATGTCTGCGGCATTGGTGTACTGATTTCTGTCGTGCAGTCCGTGAGGGTTGACAAAATGTGTTCCCACACAGCCTATCTCCTCCGCCTTTTTGTTCATCATGTCAACGAAGTTGGGAATGCTCTCGCCGCCCACATTGTAGGCAAGTATTCCTGCCGATTCGCAGGCGGAATATACCAGCATGGAGTACATCAGATCGGAAACACTGACCTTTTCGCCCTTTGAATATCCCACCGTCAGCGCACCTGTCTGATAAAGATCGTCGAATACCGCAAGGGGTGCTTCAAAGTATGTGGAGTCCATTTTTTCGGGGTCAATGTTGTCGAGGACAACTATTGCGGTCATTATTTTTGTCAGGGAAGCGGGGTACATTTTCTTGTCGGAGTTTTTCTCGTAAACGGTAACGTCCCTGTCGAGGTTTATCATGTAAACGGCTTCGCTCTGTAATGATATGCCGGGATTGAAGAGAAGAGCGGAAGCGGAAAATGAGCATAGCGATGATATTATTATGAGAAACGCCGTAAAAACAGCAGTAAATCTTTTTATTTTCATATTTAAAGCCTTTCATGAAAGTTTTCCGAAAAAGTAACTAAGCTTAAAAGTTTCGTCCACCTTTTCAAAGGTGGCGGGTTCCATAGGGCAGAGCCCTTGGTCGCCGTCCGCAGACGGCGAAACTCCCCGGGAATGCCGAGAAATGCGAAGCATTGCAAGGCATGAATAACTTAATAATTTTTTCGGGAATTTCGGAAATAAAATATTTTTCAACAGTAAGCCCCAATGGCGTACACTTATTTAATTATATCAAATAAGAAAAGAAAATGGAAGTGCTAATTTAAATAATTTTGCTTTACAATTGTATGTGAATATGCTATAATATGCTGTGAATTAAACTTGTCGGAAAGGACTATTCCTATATATGATAATGATAACGGGAGATACTCACGGCGACTTCGGGAGATTCAAAGAAAAAGCCGTGAAGAAACTGAAAAAGGGCGACTGCCTGATAATATGCGGTGATTTCGGCTTTGTCTGGGACGGCTCCCCTGCCGAAAATGCGATACTTAAAAAAATCGGCGCTATGCGCTTCACAACTCTTTTTGCCGACGGCTGCCATGAGAATTACGATCTGCTGAAAGCATATCCCTCCGAGGAGATATTCGGCGGCACGGCACAGCATATCACAGGAAATCTTTATCACCTGCAAAGAGGCGGTATGTATGAGATAGACGGCAAAAAGCTGTTCGTTTTCGGCGGCGGACGCTCCGCCGAGATGCAGACAAGGCTCGATTCAAAATGCTACTGGCAGGAAGAAATGCCCTCCCCCGAGGAATTTTCATACGGCGATAAGACCCTTGCGGAAAACGGCAATAAAGCCGACTATATCATAACCCATGAGCCTCCCGAATCAATAAAGCAGTTTCTCGGCTTTGAAACAGACCTTACCAATCCCCTCAGCACCTATCTGGATAAGCTCCGCTCGGAAGTAACATATACAGGCTGGTATTTCGGCAAGGTCCATAAAAACAAATTCATTCCGCCGAAGTTCCACTGCCTTTTTGATGAGCTTGAAATTTTACCCTGAAAAGAGATCTTATGCTATGGATTACACTGTCGATAAAAATAATATAATTCTCCGCCAGCCCGATCTTGACCTCGATCAGACCCTTGACTGCGGACAGGCTTTCCGCTGGGAAAGGCTGAACGAAAATACATATACGGGCTTCTTTTTCCGCACTCCCCTTACAATATCCTCCGACGGAGATACCTTTACATTTCATGATACCTCCGAAGAAGCTTTTCTGAATATCTGGGCGGATTACTTTGATCTATATACCGATTATTCCGAGCTGAAACGCCGCTTCTCCGAGGACGAAACGCTGAAAGCAGCCTGTGAATATGCTCCCGGAATACGTCTGCTGCGGCAGGATAAATGGGAATCACTCATATCCTTTATCATTTCACAGAACAACAATATCCCTCGTATAAAGGGCATAATAAACCGTCTCTGCGAGCAGTACGGCGGCTTTCCCCTGCCCGAACAGTTAAACGGAGTTACCGCCGATGATCTGGCATTTCTCCGTGCAGGCTTCCGCGGAAAATATCTTGCGGACTGCTGCATGAGAGTCAACAGCGGCATACTCGATCTTGAAAAAACTGCGGCTCTCCCCCTCGATGAAGCAAGAAAACAGCTCATGACCGTAAAGGGAGTCGGTCCAAAGGTGGCGGACTGCGTGCTGCTTTTCGGTATGCACCGCACGGAAGCTTTTCCGATCGACGTCTGGATAAAGCGTGTCATGGAACGCTATTACCCCAACGGACTTCCCGAATGCACAAAGGGAAACGAGGGCATTGCCCAGCAGTATCTTTTCCACTATATGCGCACCAAGACAGATATTTAAAGCATACTGTTTCAATTCATTTTGTATGCTATTGCATATATTCGCATAATTCCTCTTCAAAGCCGATTTTTTACGCCGTTGTTCAATTATATTTAAAAAATACAAAATGGATTACGGTATATATTTCCTGCATTTTTTAGTATAATTGAATTATAGAAAAAACGTAAATGTATCGGTCGAAAAGGAGGTCGTGCTGTGAAGAAAAAGATATATGTCAGCTTGTGCGGATATCTTCCCCATATGAAAAAAACTGCCGTTTGTCTCTGCACGGGCGACAGCTTTTCGATAGTCGATGCTTCCGATAACCAAACCGTTTACAGCGGTCCCCTTTCCGAGCCTTATGAAGATCCCGATTCGGGCGATACAGTAAGAAAAGCCGACTTCTCCGACTTTGACCGCAAGGGTGAGTATTATATAAAATGCGGCTACCGACGCTCCGAGAATTTTGTTATCGGCGACGATGCTTACAGCCCTCTGAAAAGGCTTCTGCTCTGCGGCTTAAAGCTGAACCGCTGCGGCTATGACCTTTACAGATCCGACAGCGGAAATATTTTCAAGGACTTTGCCCACGGAAAATGCCACAATGATTTTACCCAGCTGTTCTTCGGAGAGCAGCTTATGAATGTCAGCGGAGGCTGGCACTGCGGCGGCGGCTACGGAAAATATACCACCGTCACAGCCCTTACCTGCGCATTCCTGCTTTACAGCTACCGCCTTTATCCCGAAAGCTTCGCTTCCGATGATGAATCCGCTCTCCCCGAGATACTTGATGAATGCAGGTGGGGACTTGAATGGCTGCTGAAAATGCAGGCTCCCGACGGCGGAATTTACCACAAATGCGATGTTTCCGAACGTCTTATAGCTCCTCTTACTGCGGACAATGACGACGGTACATACTATATTTTCCCCGAATCCTCACAGGCAGCTGTGTTGTTTACGGCAGTTACCGCTCTTGCCGTGCCAATATACGAAAAATATGACCGTATGTTCGCAAGACGGCTGAGCCGTGCCGCTTCAAATGCATGGCTGTGGATAGTGAATTCAAGCAAATATGAGCCATGGAACGTTCCCACAGGCTCGTCCTCAACGGGACTGGGAGACTTCTCCGACCCCGATGACAGCGACGATCTTCTCTGGATGATGAGCGAGATGTACGCCCTCACAGGTGACGAAAGCTTTCTCCGCAGCTTTAAGGAGCTTATCTACAAGACCGATTCAACGGGATTCAGCTTTAACAGCATAGGCGGACTTGCTTCGATCTCATGCCTGATGAATGCCGATTTCAACGACCCGACCCTTGATTTTTACATAAAGAAAAAGTTCGGCGACCGTGCCGACAAGCTGGCGTCAGCCGCACTTTCGGGCTATGGAAATGCCCTTTCGGTGCGCAGCGATCTCAGCGGCTACAGCGAATATTCCAACATGAACGTCATCTCCGACTGCATTGTGTGCCAGACCGCATACATGATTTTCGGAATGCAGAAATACCTTGACGCTGCCGCTTCCATGATACAGTATATCCTTGGGATAAACCCCATCGGCATAAGCTATATCACAGGCTCTGCGGAGGACTGTCCCTCCCGGCCGAGGCACGCAGGCTCAAGGACATCGGATAGTTCTGCCCCCTGTCCCGGACTTATCGTCGGCGGACCCAATTATTTCCGCAGCGACGATTTCACACGCTGGAAGCTGAACCGTTCAACTCCCCCGGCAAAATGCTATATCGACAATGTATGCAGCATCTCCACCAATGAACCGTCATTGTATCTTTCCGCTGCCGCATTGCTCAGTGCGGCATTTTTTGACCGAAACGGCAGCAGAAGCTTTGACCTTGCAATAAACAGCTGATATGATATATTTGAAAGGACGTCTTAAAAATGAAGCTTAACAAAATCACTGCCTGCGCAGCGGCTCTTGCAATGTGCGCGGCTCTCACAGCCTGCGGAAACACAGCCGAACCCGATGAAACCACCGCAGCGGAGGTATCCTCCGAGCAGACAACAGTTCCTCCCGTTGTTATCGACGATGTCAATTCCACAACAGCCGCTCCCACAGAGCCTGTTGACCTTGATGCAGGTCTTACGGACGCAATGTATGAAAGAGGACTTATAAACGAGGGCGACACCTCCCGTCTTGCTGCCGCAATGAAAAAGGCACAGAACGGCGAGGACATCACCGTTGCCGTGATCGGCGGCTCTATCACACAGGGCACAGCCGCTTCAAACAATGCGCTCTGCTACGGTTCACTGTTCTTCCGGTGGTGGCAGGAGAAATTCCCCGAGTGCAATGTAAATACTGTAAATGCAGGCATCGGCGGCACAAACTCTTATCTCGGAGTAAACCGTGTTGACGATCAGGTGCTTTCATACAATCCCGACGTAGTGGTTGTGGAATTCTCCGTAAACGATACGGACAAGGTGCTGAACAAATATTCCTATGACAGCCTTGTAAGAAAGATACTTTCATATGAATCCAATCCTGCCGTTATACTGCTTTTCACAACTCAGGAGGACGGCACAAGTCTCCAGGAAACACACAAGGAAATAGGCACAGCCTATGATCTTCCCATGCTCAGCTACCGTGAAGTGGTATATCCCGAGGTGGCTGCGGGAACTCTTGACTGGAAGGCGATCTCCCCCGACAACATTCACCCCAATGATGCGGGACACGGACTTATCGGACAGCTGCTGGGACGCTATCTTGACGGCATCTATGATGAGCTTGACAGCATCAGCTCCGAGGTAACTCCCTTTACAGCCGACGGCTACACAAAGGATTACTACAAGAACGCAAAGATGTACTTCCCCTCAACCCTTGAAACACAGCTTGACGGCTTTGAAGTCGGCAGCAACACCGTTTACCCCGACAAGTTCCCCGAAAACTGGGTGACCGAAAACGGCGGCACGATCAGCTTTGAAGCAGACTTCCAGACCCTTGGTATGTTCTATCTGAAAACAACGGACGGCAAGGGCGGAAAGTATGAGATATATGTTGACGGCGAGCGACAGAAAACAATAGATTCCGATTTCTCGGGCGGCTGGGGCAACTACGGCGCAACCGATTCGGTTGCGATAAATCAGACCTCCGAGCATCACTCCGTTGAGATCAAGCCTGCCGAGGGCAGCGAAAGCACATCAATGACTATCCTTGGCATCATGATGAGCTGATAACTATCTGATGATAAAAAAGGCTCTGCCGTACAAATTCGGCAGAGCCTTTTTGTATTATCTGTATAATATTCATTTAATCTTATTGACAAATGACGTTAATATTGATATAATATTCACATAAGTTGTCCGATTACAAACGAAAGGAATGATAATTCTTGGCAAATATTACATTTATTACAGGCGGTGCGGCAAGCGGAAAGAGCCGCTGGGCAGTGTCTTATTTCTCCTCCTGCGATGACGTACTTTATATGGAAACTTCGGCTGAAAGCGATGCCGAGACAGAGGAACGAATCAAGTGGAACAGCGAACACAATGGTGTGAACTGGGTGGTAAAGACAGGCTGCGGCACCGATGATCCCGATATCGAAAACCACAAATTCTTTATCTTTGATAATCTTGCAAACTATACATCAAAGATAATCGACGAGATGTGCCTTTATCCCGACAGCGCAGACGAGATAATCACAAAAAAGATCAAGCAGCGTGTTATCGGCGATGTTGCCGCACTTATGGACAAAATGCAGGAGATCGACGGAAATATCATCATCATCTCCCTTGAAACAGGCTTCTCCGTATGCCCCGAAAACAAGAAGCAGGCATTTTTCAGAGAGGTGCTTGGAGCTGTCAACCAGCGTATCGCAAACATGGCTTCCGAGGTATATGTTTCTATCAGCGGCATTCAGGTAAAGATCAAGTAATTATGTACTTACATATGCTTACATAAAAATACCGTCCGTTTCCGAAAAACGGGCGGTATTTGTTTTATGCCGCTTAAAACAAACTATTGAAAAATCCCGATTCCTATGTTATAATATAATATACTATAATTATAAAAAGGAATGATCGACAAAATGGATCTGCTGTATGATCTTGGCAATACCTTTGCCAGCGTGCTTCCCATTACCTTCTGGGACGTGCTTGATATCGCTGTGCTGGGATATCTTATTTATAAAGTGATAAAGCTGATGCGTGAAACACGTGCAGGCGGACTTTTTAAAGGTCTTATAATTCTTGTGGCAATATATCTGATATCAAGCATATTCCAGATGAAAGCCATAAAATATCTGCTGAACAAGGCAATGGAAGTGGGACTTTTCGCTCTTATCGTACTTTTCCAGCCCGAGCTTCGCCGTACACTGGAGAAGATCGGTCATTCAAAGGTATCGAAGATCGGCGTTTTCGGCTCGAATGAATCCTCAAACGATACTGCCGTAGTATGGAATAACGCTATCGACTCCATATGCGATGCCTGCGAGGATCTTTCCTCCACCACAACAGGAGCGCTTATCGTTATTGAAATGGAAACAAAGCTCGGCGAGCAGATCGACAACGGAACCATAATCAACGCCACCCCCAGCAAGGAGCTTTTCGGAACGATATTCTTCCCGAAAACTCCGCTTCATGACGGTGCCGTCATTATCCGTGACGGAATGGTGCTGGCGGCAGGCTGCTTCCTGCCGAAGCCCCAGAACGAAGAACGCATCAACAAGGAGCTTGGCTCCCGTCACCGTGCGGCTATCGGAATGAGCGAAAACTCCGATGCTATCGTAGTTGTCGTTTCCGAGGAAACAGGCGTTATCTCGGTTGCGGAAAACGGCGAGCTTACACGCCGCCTCAGCAGGGACGATCTGAAAAAATATCTCCGTGACAGGATCATTCCCGAAAAGGTCACAAAGGCAGGCAGCTCAAATAAGCCGAAGAAAAGCAATCCCGAAAGAAAAAAGCTTTTCCGCAAGAAAAATCCCTGACGAAGAAAGACGGTTTTGAAAAATGCTTAATTTAAATTTCAAGAACGCAGGTACAATGCTGAAAAAAATGATCGAAACTGACACCTCCACGAAGATAATATCAATCATTGTGGCGATCGTCATATGGTTTGCTATCTCCGTCAGCGTTTACCCCACCATTACAAAAACTCTTTACAATGTTCCCGTAAAAATAGATTTTACAGGAACCTATGCCGAGGCAAATTCGCTCAGTGCGGCTTCGCTTTCCGAGGAATCCGCCAATGTTTATATAACGGGCGAAAGAAGCCAGATAGGTAATCTAAGTGCGGACGAGGACATCACCCTTACCGTTGACACCTCGGGAATAACCTCCGCAGGCTCTTACCGTCTGCCTCTGGAAATATCCAACAGCTCCGGCAAGACCTTTGACGTAAACAAAATAGACCCTGCTTTCGTTACTATCGAGGTGGAGAAGATCATCACAAAGGATTTCACCGTCACCGCAAAGCTGGACAGCAGCATCAACATCGCCGACGGATTTATGAGCAAGGAGCCTGTGATCGTTTCCGATGATACAATATCGGTAACAGGCCCCGAGGATCAGATAAATTCCATTACCGACGTTGTTGTCACCGTTTCCTCCGCCGAGCCTGTGACACTTTCGTCCTCCTATGAATTTACCACAAGCAACATCGTGCTTTACAACAATTCAGTAATTATCTCCGACACCGACGGCAGCATAAGATACAACAAGACCAACTTCACCGTTCAGATACCCGTTTATGCACGTCAGACCCTTCCTCTGGAGGTCAGCGTTGTAAATGCTCCCGACGGCTTTGACATCGACAGCTTCAAGAAGCAGCTCGTTCTTTCGGCAACGGAGCTGGACATAGCCGCTCCCACCGACAAGATAAAGGACATCACCAGCATCAATATCGGAACGATAAATATGCGTGAAGTTGACATCGGCTCCACATTTACATTCAACATCGAAAACATTCTGCCCGAGGGCTACGAAAATCTTTCGGGACTCAATGCGGTAACAGTCACCTGCCCCTCCGAGGGACTTTCAAAGAAGCTTGTGGCTATCAGAGGAAACACTATCCAGATAATCAACAAGCCGTCCCAGTTTGATTTTGAGCTTATCACATCTACCCTCATGCCCTATTTCATCGGTCCCGAGGACAAAATAGACGATCTTACATCTACCGACATCACCTGTCAGATAGATATGCTCAACACCGATTTCAACAATCAGGAGGGCGACTTTATCCTGCCTGTAACATTTACCATTAACAACAGCAGTGATATCTGGATAAATGCAGGCTCTGCATCGCTGAATGTATACGTACAGGCAAAAGCCAAGAATTAACGGAGTATAATATAATATGTCAGTAATAATCCCCGAGATAAAGACCCCTGCCGATGCGGACGAAAGCGCAATAATCGCCGCCGCACTGAAAAAAGCAAAGATCAGACCGAGCGATGTTATCCGTTCGGGAATACACAAAATATCACTTGACGCAAGAAAGCGTGACAACATACATCTTGTTTCATCGGTGTGGGCGGAGCTGCCCGAGGCTCTTGAAAAGAAGCTTTGCGCAAAGGACAGCACAATTTCCGCAGTATCGCCTCAGCCGTTCCGACCCGTTATCGGAACGCAGAAGCCCAAGGGCCGCATAGCCGTTGCAGGCTTTGGCCCCGGAGGAATGTTTGCGGCGCTGACCCTTGCGGAATACGGCTACCGTCCAATTGTTTTCGAGCGTGGCTCCGACGTGGACGCCCGTGTTGAAGCCGTAAACACATTCTGGAACGGCGGAAGCTTTGACCCTGCCACCAACGTACAGTTCGGCGAGGGCGGCGCAGGCACATTTTCCGACGGCAAGCTCACCACAAGAATAAAGGATCCGCTCTGCCGCCACGTACTGGAAAAGTTCACGGAAATGGGCGCTCCCGAAGAAATTCTTATCAAAGCCAAGCCACATATCGGCACGGACAAGCTCCGCGGCATTGTAAAGAATATTCGCAAGAGAATCATCGAGCTGGGCGGAGAAGTCCGCTTCGGCTGCCCCGTTACGGACATTGACATATCGGGCGGAAAGCTTCGCTCGGTAACGGCAGGCGGCGAGACGATCCCAGTATCGGCGCTTATCCTCGCCATAGGACACAGTGCAAGAGACACCTTTGAGATGCTTGTGAACAAGGGAATATTTCTTGAACCTAAGCCCTTTTCCTGCGGCGCACGAATCGAGCATCGTCAGGAGGACGTGAACCGCAGTCTGTACGGAGAATATGCGGACAATCCCTCTCTGCCCCAGGGCGAATATCAGCTGTCCTACCGCAAAAACGGCCGCGGAGTATATACGTTCTGTATGTGCCCCGGAGGAACGGTAGTACCCTCGCAAAGCGAGGATAAAACCATAGTCACCAACGGAATGAGCGAATTTTCCCGCAGCGGAGCAAACGCAAATGCGGCGCTTGTTGTATCGGTATCCCCCGATGATTTCGGACGTGACCCGTTGAGCGGCGTTGAATTTGCACGCAGCATAGAGCGCAGAGCATACCATGCATCGGGCAGCTATTCGGCGCCTGCAACCACGGTCGGAGCATTTCTGGACGGCGGCAGCTCTCTTTCGGGAGCATCGGTGACTCCCACCTATGCAAGAGGAGTAACAGCCTGCGGCTTTGATAAATTCCTGCCTGCGTTCATAACGGACATGATGAAAGAGGGCATCGGAGTATTTTCCAAGAAGATGCGCTGCTGGGGCGACAAGGGAGCTGTCCTTACAGGCCCCGAAACAAGAACATCATCTCCCGTAAGGATCGTCCGAGTAGAGAATTTTCAGGCTGCAAATGCGGCAGGGCTTTATCCCTGCGGAGAGGGTGCAGGCTATGCAGGCGGCATAATGTCAGCCGCAGTGGACGGCATAAAATGCGCAGCGGCGATAATGTCCGTATACGGAGAATAAATTTCAGCAACACTTGCTGTAATTCCCGAGCATGATTCGGGAATTACAGCTTTTTTATTTTAATAAAAATGCGGAAAATAATATTTTTTTCAAAAGGTATAAATTTCTTATATATGACAACAATAATTGCAGGAAATATCCTCTCAGTTATTATTACGTAATGTAAAAAGGAAGGTCATGTGTATGAATAAGAATCTTTTCAGGATCGGTAAACTTTCGGGAAAGGGCTCTGCCGCTCTTATCTGCCTTTGCCTTGCGGCTGTTGCTGCGGCAGGCGTTTATACCTATAACAAATCCGATCTTTCGGCTGACAGGGAGCAGCTTTCGGGCACCTCCGATTCCGCTTCACCCGAAGCGGTGCTGGGCGCAGAGGCTGTACAGAACGATGTACCCGTTGCTCCCGCACAGGAATCGGTTCCCGATGCGGCTGCCGATGTTATGGCGGAAAATGCCTCCGAAGCCGATGAAAACAGCCCCGAGGACGCTGTAAATCCTCCCGTGGATCAGACTGTCCCCTTTGAAAGCGGCGATGCTCTCACCGCAGGAATACTTGTCCGTCCCCTTGACGGCGAGATCATCTGCGATTATTCCGACGGCGAGCTTGTGAAGTCACCCACTCTCGGAGTATGGAAGACCCACGACGGAATTGACATCGCAGGAGAACAGGGCGAATGCGTCCGTTCCGCAGCCGCAGGTGTTGTTGAGCAGGTCTATAATGACCCCGTTTGGGGCAACTGCGTCGTCATTTCCCACAGCGGCGGCTATGAAAGCTACTATTTCGGTCTTGCCGATGATGTGGACGTTTCTCAGGGTGACAGCGTGAATGCAGGAACGGAGATCGGCGAGGTTGGCAATACAGCCGATGCGGAAGCAGCCGAACCCTCTCATGTTCACTTCGGTCTGAAAAACAACGGCGAATGGATAGATCCTGCCGACGCTCTTTCGGGACTTGGCAGCTGATCTGCCGATACCAATTGATAAAATGCCCGTATGCAGTGCACAGACGATCTGCATACGGGCATTTTTATATGTTATGAAAAAAATTATCGGTTCTATTTGGATAGAATCACAAAATATCTTTCCCGCTCTTGACATTCGGAGAGCTTCGCTGTATTATATAACTATATTCTATTAAGATAGAACGGAGATGCGATCGTGCAGATAAAAATGTTTGACTCGGAGCTGAAGGTCATGGAAGTCCTCTGGACAAAGGGCGAAGCTTCCGCAAAGGATATCGCCGCCGAGCTGAAGCTAAGATATGACTGGAGCAAAACAACAACCTATACCGTTATAAAAAAATGCATCGACAAGGGCGCTGTAAGCAGGACCGACCCGGGGTTTGTCTGCCGTTCGGAGATTTCACGCCGTGAGGTCTGCGACTATGAGACAAACGAGCTTATCGACAAGCTTTATGACGGAAGTGCGGACAAGCTGGTAGCTTCTCTTCTGGGCGGAAGCAGACTTTCCTCCGACGAGATAAAGCGGCTGAAAGACCTTGTGAACAGCATAGATGAATAGGAAAATATTATGACAGATTTAATTTATATGACGCTGTCCGCTTCGGCGGCTATAATCCTTGTATGCATCGTAAGAAAGCTATTCGGGAGCAGACTGCCCAAAAGCTGCTTCCCCGTGCTTTGGGGAATAATAATCCTGCGAATGCTGATACCCTTTTCGGTACGGATAAATCTGCCTGCACCGTCGGAAAGTACCGTTTCGGAGGGAATATACATATACACCACCGCCGTAAATGAAACGGCTGAAACGCTCACTCCCGACGATATTATCCATGCTGTGTATATCATCGGGATCATCGCCTCGCTGGGCATAACAACGGCTTCTCATCTGAAAAACCGTGCCGTTTACAGCTGCGCACTTCCCTGCACCGATGAAAATATCCTTGCCGCCGCAGGAAATTTCAGGCTGCGCCGAAAGGTCAGGATAAAGGTCAGCGACAGGGTCATCTCGCCCTTTACCTACGGCATTGCAAGACCCGTGATAGTTCTTCCCGCAAAGGGCATCGACAGTGAAAACATCGACGCTGTGCTGTCCCATGAGATGAACCATATCCGCAGCTTTGATGTACTGCTGAAAAAGCTGGCACTGCTTGCCGCCTGCATTCATTGGTTCAATCCCCTTGCATGGGTGATGCTGGTGCTTACGGACAGGGATATCGAGCTTGCCTGCGATGAAGCGGTGATACTTTCGGGCTGCTCAAGAAAAAGCTATGCCTGCGCTCTGCTGAACATGGCGGAAAAGGGCGCACTTCCCTATGCCGCAGGATTCAGCATTGGAAAAAATGCCTTTTCAAAGCGCATTACGGAAATAATCCGAATGAAAGAAACGGGAAAAGCCTCGCTGGCGTGCGCAGTACTGCTGGCTATGACCGTTTCGGCGGTGTTCATTACTGCGGAAGAAGCGCCTTATGCGGTGTATATCACCGACGGCACGGCTGTGGAATCCGCATATGACTCAATGACCGTTTCCTCGGAAACTTCCGAAAATTCGTTGCTTTCCAGTATTTTAAGCTCACACACAGGCTCGCTCAGTGATGAGGAGGCTTCGGAAAACACAGCCTTTTCCGAGGACGAATATTCCTCTTCAGAGGAGGCTTCGGAAAACACAGCCTTTTCCGAGGACGAATATTCCTCTTCAGAGGAGGCTTCCGAAAACGCAGCTTTTTCCGAGGACGAATATTCCTCTTCAATGGACCGCATTTTCGGAATGCTGAATCACAGCAGCTCCGATAACAGATATTACTACAACGGCTATCCCGTATCGGGGCTTACCTATAATGCACCGAACAAAATTTACAGCTTTTCATATTATTCAAGTGACTTCTTCGGACATTCCGACGGGATATATCTTGTGACCGACGGCGTTACCGTTCAAAGGATCAGCAAAAGCGAATTTAAAAAAACAGCATAAAACACATTTATCCGCAAACGGCAGCTTTCTGCCGTTTGTTTTAAAGAAATATATTCTATTGCAGTAGAATACCCGCTTATTCTACTGCAATAGAATCAATAAAGAAAGGAATAATATTATGAACATCGGCAGAAGAAAAATCATCGGCACAATATGCCTCATGCTATCGGCGGCAATGCTTGCAACTGGCTGCGGAGAAAAGACCGTACAGCCTGCGAAAACATCTTCACTTTCCGCAGCGGAAGAGGGCAAAATTTATTTCAGAGGAACAAGAAGCATAACCGACAGCGAGCTGTCGGGAGATATACGCTCATGCAGATTCCGTGACGGAAAATTCTATTTTCTCACATTATCGGGCTATGATGATGAATCTGCGGAAAGAAAGCTTTATTCCTGCGGCATGGACGGCAGCGGCACTTCCGAGATAAAGCTCAATGCATCGGGGGAAATTCTCTGCTTCAATATAAACAGCAGCGGCGAGCTTGTTATCATAACAAATGACGATGAGGGAAAATATCATCTCCTGACCTGCTCCGCCGACGGTTCTGTCAAAACGGACAATGACATAACAGAACAGCTCAAGAACGATTATCCCGTGGATATAGCCCTTGACGGCATCGGAAACACCTATATCAACTGCAATTACTCAAACCTGCGAATACTTGACGGTGAGCTGAATGTTACTGCGGATATCGAATGCGGCTATATTGATAAAATGATAAACTCCGCAAACGGCGATATCTGCATTTACAGCGGCGACGATCAGACACGGCTTCACAGCGTAAATGCCGCCGACGGCACGCTTTCCGACGGAATAAAGATCTCCGACGATGATTACGGCTACGATTCCACACCCGTTGACGGTTTCGGCGATACGGATATTTTCGTAAAAAACGGCAGCGCCCTTTATTCCTACGATCTTGAAACAGGCGAAAAAATTCAGATACTGGACTGGACGGAAAGCAATGTGAACATCTCCGAGGCAAACTATGTTTTCCCCGTTTCGGAAAATGAATTTGCCGCCGCAGGCTGTGCGGCTTCGGGCAGTCCCACCGCAGTTTATGATATACATACAATAGACCCGTCCGAAATTGTTTCCAAAAAAACGATCACTCTTGCAGGCTCCGACAGCACAAGTCAGGCTTTTCAGGCAGCGGCTGTTGCATTCAACACCTCCGATCCCGAATATAATATCAGCATAAAATCCTATCCCGCCGAAAGCTACGGCAATGATATCAACACGGAAATTCTTGCGGGAAATATCCCCGATATGCTTATAACAACAAGCGATGTTCCCTATGAAAGCTATATCTCAAAGGGCATTTTTGCGGATATGTACCCTATGCTGGACAATGAAAAGGATATGAGCCGCAGTGATTTCCTGCCGAATATACTTTCCGCCTTTGAGACAAACGGAAAGCTTTTCAGGATACCCGACAGCTTTGAGCTGGAAACCGTTATCGGAAAATCCTCGCTTATCGGCAGTGCAAGCTTTTCCGAGCTTGAAAAGCTTGCTGAGCAATATCCCGATTCCGAGATTCTGCCTGCGGAGACAAAGGATTCAATTCTCCGATACTGGCTGGAAATGAATGCTGCCGATTACTATGACAGGGAAAGCGGAAAATTCAATTTTAACAACGAAAGCTTTATTGCTCTGCTTAGATTTGCGGACAAATTCCCCGATAAGATAGATCAGGATTCATATTTTGATGAGGGTTTCTGGAACCGTCTCGATACGATGTACGCAAAAAATGAAGCTCTGCTGATGAATTCGCTCATCTCCAACTACAATAACATTTTCTATTTTGAGAAAAACAATTTCGGAGAAGCGGTAACGGCGGCAGGCTTCCCGTCCGCTTCGGGAAATACAAAAGCCGCTTTCCGATGCAATTATTCCCTCGGCATATCCGCCGCATCGGAAAACATCGGCGGTGCATGGAAATTCGTCAAATACATACTTAGCGAAGAATATCAGGACTCCATTGCCTATGATTTTCCCATAAGGATATCATCGCTCCAAAAGCAGGCACAGAAAGCTATGGACAAAGCCTCACCCGACTCTATTTATATAATCCAAATGGGCGACATGGCTTTCGGCTCACAGTTCGACAGCAGTAAATACGGCACTCCCACACAGTCGGATATAGACAAGGTGAATGATATTATAAATTCAGCCGAACGTGAGATGTACGTGAATACCGATATCGCAGCTATCGTCACCGATGAAGCGGCTGCATATTTTGCGGGAACACGCTCGGCAGAGGACACCGCAGCGGCAATCCAGAGCAGAGCGGATATCTACTCCTCCGAAAACAGATAATCAGACTATACAAAGCAAACGGCTGTACTTCCTCGGAACGGAAATACAGCCGTTTATATTTATCTGTTTTCTTTAATTATGCCCTGCTTGTATGCAGTCATAAGCTCACGCAGATCGTTTATTTTGTCCAGTATATCCGTTCCCTTGTCGGTATCGGACACATTTGCTCGGCTTTCAAGCTTTTCAACTATCCGCACCGTGGGGGTCTGACCTCCCGTGCCGTGGATATAGGGCTTATGCTCCGCAAGGCTGAGACAGTGGGAATCATATATCAGCGTATAGCCTGCAATGCCGGTGGTGCGCTGATATGCCTTTGATATTCCGCCGTCTATTACGAACAGCTTTCCGCACGCCTTTATTGGCATCTCACCGTTTTTGATCTTCACGGGAACATGACCGTTTATGATATGTCCCTTGTTTTCATCTATGCCGAACATACGGAGAATGTCGCAGCAGACCTCCGCCTTTTCGGAAAATTTATAATATGAATTGTAATGCTCCTTGTGAAGCTCCGCATCGTCGATAAAATAATTTTCAAAGAATGCCATTTTGTCCTTGCCGTAAAGCGGAGAATTATCGCCGCACCAAAGATACCATAGAAAATCCTTTGCATATCCGTTATCGGTATTATCCGAATAATATGCCTTGTTTACGGTTATGTCTATCTCGTCCATAAGCGCTTTTCCGCTGAACTTTCTGCCGTTTATGTCAACGCTGCCGAGACCGCCGTTTTCGTCCATGGGAATGCAGCCGTGGAACAGCAGATTTCCGTTGCAGACGTTATACATCGAGCCTTTCACGAAAAGGAAGCGGATATGCCGCTGCAGGCGCTCGCTGTGACGGAATGAATTCGTAAGTATCGACATAAGCTCCTTTTCGCCCTCGGAAAGCTCAAGAGGATAATTGGGGTCTACCGTGGGAAAATTCCTGTCACGGAGCTTATATGTAACACCGTCAAAGGGAACTGTTCCGTTGATAAAATCGGTGCGTGCGAAAATATCACGGCTGTCAAGATTCCATTCGGGGTGATTTTCAATGAGCTGACCCTCCAGCTTCAGCTGGATAACGGTTATCGCCTTGTGCATTTTTGCCGCCAGCTTAACATCAATGGGATCGTATATATTATCGTCCAGAGTTTCGGGATAAAAAAATTCGCAGGGATCGTTTTTGTAAGTCTCCGCCGCAAACACCGCCAGCGCACGCATATTCAGTCCGTAGCCGTCCTCCAGCAGATCAAAGTTGTTGTACTTGACGGATATCCTTATAACATTTGCTATAAGCGCCGTATTTCCCGCAGCTGCGCCTATCCATGAGATATCGTGGTTGCCCCACTGGATATCAACGTCATGCATTGAGATAAGCTCGTCCATGATGATATCGGGACGTGGACCACGATCAAATATATCTCCGATTATATGGAGCTTGTCTATCGCCAGCGACTGTATCAGACGGCAGAGGGATTTTATAAATTCCTCCGCAATTCCCGTCTCGATTATGGTACGGATTATCTCGTTATAGTAAAAGTCCTTGTTAACGTCATCGGTAACGTTGAGCAGCTCGTCCACGATATACACAAGATCCTTGGGAACACGCTTGCGCACTCTTGATCGGGTATATTTTGCGGAAACAGCCTCGCATACAAGAATGAGCCTGTATATGGTGAGACGCTTCCATTCATCGGTAATGCCGCCGCTGTGCTGAAGCTCCTTTATGGCTTCGTCGGGGTAATATATCAGATTGGCAAGAGCCTCCCTTTCGGAGTTTGCCACTGTTTTTTCAAGCACAAGATCTATCTTCCGCTTAATCATTCCCGATGCACTTTTCAGCATATGCAGGAACGCTTCATATTCGCCGTGAAGATCGCTGAAAAAATACTCCGTCCCTTTCGGCAGGCTCCGTATCGCCGAAAGATTTACTATTTCGCCTGCGGCACTTTCGGCAGTGGGGTATTCCTTTGCAAGCAGTCTGAGATATTTTTCGTTCATGACGGTAAGCCTCCCGTTTATATTGTTATAATTTAAGATTACCATATCACGGAACGGATTGTCAATGTCAATTCCCACTAAAGACTGAGTGAATAAATATGTTATTATGAAAATTTTTCTATGGTAAACGTTTTACATAGATAAAATGCATTTTAAAAGTATTGTAAAATCAGATAAAATATGCTATAATAAGCAGTGTATCAGATAAAATGATTGTTGAATGTCAAGAGAAAAACATACAAGTAAACGTTCCGTTAAACAGGGAGGATAACGTTTATGAAGCTGGCAATGGCACAGATGTCGATGTCGGAAAGCTCCGATGTCAACTTTGAAAAAATAAAAAAATTCATTTCACAGGCTGATGGCTGCGATCTTATATTTTTCCCCGAGCTTATGCTCAGTCCGTTTTTCCCCCAGTATCCGGGAAAAAATGCGGACGGATATCTTATCGCAACAGACAGCTCATATATATCCGAGCTGAAAATGCTCAGCAAAAAACACAATATATGTATCTCACCGAATGTCTATCTTTCCGAAAACGGCGCAAAATATGACGCCTCGCTTTTCATAAGCGGCGGAGAGATCACGGGCATATCCAAAATGGTACATATAATGCAGGCAGAAAATTTTTACGAGCAGGATTACTACACTCCCTCCGACAGCGGCTTTATCGTATATGATACTCCCTTCGGAAAAATAGGCGTTGTGATATGCTTTGACAGGCATATCCCCGAAAGCATACGCACCTGCGCTTTAAAGGGAGCGGATATGGTGATTATCCCAACTGCCAACTGCACCTCCGAAAACATGAAGCTTTTTGAATGGGAGCTTCGTGTTCAGGCAATGCACAGCGGCATTTACATCGCCATGTGCAACCGTGTGGGAAAGGAAAACAGCATGGATTTTGCGGGGCAGTCTATGATAGCTGCGCCCGACGGAAGCACTTTTCTGAAATCGAACGGCACAGAAAGGCTCATAATCTGCGATATCGACATTTCGGCGGAAGCACGCCGCAGCATATCCGCAGGATATACCGACCTGCTCAGACCCGAAATGTATGCTTGGGAGGTTCTTCATGAGTAATAAATATCTTAACAGATACAATATAGCTCTCCTTGCGGCAAATTTGCAGGACCCTTTCAGCGAGCAGCTCTCAATGGGTGCTATGCGTGCCGCAGAGCGCCTTGATGTGGATCTCTGCATTATCCCGGGAAAATACGTGGGAATTGATTACGAGGAAAGAGATCCCGATTCAAAATACGATTATCAGAACAACTCCATGTTCTACACCGCCGCTGCGGGAAAATTTGATTTTATAATAGCCGCAGTCGGTTCGGTGGCATATTCCTATGATGCTGCCAAAAAGGACGAATTTCTTCATCTTTATGACGGAACGCCCATTCTCAGCGTTGCTGCGGAATCTAATGTCTGCGATTACATACAGTATGACAACCGCACGGGAATAATCTCCACAATGGATCATCTTATCGAAAAAGAGGGCAAGAAGCACATCGGTATGCTTGTGGGCGATCTCAATAATTTTGAGTGCGCTGAAAGATATACTGCCTATCTGCATTCGCTGGAAAAGCACGGTCTTGACTATGACAAGCGGTTTGTTATGTCCTGCGATCTTTCCTCCTACTGCACCAAGGAAGTGGAAGAGCTGCTGCGCCGCTGTCCTGATATGGACGCACTTATATGCACAAACGATGTTATCGCTTCGGCGGTATACAAAGTCGTACACAAGGTCAACAGACACATCGGACGTGATCTTGCGGTAGTGGGCTTTGATGATATCCCCCTTGCTTCCAAGCTGGATCCGCCATTGGCTTCCGTCAGAGCGGACGCATACAAAATGGGCGTCCGTGCAGTGGAAAAGGCGGTAAGTCATCTTAACGGAAAGTCGGACAAGGGCGTTTTGCTGCCAACGGAGTTCATTCCGAGAGCCTCATGCTGCTCCGACCCGATGGTCGTGAACTCACGTCAGGAAGTGCTTTCGGGCGGAAGCGCAGAAATGGCTGAAAGGATATATGAATATCTTCACGAAAGCTTTTCGGGCAAAACAGACAAGAAGCTTGTAACGGATTATTTCACTGCCGTGATAGACTGTCTTGACGGGCACTTCGTAAAGAGAGCCGCTTCCGAGGACGATCTTCACATCATCACCGATCTCACCGACGAATTTTTTGAAAGTATGCCCGTGATAGTGGACATAACCCTAAAGATCGAAAATGTTATACAGGGGCTTTACGGCAAATATACCCTTGAATGTCCCGATGAAAACAGAAAATATCTTGTAATGCTGAACGAATATTTCCACCGCCGCATAACGACTCTTATCGTTTCGGATTACCGTCAGCTTCAGGAAAAGCACCGTGAGCAGCAGTATATGCTGAACCTTGTTATCCGTGACACGCTGATGTTTCAGGGAAATCTAAGCATAAGCTATGCAAGCATTCTGAAGCAGCTTCATCACATCGGCATAAAGACCTGTTATCTTTATCTGCTGGAAAAGCCCGTTGTGTATCACAACGGCGATGTATTTTATCCCGAGAATGTACAGTGGAAATTCAAGTCCTACTGCTACGGAAATGATTTTCACATGGTCCCCGAGGAAGAGCAGTCAATCACACCCGATATGCTTTTCAACAACAAATATCTGCCCTACAACCGCAGATTCACTGCAATTACGGTTGATCTTTACATTGCCGAGAAGCAGTACGGCATACTGCTCTGCGAGCCCGAGGATTCGGATGTATTCGGCAGAGTGGACATGATAAGCTATCAGATGAGCACGGCGATAAGAGAGATCGAGCTGCTCATAAGTCAGGAAGAGATGATGACCAAGCTTTACACATCAAATCTTGCTCTTGAAAACATGAGCAAGATCGACGAGCTTACGGGCATATACAACCGCAGGGGCTTTTATTCCGCAGCGGAAAAGCTTATCACCGACAGCAAAAACAAAGGCAGAAAGCTGATAGTCTGCTATGCGGACATGGACAATCTGAAAATGGTGAACGACAAGTTCGGTCACATTGAGGGTGATTTTTCGCTCCGTTCGCTGGCTGAATGCTTGTCCGAGCTTTTCGGAAAAAATTCCGTTGTGGGCAGGATAGGCGGAGACGAATATTCGGCAGTTGCCTTTGCCGACGAAATGCCCTCCCCCGATGAGCTTCTTGCCAAAAAGGACGCCCTCATAGGCGAGCTTAACAAAAAGGCTGGCAAGAACTATCACATCGGAATGTCCATAGGAATTTACAGCTGCGTCTGCGAAAGCATTTACGATCTTAAAGACGCAATGGACAAGGCTGACGACCTGCTTTATTCCGTTAAAAAGAACCGCAAAAAGGAAATTTGAATTTTCATATTGATAAAAAACAAAGCTTTGAGATAAGCGATAAAATGCTTATCTCAAAGCTTTTTCTTTTTTATATTTTATTGTCAAGCCTCGCAATGCTTACGCATTTCTCGGTGTTCCCGGGGATTCCGCTCTCTGCGGAGAGCGGCGAAGGGCGCTGCCCTTTCGAAACCTGCAAGCTTTAAAAAGCTTGACCAAACTTTTTATACCTATTTACTGCTTAGCATATGTTTCTCACAGCCACTTTTTTAACGTTGCTATCAATTTATTAATATCCAGCGGCTTTGCTATATGTTCATTCATACCCGCATTCAGCGCTTCCTTAACATCTTCCGCAAACGCATTGGCTGTCATTGCTACCACAGGTATCTTCTCCGCATCGGGGCGATCAAGCTTTCTGATCTCTCTTACGGCATCATAGCCATTCATCACAGGCATCTGTATATCCATAAAGATCAGATCATAATATCCGCCCTCGGAAGCCGCAAATTTATCCACTGCTTCCTTTCCGTTAACGGCACATTCCACATCAAGCTTCATCATCTTCAGCAGTTCGGTTGCTATCTCACAGTTCAGCTCATTATCATCAACAAGCAGAACTCTCCTGCCCTCAAAGCTTGTACTGCGAAGCTCATCTGCGCTCTTTTCAACGGCTGCTTCGGGCTGAGTTTCCGCATTTTCACTGAGTTTAAGGTAAAGTGTAACTGTGAAGCAGCTGCCCTTACCCGGTTCACTTTCGACCCGAATACTGCCGTTCATCATCTTCACAAGGTTATAGGTGATAGCCATGCCCAGACCCGTTCCCTGCTGACCGTCAACACGCTCGTCCTCGGCTCTTTCAAACGGCTCAAAGAGCTTTTTCATGAACTCCTTGGTCATTCCTATACCGTTATCCCTGAAAACGAACTCATAGCAGCCGACGCTGTGATTTCCGACAGGCTTTTCGGTGATATCCACTGTGATATGTCCGCCGTCATTGGTATATTTTATCGAGTTGCTGACGATATTCACGAACACCTGCTGGATACGCAGTCTGTCGCCCACGATATTTTCGTGAATGATATCATGAGTCCTGACCTCCAGCTTATGCTTCTTCTGTTTTGCGGATTCCGCAACCATTTCCGAAAGCTCATCTATCAGCGTACAGAGGTTCAGATCGTCCTCGGTAAGGCGAAACTTGCCCGATTCGATCTTGCTCATATCAAGCACATCGTTGATAAGGGACAGCAGATAATTTCCCGAAACGGTTATCTTTTCAAGGCAGTCCGCAACCTTATCCTTATTGTCGATATTAGAATTTGCAATAAACGTCATGCCGATAATGGCATTCATAGGCGTTCTGATATCGTGGCTCATGCGTGACAGGAAGTCCGTTTTTGCGTTATCCGCACGTCTTGCATTGTCATATGCGTCACGAAGCGCCTTATTTGCCTGAATGAGCTTATCGGTATATTCATCGTCCTTATAGCGTGCGATACGCTTTTTCTCTTCAACGGTCTCGGTTATATCCTGAACAAGACCGATAACGTCCGAATTGAGAACGGAAATAGAGAATTTATACCATACCTCTTTGCCGCTGCGGCTGCTTTTTATCTCGATATTTTTGCCTGCCGCCTCCATGAATTCCTCGGGATCGCCTGCAAGGCAGAGATTCAGCACATTATTGTCGGGATCTATCTTTTTCAGCTGTGCATTGAATTTTTCCTCGGAGACGGTATAGTCCGTATGCGGTATATCCTCAAAATCCATTATTTCGGTAAGGCTCTCGCTGACGAACACCGTATGCCTCAGCCTGCTGTACATAAATACTCCTATGCCGCTGTCTGTAAGAGTGATTATTCTCGATACTCTTGCGGCATATTCCAGCGAATCCTGCTGGAGCTTTACGATAGATGTTGCAAGCTCATCGAACTCGGTTATTCTGGAGCTGCTGAATTCGGGTATCATTCTGCCGTCGGACGTGCTTTTCAGAGCAGCCGACATTTTTGAAACGGGCTTGCTTATCTGTCTCGATGTAAACAGCGAGAATGCTATGCAGCACAGGATAGTTATGGCGGCGGAGATGAAGAATATCTTTATAAGATACTCATAGATATTCATAACCGCCGACGGGTCCGCCGCAGATATCAGCGCCCATTTCTGGCTCACATAGGGCGAACCCGAATTATACATTTTCAGCTTGTGTATCGCTCCGAGACAGTCTCCGCCGTCCGCAGACCTGAATGTATAAACATTATACTCCAAAGGACAGCTCTCACTCAGCTCCGTATCACTTCCGATAAGTCGGTTATAGGACGAACCCGAGTAGAAAAACGGCTCATAGGTACCGCTGTTGTCGTAATCGCAGGCTATGATATAGCACGCTTTTTCGTTGTAGAAATCGGCGGCAGGAATGCTCCTGCGTATGGTCTTATCCATAATGCCGATGCCTATTACTCCGTATATCTTACCGTCCGAAGTCACCAGCGGCAGAGTATATTTCATGCTCTGCTGTGCCGAGAAGGATATCTTTGAAAACGGCGTCCAATAGCCCAGATTATACAGCGGCTGACCCGAATACTTATTGTAGGAATTCATGGGCACCGTATAAAATCGGAAATCATTTCTGTCATCTATAACAAGATGAGAGGACCATTCCGAATCCAGCGCCGAACCGAGCTGACGGGCAATATCATTGCTGCCCATTTCCATATAGATATCCTTGTTGTCGGAAGAACTGTTCTCGTAAATATCCGTATCACGGAGATACAGTCCCGCACGGACGGTACTTTCCTCCGTATCATAAAGCGAGTCTGTATCGAGGATAATGTATGCGTCATTTACCATATCTCTGCGGATAAGCGAAACAAGAGTTTCCGCCGAACGGCTCAGTATCTCCTTGTTCACTTCCCTGTCCGTCTTGATGCTGTCGGCTGTAATGCCCTGCTCATTGAAATACTCCTCGGCAATTTTCGTGACATCAAGCGAAGCCTCATACACAAGAGAGGTTTTCTGGCTCAGCATATTCTCAACATATCCTGCTCTGTTGTCCGTTTTTTCGGTCAGCAGACTGTATGAATACTTTTTGATATAGCTAAGCTCACCGCTGAATATCATTACTGCCGCAAATATTATTATCTCCAGCAGTCCGAGAATGAGCATGGGTATCATTACACGGGATATAAGTGAATTTCCTTTGGGGATCTTTTTCACCTTTGCATTTTCAGCAATCATAAACTCAACCGTTTCCTATAATCTGGTCAAATCCGCTCTTAAAATCATTATACCAATCCTCAAAAGCGGCATCATTTGTATATTCTTCAAGAACAGTGTCTCTGTCCTCGCCTGCTTCTATCCTGCCGTAAGCCTCTTCATGAGCGGCAACAGCCTTTTCGGACATTGCGTCCTGAATATAGGAACGCATATCGGCAGAATTTTCATACGGAGGGCTTGTATAGAGTGTGCTGCCGTTTATCTCACCGATAGCCGTTTCAAAGGTCTGCTTCATATAATCCTTCATGCCCTCTTCGTGAGCGCTGATCTTGGTTATATCGTTTGCGGACTTTTTAACGGGGAGATATCCCGAGCTTACCGCAAAATCAATATTTCTGTCCTCTTCCGTGAACCACTTCATGAATTTTGCGCAGGCATACTCTGTCTTTTCGTCCGACTTGATAACGGACATTCCCGCACCCTGCTGAACAATATAAGGATCGCAGCCCTCAAAATTGGGCACAGGCAGAACGTTGATGTCAATGGGATAGGATTCATCGTCTGATACCGTGACCTCTGTGGGGCAGTATGTAGATGCCGAATTGGAGCATACCATTGCAATGATAGATCCTGTTTTCATATCGTCGCTGCGGTATCTGTTTTCGGCTGCAAAATAGCCCTTGACAAAGGGAACATAGAAATTATCCCAAAGCCTTCTGACAGCTTCCTTGTCCGCACTGACGGTAACATTTCCGTTTTCATCGGCAGCGGCAAATTCTCCGCCCAGCTGCTTTGCGCCGACTATAAGATAGTTTGCGAGAGAATCTCTTCCGAAAAGCGCCTTGCCGTCATTTTCCACATCGGGAGTAAGTGCGTCAGTATAGTTGTAATACTTCTCGGCAGTGTCTGCAAGACCCTCCCATGTTTTCATATTGTCATAGGTGATATTTTCGGAAGCTGCGAACTTGTCCCAGTCCGTAGCGTTTATCATCATTACCTCGGTGCTTTTTGCAACAGGGAAGATTTTCAGCTGATCTGCGCTGCCCATTCTTCCCTCGGTGATATATTCGTCAACATATTCGCCCAGCTCTTCCTCGGTGAAATACTTTGACATATCAGCCAGCAGACCCATATTGTCCATAACATAAGCCGTTTCCGCATATGTACCGAAAATATTGGGAAGCTCCTCCGAACCGGGATCGTTATCCGCCGAAGCAAGCACAGCGTCAGAAAGCCCGTTTACCGAGTTCTTGGAAAAAGCCTCAACTATGATGCCGTCGTCGATGCCGACGGTGCTGTTGAATTCATTCACCATTTCATCGAACTGCGTCTGCTGAACGCCGTTGTAATAATGCCAGATAGTTATAACAACGGGAGAATCCTTGTCAAGAAGCTTATCATATTTTTTTACACCCTGTTCCCCGCAGCCTGCCAGCGAAGCTGTCATAAGCAGAACGGCAGCAGCGGCTGTCACTCTGTATTTTTTCAAATCAAGACCCCTCTTTCATATCGATCCACATATTATGGATATATATGATTATATTATACACCACACTGTTATGTGATATATGTCTATTTTAAAGCCAAACATCTTACATTAGATGAATCATGTATAAATTCTGACGGACTCTTCCATTATTCGGTATAAACCTTGTTATATGCAAGCCCCAAAAGTAATTATAGGGCTTGCTTTCGCATATAATTAAGAGAAACCATATCGGGCGGCAGCGGAAAAAGCCGTCAGAAATATATTGTAACGGAGCTGATATTATTGTCCCGTCATGCAGGAGTGAAGTCCGAAGAGATAAAGGAACGAGCCGTGATACTCGGCGAATACATAATAGAACACAAAGCAACGGTGCGTGCGGCAGCAAAGGAATTCGGAGTCAGCAAATCCACCGTCCACAAGGACCTTACCGAAAAGCTGCCCATAGTCTGCCCGTCAATATATCCCGACGTAAAGAAAATACTTGAGATAAACAAGCAGGAGCGGCACATTCGGGGCGGACTGGCAACAAAGCACAAATACGAAAAAATGGGAAACCACTGACTCTGCACGATCATCAAACAAGCAAAAAAATACCCGACGCATCATAAATGCATCGGGTATGTATTTTATCTGTTCTTTAAGAAATTACTTTCTCTTGGAAGCGATAGCTGCTGCGCCTGCGATAGCCATTACAGAAACGATAACTGCAACGGAAGCATTGCCTGTTGCTGCGGGAGCTGTTACAGCTGCATCATCAGCTGCGGGAGCGTCTGTTGTTTCCTCAACAGCTGCGTCATCTTCAGCGTCAACTGCAAATGCTGTGTCCTCATCGGAAGCATTGACAACTGTCTCGCCGTCTGCTGTTTCATCAGCTGCTGTATCTTCCTCAGCTGCTGCATCATCGGAAGCTGCGTTGTCGTTTACAGATGTGAAGCAGTATTCCTTGCCTGCTGCATCGTCAACGAGTGTGAGGTCGCCTTCCTTGGAATCAGCGAGAGAATAATCAGCGGACTTTACAACAACATTCTGAACGGAGAATGTGATACCGTCATCGCCGAGGTTGGGGATAGCTGCTGCATCGAGAACGAACTCGATAGATGTAGCATCTTCCTGAACGCAGATCCAACCGTCTGTCTTTGCAACGATCGTATCACTTGTGAGGTACTCGAGAACCTGGGACTTCCAGCCGTTATCATAGTCGATAACATTTACCAGGTACTGATCTGCAAGACCGTAAGGATTGTATGTCTCAACATCGAGAACAACCTTAACGTCGCCGCCTACTGCTTCGAGGTCAGCCTTCTTGATGCCTGCGCCGGAAGATGTCCATGCACCGGGATACTCAGCGTCGATCTCTACTGTTGTTGCGAATGCGGAAATGGCTGTCATTGTAAGAGCCATTGCGCCTGCTGCTGCTGCTGCAATAATTTTCTTGAAATTCATTTTAATTTTCCTCCTCTGAAAAATCGGCTTTCGCCATTTATGCAGTGTGTATTACGTCACATTGCTTCATATACAAATATATCACATTTATCCTGATTTGTCAATAGATTTTGCAATAAAAAATACTAAATATTACAAACCGGTTACTTGCCGTATTGATGTGACAAGCCTTACTTCAACAGCTCTGCGGGTATCTCCGCAGCCATGCGCTCATAGCCCTTCGATGCAGGATGCAGGTGATCTCCGCTGTCATATCCGTTGGCAAATGCCGCAGGATTTTCGGGATCACGGAGCGCCTTGTCAAAATCAATGCAGCCGTCGATCTCATCTGTTGTACGGATCCAGTCGTTGAACGCACAGCGTATCTCATCACGGAAATCCGCATAGGTCCTCCAGCCGTATATGGGCAGCAGCGTTCCCGCATAAACTTTAAGGTTCTGCGCACGTGCCGTTCTGATATATCCCCTCATTCCATCGATAAGATCATCGGCGGTGGGCAGGTCGCTCCATGGACGGAACTTGTTCTCCATTACGCCAACAGGGTGGATTATATCATTTATTCCGTGCTGGATAAGCACAGTGTCCGCTCCCGAAACCTTGATCTCCCTCGGGAAACGCACCGAGCCTTTCAGCCCGTATGAATCATAGGTTATATTATCGTACTGACGGAGTATTCTCGTTCCGCTTGCCGCACGGCGGATTATCGATCTGTGGGTATATCCCTCGGCGGCTGTTCTTATCAGCAGATAATCGGGCCATGCCTGTGCGGTAATGCTGTCGCCGAAGCAGATAAGCGCATGATTCTCCGACGATGTGAGAACGTCTATTCCCGAAAGGAAATAATAGGTGTTGGTGCTGCGTGAAAGGTCAACGGGCAGCTCCGCTTCCGAAACACAGTCCCCTACCGCAAAAAATCCTCTTGAAAGAGGGCCTGTTATAACAACTCCCGAGCGCATCTCGGTAAAGTCTTTAAGATAGAACGAAACGGAAACATCCATTCCCTCATATACGGAGAAATCTATCTCATCGCTGTACATATCCGCTCCCGCCGCAAGGGTAACGGAAGTTTTTCCGCCGAATGTAACGGGAACTTCGGTCTCGGGAAGAACCGCATCTCCGCCTGCGCAGGCTGCGATACAGACTCTGTTCAGCACAGCGTCCTCTTCTCCGCAGAAATTATCAAAATGCAGGCGCACCTTTCTGCCTGCAAAGGGTATGCTCACGGGATATCTCAAAGTAAGATCCTTTGAATAATTTTCGGGGCGTCTGTCAACTATGGAGATAGCATTTCCCCATGCGCAGACCCACTTTTCGTTTTCAGCCATATATTTCATTCCTTTTCAGAGTTTTCTTTTTTTCCTGCACTATTATATCACCTTGTTAAAAATAAGTCAATGTACATATATTAATTTTTTTGATGCGGGCAGTTGATTTAAAGGAGCAAATATACTATACTAATATATAGTATAAAATTTTTCGGAGGGATATTATGACTGTACTTCACTGGTTTCAGGAGCTTCGCAGCGGCTTCGGAGATCAATTTTTCACAATATGCACCTTTGTCGGGACTCAGGCTGTGCTTATCCTGCTGTTCTGCATCAACTACTGGTGCATTGACAAAAATTTTGCCTGCGAGATAGGCGCAAGCTTTTTTTCATCATCGCTGCTGGTCCAGAATATAAAAGTGACGCTGCGCATTCCCCGTCCGTTCGTCCGTGACACAACGCTTATCCCCGTGGATTCCGCACTGAAAGGCGCAACGGGCTATTCATTCCCCAGCGGACACACCCAGACCGCCGCTTCCACCCTTGTTCCCGCAGTATACGAATACCGCCGCCACAAGGTCATATCGGTGCTGATGTGCATTCTTATCCTGCTGACGGGAATATCCCGAATGTATCTGGGTGTCCACACCCCCTATGACGTGGGTGTGGCTCTCGGAATATCGCTTTTATGCGCACTTGCCGTTATGATACTCCGCCGCAGGCTTTCCGAAAGCACATGGTACAATATCATATTGACAGTGATAGGCGCTGTCTCGGTTTTCTCGGTGATATACGCAGTTATACTTAACTCCGCAGGAGATATCGAGTCGGATCAGCTGAAAGACTGCTTCAAATCGGCAGGAGCCGCTGCGGGATTTTCCCTCGGTGTTTTCCTTGAAAGAAAATATGCAGGCTTCGCCCCCTCGGCAGGCGATACAAAGCAGAAGAGCATTCGTGCGGCGGCAGGCTTTCTGACTACGGGAATACTTTATGCATTAAAGCTCATACTTCCCGACGGCTTAATAATTGCGCTGATGCGCTATTTCCTGCTGACATTCTGGATAACCTTTGTCTATCCTCTGATATACACAAAGCTTTCGGCTCAAAAGTCACAAGCATAAAAAAGGCAGCTTACGGATAATATCCGCAGGCTGCCTTTTATTATATCCTGTTTATTTTATCAGCTTCCGTACATAGTCGTCTGATCGGAATTTGAATAAACGATGCCCTTTGCAGGCTCAACTTCCTTTGCGGCGAAAAGCTCGCTTACCGTAACAAAGGTATATCCTTCGTCAAGCAGAGTCGGGATTATCGTATCGAGAGCCTCAACGGTCATGGTGTTTCCCTGTGCGTCATGCAGCAGGATAATGCCGCCGTCACGAACCTGATCCAGTATCTTCTGCGCACGCATATCCGCAGTTACCGAATCCAGCCAGTCCTCTGCGCCAACGCCTGCAATGAACGGCATATCAATGGTATCGAACATGGTCTGATTCACTGCGATATAGGGCGGACGGAAGAACTTGGGAGCCTCACCCGTTATCTCCTCGATCTTTTGAGAGGTAAATTCGATCTCGGCAGTTATTTCGTCCTCGGTCATCTTGGTCATATCGCTGTGAGTCTGAGAATGGCTGTTTATCTCGCAGCCCATATCGTGGGCACGCTTCATCACTCTCGCTGTGCCCTCGCTCTCATTTCCCGTGATATTGTTTCCGATAACGAAAAACGAACCGACTATGCCGTATTTCTCCAGCTTGTCTATAACCGAATTTGTTGTGGTAAGATTGGGGCCGTCATCAAAGGTAAGAGCGATAAGCTTCATATCCTTTGTCAGCTCGGGACGTGATATTGTCATTTCTGTTTCCTCGCTTACTGTGGTCTGCTCTGTCTCCGATACTGCCGCCTGCGATGTTTCCGCCGCCGATGTTTCTTCGGCAGCGGGAGCGTCACTTCCCGCTCCGCAGGACGTACCCATAACAGCCATGACCACTGACATTATTACAGATAAAAAATTCTTCATTATTCCTTGTCCCCGGGCTTTTCCTGCTCCTTGATCTGAATGCCGAGGATATCAAGGCTTTCCTTGTCAACGGCTGTGGGGCAGTCGGACATAAGCTCGGAAGCGTTCTGTACCTTGGGGAATGCAGTTACATCTCTGAGGCTGTCTGCGCCGCACATTATCATTGCGAGTCTGTCAAGACCGATGCCCATGCCGCCGTGGGGAGCAGCGCCGTACTTATATGCTTCAACGAGGAAGCCGAACTTTGCTTCGATCTCCTCATCTGTAAGACCGAGAGCCTCGAACATCTTCTGCTGGAGCTCATAATCGGTGATTCTGATAGAACCGCTGGAAAGCTCTGTTCCGTTGAGAACAAGGTCATATGCCTTTGCAAACACCTTTTCGGGAGCGCTGTCAAGATACTGGAGGCACTCGTCCATAGGCATTGTGAAGGGGTGATGCATAGCGTCCCAGTGCTGTGTTTCCTCGTTCCACTCGAAGAACGGGAACTGTGTGATCCAGAGGAAATTGAACTTGCCCTCGGGAATGATATCAAGCTGCTTTGCGACCTTGAGACGGAGTGCGCCCAGTGTGGGGAGAGTTACTCTGTTCTTGTCGGCAACGATAAGAACAACATCACCCTTTTCTGCGCCAACTGCGTTCAGGACCTTTTCAAGCTCTTCCTCGGACATGAACTTTGCAAATGAGCAGGAAGGCTTATCCTCGACCCAGCGAACATAAGCAAGCCCCTTTGCACCGATGCCCTTTACATATTCGGTGAGCTTGTCGATCTCCTTTCTTGTAAGGATATGAGCGGCATTCTTTGCTGTTATCGCACGTACCGAACCGCCTGCTTCAATAGCAGATGTGAACACGCCGAAGCCGCTGTCCTTAACGATATCGGAAATATCAACGATCTCCATGCCGAAACGTGTATCGGGCTTATCGGAGCCGTAGCGGTTCATAGCCTCTGTATAGGTCATTCTGGGAAGAGGCGTGGGGATATCCTTATCAAGCACGTCCTTGAACAGTCTGCGGACAAGACCCTCTGCGATCTGCATGATATCCTCAACATCAACAAAGGACATCTCCATATCTATCTGTGTGAACTCGGGCTGACGGTCAGCACGGAGATCCTCGTCACGGAAGCAGCGTGCCAGCTGGATATATCTGTCGAAGCCTGCGATCATAAGCAGCTGCTTGTAGATCTGGGGAGACTGTGGCAGCGCATAGAAGCTTCCGGGGTGAACACGGGAGGGGACCAGATAGTCTCTTGCGCCCTCGGGAGTGGACTTTATCATCATAGGTGTTTCGATCTCGATAAAGCCGTTCTCATAGAAGTAATCACGGGCAGACTTTGCGATCTTGCTGCGTGTGATGATATTGTTCATCAGCGGACGGCGGCGGAGATCGAGATAACGGTACTTGAGACGAAGCTCTTCATTTGTGTTTGTATTGTCAACGATCTCAAAAGGAGGTGTCTGAGCCTTTGCAAGAATGCGGAGATCCTCAACAAATATCTCAACATGACCTGTTGCGATCTTGTCATTAACGCTTTCTCTTTCTCGTACCTCGCCCTTTGCCATAAGCACATATTCGGAGCGGCAGGAAGCAGCCTTTTCAAACACTGCCTTGTCGGTGGTCTCGTTGAATGTAAGCTGAACAACGCCTGTTCTGTCACGGAGAACGATAAAGATGATCCCGCCCTTGTTTCTGACGGTATCAACATATCCGCCTACCGTAACTGTTTCGCCTGCGGTAAGAACCTCGCCGCAGTAATGGGTCCTCTTCAGACCGAGCATATTATCTGCCATAATAAACATATCCTTTCATATCAGTTATCATATAACTTATTTCTGTATTCGCAAATTTTTTCCGCATAGGACGGATCCGCACAGAGCTGTGATATCTCCGTCACGCCGTCGATAAGCTTTTCAAAATCGGGTCTGCGCTGCATTTCTTCCTTTGCCGCATTCACATCGGGAAGAGCCGCCGTCAGCTTTTCCATTGCCTCGTCGGCAGTGCATTTTCCGCTGTGGAGCAGTGCAGTCTGCGCCGCAAAGGTCTTGGTGAAATCCGTAAGCGTTTTCAGCTTTTTCGCACGAAGCTCCGCAGCCTTTGTATTCGCCTGCAAAAACATCATCAGCTTAGGCGCTATCTCACGGACATGATCCGGCTCGATCTTATTCATCAGCCCGAACTTCCGGAGAGCGCTTGCCAGCCAGAAAAAAGCCTTTGTGCCCTCGGCGTCAAGAACGCTGCCCTCGGCGATCTGCTTTATATCCGCACGAATTATCGCATCGTTATTGAAATTCGGAGAGGACACCCTGCGGAAATACACCAGCATATTTTCAACGTCCTGCGTTATGATGCGGTTCTTCTCGGTGAGAGTTTTCACCACCTCAACGCAGTCCTCGGAAAATATTTCCTTTCCGTAGTCATATATATTGAATCTCATTACTTGATAAGTCCCTCAAGCTTTTCGTCGCTGAACATACTGCCCACAAATATCTTTGAAAAGCTGTCGATGAAATCATCGCCCAGCGAAACAGGGAGCTGCTCGCCTGTTTTCATGTTTTTCAGCTTTGCACTGCCGCTTTCCAGCTCATTGTCGCCCAGAACTATGGCAAACTTTGCGCCTATCTTGTCGGCGTATTTCATCTGCTTGCCCAGCGCTCTTTCCATAAGGTCGCATTCAGCCCAGTAGCCCTCGTCACGGAGCTTCTTCACCAGCACGGAAGCGCTGACAGCCGCCTTTTCACCCATGGGAGCGATGTAAACGTCGCAGGTCTTTCTGTCGCCGAAGTCAAAGCCCTGATCTTTAAGATTAAGGAGTATTCTTTCAAGACCGATAGCAAAGCCCAGTGCGGGAGTGGGCTTGCCGCCCATCTGCTCGATCATTCCGTCATAGCGTCCGCCGCCGCATACGGTTCCTCTCTGCTTGCCGCTGCCTGCGATGAACTCGAAAACTGTCTTTGTATAATAGTCCAGACCTCTTACGATCTTGGGATTGATGCTGTACTTAATGCCCATTGCGTCCAGCAGGGATTTCAGTGTTTCAAAATGCTCACGGCATTCATCGCAGAGATAATCCAGCATAAGCGGAGCGCCCTTGCCCATATCCTGGCATATCTCGCTCTTGCAGTCAAGTATTCTCATAGGATTCTTTTCAAAGCGGGACTTGCAGGTATCGCAGAGCTTGTCCTTGTTAGGCTCAAAGAACGCACGGAGCGCCTTGTAATACTCATTGCGGCAGTGAGGACAGCCGATAGAGTTGATATTCAGCTCGATATTTTTCAATCCGAAGCGCTCGATAAGCGTTTTTGCAAGGCATATTACCTCTGCATCGGCAGCGGGAGACTTGCTTCCTGCCATTTCAACGCCGAACTGGTGAAATTCCCATAAGCGTCCTGCCTGGGGCTTTTCATGGCGGAAGCAGGAAAGGATATAATAAACCTTCTGAGGAAGTGCCTCATTGAGCATTCCGTTTTCAAGCATACATCTGATAGTGCCTGCTGTTCCCTCGGGACGGAGTGTGAACGAGCTTTCACGGCCTGTTACCGTGAACATCTCCTTCTGAACAACGTCTGTGGTATCGCCCACCGAACGGACAAAAAGCTCTGTATTCTCAAATGTTGGAATACGCACCTGACCGAAGCCGTAAGCCTCGGCAGTTTCGGCAGCGATACGTTCAAGTATCTGCCACTTGTAAGATTCGGCGGGAGTGATATCCTCGGTGCCGTTAACTCTCTTTGCAATAAGCTCCATTAAACTATCTCCTTTATTAAGAATTCGGGTACAAAAAAGCCGTCCCCTGATAAACAAGGGACGACGGATAACCATAATATCAGCCGTGGTGCCACCCTATTTTACCGCAGAACTGCGGCCTCACAGCGCTTTAACGCAGCAGACGTTCCGGCTTTTTCACCGAAAAGCTCCGAGGTGTCCTTCATATTTTCCGCTCCGACAGCTCGCACCGAACCGCTGCCTCTCTGATTATCCGCAGAAAAACTACTCTCCCCATCACAGCCTATGAAACTATTATAGACCATATTTATCGCTTTGTCAAGCCATAAAACGCAGAATATTTGCACTTTATCAACGCATAATAACAGATATCGCTGTTTACAGACCGAATTTTATAAGCTATAATTAAGAAAACTCAAATAGAGGTAAAGTGTATGTATAAAAACATTGAAAAGCAGACAAAGCTCTGCTTAAAGGATCAGGTGGGATATCAGGACGGTCAGGTAGTCAGCAAGACTCTCGTTCAGAACAATTCCGTAAGCATGACGATCTTTTCTTTTGACAAGGGCGAGGAAATTTCCACTCATGCGGCAGGCGGCGACGCTATGGCAACAGTTCTTGAGGGCAAGGGCAGATTCACAGTGGGCGGCGAGGTTTTCTACCTTGAAGCAGGCGAAACACTCATCATGCCCAAGGATATCCCCCATGCCGTATACGGCGAAGAGCGCTTCAAGATGCAGCTCATTGTTTCTTTCTGATAATATCACATACAGCAAAAAATCTCCGTTCCGCAAATGCAGAACGGAGTTTTTATTTTATCGTTATATCAAAGAGCGACTTTTCTTACAGCCGAACCGGGAACGGATTTCTTTACGATATCCGCACCAAGATTTCTGAGCTTCTGCTCTATCTCCTCATATCCTCTTTCGATATGATATATGTCCTCTATCTCGGTAACGCCGTGAGCGGCAAGTCCCGCAATAACAAGCGCAGCGCCTGCACGAAGATCGGGAGCCGTAACGGGAGCGCCCATAAGGCTGCCCACACCCTCAATGACTGCGACCTTTCCGTCAACGGAAATATCCGCACCCATTCTGCGAAGCTCATCAACATAGCGGAAACGATTGTTGAAAATATCCTCGGTGACAATGCTTGTGCCCTCGGCAAGACACAGCAGCGTGGATATCTGCGGCTGCATATCCGTAGGGAAACCGGGGTGAGGCATTGTTTTTATATTTGTCTTTACAAGAGGACCGTCAACGGAAATTCTAACGCTGTCATCAAATTCCTCAACATTGACGCCTATCTTTTCAAGCTTTGCCGTAATAGATTCAAGATGCTTGGGAATAACATTCTTTATCAGCACATTTCCTCTTGTTGCGGCAGCGGCGATCATATATGTTCCCGCCTCGATCTGGTCGGGGATTATCGCATAGTTTGTGCCTTTAAGGGTCTTTACGCCTCTGATCTTGATAACATCTGTTCCTGCTCCCATGATATCAGCGCCCATGGAATTAAGGAAGTTTGCAAGATCGACAACGTGAGGCTCCTTTGCGGCATTCTCGATTATTGTCATGCCCGTAGCCTTTACAGCCGCAAGCATTGTATTTATAGTTGCGCCGACAGTCACAAAATCAAAATAGATCTGCGAACCGACAAGTGATTTTGCCTGAATATCTATCATTCCGTGGTCAAGAATACATTCTGCGCCCAATGCGGAAAATGCTTTAAGATGCTGGTCAATGGGACGGTCACCCAGATAGCAGCCGCCCGGCATGGAAACTCTTGCACGGTTGAATTTTCCAAGAAGCGTTCCGAGGAAATAATAGGAAGCACGCATATGCTTTGCCATTTCATAAGGAACGATAGGCTCCTTGATGCCCGAAGCGTCGATGCGGACAGTATTTTTTCCCAGCATACGCACATCTGCGCCCATTTCATAAAGAATACGGAGTGAAATGGAAACATCGCTGATCTGAGGTACATTTTCAAGTATACACGGTCCGTCCGCAAGAATAACGGCGGGAATTATCGCAACGACAGCATTTTTTGCGCCGCTTATCTCGACCTCGCCCTCCAGCGGTCTGCCGCCTTTTATAATAAACTTATCCAATATTTACTCTCCCGAAATGCCCGTCGATATTTTTCTCTGCGAAGCGGGCGTTTTTAATATGCCGAGGGACACACTTACCCTCTTATCTATAATATTATACCACATTCAAGAATAAAATAAAAGTATTTTTAAATAATTATTATTACAGAATTTCAAGAATAAGGGACTGAATTCATAGCAATTCATACAAAATTGTATCAATCAAGGAAAATTTCGAAGCCGATTTGTTACCACTGTGTAACTTCTTGAACTCAAACAAAAGACGGGAAATGCACCGCACTCCCCGTCTTTAAGCTTCGGATCACTTTTTTGCTTCCGAACACATTTTCAGGAAATATTCATGGACAGCCGTATTTTCCGTAAGCTCGGGGTGAAAAGCCGTCACAAGCATATTTTTCTCACGGGCAGCCGTGATCTTTCCGTCGGTCACCGACAGCACCTGTGCATTTCCGACCTCCGAAATATACGGCGCACGGATAAACACCATAGGGATCTTTCCGCAGTCCGAAAATTCTCCCTCGGCGGAAAAGCTTCCAAGCTGTCTGCCGTATGCATTGCGCACGGCAGTTATATCCATAAGTCCGAGAGCATTGCAGCAGCGGTCATCATTTGCGATATTTTTCGCCAGCAGGATAAGTCCAGCGCAAGTGCCGAAAACAGGCATTCCGTTCCTTATTTTTTCGGCTATGGGAGCAGTCATTCCGCCCTCGTTCATAAGTCTGCCGATAACCGTGCTTTCGCCGCCCGGGATTATCAGACCGTCAAGATCGGTTTCAAGGTCCCTGAGCTGACGTATCTCAAAGCTTTCCGCGCCCAGTCTGTCCAGCATTTTTATATGCTCCGCAAAAGCTCCCTGAAGCGCAAGAACACCAATACGCATATTATTTACCTCTTTCAGCCATGAGCAGCTCTATCTCCTGCTCGTTGATGCCGACCATTGCTTCGCCCAGATCTTCGGAAAGCTCGGCAATAAGCTTTGCGTCCTTATAATTTGTAACGGCCTTTACGATAGCCTCGGCACGCTTTTTGGGGTTACCCGACTTAAAGATACCGCTGCCGACGAACACACCCTCGGCACCCAGCTGCATCATCAGCGAAGCATCGGCAGGAGTTGCAACACCGCCTGCTGCAAAGTTAACAACGGGGAGCTTGCCGTTCTCATGAACATACAGCACCAGATCATAAGGCACACGCAGTTCCTTAGCGGCATCGAACAGTTCATCTGCGCTCATGGAAACAAGTCTGCGGATCTCACTCTGCATCATTCTCATATGGCGGACTGCCTGAACAACATCGCCCGTACCGGGTTCGCCCTTTGTTCTGATCATAGAAGCGCCCTCATTTATTCTTCTGAGAGCCTCGCCAAGATCCTTTGCGCCGCAAACGAAAGGCACATCGAACATAGTCTTATCAATATGGTACTTATCATCGGCAGGAGAAAGAACCTCGCTCTCGTCGATATAATCTATCTCGATAGCCTGAAGGATCTGAGCCTCTGCGAAGTGACCTATTCTGCACTTTGCCATAACGGGGATACTTACTGCCTGCTGGATACCCTTAATCATTTTAGGGTCGCTCATTCTGGAAACGCCGCCTGCCGCGCGGATATCGGCAGGGATCCTTTCGAGAGCCATTACAGCGCAGGCGCCTGCCTGTTCAGCGATAACAGCCTGTTCGGGAGTTGTAACGTCCATAATAACTCCGCCTTTAAGCATCTGAGCAAGGTTTTTGTTCAGTTCATATCTTTCATTATTCATAGTATTATCCTCCATTTATATTATTTTCTGTCGATTCTTATATTATATTTTAAGAATAATACTAAAAGTGGGAAAAATCAAATTTTTCTTTTATAGCTGTTTTCGACGTGTTTTTGGTCGATATTAACAATATTTAGATTTGTATATTATCGGATTATTGTTTTGTTTTCACAACTGGTTTTGAGGTGCAATACGGTCTTGATTTTGCCGCTGTCACAATGCACAAAGGACGAATGATTTTATTTCTTATATAGTTACATTTGCCGAAAAATATAGTTGTGCTCTTTATTGGGATTGTTTGATGTTCGTTTTTATCTCTTTAATAATGGTATTCAACTGTTTCTTGCTTTTCTTGTAGTGTTTGTTGTTAGTTTATTGAGTTTTGTAGTATGGTTTGCAACCATAGAGAAAGCGGAGGTTCCGCCTCCGGCGGGCAGAGAGATGAACCAAAAGGGGCGGTAATAATAAATCGACACAAAAATCGGGCGCCGCCCCTTTAGGTTCTCTCTCTGCACTCTCTTTCCTTATCCCCCGCCCGATTTTTGAAAATCCATTTATTGAATATTCTTTAGATTTCATATAGGCGACGGTTCGTAAAACGCTTATCCATTTCCTATTTCAGCCGTGGCGCTCAACCGTCGGCTATTTGGTGGAGGAAATAGCTTCATTTTCACCGATAATTGCTGTTCTGAATTATCTTCATGTTTTCCGACGGGTCGCTTAGTGATAGATAGTAACAGTTACTCACAACCTATAAGAACTAAGCGACCCGACGTGTAAATTGAAGTGACAAAAAGAAAAAGCTGATATATTCAACATTTAAGGTTGAATATATCAGCTTTTACGTCGGTTGAGCGCACCATGAAAAATTGTATATTGTAAGCGTTGCACGAACCGTCGCCTTTAGTAAATTTAAGAAATGCACAATAGCTGGATTTGCAAAAATCGAGGCGGAGGTGAGGATGGGTAAGGAAAGAGAGTGCAGAGGGAAAACCTAAGGGTAAGGAGAGGGGGGCGCCTCGATTTTTGCTTCTGCTTTTCTTTAGCCCCCCCTCTCCTTCGCCCTTTGGTGTTCCCTTTGCTAATCTTGAAGTTGATTTGATACACATTTCTATATAATAAAAGTAAGCTTTTAACGAACTGAAAATCTTGAAGGTAGAAAAAAACAACTATTTCAAAAATAAAGGTAAGCTTTTAAATAACATCAAAACCAAATAAGGCAGAGAGTAATAAACAACTAACATGAAACCCCAAAAATGGCAGTAAAAAAAAGAAGCCCGAATACCTTCGGACTTCTTTCTGGAGGCGCCACCCGGAATCGAACCGGGGATCAGGGAGTTGCAGTCCCACGCCTTACCGCTTGGCTATAGCGCCATTTCCTGTAATAAAAAAATGGAGCGGATTACGAGGCTCGAACTCGCTACCTCCACCTTGGCAAGGTGGCGCTCTACCAGATGAGCTAAATCCGCATTAGTGGCGACCCGAAAGAGACTCGAACTCTCGACCTCCGCCGTGACAGGGCGGCGTTCTAACCAACTGAACTATCGGGCC
>CAKSKG010000002.1 GCA_934464775.1 uncultured Oscillospiraceae bacterium
GCCTGCGAAATTTCTATACAATCTGACGAAAAATCTGACTGCGCATCTGAGGCACTATGGTTTTTAGAGGCGACCTTCAGAAAATTGTCCGCAAAGGAATGATAAATATAATGAATACGACTCAGATAGCTGCGGCGGATCAGATCCGTGAGCTTTACAAGTCACCCGATAATTTCATCGAGGCGGCTCTCGCCTGCACTACAACAGGCATCGAGGCACGCACCCATGACTGGTTCAAAAAATATCCCAACGGTATGTTCGTGACGGAGATCCGCTTCACCGAGGAATATATAACCGAAAATCCCAAGGAATGCTTCGTCCGCTCCATGCTCGCCGATGCTTCCATGTGCGAGGGCAGGGGCCGTGATATTTTCAGAGGTATCCCCCAGCCCGAACGTGAAAAGTTTCTCCGTGAAAAGATCATGGACGAATACATCATACCCAAGGAGCTGCGTCTCACCGTTCCCGATCTTGCGGAATTTATCAAGCTGTTCACCTCCTATGCGGAGCTGAACAATATCCCCAATGACAAGCGTGAGCGCCAGTTTTACCGCACTCTTTCCGCCGAGCTTCCAAAAGCCTCCGTGCTTGAAATAGGCGGCAGCAGCGAAAACGACCATCTCTATTACATAACAAAGGGCGCTATGGTCTACATCGTGAACTTCGGTGAATGGAAAGCCACTGCCGAAAAAAACAAGGATAAATAAACATACAAAAGCAAAAGCTGCTTCGCACGATCTGCGGAGCAGCTTTTTTATGCATAAAAGCGATATCTGCCGAAAATCCTGACAGATATCGCTCACTGAAAATTATTCGTTTTCCATAGCTTCGGCAGCCTGAGCAGCCTTTATCATGATAGCGCATTCAAGACGCTTCTTTTCAAGCTCGCAGGAGAGCTTGTGTGCGCTGAGAATGCTTCCATTGTAAATGAAGTTGTTGGCATTGCAGCCGCCGCTGCAATAGAACTTTGCCCAGCAGTTGCGGCAATCTTCCTTGCTGTAAATATGAGCCGCAGCAAATTCCTTCTTCATATCATAATTGAAAGTGCCCTCGTTGATATTTCCCATAAGATACTCTTCCACGCCGACGAACTGGTGGCAGGGGTAAATATCTCCGTCGGGAGTGATAGCAACGTACTCGTTGCCGCTTCCGCAGCCTCTGAGACGCTTGATAGCGCAGGGACCCTGATCCAGATCAAGCATAAAGTGGAAGAAGTTGAAATGCTTGCCCTGCTTTTCATTGATGAGGATTATCTGCGAAAGACGCTCATACTCCGCAAATATCGCAGGCAGTTCCTTCTGTGTAAGAGCATATTTTTCCTTGGGATCGGAAACAACAGGCTCAACGGAGATCTGGTCGAAGCCTTCGTTATAAAGGTTCATAACGTCATTGGAGAAATCAAGGTTGTACTTTGTAAATGTTCCTCTTACGTAATAATTCTGATAATTGCGCTTCTCGGCAAGACGCTTGTAGTTTGCCATGATCTTGTCATATGTGCCTGTGCCGTCAACACGCTTTCTCATGCGGTCGTTGACTTCCTTGCGTCCGTCAACGGACATAACAACGTTGGACATTTCCTTGTTGATGAAATCCATGTTTTCATCGTTCAGGAGCATACCGTTTGTTGTGATAGTGAAGCGGAACTTCTTGTTGTACTCCTTTTCCTTGGAGCGGCCGTATTCAACCAGCTGCTTTACAACGCCGAAGTTCATAAGAGGCTCGCCGCCGAAGAAATCCAGCTCAAGATTTTCACGGTTTGCGGACTGCTTCAGCAGGAAGTCGATAGCCTTCTTGCCTGTTTCAAAATCCATAAGCTTTCTTCCCTGACCGTAGTCGCCTGTGGAAGCAAAGCAGTATTCGCAGCGGAGGTTGCAGTCCATCGAGATAAGCAGGCACATAGCCTTTACGGGTGCAGCCACCGACATCTTTGCATACTTTTCGTAATCGTCCTCGGAGAAAAGTATCTGCTCGTTGTAAAGCTCAACAACTTCATCGTAGCAGGAGATGATCTCCTCACGGTCATAGAATCTGGAAAGCTTTTCGATAACGCTCTCGGGACATTTCTCCGCAAAAGGAGGGTTAACATTATCCAGCATATCATATGTAAGCTCGTCCACAAGGTGAACTCCGCCGCTGTGAACGTCAAGAACGATGTTATATCCGTTTAATTTATACTTGTGAATCATAAAAAACACCTGACCGCCATAGGGTCAAGTACGCTCCTTTCAAAATTCAAAACATGGCAGCAAAAAACACCCAAACGAAAAACAAGGGGTACACGCCGCAAATGCGCACATGCCCCTTGAATCCGCTCAGTATGCAATTACTTTACGTTTTCGCACTTCTGGTTAGCAACTGTGCAGGAAGTCTTGCAAGCAGACTGGCATGATGCCTGACATCTGCCGCAGCCGCCCTTAGCAGCTGTCTGCTTCAGGTTAGCCTTGTTGATTGTTCTGATATGCTTCATTGCAGTTTCCCTCCATATTTTTTAGATATTTTATATTATAGCATATAACTTTATGAATTTCAATAGGCAATTTATACTATTATTATATATAAAATGCAACAAATCTACATCTGATACAGTTCAGCTCCGCAATAAAGTCTATTTTATCACTTTAATAAAGATTTTGTGTTAACGCCGATAATGCCGCCTGCCGCCGAACAGCAAAGTATCATTATCCCCTTTGTGATAACACCGCCTGCGGTAAAGCTGCCGATCACCGCCGCACCGACTATCATAAGCACAATAAAAACCGCACCGCCGAATACGATACCCGTGATGATGCCGTTTTTCCGCCGAATATTTGCAGCAGCAAAAGTGCCTGCAAAACAGCCGCCGCAGAGTGCGGCTCCCGAAAGTGCGTTCAGTCCTGCCGATGAAAGATCAAGCTTCAGCGAAGCCCACGAAAACATCACCGACAGCAGAAAAAATGTCCCGATGCAGGCAAGCAGCGATATGACCGCCGTTTTCAGAAAACTGCCCGATGGAGAGCTCCTCATAAAAAACCGCCTCCGAATATACACTTTTAATAAATGTATATTCGGAGGCGGCGAAAAAAATGCTTATCAGTCGATCTTCTTGGGCTTCTTCTTGGGAGCCTCTTCAACTGCGTCATGCTTTGTAAGATTCTCGGAAATAGCCCACATCTTTACTCTGATGTTGTATCTGTTTGTGCCTGTTTCGATAACAACGCTGTCCTCTCTGGGATTCTGGGAGTTTCTGTTGATGCGGACAACAATGCCTGTGATGCCGCCGATAGTTGTTACCTCGTCGCCGATAAGCAGGTTATCGCGCATATTCTTCTGTTCCTTGTCTTTCTTGTTCTGGGGTCTAATCATAAAGAAGTAGCAGACTACCAGTACAAGACCCAGAGAAATGAACATCGAGATAAGGCTTCCTGTTGCTTCGCCCTGTGCCGCAGCGTCAGCAGAAGTTGTTGCTGTTGCTGTCAGAAAACGAATAAAATTAAAATCCATTTTGAATTATACCTCCGACTGAAATTTAAAATATGATATCATTATAACATGATTTTTCCGTTATTGCAATAGCTAATTTATAAATATTTTCCCATTAGCTCCGCTCTGTCCACATTTCAACGCCCTTTGCGAATCTTTCAAGCCCTTCAAGCATTACCGAACGGGGGCAGGCAATGTTTATTCTCACAAAATCAGCGCCGTTGCCGCCGTATGCCTTGCCGTTTGATATGAAAAGTCCCGTTTTCTCACGGATAAAGCCGCAAAGCTCCCTGCTGTCCGAACCGTCTTTCAGTATCTCGGAGCAGTCCGCCCACAGAAGATAGGTTGCCTCCGATCTGACAAGCCTTATCATCGGCAGCATTTCCGCAAAAAATTTCTCCGCTGTGCATTTGCTGTCATAAATATAGCTGCGAAGTTCGTCCAGCCATGCTCCGCCCTTTGTGTATGCAGCCACCGCGGCAGTTATTGCAAATGTATTCGGTTCGGCAAGCTCGTCGGTGTTAAGTCCTCTTATGACCTTGTTCCGAAGTCCCTCATCGGGAACTATCACAGCCGCACTCTGCATTCCCGCAATATTGAACGCCTTTGAGGGTGAAATACAGGTGACGCTTATCTGCCTGCAAAGCTCCGAAACGGACGCAAACGGCACATATTCACAGCCCGGATCGGTTATATCGCAGTGGATCTCGTCCGAAACAACGATCACATGATTTTTATAACACAGCTCGGCAATGCGCTCCAGCACTTCCCTGCTCCATATTTTTCCCGACGGATTCTGGGGATTGCATAAAAGCAGCATGGTAGCCTCGGGATCGGCAAGCTTTTTCTCCAGATCTTCAAGATCAAAGGAATACTCTCCGTTTTCGTATTTCAGCGGATTTTCCACGATACGCCTGCCGTTGTTGTAAATGGAATTGAAGAAAATATTGTACACTGGAGTCGTGACGATGACCTTTTCACCCACAGCCGTAAGCCTGCGGATAACGCTTGAAATCGCAGGCACGACACCGCTGCAAAAAACAAGCCATTCGGGTCTGATATCCAGCCCGTGACGGTCATGCCACCGGCCGCAGATCGCATCACTCCACTCATCGGGAATAATATTATATCCGAATATCCCCTGCTGCGCACGCTCGGTCACGGCATTGATTATCTCGGGGGCGGTTCGGAAGTCCATATCCGCCACCCACATCGGCAGCTCACCCTCGGAAATATCCCATTTCAGCGAATTTGTTCCGCTGCGGTCAACTATCTCATCAAAATTATACATCATGTCCGCTCCTTTCGGCCTATTCAACTTAATAATATTATACCATAAGCATTGACAGGATTCCAATATAATTATCAATATCAAACAATTGACAAATTATTAACACAGCGGTATAATATAATTAGACTTCTAATTATGAGAATTCAAACAAAGGAGAATACCTATGAGCGTATCGCTTCATCATCTTTTAATGCAGACACACACGAAATTTCAAAAGCTGCTGTTCGGCAGTCTTGACGGAACACTGACTCTCGGGCAGCCGAAAATTCTCGATCATCTCCGTGAGCATGACGGTGATATCCAAAAGGACATTGCCGCCGCCTGCTGCATCGAACAGCCGTCCCTGACATCTATTCTCAGCGGCATGGAGAAAAACGGACTTATCGTCCGCAAAACCGCCGACGGAAACCGACGCAGCCTGTACGTTTACCTCACCGACAGGGGCAGAGAATATGCCGAAAAGATCGGCAGCGATTTTCGGCATATCGAAAATAGAGCATTTGAGGGCTTCACCGAAGCCGAAAAAAAGAACCTTATTGATTACCTGACCCGAATCAATGAAAACATTTCCCGAAAGAAGGATACCAATGAATAAAAAAGAACTCGCAAAAAGATACGTACTTTTCATAATCAGCCTGTTTTTCTCGGCGCTGGGAGTTGCCGTGACGAAGCACGCCGAACTGGGCGTTTCGCCCATATCATCTGTCGCAAATGTCATGAGCTGCAAATTCACGGCACTGACACTTGGCACATGGCTTATTATCTGGAACTGCGTGCTTATCCTCGGACAGATCGTCATTCTCCGAAAGAAATTTCAGCCGATACAGCTGCTCCAGATTCCGCTTTCGTTTCTCTTCGGCGTATTCACGGACATATGCATGAAGCTTGTGGTGAACATTCCCGTAAACAGCTATCCCGCACGCCTGATATCGGTTCTGGTCGGAACTGCCATTCTTGCTTTTGGAATTTCACTCTCGGTAATAGCAAATGTGATAATGAACTCGGGCGAAGCTTTTGTAAAGGCAATTTCCGATACTCTGGACAAAAATTTCGGCAGCGTCAAGGTAATATTCGATGTAAGCTGCGTTGCGGCAGCGGTGATTCTCTCACTTATTTTATTCGATATGAACATTGTCGGAACCCGTGAGGGAACAGTCATCTCGGCGCTTCTCACAGGATTTGTAGTAAAATTCTACAACAATCACCTGACAATTCCCGTAAGCAACATTCTTAAAAGCTGATTTTCTATTGATTTCTTCGAAAAAATCATTTATAATAGTAGTATAAATTTCGCAAAGGAGAATCATCATGCCATTTATCAATGTTAAAACCAACGTTTCCGTTCCAAAGGATAAGGAAATATCCATTAAGTCCGCTCTCGGACAGGCAATAACGACACTTCCCGGAAAATCCGAGGGCTGGCTCATGGTAGGCATCGAACCCGAGCACATTCTTTACTTCAAGGGAACCGATGAACCTGCCGCAATAGCAGATGTAAGTGTTTACGGCAAAGCCGATTCGGCATCATTCAATGCATTAACGGCAAAAATCACATCAATAATTTCCGATGATCTGAACATCTCACCCTCACGGATCTACGTGAAATATTCCGCAACTCCCGATTGGGGCTGGAACGGAAACAACTTCTAATCTATAAAACATTGGGCGCATCATTCTTTTGAGTGATGCGCCTTTTTGTTATGAATATATGCATAAAAACAAAAGCCCCTCCGCTCTTGCGAACGGAGAGACATAATGCTTGTAATTAAAGAATCAATTATTCGTTGATCTTTGTAACAACGCCGGAGCCTACTGTACGGCCACCCTCACGGATAGCGAAACGAAGACCCTCTTCGATAGCGATAGGAGTGATGAGCTCAACATCCATTGTTACGTTATCGCCAGGCATGCACATTTCCTTATCAGCAGGAAGAGTTACAACGCCTGTAACGTCTGTTGTTCTGAAATAGAACTGAGGTCTGTAGTTGTTGAAGAAAGGAGTATGACGGCCGCCCTCTTCCTTCTTCAGAACGTAAACCTGACCGGAGAACTTAGTGTGGGGGTGGATAGAACCGGGCTTACAAAGAACCTGACCTCTTTCAATCTCTGTTCTCTGGATACCACGGAGAAGAGCACCGATGTTGTCACCAGCCTCAGCGTAGTCGAGGAGCTTTCTGAACATCTCGATACCTGTTACAACTGTGGACTTCTTCTCATCGGAAAGACCAACGATCTCAACTGTATCATTGAGCTTGAGCTGACCTCTCTCAACTCTACCTGTAGCAACTGTACCACGGCCTGTGATTGTGAATACGTCCTCAACAGGCATAAGGAAAGGAAGGTTCTCATTACGCTCAGGTGTAGGAATGTACTCATCAACAGCGTCCATAAGATCCTTGATGGGCTTATAAACGGGATCCTCGGGATCCTTGGAATCAGAGATAAGTGCCTGATAAGCAGAACCGATGATGATAGGAGTATCATCGCCGGGGAACTCGTACTTGTCGAGTGTCTCACGGATATCCATCTCAACGAGCTCGAGAAGCTCGGGATCGTCAACCTGGTCAGCCTTGTTCATGAAAACAACGATCTTGGGCACGCCTACCTGACGAGCAAGCAGGAGGTGCTCCTTAGTCTGAGCCATAGGACCATCTGTGGAAGCAACAACGAGGATAGCACCATCCATCTGAGCGGCACCTGTGATCATGTTCTTTACATAGTCAGCGTGGCCGGGGCAGTCAACGTGAGCATAGTGACGCTTGTCTGTCTCATACTCAACGTGAGCTGTGTTGATTGTGATACCTCTTTCTCTCTCCTCAGGAGCCTTATCAATGTTAGCATAGTCCTCGAACTGTGCCTGACCCTTAAGGGAAAGATACTTTGTGATAGCGGCAGTAAGAGTTGTCTTGCCGTGGTCAACGTGACCGATAGTACCAATGTTTACGTGGGGCTTGGTTCTTTCAAATTTTGCCTTTGCCATTGGAAATTTCCTCCTTTAAATATAGAATTTAAGTCTATAACTACATTTTAGCAGAAACAGATAAAAATTGCAATAGTTTTCTGAAAATATTTTTCAAAAAAATCAAAATCAGCCGTTATTCTTAGCTCTGGAAGTCATGATCTTCTCAGCGATGTTCTTAGGTACTTCGATGTAGCTGTGAGGCTCCATTGTGTACTGACCGCGGCCCTGTGTATTGGAACGGAGGTCGTTGGAGTAACCGAACATTTCGGAGAGAGGAACAAGTGCGTCTACCTGAACGGCACCGGGTCTTGTTTCCTGACCCTGGATCTGACCGCGGCGTGAGCTGAGGTCACCGATTACTGTACCTGTGTAATCATCGGGAACAGTAACTGATACCTTCATGATAGGCTCGAGAATGCAAGGATCTGCCTTTCTCATAGCTTCCTTGAACGCCATTGAACCTGCGATAGAGAACGCCATTTCAGAGGAGTCAACTTCATGATAAGAACCATCATAAAGTGTAACCTTAACGTCAACTACGGGGTAACCTGCAAGGATACCGGACTTCATAGCGCCCTGAATACCCTTGTCAACAGCGGGAATGAATTCCTTGGGAATTGCACCGCCGACAACGGCATTAACGAACTCATAGCCCTTACCGGACTCATTGGGCTCAACCTTGATCTTAACGTGACCGTACTGACCGGAACCACCGGACTGTCTCTTGTACTTGTGGTCAACGTCAGCGGTTGTCTTGATTGTTTCCTTATATGCAACCTGAGGTGCACCTACGTTAGCCTCAACCTTGAATTCACGGAGCATTCTGTCAACGATGATATCGAGGTGAAGCTCACCCATACCGGCGATGATAGTCTGACCTGTTTCTTCATCAGTCCAAGTCTTGAATGTGGGATCCTCTTCAGCAAGCTTTGCAAGAGCAATACCCATCTTTTCCTGACCTGCCTTGGTCTTAGGCTCGATAGCGAGCTGGATAACGGGCTCAGCAAATTCCATGGACTCCAGGATAACGGGGTTCTTGGGATCGCAGAGTGTGTCACCTGTTGTTGTATTCTTTAAGCCAACGCAAGCAGCGATATCTCCTGCGTAAACAGTTTCGATATCCTTTCTGTGGTTAGCGTGCATCTGTACGATACGGCCCATTCTCTCGTTCTTGTCCTTGTTGGAGTTAAGAACGGAAGCACCTGCATCAACAGTACCCGAGTAAACTCTGAAGAAGCAGAGCTTACCAACGAAGGGGTCAGTTGCGATCTTGAATGCAAGAGCTGCAAAAGGCGCATTATCATCGGAAGGTCTTTCAACTTCCTCACCTGTATCGGGGTTGACACCCTTGATGTGGGGAATGTCGATAGGAGAAGGCATATAGTCAACAACAGCATCGAGCATCTTCTGAACGCCCTTGTTCTTATAAGAAGTACCGCATACAACGGGAACCATCTTATTTGCAATTGTGGACTTTCTGATAACCTTCTTGATCTCGTCGATAGAGATCTCTTCACCCTCGAGGTACTTGTTCATAAGATCCTCGTCCTCTTCCGCAACGTGCTCAAGGAGAGCTTCACGGTAGGACTGAGCCTTCTCAACCATATCCTCGGGAATGTCTTCCACTCTGATATCCACTCCAAGGTCATCATAGTAAACATAAGCCTTCATTTCGAGAAGGTCAACGATACCCTTGAAAGTTTCTTCCGCACCGATAGGAAGCTGAATCGGAACGGCATTACACTTCAGTCTGTCATGGAGCATATCCACAACGTTGTAGAAGTTGGCACCCATGATATCCATCTTGTTGACGTATACCATACGGGGAACCTGATATTTATCAGCCTGACGCCAAACGGTCTCAGTCTGGGGCTCAACGCCGCCCTTAGCACAAAGAACAGTTACAGAACCGTCGAGAACTCGAAGTGAACGCTCAACCTCAACTGTAAAGTCAACGTGGCCGGGGGTGTCGATAATATTGATTCTGTGCTTCTTCCAGAAAGCTGTTGTAGCAGCGGAGGTAATTGTGATACCTCTCTCCTGCTCCTGAGCCATCCAGTCCATCGTCGCAGCGCCCTCGTGAGTCTCACCGATCTTATGGTTAATACCGGTGTAGTAGAGGATACGCTCTGTGGTAGTTGTTTTACCTGCGTCGATGTGAGCCATTATACCAATATTACGAGTCATTTCAAGTGAACAATCTCTTGGCATAATTTTTCCTCCTTAGCGGGACAAAGCAGCCATTACCAACGGTAATGAGCAAATGCCTTGTTAGCCTCAGCCATCTTATGAGTATCCTCACGCTTCTTGCAGGAACCGCCGACGCCGTTAGATGCGTCGATGATCTCAGCTGCGAGTCTTTCCTTCATAGTTCTTTCGTTTCTGGCTCTTGAATAAGTTGTGAGCCATCTGAGTCCGAGAGTCTGCTTTCTCTCAGGGCGAACCTCCATAGGAACCTGGTATGTTGCACCGCCCACACGGCGAGCCTTTACCTCGAGCAGGGGCATGATATTTTCCATAGCCTGCTCAAAAACCTCAAGAGCGTCCTTGCCTGTCTTTTCAGCAACGATCTCAAATGCTCCGTAAACGATCTTCTGAGCAACACCCTTCTTACCGTCCAGCATGATGTTGTTGATAAGACGTGTTACGATCTCAGAATTGTAAACAGGATCGCAAAGAACTTCACGCTTTGCGATATTACCTCTTCTTGGCACAATACTTCCCTCCTTCATAGTGATGAATTCATAGGTACTCGTTTCATTCCACAAGCCTTTGCGTCGATGACACGCCGTCCAAATGCGAGGTATTCGATCTATATAAAATGAATAATCCGCATTTATTGTGGTTTCATTGAGTTCTGAATCAATTTGCAAGACAAATTTTGCTAAAATTACTTAGCTGCGCCTGCCTTAGGCTTCTTTGCACCGTACTTGGAACGAGCCTGATTTCTCTTGGCAACGCCCTGAGCATCGAGTGTACCTCTGATGATGTGGTAACGTACACCGGGGAGGTCCTTAACTCTTCCGCCTCTGATGAGTACAACAGAGTGTTCCTGAAGGTTGTGACCGATACCGGGGATATATGCTGTAACTTCGTTACCGTTAGTAAGCTTTACTCTGGCGATCTTTCTCATAGCGGAGTTAGGCTTCTTAGGTGTAGCTGTTCTTACAGCTGTGCAAACGCCTCTCTTCTGAGGTGAGCTCTGATTTGTAGCGATCTTCTTCTTGGCATTGTAGCCCTTCTGAAGAGCAGGAGCTGTGGACTTCTTAGTGAGAACGTCTCTTCCCTTACGTACCAGCTGGTTAAATGTTGGCATTAGATCTTCTCCTTTCCGATAAAATATTATGGGTGCAGTTACAGACTGCTCCACACAATTTATGATTATACACTCATTTTTTCCATTTGTCAAGGATTTTATACAAACTTTTCAGCTCTTTTTCAACATCTCTTTTTTGCACATTTACGCCTGTGATCCGCAATATCTTTATTGTGCAAAATAACCGCCGTTCATGCTCCGTTCCGTGCTTTTTCGGGCTTATTCCCAACGCTGCGGTGCTTTGATAAATGACACGCCTGTCCATACTGCGCCCGGCATTGCATTTTCAAGCGGCACTATTATTATGGAAGCGCTGATTAAAGCCGCAGGCATCATTTCAGACGCACGAAAATCCGTGACTGAGTGCGTCGTGAAATGATTTAATCAGCGATTCCTTATGTCCCGCTTTTGCCGATACGGATAAAAGCTTTTTCATTTTACTTCTCCCCGATCTGCCCGTCTATGCTGACGTTTTTGCAGTCATATCCCACAAGCTTGATGCGGTTTCTTCCCTTTTTGAACGATATCGTCTCGGAGATATCCCGTTCGGTGCTGTCCTCGGAAAGCTCCGTTATCACGGTCACATTATCGTCGGGATCTATATAAACAACCTTGGCATTGCCTGCCGAGATGCTTATTTTCAAATTTACGTTCATGTCTCTGTCACTGCTGAATCTTTTGTTCCAGACAGTTTCACGTCCGTCAAATTCCGATGCGGTGTATGTAAAGCCGCTGCCCGTATCATTGGATACGGATACGCTTTTGGAATATCTGTCGCCCTCCTGAGCGATAAGCTCATCGGAGCCGTATTCCTGCTTTGCATATGCATTTCCGCAGCCTGTAAGCAGCATACAGAAGCACAGTCCGAATATCATAAATACCTTTTTCATAAAATTCCCTCACAATACATAAAACAGCCGCCCGACGCCCTTTAAGGCGGACAGACGGCTGAGGTTCTGAGCTTATGTCCGATAAAATGTCAAATCAAATGTCAGTCATGATGTCATGCACGATGTCGTATAAAAGCGTCGCAGTAAAAACAGGAATTATGTCATAATAAAATGTCGGATAAAAATGTCGGTAAATATGTCGGAATAAAATGTCCGTCATGCTGTCCTGACCTGATGTCATGATATTATGTATGCAGGCTGTCGGATAAAAATGTCACAATAAAATGTCATGATATATGTCGGCATATAATGTCCTAAGATCATGTTAAGGAAACCGCAGTGACCTTTACATTACTTGCTGAGTATCTTCTTTGCCGCAGATATTCCGAAGGGAATAAGCAGCAGTGAAAGACAGCCGCCCCGTCTTCTCGGCGGAGGCGGAGGAGGTGGCGGCGGAGGGGGTCTGTGTCCCCTGCCGAACGGAGGAGGTCCGCCCATCGGGGGTCTACCCATCGGAGGTCTGCCGCCCCTTGGGGGTCTCGGTCTGCCGCCGAATCCGCCTCCCGGAGGAGGGGGTGGTGGTCTGTGTCCATGCATGATTTTTACCGCCTTTCTTTTTGGATTTCTTTTTTTGATGTTGTATATATCATACAGCCTTATTATTATATTAATATTCCGAAAAGATTAGAATAAGATTAGATTACGGAAATGTTTTATAATTTTTCGGCTGTACAAATATCTTTTGATATGCTATACTTATTACAATATATCAGGCAGGATATTTCAATCCCGAAATGAAAGGCGGTGAAGCCATGCTCTCCCGAAAAACAATACTGCCGATGCTCCTTGTTCTGTTTCTGTGCGGCTGCAATGATATAAATGATATATCGGAGCCGCCCGAGTCGGAAGCCGTATCGGAAACGGACACGTCCGAACCTCAGAAGCCCGACGGATATCCCGTTGAGGTAAACGGCATAAAATTTTCCGCTCCGCCCGAAAAAGCCGCAGTTCTTACTCCTGCGGCTGCGGAGATGATATTTGAAATGGGCTTCGGCGACAATGTTGCCGTATGCGGCTCACTCTGCGATTATCCCGAGGCAGCCGCAAAGCTATCAAAGGCAGGCTCCGCCGCCATGCCCGATACGGAGCTTATCCTAAGCTTTTCGCCCGATATCGTCATAACGGAAAGTCCGATCTCACCCGATGATGAAGCGGCGCTCCGTAACGGCGGTGCGGAGGTAATGACCCTTTCCGTGCCAGAAAACCACACGGAGCTGTACAATGAATATCTTTCGCTGGCGAAAATTTTCGCAGGCAGTGATGCAAAAATATACGCCGACAGAGCCATGAGCGACTATTATCACGAAACATCGGCTTCGGCGGATATGGGCAGCTTCCTGCTGATAATGAACGATAATTTCAGCATCGCTACGGGAGATACTCTTGCAGGAGAGCTTTTCTCGAATTTCGGCGAAAACATTGCAGAAAATTACAGCAATTATTATATGCCCGAAGCCGATGCGGTAAATGCCGATCCCGATGTGATATTTCTTTCGGAGGATATTGACCGTGACAGCTTTGCGTCGGCTCATGAAAATCTGAAAGCCGTCAAGAACAATAATGTTTGTCGGATAGATACGTCGCTTTTTGAGCGTCCCACCGCAAGATTGTCCGAAACGGCACGTCAGGTACATGATATTGCGGAAAGGGTGTCCGCCGAAAGCAGTGAATGATTGTAAAATATGACGGACAGCCAATGATTTCAGCCGATATTTTTGACGAAATGATAATATTTTGAAATTTACACTTTACAAATCCCGATAGATGTGATATAATAGAAACGATATCGGGGTGTGGCTCAGTTTGGTAGAGCGCCACGTTCGGGACGTGGAGGTCGTGGGTTCAAATCCCGTCACCCCGACCAGATATCATAGCCGCCTGTGAGTTTTTCACAGGCGGCTTTTTTATGTTTATATAAAAATCCCCCGTCCGATGTACGCAAAGCTGTGATCATCGGACGGGGGATAATCAATTTATGTATGCCTTAGAAAATTACATTCTGAAGATCTCGCCCTCAACAGCACCTGCTGCGGAGATAGCGTTTGCTTCGTCTGTATCAATGTGCATAGCGCGTGCGAACTTGTCGGAAACACGTACAACAGTATCGCCGAGGATAGCCTTTCTGTCGGCTGTGTCGATCTTTACATATACAACGTCCTTGTCCTTTACGCCAAGCTCTGCTGCATCGGCGGGAGTAAGGTGAATGTGGCGCTTTGCAACGATAACGCCTTCCTTGATCTCGATCTCGCCTGCGGGACCCTTGATAGTGCAGCCTGCGGAGCCTGCTGTATCGCCGCTCTCTCTTACGGGAGCAACAATGCCGACTGTACGTGCATCAGTCTTGGAAAGCTCTACCTGTGTTGCGGCACGGCAGGGACCGAGGATTGAACATTTCAGTGAACCCTTGGGTCCGATGACCTCTACCTTTTCCTCACAGGCAAACTGACCGGGCTGGGAAAGATCCTTCTTCTTTGTAAGCTCGTGACCCTCGCCGTAAAGTACGTTAAGGTCATGCTGAGTAACGTGAACGTGTCTTGCCGATGTTTCAACAATAAATTTCTGTGACATCTTAAAATTCCTCCGTAAAGTATATTCCGACGTTCTTCGTCAGGTTGTATAGCTTCGGCAGACGGAAAGGTCTGTCATGAAATTATGCAAGATGGCGGAAAGCACATAGTCGGGAAAATCCTGCCGCATTCATCGGAATGCCGCAGGATCCTTGCTGATATTCCTATTATAATACCAATACGTAAAAAGGTCAAGTAATTTCGGTTAATTTTTGTTGAAATACGTCGGGAAAGGGTGTATAATCATATTGGTCACATCTGAAGCACTATGGTTTTCAGATGTGACTGTATACATCTACTATTTTCGGAGGTTAAACAATGACTGCAAAAGAAACAGCCCTTGCAATAAAGGAAAAAATGAAGCTCACCGTTTCGGGCAAGGACGATATCATAGATAAAATGCTGATCTGCCTTTTCTGCTCGGGAAATATCCTGCTGGAGGATATCCCCGGCACGGGAAAGACCACAATGGCACGTGCCCTTGCTTCCGCAGTGGACGCCGGATTTTCACGCATACAGTTCACAGCCGATCTGCTGCCCTCCGATATCACGGGCATAAAATTCTTCAATCAAAAGGAAAACGAATTCGTGTTCCGCAAGGGTGGACTTTTCGCAAACATAGTCCTTGCGGACGAAATAAACCGTGCCGCTCCCAGAACGCAGTCCGCTCTTCTGGAATGCATGGAGGAGCATCAGGTCACAGCCGACGGCGAGACATATCCCCTGCCCGAGCCTTTCATGGTAATAGCAACGGAAAATCCCATAGAAACACGGGGAACATTCCCCCTGCCCGAAGCCCAGCTGGACAGATTCCTTATGCGGCTCACCCCCGGCTATCCCGACCGTGAAAGCGAGCTGGAAATGATGCTCCGCCGCCGATCGGCTTATGCTCCCGAAAGCACGGGAGCCGCCGTTTCTGCGGAGGATATCCTTGCGGCACGAAAGGAAGTCCTTTCGGTAACGGTAAGCAGCGACTGCGCCGATTATATACTGCGCCTTGCGGAAGCTTCCAGAAGCAGCGGCGATATCGTCATGGGAATAAGCCCCAGAGGCTGCATAGCCGTAATGCGTGCGGCACAGGGAAAGGCGGCTCTTTCGGGCAGGGACTTCATCACACCCGATGATGTGAAATATGTATTTTCCGACGTCTGCGCCCACAGGATAATATCAAAGGATCCTTTCGGAAAAATGAGCGGAGAAAAGCTCTGCGAAGCTATCCTTAACGGCACAGCCGTTCCCCGTGAGGGACTTTCAAGATGAAGTTGCTGACCCTTGTTATCATCGTGCTGATAATCTATCTCACCGAAAGCTTTCTTTATAAAAAATACGGACTGAAAGGCGTTGCATACAAGTGCCGCTTTTCCTGCGACGAAGCCTGCGAGGGAGACGAGATAGAGCTTATCGAGGAGATAACCAATGCAAAGTGTCTGCCGCTGCCGTGGGTAAAAGCGGAGCTTACCGCTCCCCTTGCGCTGGAATTCGGAGAGCTTCAGTCCTCGGTAACGGACACATCACGGTTCGTTTCCAGCTTTTTCGTTCTGAAAGGGTGCAGCAGGATAACACGCCGCTGGAAGCTGAAATGCCGCCGCAGAGGGATATACTCCATAAGTGCGGTGACGGTAGTGGGAGCAGATCTTTTCGGCACGATGAATTTTTCGCTGCCAATGGACAAAAGCTATTATTCCCACAGGCTGGTGATACTGCCGAAGCCTGCGGAAAATATCCCTGCATTTCCTGCGGACAATATGCTTACGGGAGAAAATACCGTTCCCATAAGTCTTATATCCGACCCGTTTTTCATCGGCGGAGTACGTCCCTATACCCTGTCCGACCCGATGCGAAGCATAAACTGGAACGCCTCCGCAAAGGAGCAGCGGCTGATGTGCAGCACCTATGAATTCACCGAAAACCGCCGCACGCTGGTGATACTGAATATGCAGTCCAAAGAGAACGAGAACAAATCGGTATTCGATCCCGAGTCGGTGGAATACTGCATAAAAATATGCGCAGGCATTTTCATTGAAGCGGAAAATCGGAACTCGCCCTGCGCCTTTGCGGCAAACTGCAATATGGACGATTCTATGTGCTATATCCCCGACGGCTGCGGAAAAAGCCACACTTACAGGCTCATGTATGCTCTTGCGGGACTGCCGATGGGCAATGCGGCAAGATTTGACGATTTCCTTTCCGCCTCCGATTTTATAGATGAATACAACGACATAGTAATAGTCTGCACCCACATCAGCGCAGGGACTGCACTGCTTTCCCGAGAACCGTCGGTGCGCATAATCGCCGTGACAGCCGAGGGCACGGACAGGCTTCCCCGTGAAGCGGAAGTAACGATAATAAAGCATTCGGAAAGGACGGACAGGTCATGAAGCTTACAAGGATCCTTAAAATCGCCGCACCTGCCGCCGCCGTGCTGTGTCTTTATCCGCTGACCGCACTGTTCGGAGCCTTTGCCAACGTAACTCCCGTTCAGGGAATGATATTCACCCTTGTGACCGTGCTAACGGTATGGTATGCAATGGCGGCACGCCGCTGCTGCGAATACATCGAGATACACAGCGAGCTTATCGGCAGGATAGTCCACATACTGCTGGGGGCAGTGCCCGTTATATTTGCATATATAATGATACACGGGCTTACGCAGGCGAAAAAGACGATAATTTTCTTTGCGGAGGCTGCGGTTATCGCCGCATATATTATCGGCAGCCGTGCGGTTTACAAAAGCTACCGAGAGATATTCCCCGCTCCGCTTTTTGCGGTGGAAGCCGCAGGAGATGTTATTTCCTACGGCGTGCTTGTCCTTGGGGACAGAAGCTGCAATGCGGATATGTTCTGCGTCACATTCGGGATAATAAGCGCAGTTTTCGTCTGCCTGTGCAGTCAGGGCAGCATTGACGCAAACATGGGCAGGATACGCCGAGGCAATGAATATCTTCCGCCGAAGATCCGCAGCTACAGCATGAAGCTGCTGGGGATAGTCGGCATTTTCGCAGTGATACTGTATCTTCTGCGTGATGTTATCGTCGGCTTTATCAACATGGTATTCGGACTTTTCAAGCTCATTATCACAGGCATACTGCGTCTTTCGGAATGGTATGCATCACTGTTTGAAACTCCCGAGGACATGGGCAGCACTGCGGACGATGCTGCCGAAACTGCGATCGACGCAGCACCCAACGAGCTGCTGAATATGCTGATAAATATAGGGCTTGTTGTGATACTTGCCCTTATAATCTGGAAGTTCCGCGAGCAGATATACGACGGTTTCATGAGACTGTGCCGCAGTGTTTCACGGAAGCTGCGGGAGCTTATGAGCCGCAGGGCAGATAACGGGGATATGCCCGAGGAGGGCTATTCCGACGCAGCCGAATATTTTTCTCCCGCAGAACGTGAGAAAAAGGAAAAGTACATTCCCCCTGCCACCGCAAAAAAGTGGAAAAGCCGATTCAGAAAATACCGCTCCATGAAAAGCGGAGAGGATAAGCTCCGCACAGGCTACGGCCTTGCCGCCGACGGACTGCGGCTCTGCGGAGAGGATATTCCCGACAGTCTTACCGCCGAGGAGATCGGCAGCGTGATATCCGCATACAGCGAAAGCTATCCTCCCGTGTGCGCCGAATATGAGAATGTCCGATACGGACACGGCGCCACCGATGAGCTGAAAAGCTCGGAAAAGCTGCTGGAGGACATTTTATACGGCATATCGGAGAAGATGAAGTAATATTTAGAACCTGTCTTCATAAGAAATGTATGCGGATTTTCGAGCATAATCTTGTTGCAGACAAGGCAAAAATCCGCAGGCGTGCTGCCGCACGGCAAGGATTTTTAACGCAGTATGCAGCAAAATTTGCCGAAAAGACGTGTGCATATGCTTATGAAGACAGGTTCTTATAGCATAAGCCCTGTTCGCAATGCGGACAGGGCTTTTTCCGTAACTTGACTTTGCCGAAAAGGTGTGATATAATAATCAAGCGCAGTAAGCCTCAGCTTACTGTCGGGATTCAAGGAGGAATTTAAAATGCTGATAGTTTTGCAGCTCGTATTGTATTGTGTCTTATTTCTTGTGCCGATAAAATGTGCATTAAAGAACAACGGTATCAATTGCCTGTATTTTTATCCCAAGGAATACATAGAAGAGGCTCAGAGGCGTGGGATAATTGCCGATAAAGATGCCGTTATGCAAAAAGGAAAGCGCTTCATGGTGCCATTTTGCATCGCCATATTTGCTGTTCTTATAATAATCATTGCGGTATGGAACGGCGTAAAGGATTTTAAGACAGCATATATCCAGTCATATCTGTTTCTTGTGGTAATGAACTGGTTCGACGGCATTGTACTTGACAGACTGTGGGTAGGACACAGCAAGGTATGGATCATCAAGGGCATGGAAGGCGTTACGTATATAAAATCATGGAAAAATGTGCTGGTAAAAAGAAGCCTTGCAATGGTACTGTATCTGGTCGTCGCACTTGTGTCGGCAGGCATTGTTGTACTGATCGGCAAAATTTTCTGATAAATGCACCCATACAGATCATCAAACATTATTTCAAACCGGCACCCGATATCGGGTGCCGGTTTTTATCATTCCCACTTAAAATTCTCTTTGCCTGCGCCAAGCTCAAAGTGATATTTAACAATGCCGAGATCAAGCTTTGTGTAAAATCCGCTGCCGCACACTGCACGGACGGTATTGTCCGACAGCAGCTCAAAGAAAAATTTCTGCTGATTTACGGCAGTCGGGGCAAGCAGTGCGGCTTCAACGCCTTTTTTGAACCATTGGGGCATTGCTTCCGAATAATTGCATACCTGCTCCGCAGGCTTGCTTTTATGCATAACTCCGCCTGTTTTTCCGTACCCGAGAGAGATAATGCAGAAGCATTTTTCGTCCTTTTGCATCACCGCTTTGCTTTTGCCGTGAGTAAGACCCACCCAGCAGGTGTTCAGTCCAAGCTCCTGCGCTTTCAGAACAAGCATTTCACCGCAGTATCCCATTGTTTCATCAAGCTCGGAGGACTTTTTGCCTATAAGCGCAATATAATTTTCAACGCCGCTGAATTTGCCGTAATGCGCCATGAACGAATCAAAGCACTTAGGCTCATCGTAAAATATCTGTACATTCAGCTTCTTTTCACGGTTTATTTCCGACGCCAGTGCATCAAGCTCACTGCGCTTTTCCGCTTCGATCGGTTTTGATGCATATTGACGCACACTGTGACGCTCTTTCATGATATCATATATTTCCATAGCTGTTGTTCCTCCATATTGTTTTTCTTGACGGATACATTATAACATATTTGCTTGCTGAACGTCCATAGAAAAAGCCGAGCAAAAAATATTTTTCCGAATGAAAATTATTTTGCTGTTTTAATATTACTTTAAGAAATGAGTGATATTATACAGTTAATGAAACAAGACAGCATTAAACAACTGAAAAAAACACAGCCGCACGAAAATCATCCATGCGGCTGTGTTTTTGTGTTTCAGAAAAGATCCAGCATACTGTCCAGATATATTTTTTCCCTAACATTGAGCCGATACTCGGGACGGGTTATGTAATACAGCAGAAATTCAAGGATAATTGCACTGCCCAGCCCTCTTCCTTCGATCTTGAAGTTTGAAAATCCCATAGGAAGATATACATTCAGGATATCATCTGTTCCGATAAAGCTCGGATTCTTCATTGCCTTTGAGAAAAGATATCCGTCGGCGGCGTTGGGAGCGGTGCATATGTGGTCGGGACAGTTTTCGCCGAGATTTTTTCGGCTTACATTTTCATAGCATTTTTTCCTGTCTTTGCAGCCGATATAACAGCATTCGTTGCAGAGGAATTCCGTCTTGTTTTTCTGCTCCTCCGACAGCAGCTCCAGCTTGTCAAAGCATTTGTTAAGACGGAAATCGGGCACAACATAACGGAAATCACTGCGCATCGTTTCCTCCGAAAACTGCCTAAAATCCGTCAGAACTTTTGTGGTGGAAGAAACAAAATAAAAGTTGGGATAATTCCTTTTCAGATAGCCCAGCAGCAGCTCCGAATGAATGATAACGCCGTTCATCGGCTCTGTGTCCTTTGAAAACAGCTCGCATAGCGCATTGCATTTTCGGTCGGAAAGATGCTCCTCTTTAAGCAGCGAATTGCTGAAAGTCAGACGTGCCTCGATATTATATTCATGCATAAGGGCAAGGACTTCATTCGGAGAATGGTCTCCGAAGCCCACACGTCCGCCGCCCCATATGCAGTCCGCAGGAGCGCCGTATATCGAACCAATTTCGCACCAATCGTAAAAATATTCCCTGTGCTCCCTGTACAGCGGAAGAAAAGCGCTGTACAGCTCATAAAATTCAAACAAGCCCGGCAGATGATAATATGCTGTGCTTTTCTCGGTATTTTTCATGGGTATGCTTCACCTCGGTCATATAGAAAAGCACTGCTGTCCGACCCGATAAGGAAGAACGGCAGTGCTTGGAAAACGATCAGATCTTATCTGTTACTGTGAAACAAATTCGGCAGGGTCATAATATACGCCGTCACGGCGGACCTCAAAGTGCAGGTGATTTCCCGTGGAATCGCCTGTTGTGCCAACATAGCCTATCAGCTGACCTGCCTTTACCTTGTCGCCCACCTCGCAGGCAGTTTCGCTCTGATGCGCATAGTAGGTGATGTTTCCGTCGTCGTTCTGGATAATGACGCAGTTTCCGTAGCCGCCGTTCCAGCCCGAACCAACATCGGTGACGGTTCCGTCCGCAGCCGCATAGATAGGTGTTCCAAGAGGTGCCGCAATGTCAAGTCCCTTGTGGTTTCGGTCGCCGCCGAATCCGCTGGAGATGTATCCGCCGTCAACGGGCCAGAAATAATCTCCCGTGCCTGCATATGTGCCTTCGGGTATCTTTGTTCCGATGCGGACAACTCTTGTCTGAGGCTGAACAACGGTCTTTTTGGAGGTTATCTTCTGGCTTACCGCCTTTCCGCTGAGTGAGCCGTCCTCATTGTGAACAAGCTCATAGGTGCGCATGGCTGTTACCTCTTCCGTTCCCATTGCTCCCTCGCTGTCGATCTGTTCCGTTCCTCTGTCTATTGTATCGTCCTCGGTCTCGATGACCTCAAAGTCGATATCACGTTCAAATGTGACTTCGTGACGGTACTTGACCGTAAGGAATGAGCTTTGCTGCTGAAGTTCGATCACGGTTCCGACTCTGATATTGTCGCCGAGGCTGACCACCTTGCCGTTATAGGTTGCGGAGCATTCCATAAGCTCGTTCACGGTCATGTTCTGCTCCTCGGCTATCTTCCAGAGGGTATCACCCTGTGCAACTTCATAATAAAGCGGCTCGGATTCATCGCCTGTGATGATGTCGATTATCTTCTGCTGGTCAACAACAGCCATTTTATTTATTTCATAAGGCGTATCGTAAACAATGTCCTTGCTGAAAAACACATCGTCCTCGGTAACGCCGTCTATGGAAAGGCATGGCTTTTTCAGCTCTTCAAGAGCTTCTTCGATCTTATCATAGCTGTCAACAAAGCCCAGCACCTTTTTGTCTGCTGTTATCATGTACGCCTGAGTCAGATCTCCGTTGTTCTGTATGGGTATCTCGGGAAGATCCTCGGGCATAACAAGCTCTTCCTCGGCAGCTTCGTTTTCGGCTTCGGGATAAAGCCGTGCTATGCTATCCTCCATTTTTGCCGCCAGCAGTTCATCGTCAATAACATCATCATTGGACGATACTTGCTTTACAGTGAGCCTTGCGGTGCTGTAATAGCTGCCGTCGGTTTGATAGTTTCCTATCACCTCGGAAACGGACTTCTGTGCGCTGCCGTATACGCTGTCTGCGGAAACTATTCCAAGCTCCTCGCCGCCGACCTCGATCTCAACGCCGTATTCGGCGGTAAGTCCTGTATATACGACCACCGCCAGCACAGCCGCCGATGCGATCGGGAATGCGATATTGAATATCGCCGCACCCTTTGAAACAGGCTCTGCATTCGCTTTCGGTCTGACTTTTTTTAGCAGCCTGCGTCTGCTGTCAAATCTCTGCTTTATATAATTTTTTACGGTGTGCCTGAAAAAATAAATTATCCGCCACACCAGATGTTCCGCAGTATGTACGGTATGAGCGCCTATTTTGGTAAGAAAACGTTCTGCCGCATATCTGAAACCGCTCCTTTTAGAGCTGCGGTTATCCATTTATATTCTCCTTGCATTTATCTATTTTCGGTTACATATCGGTTACACTTCTTTGCCGACTAATTTATTATTATATCTCTTTTCACCGAAAAAATCAACCCGTTTAATATTAATTTTTAAAATACGAAGGCTGTTTTTAAGCTGTAAATATATAACAGCCATTGTCTCCCGTATCTGTTACATAATGCAGGCACAAAAACAGCCGTCCGTACCGATCATGCACAGGCGGCTGTCCGCATTTATTTTTACCTGTTGAGCTGAGCAAGTATCGCAGGGACAACAACATTCATATCAATAGGCTTTGCAATATGATCGTTCATTCCTGCCTGAAGCGCCCTTTCCCTGTCCTCGGAAAAAGCGTTGGCAGTCATTGCTATGATAGGAATGTCCGATTTTCTTCTGTTGTCCATGCGCCGTATATTTGCGGCAGTGTCATAGCCGTTCATAATGGGCATCTGAACGTCCATAAGAATAAGGTCATAATATCCGTCGGGTGACTTTTCCAGCATTTCAATGCATTCAACACCGTCAGACGCACGTTCTACTTCAAGACCCTCTTCCGTAAGAAGCTCGGTCGCGATCTCCGCATTAAGGTCATTATCCTCTGTCAGCAATATGCGCTTTCCGACCAAAGCGCCCTTGTCGATAACAGTATCGGCATCGGCACGCTTTGCCTGCGCTTCTTCCTTTGAAGATATCCTGCACGGAATGGAAACGGTAAAAGTCGAACCAACTCCTATCCTGCTCTGCACGGTTATTTTTCCGCCCATAAGATCAACCAGTCTTTTGACGATACCCATGCCAAGACCTGCTCCGTCAACACCGCTTACCGTTGAGGAACGCTCTCTTGCAAACTCCTCAAAGATGTGCTGTTGGAACTCCTCCGACATTCCGATACCTGTATCGACAACCGACACAACAGTATTGCACCAGCCGTCGTCTTTTTTCTCCTGCCTTACGGAGACCTCTATGCTGCCGCCGTTTCCCGTGTACTTTACGGCGTTGCTGAGAATATTCATCACTATCTCGGACAAATGCACCGAATCAACATAAACATAAGGCTCGGGCAGATCCTGCTTATAAGCAATAGTCTGATTTTTCTTTTCCGCCGCATCACGGAACATTGATATGCATGACGAAACTGTATCTCCGATATTTTCTATCGTTTCCTCGATAACCGCCTTGTTGTTCTCTATTCGTGCAAGATCAAGAACATTATTAAGCATGGAAAGCAGCTTTTGTCCGCAGCTGCTTATGTTATCCATATACTCATTCAGCTTCTGCGGTTCATCAAGATGTCTTCTTGCAAGCTCAACATAGCCGATGATCGCATTCATCGGTGTTCGGATATCATGTGACATATTGAAAAGAAATGCGGATTTTGCCCTGTTTGCGGAATATGCCGCCTCGGCAGCCTGCGCCAGTATTTCCTGCTGTTCGTCACGCATCTTGTTGTAACTGCGGAAATACATAAACATAAGCACGATTATTACCAGCACACAGGCAATTCCAACGCTGCCCACAATAACAGCAATATGGTTTCGTTCGCTTATGAACTCATATGTCGGCTCCATGTCCATTTCAATGCACAAAGCACCGATCACTTCATCGGAGCCGTCATTTGTCCTTACAGGATAGCACGCCGTAAAAATATGTCCCCATGTGGTGTCAATTATTTCCTGAGAGTACACCGTCTCACCCGATAATGCGGTATCTATGTACGGTATCATCTCGTCTTCTATGTAAGTGCCGGGATATGCAAAATCATCGGCATCGAGATCAAGTCCGTCTACAAGATAGATAAGTCTGCCGTCGCTGCCGCGTTTTGCCGTGTAAAAATATCGTGTGGAATTCATATTGCGTATCTGATTGAGCCGGGTCTGGAGCGATTTATAAAGCTCCGTATCCATATCCTCAACAGAGTTTATGTCTGTGAAATCTTCTCTGGTAATAAATCCCGAAACACCTTTCTGCATTGCATCGGTTCGGGCACTGTTCTGCGAAACGGCATTGTCAAGGATACTGTCTCCGTGCATCTTTTGCAGGATAAAAGTATATGCCGAAATAAACAAAATGCTCGCAAGAACAACAAAGACAAGGGTGTAAATGCTGTATCTCCCATGTTTTTTCTGTCTGCCGGAATTACCCTCCATATTTCTACCTCCAACAGCACACATCAGCAAGCCAATTATTGCCGGGCTGTTCTGCACACTTACTTTTTTATGGTCGCATCTAAAAACCATAGTGCCTCAGATGCGCAGTCAGATTTTTCGTCAGATTGTATAGAAATTTCGCAGGCATACTGTCGTATGTCAAGAAATTTATGTGCAAGCTGACGGAAAATATGCAAGCATATGAGGTGCTAAGGCTTTAGCCGCTGGTTTTTAGAGGTGACCTTATGATATTATAGCATTTCAACGGTGTTTTTGTCAAGCTTGCTGTATTTACGGTCTGACAGCGAAAAAAATAATGACACATAAAGCGGATCATGTCATAAGCGTCCTGATACACTCCGCCAAGAATTATCGCCATGGAAGCCACCGCAATTCCTATTATCATGGTAAGGCTGCGTGAAACATTGCCGAAAAGGCTGCGAATGCTGTAAAGCAGAGGGAACGGCAGACTGCTGCTGCTCATCAATTGAGCGACTTTTCCTTTTCGGGAGCCTCTCAGCAGCGGAACGATATCCTGACCAAGTGACCTGCGCAGCACCAGCATTGCACTCAAACAATAGGCTATGGGGGGAATTATCAGAGCGGCGATCAGTATTCCGAAAGGTATATGCACCTGATATTCGATATGCTCCGCAAAGCTGAACATATACAGATTGAACAGCTTTGCAAACGGAAAGCGGAGCCTTCGATATATCCCGAACCACATTGATATTTTCACGGACCGTAAGCTCGCCGATCAGATTGTATGTCTGGAATACGATGCCGACCTTGTCGCGGCGGTATTCCAGCAGCTCTTTTTTCGATGCCGAGCTTATCTTGCTGCCGTCAACGATTATCGTGCCTTCGTCTGCGCTGTCAAGTCCGCCCAGCATATTCAGCAGCGTGCTTTTTCCCGAGCCCGAGGGACCGAGTACAACGCATATTTCTCCCTTTTCAAGCTCCGGAGAGGCATGGTCCAGCGCATAAATAGTATTTTCGCCCTCGCCGTATTTCTTAACGACATCTTTCATCTGAAGATACATGATTTATCCATTCCTTTCTTTGTCTTCATTTCCGCACAGATATTGAAGCATCAGCCCGAAAATAGCCTGAAGATTCCGCTCGAATGCGTCCTCGCAGAATGCGCTCCTGTTTTCAATGGCAAGGTTCACAAGCTTTGCAAAATTGGCAATGTAACCATAGTCTATATCCTCACGGATACCGTCCAGAAAGCCCATTACCAGCTTTGCGTTTTTTACTGCATATTCTGCGGAGAAGAATTTTTTTGTCTCCTCCATTTCCTGCATCAGCATTATATCGTCCGCACCGAAATGAAACGAAAATGCAGTGTTGGGACGGAACAGCTCCGTATAGTATTTATAAAATTCCGTTACGGGGATCTTGGGGCGTCCCTCGAGTTTTTTTCTGAGTTCCTGCTCGGCAGCGTCGTTGAAGTCGTCCATTATCTCAGCCACAAGCTGCCCCTTTGTGGCATAGAAATTGTAAAATGTACCCTTTGCGATGCCGACGCTCTCTGCAAGCTCGGCGACGGTGGTTTTGCGTATTCCTTTTGTTTCAAAAAGCCGAAGAGCCGCTTCCTTGATCTGATCGCTTATCTCACGGCGTTTTTTTTCGCTGAATATTACAGGCATTGTCGTTTCCTTTCCGTCTAAATGACTTTTATTAATTTTGGTCATTTGTATTATAGCATGCTAACTTGCTTTTTGTCAAGGGTCGATTTCAAAAAATTGATGTGATATAATTAACTTATTGACGTATCGGCAGCATTAGTTAGGACGATGAGTTCCTAATGCATCTTCATAAATATTTCGTATTCAACCCGTGAAATAAAAAGGCTTCCGTACCTTAATTTCTGTAAGGTACGGAAGCCTTCAAAGTACTATAAAAAAGCAGGTCCGTATCCAAAGATACGAACCTGCCATTACTTATTTAAGTAAGTTAAGCGTTATATCGCTCAGATTACCAAGTCTTGGGGTTAGTCTTGGAAGCCTCGTCGGGATAGCTGCCTACATAAGAGTCAGTACCTGTCTTTCTCCAGAGAGCTGTTGCAGGAGACTGGTTAGCGATTGTACCCTTAGCCTGACCAGCGCCTGTCTTGCCGCCCATGAGGGACTTAAGAGCATTACCGAGGTCAGCATCACTTGTACCATCGTATACAGGATCAGTACCAGCTGTCTCAAGGTCGAGAACCTCGAAAGCAGAAACTGTTACAGACTTACCGGAAACTTCGCACTTTGTGCACCATGTAGCTGTGTTTGTGTAAACAAGCTTAGCATTGGAGTTAGCTGTGGAGTACTTGGAATCGCCTACGTAACCGATCATAGAAGGTACGAGGATTGCAGCGAGTACGCCGATGATTGCGATAACAACGATAAGTTCGATAAGGGTGAAGCCCTTCATCTTAGAATTTCTCATGAGAAATTCCTCCTTCATAATAAAATTAATTTGATTTATAAAAGCAGCGCATATGCCTGCATTTTATACGATTTTGTTTTCCCTTAGTTCTCATAAGGGATAGGATACTGACCAACGTAAGCAGGTGTATGTTCAGAACCTGTATGCATTGCGTCATACTCCTGAGAAGTATTTGTTCCGGTCGACTTTCCGAAAACTGTCATATAAAGCTGATCACCACTGTAGTTGTTCATCAATGTCTTGAGCGAATTGGCTGCATTTGCATCATCACAGTAGACCACCCAGTCAACCGTATATGTATCAACATCGATCTGAGCTGTCCAGTATATCGTATTCTTTGTAACTTCATTTGTACCGATATACTTATTGACGCCGTTGATGAACTTCTGCACCAACTTACCCTTTTCCGTTCCGGGTCTTGCACTTCTGAAAGTTGTAACACCCGAATCATTTGCGACCTCAGAACCGCTTGCCGTAACCTTTGCAGCTAACAGGAGCTTTCCGTCCGCAGGTCTGCTTGCCGGAAAAACTTTATCTTTTACGGAATCATCTCCGCAAAGCGGGAAATTCTTGATCTGGACATCTGTAAGATAGTTCTGAACAGCGGTGTAATATTCATACGCCATTGTGTTTGCGGTTTCTATCTTTGAGTCTCTGATCGAAGACACCGTACTCGGAACAATGATCGAAGCAAGAACACCGATAATTGCAATTACAACTATCATCTCAAGCAGTGTGAAACCTGCCAGCGTTCGGGGTCTGCGGGAATTTTTATTTTTTATCATCGGAACTCCCTCCTAAAGGAAAGCCTTGCTTTTTCGTTTGGCTTATCTTTCCTTGACCTTGAATACATTATATAACAACCTAATGTATTTGTCAATAGATTTCTGATATTTTTTTCTCTAATTTTGTGAATTTGGCATTTATAGTATTTCAAACGTTTTATTTGGGGTCTTTTTCGTCAAAACACACAAATCTGTTAATTATCAAACAACTTATAAGCATAAAAAAACTGATATTTTTGAATTTTCCAAAGAAAACCGCTGATTTTTTCATGCCGATTAAACATTATATTCACAAACAAGAGAGAAAACTGCAAAAATTATACTTTTTTGCCCTTTTGGCAGATGTGCAATTTTTAGTGTATTTTCTATACTTTCTGCACTGATTGCATATAAATGCCGCCCTGCTCCCTTTTGTTGTAAGCAGCAGAGCGGCTGTACAATATATATAAATATACAAAAACCACACTTTTTATGCCTGCGGCAAAATCATCTTCTGGGGCGTGCGTCCAGAGATGTGTTCGTACCCTTGAGGAAACGCTCGAACTCGTTTGTATCGAGGCACTTCTCACGTGCGTGAGGCTCGTCGATGATGCCTTCCTTTACCATACGTGCAAGCTCCTGATCGAGGCAGACCATTCCCACGTTGCGTCCTGTCTGGATAGCAGTCTGGATAAGGTGAACCTTATTGTCACGGATCATTGCCTTGATAGAGTCAACGGCATTGAGTATCTCAAGAGCAGCAACTCGGCCTGTGCCGTCTGCCTTGGGGATAAGTGTCTGTGCGATGATTCCGACCAGTACAGTTGCAAGCTGTGTTCTGATCTGACCCTGCTGATGCGCAGGGAAAACGTCGATGATACGGTTGATAGTATCGGACGCAGATGTTGTATGAAGTGTGGACATTACAAGGTGACCTGTTTCTGCGGCGGTTACCGCAGCGTTGATCGTCTCGTAGTCACGCATTTCTCCGACGAGTATAACATCGGGGTCTTCACGGAGTGCGGCACGGAGCGAAAGTGCGAATGTCTCAACGTCGTCGCCGACCTCACGCTGGTTTACCATACATCTCTTATGCTCATGAACGTACTCGATAGGGTCCTCAATTGTGATGATATGTGCGCTCTTGTTGATATTTACATAGTCGATCATAGCCGCAAGAGTTGTTGACTTACCTGAACCTGTAGGTCCTGTTACAAGGATAAGTCCTCTGGGGCGGAGCGACATATCGCCGATGATCTGGGGAAGATCAAGATCCTCAAGAGTAGGGATATCATTTCTCAGCAGACGGATAGCGATAGCCGTATCGCCTCTCTGATGATAAACATTGACTCTGTGACGGTATCCGCGGCGTGTGATGTAGGAAAAGTCGGTATCAATCCTGTTCTTGATGTTCTCAAGGTTTCTGCCCGATGTCATCTGCTCAACTATCTTCATGATAGCGCTCTCTGTCATTTCGGGATAGGAGCTGAGCTTACGGAGCGAACCGTGAAGTCTTACAACGGGAGAGATCTTTGTTGTGAAGTGAACGTCGGAGCAACCGAGTACACGGGCTTCGTCAAGTATCTTATCAATACTGATGACAATTCTGTCTGCGCTGGGCTTTTTTTCGATATCAATATCCATATCTGCTTACCTCCGGTAATATATTTATGACAATCCCTCTCGGGGAAAATATCTGTAAGTAAATTAAACTGCGTATGTTACGCGGACAAGCTCGTCCATTGTGGTAACACCCTGCTGTACAAGCTCCGAAACGTTGTCACGGAGCAGTCTTGTGCCCTGAGATTTTGCAAGTGCTGCGATCTGGTCGGTCTTTCCGCCGTTGGAAATGAGCGATGCCATTTCGGGTGTGCAGACAAGCATCTCATGGATAGCGGTACGTCCCGTATAGCCTGTGTTGTTGCACTTGGGGCAGCCGCAGGCGTCATATACCGTAACGGACTCGGTAACGCCCATAAGATCATTCTCTTCCTCTGTGGAATATCTGGGGGTCTTGCAATCGCTGCAAAGCTTCTTAACAAGTCGCTGAGCTGCGATTCCGATAAGCGATGAAGCTACCATGTATGCGTCGATACCCATATCAACAAGACGGGTAATGGTGGAAGCTGCGTCGTTTGTATGAAGTGTTGAAAGCACAAGGTGACCTGTGATAGCGGCTCTGATACCGATCTCCGCTGTCTCCTGGTCACGCATCTCACCGATCATGATGATATCGGGGTCCTGACGGAGGATAGAACGGAGGGCAGCCGCAAAGGTCATGCCTGCCTTTGCATTTACCTGACACTGATTGATGCCGTCGATCTTCTTCTCGACAGGGTCTTCGACGGTGATTACGTTAACGTTAGGCTTTGCCAGCTCACCCAGTGCGGCGTAAAGTGTGGTAGACTTACCGGAACCGGTAGGTCCTGTTACCAGGAACACGCCCTGAGGAACCTTTAAGCAGCGGGAAAATATCTCGTAGTTATACTCGGTCATACCGAGGTCTGTGATCTTTCTTACGCTCATATCGCCTGTTGCAAGGATACGGATAACGCACTTTTCGCCGTAAACCATGGGGAGGTTAGATACACGGACGTCCAGCGTGCAGCCGTCAACGACCTGAGAGAAACGTCCGTCCTGAGGGACTCTCTTCTCGGCGATGTTCATGCCGGAAATGATCTTGATACGTGTGATAAGTGAATTATGTACAACGTTTGAAACGTTCATCAGCTCGATAAGGTCGCCGTTTACACGGATACGGATCCTTGTATAGCTCTTGAACGGCTCGATATGAATATCGGTAGCGTCCGCACGGAACGAGTTCTCGATGATAGTGGTACAAAGCTTAACGATAGGAGCATCGTTGATACGAGCTTCTTCCTCTGCGTTTGTGGCATCGCCCTCACCCATGCTCTCAACGCTCTCAACAACGCTGTCTACACGCTGCATCGAATACTGCTTGCCTATCGCCTTGATGATAGCCTGCTTTGTGGCAAGCACGGGGACAACGTCCATACCCGTTGTTACCTTGATATCCTCGAAAATATAGAAGTTTACGGGGTCATTGGTTGCAACGGTAAGTCTTTTGCCTGTTACCTTTATAGCAATGATGTTGTGCTTTTTTGCCAGCTGCTCGGGGATCTTGTTTACCGCATCAAGGTCAATGACCGTGTTGGGGTCGTCAAGATCAATAAACGGAACATTCAGCTTCTTTGCAAGTACCTGACCGAACTGAACATCTGTAACGTAGCCCAGCTCGATGATATAGTCACCGAAAAATTTACCGGGGACGTTTTCGTTTTTCTTTGCGTCAAGAACATTCTGAAGCTGTTCCTCTGTGATAATGCCCTCATTGACCATATACTGGCCCACAGGAATATTTTTCATTGTAAGCTCCCATCTCCGCAGAAATGATATTTATAAATTGCCGCCGTCTGCTGCGGAAAACAGCTGCAAAGATAATCCATGAAGTAAAGAAGGATTAAATTACAATTTGTGAAAATGGCTTGAAACTGCGTGAATAATATGTTAATATAATAGTATTGTAATTTTTATGAAAGGACTGACCCCTATGGATATCGAACTTATTTTCAACATTGTGGTCTATGTGTTCGTTTTTCTGTTCGGCGTAACGATCGGAAGCTTTCTGAACGTCTGCATCTACCGTCTGCCGAAGGGCGAATCACTTATCACAAACAATTCCCACTGTATGAGCTGCGGAACTCCCATCAAGCGCTATGATCTTATCCCGATCATCAGCTGGATAGTTCTTGGCGGAAAATGCCGTGCCTGCGGTGCGAAGATCTCTCCCCGCTATACCGTTGTGGAAGCAATGACAGCGCTCATGTTCGTGCTGTGCTATTATTTCTTCCCCTATGATGTCAACGGCATATATTTTGCACTGCTTGCGCTTTTCATCAGCGGACTTATCGTTCTTGCCTTTCAGGACCTTGACACACAGGAAATGTGCGTTTCCGTTCTGATCTATACAGCGATAGTCGCCGTACTGACTCATGTACTTTCCTATATAAGTACAAGCACAGGCGTCCTGCTGACAATGCCCGTTACACTGAAGGAAAGCATCATCGGTATGCTCTGCGTCAGCGTTCCGCTGCTTATCATCGGCTTCGTGATAACACCTGTCGTATACGTCCTTTTCATCAGCCAGGATCACAAGGACAAGCGCCGTCTCGAAAGAGCCGTCAAGGCTGCTCCCAATGACCATGAAAGAGCAAAGCTCAATGCGAAGCTCGATAAGGTCAAGACGAAGATCAAGGAAAACGGACCTGTTTTCGGATTCGGCATGGGTGATATCGTTGTAATGGCAGCCGGCGGACTTATGCTGGGCTGGAAAGCCGCAGTCACCGCCGCAGTTGTAGCCGTTATAACAGGTGCGGTATACGCTATCATCAAGCGTGCCGTATCGGACGATGATGAAAGCGGCTCGGCATTTGCATTCGGACCATTCCTTATAATCGGACTTGTCATCGGTGCATATTTCGGTGCCGATATCATCGACGCTTACATAGCATATACATTCGGTTAAGAATTATTGCAGTTTTCTTGGTGCCCGTATCGGGCATATATAAAATCGGAAAAATCAAGGCGTGTCGTGCAATGCGGCACGCCTTAATTTATTTATCCGATGATGTTATGTCTTATCTGTCGCCCTCATCGGGAACAACGAATACGATGTAGGTGTTCTTTGTGGGAGATTCAACAGAACCCGAAGGTGTTATTGAACCGGCAGGAACAGTACCAACCTTATAGTAATTTACCGATGTAAGATTCTTGAGAACGTTGCTGTTCTCTGTGGTAACTCTGACGGAACCGTCATCGTCATTGCTGATAGTAACGCCGTCTCCGCCGTTCTTTACAACTCCGCCCGAATTTGAAAATGCGTTTGAAATTGTAAATGTAAGGCTTGCTGCGGTCTGCTTCAGATTTTCATCTGCCGCCTGTACAAGCTCGACCTGGCTTACGTCAACGGAGATCATATAATTCGATTCACCGTAGTAAGCTCCGCCGAGAGCCAGATATGTGTAACCGGTACCTGAGCCATATGAACGTGAAGCCTGCTCGTCAAAGGTTTTGAGAGCATTCAGCTTTCTGATCTCATCAGCATCCGTAAGATTGTTAATGTCTACCGGCGCACACGTTACCAGTCTGCCTGTATAAAGATGATTGGCATCGGCATCGCTTGCTGCCTGGATCTTGCCCTGAGCATCATACTTATCGCTTCTGTTGATACAGATAACATGGATCCTGCCGTCAACCTTTTTCTGCTGATCTGCGGTCATCGTGCTGTATGAAGGGAAGCACTGCTTTCTGAATGCATCAATAGCCGCAACAGCACTTGACGCCGTTCCATAGCTTCCGGCAGATGCTCCCTCATCGTAGATCGCCATTTTTTCGGCATATTTTGTGCTTTCAACAAGATATTCCGCAATTCCGTTCTGAGCGGTACGCTGCTTCTCATAAAGAGTTGAATCAACGTAAGTCTCTCTGATAGGACTGAAGAAATTCATAAGACCTGCCATAAGTATGCCGAAGATAGCCATAACGATTATAAGCTCAATAAGGGTGAACGCCTTAAATTTTTTCTTCATAGACATTCCCTCCCATTAATCATACGTACTCGGTTCGGGACGTATGAACTTGTATCTTATGATCTGATCTTCATACTCGGCACTGTCAGCCTTGTCTTCCTTGATCTTGTATACAACAACACCGACCTTGCGCTTTCTTGAAGGATCAAGAGCGCTGAACTTGGAAGAATCTCCTGATTCCTTGGTAGTGATCTTAAAAGTAAAGCTCTGATTAGGAACAAGCTTAACCTGATCGTCGGCAGCAATGCCTGCACCGTTGATCTTCTCATCGGCAGCAGTGGTGCTGTAATTTGTAAGCAGTGTGCAGCTTACATTGTCGCCGCCCTTCATGAGCTGCTGCTCACAGAACTTCATTTCTTCATTGAGAGTTCTGTTTGCAGCTGCATTGTCACGATTGATCTTTGCGATACCCGAATAGATCTGCGCCATCATAACAGAAGCGATTCCGATAATAGCCATTGCAACGATACATTCAACAAGCGTAAAGCCTTTGATCTTCTTTTTCATAGCATTATCCTCCTTTTAGTTTCTGTTAAGATATCTCTGTCTGCCCCATACGATACGTCCGCCCGCATTGGAGCCGCCTGATTTGTCCTTATTGTTGGGATCTATGAATACCATAGTCTCGATCTGCTGGAACTTGATGCTGTGGAATACCGCAGAACCGAAGAACGAGCAGTGATCTCTTGTACCCATATCCTTGCCGTTGTAGTTAAGGTTTGCTCTGTGCATTGCATCGCCGTTTGTCTGGCTTCCGAATTCAAGTGAAGCATAACCGCCGTAAATATATCCGCAAAGTGCGAAATTTCCGGGGTTGCTGAAATTGAACTTGGAATTGTCGCCGATGAAATACTGGATCTGGGGAGCTGCGGGAGATCCCTTATGATCGCTGGGATAGTTGGAGCCGACATACATCTTCTGGCTTCCCGTTATCATTGAATAGATCTGGGAATTATATACTGCCATGCTTCCTGCATAAAAATCGGTATTATCAGCAAGTGTAAATACAACGCTCTTGTCGCCAACAACTATAAATGTGGGGCTGTGAGCCGTCATATTGCCAAAGCTGTCTGTTGTAAGCTGTATCTGGATAGGATCTGCTGTTGCGTTGATGTAATATACATCATTGCCGTAGTTTGCAAGGCTGAGCTTGCACTGAGCAAAGCCTGCATCAGACTTGGGAGCACCCGATGTATCGAGTATCTTGCCTGAATATACGCCGTAGCTGTCGGAAATAGTTCCCGTATAGCTGCCCGTAACATTCTTTGCAGCAGCGGAGATATCAAGCTTTGCGTTCTCGTCACCAACTGCATATCTGAAGTAATCCTGTGCTCTTACAACATCGTCCTCGGACTTTCCGCCTGTAGGAGCAATGCCAAGTGCCTTATATGTATATGCGTTCTTGACCTCTGTGCTTGTTCCGCAGTATACATCGCCTCTTCTGGGAAGAGTGAACTGCATCTGACCTGCATGATCGCCGTCCGTGATGATATTGTCATCATTCCACTTGATCGTAAACGATGATGCAGTTTCATAAGTACCGCCGCTGAGGAATGATGCCTTGTTTGAAGCAACATTTGAGCCGCTGTAAACATCATTGCAGTGAACTTCCTTATGGAATTTGGGTCCCTGACCCGAGTTGTCATATGCAATATAGATATTGCCTGTGCAGTAAATGTTTCCGAAGAACTCATCGCCGTTGCCGCCAAGGTACATATCGCCGTCAACATAAACATCGCCGTAGAACTTGTTGTTGGCTTCCGAAGTAGCAAATGCAACCTTTTCCTTATGATCATCGGGAACATTTGCCCATGTGAGTCCAGCCTCGTCCTTGAATGCTTTGTCAGTGCCTGTATTCTTGGGATCGCCGCATATGATATCAAGTGCGCCCGAACCCGAAGCTTCTGTGTCGCTTCCTACCTTTGCCTTATAGAACTTAGCGCCCTGTGCAAAGATGAATGGACGGGAAGAAAGCACTGTCGCATCTGAGGTATTCAGAGGACCGTCACCGTCAATAACGAAATCTCTGTTCGACATTGAGAGCCAGCCGCCGTGAACTACCATGCTTTCGCCCTCGCCGTATGCCCACTTGCTGCTTGTTGCAACGATGCGGAAGTTTGAATTATAAACGATATTACCTACGAGAGATGTTCCGTCGTTGTTGAACTCTGTTGTTCCGCCGGGCTTTGAAAGTGCGGCACCGCCCACAACTGCCAGCTTGTTGTCAGCATCTGTTGCATCGAACGAAGTCATAGCATTCTCGGGACCGCCCATAGGTGTGGTTGCCTTCTGGGTAGGCTCAAGGATAACGGATACTGTGATATCGCTTTCCTCATCACCGTCACCGAGATTTGTTGTTGCGGATACTTTAAGACGATAATATGTCTTATCCCAGTTGACTGTTTTAAAGTCGATCTTGCCGCCTGCTGTTGTGGAAGAACCGACATCGGTTCCGCTCTTCATGAAGTCAGTCCACTGAGACATATCCTCTGTAACGAACATAACTCTGAGAAGCTCGACCTTGATCTTAGATGTCTGAGTGCCCGTGCCGCCTTTTCTGTTGGCAAAAAGACCCGCATCGGAATCTCCCGTGCCTGTAAGCTCGGGAAGAGATACTTCAAACTCAACGCTGTAAGGCTTTGCAGCTATTGATGATGCATTATCATGCTCAACATCGGAACGCATCTCCCAGTACTTGTCGTCCGAGAAAAGCATTGCACCGTTGGGGTTGCCCTGCTCATCAAACTTCCACTCATACTTGGGGTAAAGGTTGCCGAAGATCTGCTGCTGGAAATAAAATCCGTTTGTTGCCTGTGCACCTGCAAAGTCAACATAATAGCTTCCTGCGTTCAGACCCGGATCATCGGGGTCTGTAGTTGATCTTGTGTAATCCACAACATCGTTAAAATGCTTGGGAAGAAGCGTACCGCACACCTCGCTCAGCGCAGTTGTGGGAGATGTTGTTCCGGCGTCGCCGAGATTGGTCTTATCCTCAAGGTAATTCTTGATAAACACCTCAAGCACCGAACGGGACGTATAATACGCCTGATTTTCTTCGTACTTATTATATGTTCTTTTGGTTGTCGATGAAACTACTGCTAAGGTTGCCAGGAGCATAATCATGAGCACAAACATAATCGTTACTACCATGACCAGAACTACGCCCTTTAGTTTGCCGTGACGCCGTTTGCTCTCTGCCATAACTCATACCACCCTTTCTCAATAATTTATTCTTCTGATCTTTCCATTGGCAATAGCCGATCAGTAGATCCCGCAAGCGAAAAATACCGATCGGCACTGCTCATCAAAAAATTACTTCGCCTGAGAAATATCCATGTGCTGTACAGAGATCACATCGACAATAGCTGTAACCTCAACTGTGTTAACATCGTTTACAACCTCAACAGACTGCTCACCTGCGGAAAAGCTCTTGAGATAAAGAGTCTTGTCGTTAAGGGAAACACCGTCGAAAATGTTGTAAATAGGATCCCAATCTGCTAAACCCGATTCATCGCAGGGAATAGCGAATGTAATAGTTACTTCTTCAACCGCAAGGATAACATCGTCCGCACCTGCGGGAACATTTCCGCTGTATGCGTCATAAACTTCCTGACCGAAGGAAGTTCCCGAAAGGTCAGCGTTCATCTTGAGGTCATATACAGTAGAATTCTTTACATAGAAATAGTCGCTGAGCGTACCTGCCTTTTCACCTGTAAGCTCCATGCCCTTGAAGTAAGCGCCGCTGTCCTTCAGGATATCATAAAGCATCTGGTCAGCCTCATATGCTTCCTGCTCTGTGTAGAAAACGTCCTGTGTAGTATCAACTTCCTTAACGCTGTTTTCCAGCTGTGTCTGGAGATCGGGGAGAGTTGCTATCTTGGCGTCAACGTCGTCACGCTCCTGCTCTTTAAGAGTAAGATTGTTCTTGACATTCTGCGATTCGTTCAATGCAGACTTAACGAAGATGAAGAATCCCGCAACGAGAACCATAATAACTACAACTGCGATAAATATAACTTTATCTCTGTATGAAAGCTTCATATTCATTATTCAGCACCTTCTTCCGTGGTTTCTTCAGTTGCTTCCGCATCGGCAGCAGCGGAATGATCTGCGCTGTAATATGCCTCAACGGAGCTGCTCTTGATATTTGCAGTTACCTCAAATTTGTAAATAGAAGTGTCAAATACGCTTTTAGCTTCAACGTCCAGACCGCCTTCGGAAAGGTTGTATTCATAGCCGGGATATGTAATGTTATCGAACATATCAAGCTCATATATACTCTGAACAGCAGCTGCGGGGATAGTAGGCTCGTCGCAGTAGCCTGTCAGCTGATACTGACCGTCCTCATAAGCAAACTGGAGACCGTTGCAGCCTGCATCATAGAATACCTGCTCAACCTTCTTGAACTGCTCCGATGTGAGCATGGGAAGTGAATCGTAATTGTACTTTGCGGCTGTGATAGCATTCTTGAAGCCTGCCACCTTGTCGATCTTAGACTGTGTAAGGTCAACTTCGGCTATCTGAGACTGTACCTCTTCGCTGTTGATGTATGTATTGATCTCGTCGATCTTCTTCTCCGTGTTGCCGATGCCGATATTGATAGCAAGGCATACAACTGCAATGGCAGCTGCGGAGATGCCTGCTGCGATAAGAACTCTGATGAAGAAGGAAGAACCTGCCTCTGTCTTACCTGCGGTAGCATCTGTTTCCAGAAGGTTGATACGCTCGGATTCCTTGTTGCTTCTGAACATGGCGCCGATAGCGTTTGCATAAGCCTGGAACTCGAAGTTTTCGTATCCGCCGATGTTGTTGGGAACACCGAGAAGGCTTGTGGAGATATCCATGCTCTCCAGAGAGTTGGTCAGTCTGATGTACTCTGTGGTATCACCGTAGAATACAACGTTCTGAATGGGATTCTCGGGATTTCTTGTTTTCTGGAACTGGAACATTCTGAAAATGTTCTCGTTAACTGCCTCGTAGATATAATCTTCGGAGTTGTCATAGTCAACAGGGTCGATAGAAGCAAAACGTGAGAATGTGAGCTGGTTGTTCTCATAAAGGTTCAGACTGATGAATGTGGGGTCGATCTGAACTGCCAGCATAGGCATCTTTGCGCTGTTCTTCTTATCGGCAAGAATGATACGGGAAATGGAGTTGCAGGAAACCATTACAGACTTCAGTGTGATGCTGAGCATCTGGAATACCTTTCTGAAGCAGTCAACCACTTCAAAGGGGCAGGCAGTAGCCAGTACCTTGAGTGCCTGAACGCCGTCCTCCTCGACCTGACCTGCGATAGAGTAGGAGATCGAATAATCCTCGGCAATACCCATTGTGTGTTGCATCTGGTTTGTTACCATTGACAGCAGACCTGTGCCCTTTGCCTTGGGGATATGCAGTTCCTTAAAAATAACAAGGTTGGAAGAAATGCTGACAACAGCGTCCTTGTCCGCCATTCTCTTAGCCTTCAGCTCTTCGCTGATTATTGTTGCCATTCTGGGAATATCTTTTATGTGACCATTAACAATCAGACCCTCGTCGAGATCAATAGTAGATGCAGAAGAAACTCTGATCTTATTGCCGCTCTCGGTTCCGCGGATTATGCGGATATGTCTGTCTGTAATATCAAATGAAAGCATTCTCGTCACCTCACTAATCTTTATAGTATAATTTTATAAAATTTATCCTTGGATTTGTTTTGCCGCCTCTGCCAACGGTCTTTGTTTTGTCTGTACCTTATGTGATATTTCCCATAGAGTTGTAGATTGCGGGGAGGATAGCTGCGATAACTGCACCGATCGCAACACCCATGATGATGATCATTACAGGTTCGATAAGGCCGACAAGACGTGTAACGGCTTCATCGGATTCTTCCTGATAGAACTGTGCGGACTTATCAAGGATAGAGTCCAGCGCACCGGATTCCTCACCGACATAAATGATAGAGCAGAACATGGACTCGAATATTCCCGTTCTCTGAATTGCGATAGAAAGCGATTCGCCCTGCTTTACTTCGTCAACAACCGTTACGAAGCATTCCGAAACATACATATTTCCGACGATATTCGCACTCTTTTCCAGACATTCGACCATGGGGATACCTGCCGAATAAAGAGAAGCCAGCGTGCTTCCGAAGCGAGCGGTATAGATCTTTACGATCAGCGGTCCCGCCGCAGGCAGCTTTAACAGCATCTTATCCCATTTGAGCCTGATATCGGGCACCTTCAGCAGATATCTTATAAGGAATATGACAACAGCGACTATCGCTATGTAAACATACCAATAGGCTCGCAAGTTATCCGAGAACTTGAACAGTGCGCCTGTCAGACCGTTCATATCCTCTTCCGTAAGCAGATCCTTGAAGGTAGGCATGATGAATGTGAACATGATGATGATGATAGCGATACAAAGGATAACCAGAATGATAGGATAGATCATAGCACTCTTGATCCTTGAATTCAGTCTCGCTTCATTTGCGTAGTGAGTCTCAAGCTTCTTCATGATTGTATCCAGATTACCTGAGGACTCGCCTGCCTGTATCATGGAAATATAGAAGTTCGGAAAAGCGCCGTCCTGCATTTTAAGTGCATCGGAATAAGCGGTACCCTTCTGAACGTTCTCGTAGATCTCTCTGTAAATTTGCTTCTGAGCTTCCTTGGTCTGCTCCCTGCACATAATGTCAAGGGATTTTACCAGAGTCAGACCGGACGACATCATTGCTGACATCTGACGGCAGTCATAAGAGAGCTCCTTTGTGGAAAACTTATGTATAGTTTTCCTTGAATCGCCCTTTGCCTCCTTATAGGAAGAACAGAAAAGACCTTTTTCGTGAATCTTCTCAAGGAAGTCGTTCACGTCTTCAGCCTGCATCCTCTGATTCTTGACGGTGTTGCCCTGAACATCGGTTGCAGTATAGATAAAAGTCTTCATTAAAGTTTGACACCTCCGATATTGGATTTTCACTTTCCATGGCGGATACGGCAGCAGAGATACCGCACCCCGCCCACGATAATATATATTATATCATTTAGACCAAAAATTAGCAATATGTGAATTTAACTAAATCGAAGCATATATTTATTGCCTTTTCACCAAAACCGACTAAATCAGCCGTTTTTAATTGTACAAAAAGTAATATCGGAGCTGTTTTTTCAACAGTTCGTTTACAATTTAGGCAAATTCGCATTTAAAATTGTACATTTCAGCCAGCTATGATACAAGCCAAATGCCGCTAAAAGCCCCCGTTTTACATGGTTTTTAGTAAAAATTCCGCATTTTGGCAAAAAATACGCAATTTTTCATTTTCGTCAAGTCTGCTGTTTTCTATCATGCTTTTTTCCTGCAAAGGACTGTGCCAGGGCATATCGGAACCGAACAATATCCTGTCTGCGCCGTGGGAACGAACCATTCTCACAAACATTTCCTCACCGATAAATCCCGCAGTGCAGGCAGTGTCGAAATACAGATTTTCCCGTCCGCAGAGGTATTTCAGAGAATCCTCATACTGTCCCGGTCCGCCCATATGTGCGGCTATGACGGTAATATCCTTTACACTGTCCAGAAGCTCCGCCAGCATCTGCGGAGTGCTGAAGCTTTCGCCCTCCCCTGCCGACGGGTCGGGCCCCATATGAAAAAGCACTGCCAGTCCCAGCTCGGCGCATTTTTGGCAGAGCAAAATGCATTTTTCATCGTTGACTGCAACGCCCATAGCCTCCGGGTGGAGCTTTATCCCACGGAAACCGAACTCCTTTACACGGATAAGCTCGCTTTCCGCATCGGGATCGTATGGGTGAGCCGCTCCGAAGGATATCAGCCGTCCGTCGCTGTTCAGCGGCGAATTTATCAGCTCATAAGCCCATGTGTTTATTCCGTGGGGCTGCGTCGGCTTTGTGGCGGCAGGCATAAGCACCGCCTTATCTATCCCGAAGCTTTTCAGATCGGAATGAAGCTCATCTGCGGTGCCTCTGTTGACCGCATGAGGGATTATCCCGCTGCGGACATAGCATTCCTCAAGAGAGGACACAGCCTTTTCGGCGATTTTTTCGGGATATGCATGAACATGAAAATCTATATACATATATAATAGTATACCTTTGCTTTTTATTCTACTTTTTTCTTCTCTTGTGGAAACTGTTGTAGTCGAACTTTATCTGATCGCAGATAAAATTCAGCATTTCCGACGTGGAATCCAGCAGATCGTCCAGAGTTGCACGGTCGATCTCCAGCAGATCGTCGGCAGGATACCTTGTTTCGATGTAGTATCTGCTGAGAAGTGCGCTTTTTTCTATCCACTTGACAAAGTTTCCGTCCATAAGCGCCGCCTGCTTGCACAGCCATGTAAGGTTGTGACCGTCGAACTGCTTTCTGTTTTTGAACAGCAGGAATGCTTTCAGTGCCTTTTCTATGCATTGCTGACAGTGGAACGCCGAGGCACTGTACAGCCGCTTATCCTCCGCCAGCATGAGCGCCGCCAGATGATCCTGATAGGCATAGAAAAGCCAGTCGAAATACCGCTTGCTGTCGGTGCCGTGATTACCTCTTGCCATAAAGCAACACCCCCGAATTATCTATTCTGTAAGCAAACGTGCAGTCATCAAGGGAATATTCGCTCCAGTCGGTGTTGGTATAAACGATAAAATCACAGGGCACGGGACAGTCAATATTGATAAGCAGCTTCGCCTCCGTTTCGGAAGGGCTGTGTGATTCGTCTGTTATAACGCACAGCTTGAAAGCTGTCAGTTCGCCCTTTGAATCAGTCTTGCTTGAAACAAGAAACACCTGAAACGGGCTGCAAAGTCTGACCGTTTCTTCAACAACGGCAGCAATGATAGGGTCTGTACTGCAATTCAGTTTCATGGCCATTCTCCTTTCGGAATTTTATATATATGATGTAATTTATTGTAAGATTCTCCAAACCGTCTCATTCTTTCATCTTTATCATTATAGCATAATACCAAAAATATGTCAAGAATTTTAACAAAGTTATATTACGTTAAAACTAAAAAATGCAGCCGCATTTTATCCTGCGGCTGCATTTAAAAAGCAACTTATTTGTATGTATTACTTTCTGCGGAAGCTGAACTTGTTTATCATGCTGTTGAGCAGATCGGACTGACCGCTCAGCTCTTCCGAAGCTGCGGCGCTTTCCTGCGCTGTGGAAGATGTGGTCTGAATGCTTCCGTTGATAAGATCCATGCCCTCGTTTATCTGGGAAACAGCCTTTGCCTGCTCTCCTGCGGAAACTGCGATGTTGTCCACGATATCGTTGACGCTGCGTACCTTTTCAACGACCTCTTCAAGAGCCTGTGAAGCCTTTTCGGCAAGCTGTGTACCCTGCTCGACCGATTCAAGCGAACGGCTGATGAGCTGACCTGTCTGATTTGCGGCTTCGGCAGACTTTGTTGCAAGATTTCTTACCTCGTCCGCAACAACTGCAAAGCCCTTGCCTGCACTTCCTGCACGGGCAGCCTCAACTGCCGCATTAAGCGCAAGGATATTCGTCTGGAAAGCGATATCGTCGATAACGGCAATGATCTTGGATATTTCCGCAGAGGATTTCTTGATGTCTTCGATAGCCGTGAGCATCTCGCTCATATCGCTGCTGCCCTGGCTGACCTTCTGATCCGCCTCTTGGGTAAGCTTCCTTGCTTTAAGAGCCATGTCGGCATTTCCGCTGACCTTGCCCGAGATCTCATGGATCGAAGCTGTAAGCTCCTCGATAGTAGCCGCTTCGTTGGAAGCATTCTGCGAAAGAGTAGTTGCTCCGCCAGCCACCTGACTTGAGCAGTCACGAACCTGTCCTGCGGCACGGTCAACATCGCCGAAAGTCTCATTCAGCGAATCAAGAATGCTGTCAAGGGACTCTCTGATAGAAACAAAGTCGCCCTTGTACTCGGTCGATGAATTGATAAGCAGATTGCCCGATGCAACGCCCGAAAGCACCGTCTGGATATCTCTGATATATTCACGGAGCGAATTTACCGTATTTGTCAGTGAATCCACAAGCACCTGCGTTTCATCGCTTCTGTATATCTCGGGAGTGGGAGATTCAAGATCGCCCTGTGAAAGCTTTACAAGTCTGTCGGAAACCTGATTGATAGGACCCGATATCATCGTTGCGACTTTAAGGCAGAATCCCAGTGTGACCGCAATAACCAAAACAGCCGCAAGAACATTTATGATAAGCTCACGTACAAAAGGCGCCTTGATAGTCTTTTCGGGATACATAACAACCGTAAAGAACCCGTCATAGCCCTTTACGGGAGAATATGCCATGTAATACATCTGATTATCAAGCTTGGTCGTAACAATGCCGTCGGCATCTTCTTCCTGAGCCGCCTTTATCTTTGCGGAGATATCGCTGTAAGTCTTTTCCTCGGCGACGGTATCAAAGTTCAGACCCTTGTAGATAAGTCCGTTCTCAAACTCGCTGAACACGCTGTTTGCACCGTTGATAACGAATCCGAAGGAACCCTCGCCCGATTCCTCGCCGTTCTTGTTGAATTTATCAAAAAGTCCGTTTATGAAATTCTTGTTTCCCACAATATCCGCATTTGAAATAGCGGAGGAATAAGCCGTTGCAAGATTGGAAAGCTCATTTTCGGCATTAGTGGTGAGAGTATTGTAATTCACCACCATTGAAAGAGCCGAGCAAAGCACGGCAGCCGAAGCGGCACTGATAATTCCAAGACGGACTATGCGCATTCTGATAGTTGTCTTTTTGCTGTTGCTTTTCTTTTCGATAGCCTTGCTGATGTTTGAATCAGCGGTCTTTTCCTCGATCTCATTTATTTTTTTATTAAGCTTCTCCTCACGCTTTTCAGCTTTGAGGCGCTTTTTTTCTTCGTTTTTCTTTTTATTTTCCGCTGTTTTTTCTTTAAGCTTCATCGAACGACCATTCCTTTCCGAGCAGCCGGCGTCTGTGCCCGGCATTATGTTATGTCAGATAAAATTTGATACTCACTTTATTAAGTATTAATTATTATACCAGATGATTGTTAACCAAAGATTAAAATTTTGTGTCTAATTATAGCATTGTAACACACAATACGTAAAAAATCCTCAATATAATTTGTACATATAGAACAAGATAACGTTTTCTGTTCAGATTTTTTTGTCCGATACCTTTAAAATAGGATATCCTTCCTGATATTCCTTTATCATATCGGGATTTTTCTCGGCTTCTGCAAACATAAATTCCGCAAGACCGTTGTCCAGCTCGGAAACGAGAGCGTCCAGCGGCTTGTGATACATGGTGGGACAGATCGAAGCAACGGCGATGATAAGCCTGCCGTCAAGCTTCATCACACGATAGGGCCAGATGCGGCATTCGACGGGCTTGCTGTCGCCCAGCTTGCAGCCTGTTTCGGTGAGCATGGGACAGTAGTATAAACCGTCGGAGGATTCATGCATTCTGAAAAGCCATGAGCTGCCGTGGGAGATAAATTCAAGAGAGGGGTCAAGTTCGGAGAGAGCGACTTTCATCTCGTTGGGAATGGTGGGAGTTTCCCAGAGATCGTAGCGGTCGAAAACGCAGCATATCCGACATTTGGCGCAGTCGGAGGGCGATAGAATGTTTTTAAGCATAATAGTGTCCTTTCAGGTATATGTAAACCAATAGTTGAAAAGTAACTAGGTATAAAAAGTTTGGTCAAGCTTTTTAAAGCTTGCAGGAATCCAAAGGGCAGCGCCCGTGGTCGGTTCTCCGTCAGGAGAACATCTCCGCCAGACGGCGAAACTCTCCATGCAGCGAGAAATGCGAAGCATTGCGAGGCTTCAATATAATAATCAAAAACGGTACCCACCGAGAATGCGTAAGCATTCAAGGCTTCAAAATATAAAAATGAATATTATAAATTTTTCAGTAAACAATAAGATAAAATTCAAAAAGGAGAAGTATCCATGAAAATAACAGCAAAAGAATATTCGGAAATGGTAAAAAAAGCGTCGCCCAACTCAAAATCATGGAAAGATATACCCAAAGCCTTTGTTATCGGCGGACTTATCTGCTGTGTGGGGCAGTTTTTCCTGAATCTTTATCTGTCGCTGGGACTTCCCGATAAAACCGCAGCCGCCTGCACAACGGCATCGCTGGTGTTCCTGAGCGCACTGCTTACGGGACTGGGACTGTATGAAAAGCTGGCAAAGCACGGCGGAGCAGGAACTCTTGTTCCCGTAACGGGCTTTGCAAATGCCGTTGTCTCCCCTGCCCTTGAATTCAAATCCGAGGGCTATGTGCTGGGACTGGGCGCAAAGATCTTCATAATCGCAGGACCTGTTATATTGTACGGCACGGCGGCTTCGGTGCTTTACGGACTGATATATTACTTTTTCCTGAAATAGCCGTATTATTCACTGCTTTCCCGTGACCTGCTCGTCCAGCGGCAGGTCATAGGAACCCATAAAGTCTTTCAGAAATTCCTCCGCTTCGGGCAGCTCCATTGCATGAACAGCTTCAAGAGTAGCCTTTTCGGCACTGGAAAAATCCACGTTTCCCATGCGGCATTCCTCACGGCACTTTATCAGCGCAGAAAGCTTGTCGGCTGCCTTTACCAGCACGCAAAGCTCCCTGTCCTCCTCCGAATGTATTATGAGCGGACGGTAATAGGGCTTCAGGTCCTCGGGAAGATATGACAGAAGCTTTTCGGCGGCTATCTTCTCCACCTTGTCGTATTCGCCCTTTATTTCGGGATTGAAATACTTCACGGGAGTTGGCATATCCCCCGTGATTATCTCCGTCACGTCATGATAAATCGCCAGCAGAGCACACCGCTCCGCATCGACATTTCCGCCGAAGCGGATATTTCTGTAAAGCGCAAGCACATGAGCGATGAACGCAGTTTCAAGACTGTGCTCGCTGATATTCTCCGTAAATGTATTGCGCATAAGCCCCCAGCGGTTGATATACTTCATTCGGGACATCATGGCAAAAAAATTATAATCCTTGTTTTCCTTTTCCATGCAAAGCCTCTTACTTATGGTCACCTCTAAAAACCACCAGCTAAAGCCTTAGCACCTCATCTGCTTGCAGATTTTCCGTCATCTTGCACATAAATTTCTTGACATACGGCAGTATGCCTGCGAAATTTCTATACAATCTGACGAAAAATCTGACTGCGCATCTGAGGCACTATGGTTTTTAGATGCGACCTTATTATAAAAAACTGCCGCCGCAGAATAATATCGCAGCAGCAGCTTTTTTTAATTGATAATATAAAGTCGGTAATTATATCAGTCAACAAGCTTGGGATCGAAGGATTCCTTCCAGGGAAGTCCCCACTTGTTAAGTGCGTCCATAAAGGGATCGGGATCAAATTCCTCGATGTTGTAAACACCGGGCTTCTTCCACTTGCCTGTCATTACCATCATAGCGCCGATCATTGCGGGAACGCCTGTTGTATAGGAGATAGCCTGTGAGCCTACCTCCGCATAGCACTCCTCATGAACGCATACGTTGTATACATAATAATGTACGGGCTTGCCGTCCTTAACACCCTGCATGATGCAGCCGATGTTGGTCTTGCCCTTTGTTCTGGGGCCGAGAGATGCGGGATCGGGAAGAACTGCCTTTAAGAACTGGAGAGGAACGATCTTCTTGCCCTCGAAGTCGATAGGCTCGATAGATGTCATTCCCACATCTTCAAGGCATTTCAGATGTGTGAGATAGCTCTGACCGAAGGTCATGAAGAATCTGATGCGCTTGATGCCCTTGATGTTGAGCGCCAGCGACTCAAGCTCCTCGTGGTGAAGCAGATACATATCCTTTTCGCCGATCTCGGGGAAATCATATACACGCTTGATCTCCATAGGCTCTGTCTCTACCCACTTGCCGTCCTCGATGTAGCTGCCCTTTGCGCTTACCTCTCTGATGTTGATCTCGGGGTTGAAGTTTGTTGCGAAAGGATAGCCGTGATCGCCTGCGTTGCAGTCGAGGATATCAATGTAGTTTATCTCGTCAAAATAATGCTTCTGTGCATATGCGCAGAAAACACCCGTTACACCGGGGTCAAAGCCCGAACCGAGCAGAGCTGTTATGCCTGCCTTTTCAAACTTCTCACGGTAAGCCCACTGCCACTTATACTCAAACTTTGCAGTATCCAGAGGCTCATAGTTGGCTGTGTCAACATAATCCACCTTGCATTCAAGGCAGGCGTCCATGATAGTAAGATCCTGATAAGGAAGCGCAACATTGATGCAGATGTCGGGCTTGAAATCCTTCATAAGTGCAACAAGCTCCTCGACCTTGTCGGCATCTACCTGTGCCGTACGGATCTTGGTCTTTCCGCCGTCCAGCTTTGCCTTGATAGCATCGCACTTGGACTTTGTGCGTGATGCGATCATTATTTCTTCAAAAACCTCGGAATTCTGGCAGCACTTGTGGATAACAACGCTTGCAACTCCGCCGCAGCCGATAATAAGAGCTTTTCCCATAGTTTTATATCCAATCCTTTCAGATCTGCGATATTCTTCGCAGGCAATTTCAAATCATTTCAACTTATTATATCACCTGCGGAGGAAAAAGTCAATAAATGCAGCGGGATATTACATAAATTTCATAAAAGCCGCAAAGCCGTTACTTCCATTCCCTAAGTACTCTGTCAACCTTGGCATCAATGTCCTTACGGGTCTTTTTGCATTCTTCGGGGTGTTCCTTTTCGGAGCGGAACATTATTTTCATAAACGGCTCGGAGGCAAAGGAAGCAATCTTTTTCAGCAGCGATTCGGGGAAGATAAAGTGAGTGCCGTATTTGTACAGCATCACCTCATAGCTGCATTCGTGGGGCTTGCTTTTCAGGCGTGCGTCCATGCGTCTTATGTATTTTCCCGTGTCCCAAAGGGTATCATCATCTGCTCCCACAAGCAGAAGCTTTCCTTTGATGTTCTCTACCTTTATCATAGCCTCTCCCGTCAGCAGACCTGCCGCTTCGGAATCATCGAATATAACTCTTGAACAAAGGAAATTGCCCGAGCCTTTTGTGGATTCCTGAATTTTATTCCAGTAATCGGGGTGCTGATAAACAAAGGGCATATAGGGCAGAGGCTTTCCGTCCTTTGATATAGTAGATTCACCCTCAACAGGCCATTCACCGCAGCCGTCCTTTTTGCCCTGCATAAAGCCCTGCCAAATAAAATCGCTGGGAGTAAATGCCATGGTCAGGGTGATATCGCTGTAAAACGAAGCCGCAGCAAGCGACAGCATTCCCGTTGTGGAAGCGCCCGTTATGCCTATTTTTTTATTGCCGTGCCTTTTAAGCTCCTCAATGGCGCTGCCTATTCTTTCTATCGGATAGTTGTGGTGACTGTAATCCTTTCTTGCGGGAGACATTGTCATAACGTTTATTCCGTAGCCGTGCAGCCATTTAACGGCGCACTTTGCCATATAATCCTCCGCATCATCGCCCAGCATGGCAATAATTGCCGCATCGCTGTTTTTTCCGCAGTCCCAGTATGCACCGTAAAAGCCGTCTGTTTCAGGCTCAAAATGTACCTTTTTCATAGTGCCCTCCATTTTTCATATCTTTTCTCTCATTTGTGTTAGCTGTCGCTAACATCATAAATATAATACACCATTTACTACGATTTGTCAAGAAAAAACAACGTAAAAAGGCGAACGAAAACGTTTGATCCGAAACCTGCGGAAAATACCCAGCCGCAGACCCATGCAAAGCATACAAATATCTGCGCCATGCAAATTTTTTTGAGAAAACAGTTGAAATTGCCGCCGAAACAGTGTATAATGAAAATGGTTTATCCGTGAAAAATTCTTGTAAAGGAGATTCTTTATCATGTACGGAGATATAATGGATACTATCGGCTTTGTTACCGCTGCCGATAAGGAAGTCGGAGACGCAATGAATCTGGAGCTGGGCAGACAGCGCAGAAACCTTGAGCTTATCGCAAGCGAAAATATCGTTTCCCCCGCAGTTATGGCTGCAATGGGCTCTGTTCTTACAAACAAATACGCAGAGGGTTACCCTGCAAAGAGATATTACGGCGGCTGCCAGTATGTTGATATCGTTGAGAATATCGCTATCGAGCGTGCAAAGGAGCTTTTCGGCGCAAAGTTTGCAAACGTTCAGCCTCATTCGGGCGCACAGGCAAACACAGCCGTTTACTTTGCTCTTCTTGAACCCGGCGATACTGTTATGGGCATGAGCCTTGCTCACGGCGGTCATCTTACACACGGTTCTCCCGTAAATCTTTCGGGCAAATACTTCAACTTCGTTTCCTACGGTCTGGGCGATGACGAGACTATCGACTATGACAAGGTAGAGGCAATGGCTAAGGAATGCAAGCCCAAGCTCATCGTAGCAGGCGCTTCCGCATATCCCAGAATCATCGACTTTCCCAGACTTGCAGAGATCGCACACGGCGTAGGCGCTCTTCTCATGGTAGATATGGCGCATATCGCAGGACTTGTAGCAGCAGGCGTTCACCCCTCTCCCGTTCCCTATGCGGATATCACAACAACAACAACACATAAGACACTGAGAGGTCCCAGAGGCGGTCTTATCCTCACAAATGACGAGGAGCTTGCAAAGAAGATCAATAAGGCTATCTTCCCCGGCACACAGGGCGGTCCTCTTATGCATATCATCGCCGCAAAGGCTGTATGCTTCGGCGAAGCTCTCAAGCCCGAATTCAAGGAATACGGCAGGAAGATCGTTGAGAATGCACAGGCACTTGCAAAGGGTCTGCTGGACAGAGGCTTTGACCTTGTTTCGGGCGGCACCGATAACCACCTTATGCTGGTCGATCTCCGTCCTTTCTCTCTCACAGGCAAGGAGTTTGAGCATCGTCTTGATGAGGTTTATATCACAGTCAATAAGAATGCTATCCCCAATGACCCCGAGAAGCCTTTTGTAACAAGCGGTATCAGAGTAGGTACTCCCGCAGTTACAACAAGAGGACTTGATACAACGGATATGGAGAAGATCGCAGAGTTCATGTATCTCACAGCAACAGACTTTGAGAATAAAGCAGATCAGATCCGTGAGGGCGTAAATGCTATTTGTGAAAAGCACCCTCTTTATGAATAATATCCGATAAAATAGTATTGAACATGGTATAAAGTTTAGGTCAAGCCTTTTTAGAAGGCTATACTCTCCTGCGGAGAGTGCAGGTTTCGAAAGGGCGGCGCCCTTCGCAGGATTCTAAAGGGTAGCGCCCTTTAGTCGCACTCCGCAGAGTGCGAAACTCCCCTTAAAACGTTTCTCTGAAACGTTTTGAAATAAACATAAAAGGCGGAAGTGCATTTCAAAGTGCGCTTCCGCCTTTTTATTTATCGAAAAAAGCATATTGCATTTTTCCGCAAATTGTATTATAATAACAGTATATTACAGCCCATGCGCAACACATTTGAAGAGGAACGTAAAAATGAAAAAGAAAATAATAATAATAGCGGTATGCCTTGCAGTTGTGCTTATTGCAGCTGCGGCGGCGGTGCTTTTCATAAGGAATAAACAATCCGAGCCTGTAACAGATACAATAGCAAATGTTGTATCTGAAGTCGTCGAGGAAAAGATCATCGGCGAGGAGGGAAAGGTCGAGACGGTTTCCGAGGGAACGCTCCGTGAGGTGCTTGATCTTAGTCAGATATCCACCGTTGATTATACATACAATTCCATTGTAAAAATACCCACCGAAAAGAAGAACAAGGATTTCGGATATGCGGTAAGCTATAACGGCACGATAAAAGCAGGAATAGATTTTTCAAAGATAGACATTGACATAGATGATGAGAAAAAGCATATCACAGTATCGCTCCCCGAAGCGGAAATAACCGATATCACCGTCGATGCAGGCTCTCTTAAATATATTTTCGAGGACAAAAAGCTCAATACGGAAACCGTTGCAAGCGAAGCCTATTCACTGGCGTGCGATGATCTGAAAGCAAAGGCGGCTGAAAATCATGACATTCTGGAATCCGCCAAGGAAAATGCCCATTCTGCCGTTGAAGCACTGCTGAAGCCGTGGATCGAACAGCTGGGCGAATACGATATCGAAATAAAGTGAGGGACGGCTTATGAAAAAGAAACATTATTTTGCCCTTATACTGACGGCGATGCTTGCATTTTCGGGCTGTTCCGATAATGCCGAGGCACAGCAGGTCAATGCCGAACTGACAACCGTTACGGAAACATCGGCGGAAACAACAGCAGTTACGGAAGAAACCGTTACTCCGACCATAAAGCCCGAGATCACACAGATAAGAAGCATATGCGAGCTTGCAACGCTTGAATGCTGCTACAACAATGTTGCCAAAAGCACCAAGGAGCCCGGCACGGGATTATCGCATCTCGGTGAAAAGCAAAGGGATTTCTGGATAGAATACAGCGGAACAGCCAAGATCGGCATTGATATGTCAGAGCTGAAAATGGACATCACCGACGAGAACATCATCACAATCACTGTTCCGAAAGCAAAAATACTAAGCATTTCCGTGGATCAGCAGTCATACAGCGAGGATTCATATGTTATAAGCTCGGATAATTTCATTCAAAAGAATCCGATAACCGCCGACGATCAGACCAAGGCAATAAGCACCGCCCAGGAGCAGATAAAATCCGAATTTGAAAACAACAGCAATCTTATGAACAGCGCTCAGGACCGTGCCCAAAAGCTTATAGACAACTATATCAGTCAGATAGGCAAGGCTACGGGTGCAGAATACAAAGTGGAATGGGTATTTGAATAAGCCCATTTTATAGGACGGAAGTGCATTTTCGTGTGCTTCCGCCTTTTTTCGTGCCTTGACAAAAGGGAGAAAATAACATATACTATTATTATGTTTTCGGCAGAAATATTAGAACCTGCCTTCATAAGAAATGTATGCGGATTTTCGTGCATGATTTTGTTGCAGACAAGGCAAAGATCCGCAGGCGTGCTGCCGCACGGCAAGGATTTTTAACGCAGTATGCAGCAAAATTTGCCGAAAAGGCGTGTGCATATGCTTATGAAGACAGGTTCTTACAGACAAGGGTGTGAGCCAAAGATGAAATATCCTCTTTTCTCGGTAATTATCCCTGCGCACAATGAAGAAAAATACATAGGAAAATGCCTTGAAGCGGCAAATGCGGCGGCAGCTTCTTTTCCGAAAGGGGCTGTTCAGGTGATAGTTTCCGCAAACCGCTGTACGGACAATACCGCTTCGGTCTCCCGAAGCTTAGGCGCAGAGGTATGCGAAAATTCCGAAAATACCATAAGCGGCGTTCGGAATGCCGCCGCAAGGCTTGCCAAAGGAAAAATACTTGTGACTATCGACGCCGACAGCATTATGACGAAAAATTCTCTGAAAGAGATATATTCCATGCTCGCATCGGGAAAATACATCGGCGGGGGAACACGGGCAAGGTTCGACAGAATGTCCGTGGGGATATTTTTCAGTGCCGCATATGTGGCGCTTCAGCTTATCCCGATAATGAAAAAGCACAAAGCCGCACTTATGGGCGGAATGTTCTGGTGTCTCCGCAGTGATTTTGAAAAGCTGGGAGGCTTTGACGAAAGCCTCGTGAGCCTTGAGGATATGGATTTTGCCATACGGCTCAAACAGCTTGGAGACAGCTGCGGCAAAAAATACGGTGTGCTGAAAAGATCTTATATTATAACTTCAAGCAGAAAATTTGACACCTTCGGGGACTGGTATCTTATCAAAAACCGCAGTCTCACAAAGGCTATCTTCACGGGAAAGGACCGCAAGGCTGCGGACAGCTTCTATTATAATGTGAAAAGATAGCCTGCATAACCCAAATAAAAAAGGAATGATAATAAATGACATCACCGCTTGCGGACAGGATACGTCCCCAAAGCCTTGACGAGGTGGTCGGACAGCAGCATATCCTTGCGGAGGGAAAGCCCCTGCGCAGAATAATCGACAGCGGAAATATCCCCAACATGATATTCTACGGCGCTTCGGGTGTCGGAAAAACCACCGTTGCACGGATAATCGCCCGGAACAGCGGAATGCGGCTGCATAAGCTCAACGGCACAAGCGCTTCCATAAGCGATATAAAGGACGTTATCGCAGACACCGCTACCCTTGACGGCTGCAACGGCGTTCTGCTCTATCTTGACGAGATACAGTATCTCAATAAAAAACAGCAGCAGTCACTGCTGGAATATATCGAGAACGGACAGATAACCCTTATCGCATCTACCACGGAAAATCCATACTTTTATATATACAACGCCATACTCAGCCGATGTGCGGTGTTTGAATTCAAGCCCGTAACTGCGGAAGATGTTGTTCCTGCGGTGAACAGGGCTTTCCGTCTGCTGGCAGAGGATATCGGCGTAAAGGTCAAGGTGGAAAAGGGTGCAGCCGAATATATCGCAAGGGGCTGCGGCGGAGATGTGAGAAAATCCGTAAGCACCGCCGAGCTTTGCGTGCTGGGTGCGGAAAATGACGGCGAACAGATCAAAGTCACTCTTGAAGAAGCAAAGGAGCTTACCCAGCGGAGCAATATGCATTATGACCGTGACGGTGATTTTCATTATGATATCCTTTCGGCTCTGCAAAAGTCGATAAGAGGCTCGGACGAAAATGCGGCTCTGCATTATGCGGCAAGACTTATCGAAGCGGGAGATATCATCTCGCTTTCGCGCAGACTGCTGGTCATCGCCGCAGAGGATATCGGACTTGCGTATCCGCAGGCGATACCGATAGTCAAGGCCTGCGTTGACAGTGCTATGCAGCTGGGGCTTCCCGAAGCACGGATACCGCTTGCCGATGCGGTCATACTTCTTGCCACCTCGCCAAAGTCCAATTCGGGATATAAGGCGATAGCGGCGGCAATGAGCGACCTGAAAAATGTTGAGTACGGCGATTTCCCGAGACATCTCCAGAATAAGCATTGCGACGGTGAGGGTGCGGAGGTAAAGGGACAGCATTATCTTTATCCGCATGATTATCCGAATCATTATGTTGAACAGCAGTATCTGCCCGATCCGATAAAGGATAGGGTGTATTATGAGTTCGGAGATAATAAAACGGAACAGGCAGCATATCAGTATAGTAAGAGGATAAAGGGAAAATAACGCAGAAGTAACATAGGTATAAAAAGTTTGGTCAAGCTTTTTAAAGCTTGCAGGAATCCAAAGGGCGGAGCCCGTGGTCGGTTCTCCGTCAGGAGAACATATCCGCCAGACGGCGAAACTCCCCATGCAGCGAGAAATGCGTAAGCATTGCGAGACTGCAATATCAACAAAATCTTTTTCCGATAACCGATTGATTATAAACAATAAATATGGTATAATAAATACCGTTAGCACAAGCTCACTATTAAAATAAAGAAAGGAAATGCATATGAAATTTTCCGAAATGAAATACGAGCGCCCCGATATGGAAGCGCTGAAAGCGGCTTCGGAAGAAGCCGTAAAAAGCCTTGCCGAAGCGGAAAACGCAGAGCAGGCAAAGGAAGCATATGATAAATTCAGTAAGGCGGCGGACAGATATTATACAATGTTCACCCTTACAATGATCCGTCACTCCATAGATACGACCGATAAGTTCTATGATGAGGAAAACGAGTTTTTCAATGAGCAGGGTCCGATCTATACCGACTGCGCACAGAACGTAAGCAGGGCGCTTGCCGAAAGCAGATTCCGTCCCGAGCTGGAGAAGATCTTCGGCAGCCTTATGTTCAAAAATATCGATATCTCCCTGAAAGCATTTTCTCCCGAGATAATCCCCGAGATGCAGGAGGAAAATAAGCTTACTGCCGATTATCAGAAGCTGATAGCCTCCGCTCAGATACCTTTCAACGGCGAAACTCTGACGCTCTCACAGCTGACGCCATATAAGCAGTCCTGCGATGATGATATCCGCCATGGCGCATGGGCAGCGGAAAGCGCATTCTATAAGAGCAAGGAAGCCGAGCTGGACGATATTTTCGATAAGCTCACGGCTCTCCGTGATAAAATGGCACGGAAAATGGGCTATGAGAACTATGTAACTCTGGGCTACTATAACATGATGCGCAATGACTATACCAAGGAGGACGTGGAAAAATTCCGCAGTGCAGTTGTGAAATACTGCGTTCCCGTTGCGGACAGGATATACCGAGAGCAGGCAAAGCGCACAGGCGTTGCATATCCTCTGAAATACAGCGACACTCCCCTTAATTTCCGTTCGGGAAATCCCGTTCCAAAGGGCACGGCGGAGGATACCCTTGCCGCAGGAAAGAAGTTTTATACGGAGCTTTCCCCCGAAACTGCGGAATTTATCAACTTCATGTACGACAATGAGCTTATGGACGTTCTCAGCCGCAAGGGCAAAGCCGCAGGCGGCTACTGCACCGATATCCCCGATTACAAGGCGGAATTTATCTTCGCAAACTTCAACGGCACAGCGGGAGATGTTGAGGTTATAACCCACGAGGCAGGTCATGCCTTTGCAGGCTATACCGCACGCAACATCTACCCCTCCGACAACCGCAGCCCCACAATGGAATCCTGTGAGATACACTCAATGTCAATGGAATTTTTCGCATGGAAATGGGCAGAGGATTTCTTCGGCGACGATGCGGACAAATACCGTTTCCAGCACTTGGGTGCGGCTCTGAAATTCATTCCCTACGGCACAATGGTGGACCACTTCCAGCATATCGTGTACGAAAATCCCAAACTTACTCCCGAGGAGCGCAACGCAGAATGGCGCAGACTCACTGCAATATATATGCCGTGGATAGATCTTGACGGTTCGCCTTTCTACGGTGAGGGACGTGCATGGCAGCGCCAGATCCACATTTATGAAAATCCGTTCTACTATATCGACTACTGCCTTGCACAGACAGCTTCACTTCAGTTCTGGGCACTGATGCAGGAGGATTATGCCGATGCATGGCAAAGATATCTGAAGCTTGTGAACTGCGGCGGAACAAAGACATACAGCCAGCTTATCGCAGTTGCTGGATTCGATTCTCCCTTCGGCGACGAAGCTCTGCGCAAGGTCGCAGAGGCAGCCGAAAAGTGGCTCGATTCCCACCCCATAGCCGAATAATCAATATTTTTCAATATAAAAGAAGTACCGCATACAGCTTATGCGGTACTTTTTTTGCAGATACGAAAAGCTCCCGCACGGTCAATGCAGGAGCTTTTCATGTGTTTTATGGAGTATATTCGGGGAAGCTGTGATTCCCCCAATGGCAAGTGAAATTGTTTATGCTTTAGTTATAATCAGCCTTCGGAATCCTGGAGAGCGTCGTATCCGACCTCGCCTGTTCTTACTCTTACAACGTCCTCAACATCGTAAACGAAGATCTTTCCGTCGCCGATGTGACCCGAATAAAGGGCACGTCTTGTAGCTTCGATAACTGTGCTTACGGGAACCTTGCATACAACAACCTCGACCTTGATCTTGGGAAGAAGAGTTGCTTCAACGGGAGCGCCTCTGTAATATTCGCTTGCACCCTTCTGTGTGCCGCAGCCGAGGATATTTGTTACTGTGAAGCCTGTAACGCCTATCTCGGAGAGTGCGTGCTTGAGTGTATCGAACTTGCCCTGACGGCAGATGATTGAAACCTTGCTGTACTTTGTGCCGTCTGCGGACTCTGTGTCTGCCTTGGCAGCCTTTTCGGTGTACTTAACGGGAACTGTAAGCTCTGCGGGGATCTCGCCCATTTCGTTAGCCATTTTCAGCTCGTCTGCTGTCATAGCGGGAACGCTTACGGGCATGAAGTCTGCATAAGCGGAAGCAAGACCATGCTCTGCAACGTCCATACCTGCAATCTCTTCTGCTGCGGAAGGTCTGAGGCCGACTGTCTTTTTCATTACGAAGAATACGATGAACATGCATACAGCTGCCCATGATGCAACAGAGATGAAGCCGAGAAGCTGTTTGCCGAGAAGATCAAATCCGCCGCCGTAGAAAAGTCCGTTGTATGTGTCATTGCCGGGAACTGTTGTTGTTGCGAAAAGTCCAACTGCGATTGTACCCCAGATGCCGTTCATCATATGTACTGCAACTGCGCCGACAGGGTCATCTATCTTGAGCTTGTAATCGAGAAGCCATACGCCGAAGCATACGAGAAGTCCCGAAACGATACCGATAACCGATGCGCCTGCAACATCAACAACATCGCAGGAAGCCGTAACACCTACAAGACCTGCAAGTGAAGCATTGAGGCACATGGAAACATCGGGCTTGCCGTATTTTACCCATGTAAAGATCATGCAGGTAACCGTTGCGATAGCGGGAGAAACTGTTGTTGCAACGAAGATCGTGCCGAGCTGAGGACCCGAGGTTGCTGCCGCACCGTTGAATCCGTACCAGCCGAACCAGAGGATAAAGCAGCCGAGAGCGCCGATCGTAAGTGAGTGACCGGGGATAGCCTTGGGCTTGCCGTCCTTGTCATATTTGCCGATTCTGGGACCAAGCATTGCTGCGCCGATGATAGCTGCGATACCGCCTACCATGTGAATTGCGCAGGAGCCTGCGAAATCGTGGAAGCCAAGCTGTGCGAGCCAGCCGCCGCCCCAGATCCAGTGAGCTTCAATGGGATAAACGACCATTGAGATGATAGCCGAATAAATGCAGTAGGAGCTGAACTTTACACGTTCTGCCATAGCGCCCGAAACGATAGTCGCTGTTGTTGCGCAGAACACAAGATTGAATACGAAATTGGACCAGTCAAAATTCTGATAGTTTGTGAAGATATCGAATGAAGGCTTGCCGATGAAGCCGCCGATATCATCGCCGAAAAGAAGCGAGAAACCGATAAGTACGAAAACAACCGTACCGATACAGAAGTCCATCAGGTTTTTCATGATGATGTTGCCTGCGTTCTTTGCACGGGTGAAGCCTGTTTCAACCATTGCAAAGCCTGCCTGCATGAAGAACACGTATGACGCACCGATCAGGAACCATATCCCGAATACATCGCTTGTGACGGCGTCATTGATCGTCTGGATGATGTTATTATCCATTTTTTCCACCTTTCCTTTCCGAGGGTTGTGTTTTGCGCAGCAAATGAAGCGGCAGCCGAAAAACAAAACCCGCAGCCCGAAGATTTTTCCTCTTCGGACATCTCCCCTCTGACGTTTACACGTCATCGTATTTTTTTGCAACACCGAACCCCTAAAAATTCAATATCGCTTTGCAGAACAAAAAAGGCGCAAAGATAAGCTTACATACTTTTTTATTAAGTATGTAAATTCATCTCAGCGCCTTTGCTGTATCTTATGTTTCATATTATATACTTGTCAGCTGCATTTGTCAACAGCTTTTTTGCAAATTTATGCAATTATCCAATATAATTCCTGCAAAATATTATATAGTTGACCGTTTTATACAATGAATAGCCCTGTTTTTGCAATGTAATCGGATTTATCCGTCATATTTTCATATTCTCATGCCGATATATGAATATATTGTTATGATTAATCATAAATAATATTTCCGTTTAATTGTATATATTGACCAATAAGCCGACGATCAGGGCGTCATATAATATATTCCGTATTTTCAAAAGCAAAAATGAAGCCGTGCAAATCAAAAATTGCATTTTGCACAGCTTCATTTCCATTATTAAAGTATAAAGCAGATAAGTCCGCCGCAGCCTTCGTTGATTATTCTCTCAAGGGTTTCCTGGAGCTTCATTCTTGCGTCCGTGGGCATACGGTACAGCTTGTTGTGGAGTCCCTCGTTCACAAGCTCATGCAGGGATTTTCCGAAGATGTTGCTCTCCCATATCTTCTTGGGATTTTCCTCGAATTCCTTCATCATATACATCACCAGCTCCTCCGACTGCTTTTCGGAGCCTACTATGGGACTTACCTCGGTGATGATATCCGCTTTCATAAGATGTATGGACGGTGCGCTGGCACGGAGACGGACGCCGTATTTTCCGCCCTGACGGACGATCTCGGGTTCCTCCAGCGAAAGCTCATCGATAGTCGGCATGACTATTCCGTAGCCCGTTGCCTCCACCTCATTCAGTGCATTCTCTATTCTCGCATAGCGGTTCTTTATGCCGATAAGCTCTTTCAGCAGCGGCATAAGATCACTTTCCGACTTTATCTCAATGCCCGTTGCCTCTCCCAGAATGCGGTAGAAAAGCTCGGGGCGCAGCGAAAGCTCAATGTCCGCACTTCCCTTGCCCAGATCAATGTTTTTCAGCTCGCTGCGGATTATGTCCTCACACTGTGAAAGCTGATCTGCCACCTCCTCCGCATCACGGACGATATGTACGTTCTGGGCAGCCTTTTTTATGCCGCTGTATATCTCGGAGCGCAGCCAATGGTCACGGGAAAGGGTGTTCACCCACTTGGGCATGGAAATATTTATCTCCCTGACAGGGAACGAAAACAGCACCTGACGGAGTATCTCACCGATATCCTCCACTGTCATATCAAGGCAGCTGACAGGCATGACCTCCGCACCGTATTCCTCGGAAAGATCGGCGCAGAGCTGCTTTGTTTCCGCCGCTTTCGGGTGAGTGCTGTTCATAAGCACCACAAAGGGCTTGTTTATGCCACGCAGCTCATTTATGACACGCTGCTCCGCCTCGGCATATTCCTCACGGGGAATATCCGTTACCGTTCCGTCGGAGGTCACCACAAGACCTATGGTGCTGTGCTCGTTTATGACCTTCTGGGTACCCACCTCGGCAGCCATATTGAACGGTACTTCCTCATCGAACCACGGCGTCATTACCATTCGGGGAGCTTCATTCTCGATATATCCCACCGCTCCCGGAACGATATATCCAACGCAGTCGATGAGCCGAACATTAAATTTTGCCGCATCTCCCACCGATACCTCCACCGCTTCCTCGGGGATAAACTTAGGCTCGGTAGTCATGATAGTCCTGCCTGCGGCGGACTGGGGCAGCTCGTCAACGGCACGGACACGGCGGTAGTCGCTGTCGATATTGGGTATAACAAGAGTTTCCATAAAGCGCTTTATAAATGTGGATTTTCCCGTGCGGACGGGTCCCACCACTCCGATGTATATATCGCCGTCGGTGCGGCGTGCAATATCACTGTAAATATCCGATTTAACCATTATACTCTCCATTCTCCGATCATCTGATTATCGGAATGATTATCATGCCGTTTTCCTGCATAACAGGCTCATCAAGCCCGTTTTCCTCCATTATAGCCTCGGGAGAGGTTCGGCACTGCTTTGCAATATCCCAAAGATCCTCGCCCTTTGACGCAAAGTAAAGCTTAACTGCGGCATCGGAATCGGACTGGGGGATATTATCCTCGTCGGCAGTTACCGATGTCAGAACATTTATCCTGCGGAAGTCGCAGATCTCGCCTGTAAGCCGCAGCTCCGCCTTTATCTCCACCGAATTGTCCGAGGTGAGATTGTACGAACAGCTGACAGGCACTGCGGAGATATCCGCAGAAGCATCGGCGGAAAGTCCTCCCGAGGAGATACCCTCGAACCTGAACGGAACATCTGCCGTGCAGATAACGGGCTCGCCGCCCGTGCTTTGGGCAAGACAGTAGCAGCAGGCTCTTCCAGCGGCGGTAATGCTGCCGTCCTCCTCACGGAGAGTATCGCAGGACATTACCTCGCACCACACATCATACACCGTCCCGATATTCCCCTCGTGCTGTTCGGCGCTGCCGCTTATCACACGGGTCTGGTCAACGACAACGGGCGGAAGCGAAAGCTTTATCGGCTCGGAAACGTGTTCCGTGGCGCAGGCAGTGGAAAATTCATCGGAAGCCAGTGACAGCTCATTGTATTTTACAGCGGTGCAGCAGATAAGCAGCAACACCTCGCATTCCACCTCACGGGCATCGCCGCTGCCGTCCGAACGGGGACGGATATCACAGCTGAGGACCGATATGTTTTCATAAGTCTCATAGCGGTCATCAATGCCGTTCATGTCCATTATCTGAGAAAACGGCAGGCTGAACTGCATCGTTTCGGGAGTATTTCCGTTTTCGGAAGCGGCTGTATAGAGCATATTTATTTTCAGCTCACCCTTTGCCGCAAGCTTGTCGCCGATAAGCTTTCTGTCCGAAGAAGTCACAGCGGCACAGCAGCGAAGCACATCGGCAACGGGCGGCTTTGCCTCACCCAGCGGAAATGTCTCGGAAACGGTGACTCTCTTCTCGGAGATTATTGCGGGAGACGGACAGGAGACCGATGTTTTTTTAAGAAGAATGCCGCAGCCGAAAGCGTCCGATACGGCTTCACGGCAGGTCTCCCCCGTGACAGCTATTGCGATGCTCACAGCGCCCCTGACATCGATGCGCCTGCCAGTCACCGCACGGCAGTTCACATATTCCACTGAGGGGGTTATCCGCACACGGGGCGAGGTTCCGCCGCATTCAAGGTCGGCGGTACGTGAATAATCCAACCTGCGCTCCACTGTTCGGAGATCGTTCCCCGAGCTGCCGCAGTAAATTATTTTCAGAACAACGCTAAGCTCATAGGCGAGCCTGTCTCCGTTTACGGTGCAGGAAGTGACAGAGGGCGAGGCGGTGCAGCGTATCACCCTGAATATCTCGGGATAGTAATCGGGAAGCACATAATCCAGTTCCACAGACTGTTCGTGAGTGATTCGGCAAAGCGTTTCACGGGAGCAGATCTGTTCGGTGTTGATCTTTAAGCTCATAATATCCTCCGTTTTTTATGCCGTCAAGCGGCAGATTTTCCGCCGTCGGGCGGTTTGTCTGTGCAGCTGACCCCAGCTGCTTTCATCTGCTTTTATGAAATTATATTCGGTCGGGACGGGGGATATTCATGCTTACGGCTTTGCCAAGCCCCATTTCTCCCGTAAAAATAAATAAATAATCCGCCGCAAAACTCCCCTAAATTCGGCGCATATACTGATTTACAACGGTAAATAATTATAGTATAATAGTATAATTGATAATATTGTATAAAAGCAGAAGATCATTCGATCATCGGAAAGGAAACAGTCATGAAAAAGATACTCAGAGCAGCTGCCGCAGTTCTTTCGGCAGCAGTGATTTTCAGCCTGACAGCCTGCGGCGGTACAAACACAGATACAGCATCGGACGACAGCTCGGCAGCCGAAACAACAGCCACGGCGGAAAAGCCTGCGGACGCAGAGATACTCAACTTCGTTCCTCCCGCAGAGGGCGAGGAGATCGCAGTTATCACAGTCAAGGACATGGGCGAGATAAAGATCAAGCTTTTCGCCGATGAAATGCCCAAGGCAGTTGAAAACTTCAAGGGTCTTGCGAACATGAATTATTACGACGAGCTTATCTTCCACAGAGTTATCCCCAGCTTTATGATCCAGGGCGGCGACCCCAGAGGCAACGGCACAGGCGGAAACAGTATGTGGGGCGGCAGCTTCGACGGAGGAGTTTCCGACAAGCTCTTCCACTTCAGCGGCGCAGTTGCATATGCAAACAGCGGCAGCACCTCCACAGACGGCAGCCAGTTCTATATCGTTGACACGGACGATGCCGAGGTATACTACGGCGGCATGAGCAGCTTCGAGGAAATGGGTCTGAATCTTCCCGAAAACGTTGAGCAGATGTATCTTGAAAAGGGCGGCACACCCCACCTTGACGGCTCATACACGGTTTTCGGACAGGTATTCGAGGGCATGGATATAGTCCGTGAGATTGCAAAGGCAGAAACAGATGAAAATGACAAGCCCTTAAAGCAGATCTCCATGGAATCCGTCCGCATCGTTGAATACAAGGCTGAATAATAGCTTATGTAATGTAATGTAATAAGGAAACGCTCTGCGGCGCTTCCTTATTATTTTGTTTTTGTGAGAACCTGTCTTCATAAGAAATGTATGCGGATTTTCGAGCATAATTTTGTTGCAGACAAGGCAAAGATCCGCAGGCGTGCTGCCGCACGGCAAGGATTTTTAACGCAGTATGCGGCAAAATTTGCCGAAAAGACGTGTGCATATGCTTATAAAGACAGGTTCTGAAATATACCGAGGAAAAAAGATAAAAATTTATGAAAGAGCTTACAGCAGGAAAGCCTGCAAAAATAATATTGTTTTTCGCCCTGCCTATCTGGCTGGGCAGCCTTTTTCAGCAGCTTTACAGCATGATAGACACGATCATCGTCGGACGGTACATAGGAACCGACGCCATTGCGGCAGTCGGATCCACAAGCTATATCTCCGCGCTGATAATCAACTTCATGAGCGGACTTACCAACGGCTTCGCCATTATCACCGCACGCCACTTCGGAGCCGGAAACATGGAACGTGTAAGAAAGACCGTGGGCAGCACTATCGTTCTCGGACTCAGCCTGTCCGCAGTATTCACAGCCGCAGTGCTTCTGCTGCTGGATCCGTTCCTGCGGCTGCTGAACACCCCCGACGAGATCTTTTCAATGGCGGACGAATACATCACGATAATAATTGCCGGAATGACCGTCACCATGCTTTACAACATGGCATCGGGAGTGCTTCGTGCTATCGGCGACAGCGTTACTCCGCTGATATTCCTTGTGATATCCTCGCTGATAAATATTGTTCTGGATATCCTGTTCATTTCCGTATTTTCAATGGGAACATCGGGAGCGGCATATGCAACACTTATCTCCCAGTTTGCGGCATTCGTACTCTGCGTGATACATATTCTCAGAAAATGCCCATATCTGCATCTTTCAAAGCATGACTTCCTGCTTGAAGGCGGCATGGTAAAGGAAATGATGGCAACAGGCACATCAATGGGACTTATGTATTCCGTTGTGGAAACAGGCTCTCTGATACTCCAGGGTGCGATAAACCTCTTCGGAACGGCAATAATCACAGCCCACACCGCCGCAAGAAAACTCAGCAGCCTGCTTATGCTGCCTTACAGCGCACTCGGCTCTGCCTGCGCAACCTATTGCAGCCAGAACTACGGTGCGGGAAAATATTCACGCATCGGCAAGGGCGTAAAAAGCGCCATTCTTATATCATGGATATGGTCCGCAATAGCCATTGCCGCCGCATTCCTCATTTCCCCCGCACTGGTAAGGCTCATCACGGACACATCGGACATGACCATAATCGACACTGCGGCAAAATATATGAGAGTGAACACACCGTTCTATTTCGTTCTGGGCGTGCTTATCGTTATGAGAACATCTTTGCAGGGACTGGGACAGAAGATAGTCCCCGTGCTTTCCAGCAGCATAGAGCTTCTGGGAAAAGCCCTTGCCGCATGGATAGCCGCACCGCTGCTGGGATATTTCGGAGTTATGATATCCGAACCGATCGTGTGGATATTCTGCACGATACTGCTGACATCAAGCTATTTCGGCAGCAAAAAATTAAGGAAGCTGCGCAGTCTCCCCGACGGCGCACCGCTTGAATAAGGAGATAATAAAAATGAAGCTTGTTTTACAGAGAGTTACGGAGGCTTCCGTAACGGTAGACGAAAATATCGTCGGACAGATCGGCAATGGTCTGCTGGTGCTTTTCGGTGCAGGAGCCGAGGACACGGAGGCAGACGCAGACCGTCTTGCGGCAAAAATAGCAAAGCTCAGGATATTTTCCGATGAGAATGACAAGATAAATCTTTCGGTGAACGATATCGGCGGCTCGCTGCTGGTAATATCCCAGTTCACGCTTTATGCGGACTGCTCCCACGGAAACCGTCCGAATTTTCTTCAAGCCTGCCCTCCCGACAGAGCGGAAAAGCTCTATGAATATTTTCTTGAGCAGTGCAGAAAATACGTTCCCGTTGTTGAAAAGGGCATCTTCGGTGCCGACATGAAGGTGCGCCTGCTGAATGACGGACCTTTCACAGTTATCTTGGATTAAAAGGAGAATAAAATATGCAGGAAAAATCAACCGATATTTTCAGAAACGCCCCTGTTCCAAAAGCGGTAATAAGCAATATCATACCGTCCATAGTCAGCATGATAATGGTTCTGCTGTACAATCTTGCAGACACATTTTTTATAGGACAGACCAAAAATCCATACATGGTAGCGGCAGTTTCGGTAGCCACTCCCGCATTCCTGCTTTTCATGGCGATAGGAATGCTCTTCGGCATCGGCGGAACCTCGCTTATCTCACGAATGCTTGGCGAGGGCAGAGCCGAAAAGGCAAAGCACACCTCCGCTTTCTGCTTCTGGACGGGACTTGTGATCGGCATATTCGGAATGAGATTCATATGGATAGCCTGTGAGCCTGTCAGCAGACTTGTCGGCGCAAGCGATGATACGCTTGAATATACCATGCAGTACCTTAACATCGTAGCTCCCAGCATTCCGTTCCTTATAATCAGCAACTGCTTCAGCAACGTTATCCGCTCGGAGGGACGTGCCAAAACAGCAATGGCAGGCATGATAATCGGAAACATGACCAACATCGTCCTTGACCCAATAATGATACTTGCGCTGGGCTGGAACGTTGCAGGTGCGGCTATCGCAACGGTTCTCGGAAATGTATTTGCGGCGGTCTTTTATATGATCCACCTTACCTCAAAGCGCTCCATGCTTTCCATAAATCCGAAAGACTATATGGCGTCCGACGGAATTGCAAAGGGAGTTCTTGCAATAGGCGTTCCCGCATCGCTGAACAGTATGCTTATCAGCATATCGAATATCTTCATCAACAATTTCATGGTAAAGTACGGCGATATGGCTGTTGCTGGACTTGGAGTTGCAATGAAGATAAACCTTATCGTAATAATGCTCCTTATCGGTCTGGGCAGCGGCATACAGCCTCTTCTGGGCTACTGTTACGGCGCAGGACTGAAAAAGCGCTACTTCGGAGTGCTGAAATTCTCGCTTCTGCTGGCGTTTATATTAAGTGTGATAATGACGGTGATATGCTACTGCTTTGCAGGTCCGCTGGTAAATGCGTTCCTTGACGATCCTGCCGCCTATGAATACGGCATAACATTTTCAAGGATATACATTATATCGGGACCCGTTGTGGGACTGCTTTTCGTGCTTATGAATGCGATACAGTCCTTGGGAGCGGCTCTGCCGTCGCTGATACTTTCCATATGCCGTCAGGGAATAGTATTCATACCGATGCTGTTCATATTCCGTGCGGTATTCGATTCTGCGGACAAGCTTGCCCTTGCCCAGCCCGTAACGGATTACTGTGCGGTGATAATTGCCGCAACGATTTTCTTCTTTACAAGCAGAAAATATTTCAGGGGAATGGCAGATACCCCAGAGGTATCCGAAAGCACATAATAAAAGGTCCGATATATCCAAAGCATTGGGTATATCGGACCTTTTTTCATCAAATAATCATCAATCGTTGGCTGTCAGCTTTTTACCGAGAACATAAAGCGCCGCAGATCTTGCCGCAAGCTCGTCATTGTCGGAAAAATCCGCCTGCTTCTTTTCGGCCATGAGGTTTTCCTCCCGGGAAAGCTCCGCCGAAAGCTGTCTTGCCGCATCGGATATGCTGTCCGCCCTGCCGTCGTCGATAATGCTTTTCAGCTCGTCAATAACATAGGGACTGGAATATTCATATGGGATATCGGTGCAGCCCGAACGGAGATAAAATTCTTTCAGCTCACCGTCCGCCTCCTCGGCGCATCTGTGTCTGCGGTTGATCTTTACCGTGTTCGGTATTATCACGCAGGCAGGCAGCACACCTGCACAAAGACAGATAAGTATAAGTATCTCTTTCATTCCCGCATCTATCTCGGCAAAGGTTTTCAGCACATAATAAAAGAAAAACGCCGCAGCCGCTCCCATAAGGAAAAGCGGCACCGTACTTAAACTTTCCAGTGACTCCGTGTCCATAAGCGCACAGTCTCTCTCCGTGTATTTTTCCTTTACCGCAGAAAAGCACCTGCTTATTTCTTTCAGCCTCTGCGACGGAGTTTTAATGTTTGGAGCTGCCGTCTTACTGTATGACCGCCCGATCTCCGCAGGCTTTTTTTCGGGAATGACAGGCTCAGGCCCGTTATCGAGACTGAAATCAATGCCCGAAAGTATATCTTCATTTGAAATCGTATTCTCCACAGGCTTGTCATCGGGCTTGTCAAGAGAAAAATCTATTCCCGCAAGGATATCATCGCCGTTTTCCCGATTGGGAGCCGCTTTTGCGGTGATATCGTCCATTCTGAACATATCTGCGGCAAATCCGCTGATATCGCCGCCGCTTTTGTCCGCTTCGGCAGCTTTCGGAGCTTCGCCGCCGTCCATAAGCTCGGACTTCAGCCTTTCAAATTCGCTGTCGCTGATTATCCCCTCGCTGCGCAGACTGCCAAGCTCACGCAGTGACGCTATTACCGATTCTGCTTCCTTTGTTTTGCTTTTGGCAGACAATGCTCTCATTCCTTTCACATATCATAATAATTCATTATACATCATAATAATAAAAATTTCAAGTGAAAGCCGCAAGGTAATATGTTGAAATTTATCGGAAAAAGTGGTATAATAAAAAAGTAAGTTGGGACCGTAACATGAAAGGACAGACATGAAAAACAAAAAAATATCCATGAAAAAAGTGCTGAACAAGATCCTCAGCCGTATCGTGATATCCGCACTGCTGCTGATAGTGCAGATAGCTGCGATATTTATAGTTGTGTATTATTTTGCGGCATACAATACCGCAATTCAGATAGCACTGCGCACCCTGAGCGTTATAATGACCCTTTATATCATCATGCGTGATGAAAATTCTTCATATAAGATAATATGGATAATCGCAATAAATATTCTGCCGTTCTTCGGCGGACTTATGTATCTTGTGGCAGGCAACAAGCGCCCCTCGCGGAAAATGCGGCGGCAGCTTGAAAAATCTATCCGTGCCGAAAATGATTTTACCCGTCAGGACACAAAGACCATTGAAAGCATGGAGCGCCGCTCCGCAGCCACCGCAAAATACATCGCCGAAAAGGGCGGCTATCCCGTTCACACCAACACCTCTGCGGAATATTTCCCCAGCGGCGAGGAGCTGCTGCCCGTGCTTCTTGAAAAGCTGGAAAAGGCGGAGCATTACATTTACATCGAATACTTTATCATATCTCTCGGCGAGGTATGGCAGTCTATTCTTTCTATCCTTGAAAAAAAGGTCAGCGAGGGCGTTGATGTAAGGGTTATCTATGACGATGTGGGCTGCATCGGTCTGCTGCCGCCGAAATATCCAAAGTATCTGGAATCCATCGGCATAAAGACTATCAACTTCAACCGTTTCGTGCCTTTTCTTTCCGTTGTGATGAATCACCGTGACCACAGAAAAATTCTCGTGATCGACGGTCACACCGCCTTTACGGGCGGAATAAACCTTTCCGACGAATACTTCAACATAAAGCACCGCTTCGGCTACTGGAAGGACACGGCAGTGATGATCGAGGGCGATGCCGTAATGAACATGACCGTTATGTTCGCTCAGATGTGGAATGCATTCAGTCCCGACAGAATAGTCTGCGATTTCTGCACCCCTCACCGATATCATGAGGCGCCCTTTGAGGGCAGCGGCTACGTCCAGCCCTTTTCCGATTCTCCCCTTGATGATGAACAGGTGGGCGAGAACATCTACATCGACATTCTGAATCAGGCGCAGGATTATGTTTACATCTTCACACCCTATCTCATAATCGACGATCAGATGCGTGTTGCCCTTACCCTTGCCGCAAAGCGCGGAGTTGACGTGCGGCTGGTAACTCCCGGCATACCCGACAAAAAGCCTGTGTTCAGGATAACCCGTTCACACTATCTTTCACTTATCGAGGCAGGCGTCAAGATATATGAATACTCCCCCGGCTTTATCCATGCAAAAAGCTATGTCTGCGATGACAGGATAGCCGTTGTGGGCAGCATAAACATGGACTTCCGCAGCCTTTATCTTCACTTTGAATGCGGAATCTTCATGTGTTCGGAAGCACCCGACAAGCCCATGCCCGCAATAACGGCTCTGAAAGAGGACTGCGAACAAGTATTTGCCGTTTCCCGCCGCATTGAAAAGGACGAAAGCCGCCGCTTCGGAAAAACTCTTCTCGATGCAGTGCTTCGCCTGTTCGGTCCGCTGATATGATTAGCTGCGGCTGTGACAAAAAATTCACAATATATATTAAAAATAACCTGCATTTTCCTGTTGAAATGCAGGTTATTTTAAGTTATAATAATAAGGTCGGAGACAAAGGGACGTTAGATATCGTTAACTGTCCTTTCCGATAATAAACAATGCTATTGAGAGGTGAGCAAAGTGACCAACAGTGATAGTTTCGGGCAATGCGGAAAATATGGTTTATCGGCAGATGACCCTCACCGATGTACTTTGCATCAGCCTCGTGAATATCTTCGATAAAACATAATATTCTGCCGTCCAACCATCACTTTCAGCTATGGATATTTTATCCATAAGATCGTGAAAGGAGCGGATAGACATGAATGAAGAAAAGCTCGCAGCAGCTGCTGTGCATGACCCAAAGCCCGATTATTCGGAAGAGATCAAAAAGATCATAGGCGGAGTAAGATCGCCTCAGTCAGTAAAGGAAAAGCTGGCGGATTATCACGAAAACGATATTGCGGAGGCAATGTCGGAAATGACCGCCGCAGACAGAATAAAGCTTTACCGCATACTTGATGTTTCCGTGCTGTCCGATATATTTGAATATATCTCGGAGGAGCGTGCTGCGGAATATCTTACGGAAATGGACATCAAGAAAGCCGTTCACATCATATCGGGAATGGAGACAGACTCCGCTGCCGATATTCTCCGTGAAGTCCCCAAGGACAAGCGGCTCATCTTCATCGACCTGCTGGACGATGAGATCAAAAGCAGGATCGAGCTTATCGCCTCGTTCGACGAGGACGAGATAGGCAGCCGGACCACAGTAAACTACATCGCCGTTCCTCAGGATATCACAGTGGGACAGGCAATGCGTGAGCTGGTGCGTCAGGCTGAAAAGAACGATAATATTTCAACAGTGTTCGTGGTAGGCGAAAACAATGTATTTTACGGTGCTGCCGACTTAAAGGATATCATCACAGGCTGTCAGACAGCGCCCCTCAGCACTATAATCCACACATCTTTCCCCTATGTTTATGCATCGGAAGAGATCGAGGACTGCCTCGACCTGCTGAAAAAATATTCGGAAAGCATTATCCCCGTTCTGGACAACGAAAACAGGATTCTGGGAGTTATCACCCTCCAGAGCGTAATTGAAGCCGTTGACGATGAAATGGGCGAGGATTACGCAAAGCTGGCAGGTCTTTCCGAGGAGCAGGATTACTCCGAGCCTGTTATGACAAGCGTTAAAAAGCGTATGCCGTGGCTGCTGGTTCTGCTGGGACTGGGACTTATCGTTTCCTCGGTAGTCGGCTCATTTGAGAAAGTCATTTCCCGACTGACCATAATCATGACATTCCAGTCCATGATACTGGATATGTCGGGTAATGTCGGAACACAGTCGCTGGCTGTAACGATACGTGTGCTTACCAATGACAATCTCACCTTCAAGGAAAAAATGCATCTTGTTTCCAAGGAGATGAAAACAGGTCTTTGCTGCGGACTTATCCTTGCGGTGATAGCGATAATATTCGTCGGAATATACATCATGTTCGCAAAGGGCAGACCGCCGATGTATGCTTTTGCGATCTCCACCTGCATAGGCGCTTCGCTGGTGCTTTCAATGCTGATATCCAGCGCAGTGGGCACCCTTGTTCCTATGTTCTTCAAGAAGATAGGCGTTGACCCTGCGGTTGCTTCGGGTCCGCTGATAACTACCGTCAACGACCTTATCGCCGTTGTAACGTACTACGGACTTAGCCTTATCTTCCTTATAAATATTTTAAAGCTTGCATGATAACGGGACTGCACCTTGATACGGTGCGGTCCTTTTTTATATTATAAAGCCGAATCAGAAAATTAATAAAAGCACCAATAAATTTACTATGTTTTTGTTAAATAATAGATTGAAATTTTGTCAATGCTATGATATAATATATTAGAATACATTACTATACATTACTGTAATGTGTTTTGAAAGGATTTTATTTTTATGGCTGCTAACAACACGAACTGCACAGAAGCAGGAAAGCTTCACCTTAAATATGTACGTGAAAAATACGATGAAAACGGTCTGCTGACCGATTTTGATCTTGAGCTTCCCGATAATTTTAACTTTGCATATGACATTATCGACGAGATCGCACGGATCGAACCCGACCGCCGTGCTCTTATCTGGACAGATGATATCGGAAATGAAAGAATATTTACTTATTCGGAGCTTTCAAAGCTTTCAAATAAGGCTGCGAATATGTTCCTCGCCCACGGCGTTAAAAAGGGCGACAGAGTTCTCTGCATCTTAAAGCGCCATTATCAGGTTTATTATACAATACTCGGTCTTTGCAAGATCGGCGCGGTAATGATCCCCGCCACAAATCAGCTGAAAAAGAAAGATCTTGTTTACCGCATCGAAAAGAGCCACACAAAATTCATCGTATCGACTCCCGATGATGCTGTTGCCGAAACATTCGAGGCTTCGCTGGAGAACTATGACGGTCTCTGCGAAAAATTCATCGTAAAAGGTACCCGTGAGGGCTGGGTGGATTTTGACAGCGAGATCGAAAAATATCCCGACACACTGGAGCGCATTCCAAACAACGTCAACGATGATATGCTGATGTTCTTTTCATCGGGAACAACAGGCTATCCCAAAATGGTGCTTCATGCGCATCATTATGCCGCAGCGCATATAATCACCGCAAAGCACTGGCACAATCTTAACTCCGAAAGCATTCATCTTACCATATCCGACAGCGGCTGGGCAAAATTCTTCTGGGGCAAGATATACGGTCAGATGGCTCTTGCCTGCACTCTGTTCGTATATGACTTCGACCGCTTCCACCCCGACAAGGTGCTGTCGATGATCGAGAAATACAAGCTCACATCGCTTTGCTGTCCCCCCACAATGCTGCGGTTCTTCATCAAGGAGGGTATCGGAGACTACGATCTTTCCTCGCTGAAATATGCCACCACAGCAGGCGAAGCTCTGAACGCCGAGGTGTTCAACAAGTTCTATGAATACACGGGCTTAAAGCTCATGGAGGGCTTCGGTCAGACCGAAACCGTTGTTGTTGTGGGCAATCTCACAGGTGCGGAGATACGCACAGGCTCAATGGGCAAGCCCGTTCCTCTGTATGACGTTATTATCGCCGATGAGAACGACAACGAATGCCCCGTGGGACAGACAGGCGAGATCTGCATACGTCTTGACACACGCCCCAACTGGGGACTTTTCAAGTGCTATTACGGCAGCGATGACAACACAGGCAGAGCCAAGAGAAATAATCTCTATCACACAGGCGACACCGCTTACCGTGACGAGGACGGCTACTACTGGTATGTATCCCGTATCGACGATGTTATCAAATCATCGGGCTACCGCATCGGTCCCTTTGAGATCGAGAGCATCTTAATGGAACACCCGGCAGTAATGGAATGTGCCGTAACAGGCGCTCCCGACCCGATCAGAGGAACGGTTGTCAAGGCAACGATAGTTCTCACTGCCGCTTATAAGGACAAGGCAGGCGATGCTCTTGTAAAGGAATTGCAGAACTATGTAAAGAACACTACCGCTCCCTATAAGTACCCGAGAATCATCGAATTTACCGATGAGCTTCCCAAAACATTCAGCGGCAAGATCAAAAGAGCCGATATCCGCAACAAGGATCACGGCATAAATACAAACGAGTAAGCCTTTCGGCTTCTTCATAATAAGCAAAAAGGTATCTGCTTTATTCAGGCAGATACCTTTTTGTTATATTATCTATTTATCAGTCCCTGTAATCAACACGGAAGCCCGTAAACTCCGAGGTTCCGTTCACGGCATACATTCCGAGAACAACTCCCGTAAAGCCGCCGCAGACTTCACTTGAAAGATACTTAGCCTGTCCGCAGCCAAGATGTACTTCCTTTTCGCCGTCATTAACGTAGAAATTGTATATCTGACTGTCCGCACGGACGATAAGCTTTGCCTTATTGCCGCTTACGGGAACAGCAGTCTGAATGTGCTTTATGCCGCCGATGTTCAGCTTCAATATTGCTTCATAACCGCTTTCCGTGCTGCGGAGAGCGACCTCATAATGCTCCTGCTCGCAGTGATAAACGGTAACTCCGCCCTCGCCGCTTTCAAGAGAGATATCTGCTGTCAGCTCCATGTTGAAGTCACGCTGGCGTATGCCGATAAATGTGGGAGAATCAACATCATCAAGGGTGATGTCCGTTCCGTGGAGCACTGCCTTTGAATCGGAAAGCTCGTAATTCTCCGTATGAGGGTGACGCAGATAGCACCAGTCGATGTTCCATGCAGTATTTTCAAGAGTATAGCTGCGCTTTTCGTTCTGGACAAAATCGCCCTTCATCTCATAGCTTTCCTCGCAGGTGCCGTCATTTCCAGCAGTGAACCAGCCGTCCGAGCCGAACTGCACGGGGATAAGGAACACCTCACGTCCGAGAGTGTGATAAGGCATCCACATATGTATCTGTCTGAATCCGAGGCAGAGAATGTGCCAGTCGCCGTTTTTGTCGCAGATAAGATCGCCGTGGCCGATGCCCTGAATGATATAAGGCGCCTTGTTGCGGTTAGTCAGCACGGGATTTTTTGCATAGCCCTTGTATTCGCCCCAGATGCTTTCGGAGCGTGCATAGGTTATCATGTGACCGTATTCGGTGCCGCCCTCTGCCGCCATAAGATAATATCCGCCGTTGATCTTATACACATGGGGGCTTTCAAGATAGCGTCCGCCCGAGCCTTTCCAGATGCATTTGCTGTGAGAGAGCTTCTCGCCCGTTTCAATGTTTATCTCGCACTGAACAACGCCGCCCTCGCCGTAATCATCGCAGCCGTTGCTGATGAAATATACGTGTCCGTCGTCAAAAAGCAGGGACGGATCAATGCCGCCCTGATCCACGAAAATAGGATCTGACCATTCGCCGTGGATATCATCGGTATAAACATAGAAATTCTGATGTGTGGTATCGTTGGTGGTCACCATGTAAAATCTGCCGTTGTTATAGCGGATAGTTGGAGCAAAAACTCCGCCGGAGCTGTTTATCTTTTCAAGCATGACCTGATTTTTTCTTGTGAGAACGTGTCCGATCTGGGTCCAGTTAACAAGATCGTCGCTTTCATAAAGCGGCACTCCGGGGAAATACTGGAATGAACTGCACACGAGGTAATATTTTCCGTCGGCATAACATACGGAGGGATCGGGATAAAAGCCCTTTACAACAGGATTAGTATATTTCATAAGGGTACGTCCTTTCAATTATATATTATTTCCATTATAATATATCCGACCGAAAAAATCAATAGCAATTCATGTACCAAAACTGACTTTTTGTGCAAAAAAGGCAGCCATAAAAATGACTGCCCTTTCTTTATCATCGTATCAGTAAGCCATGACCTCATAGCCGTCCTCGGTAACAAGCACCATTATCTCCCACTGTGCGGAGGGCTTGCCGTCGCCCGTGTATATAGTCCAGCCGTTCTTTTTGTCGGTGTAGATGCGGCTTGTGCCCATGTTCACCATTGGCTCGATAGTGAAAACCAGTCCCGGAACAAGCAGCATTCCCGTTCCCTTTTTGGAAACGAAGCTTACCCACGGATCCTCGTGAAACTCCAGACCGATGCCGTGTCCGCCGATCTGACGAACAACACGGTAGCCGTTGGCCTTTGCATGATCCTCAACAGCCTGTCCCACATCGCCCAGATAGCCCATGGGACGAACCTGCTCCAGTCCCAGCTGAACGCATTCCTTTGTGACCTCAACAAGCTTGCGGTTCTCCGCACTTACATTTCCGATGCAGAACATTCTCGATGAATCGGAAAAATATCCGTCACGGATAGTCGAAGCGTCAACATTTACGATATCGCCGTCTTTCAGCACCTTTTTCGGCGAAGGTATGCCGTGGCACACCTCTTCATTGACGGAAACGCACACGCTCTTGGGGAAACCCTCGTAATTCAGCGGAGCGGGAATGCCGCCCATAGCTTTGGTTTTCTCGTAAACCATGCGGTCGATCTCCTCTGTGGTGATGCCCTCCGCAATATTTTCCGCAACATAATCCAGCACGGCAATATTTATCTCCGCACTGCGGCGCATACCGTCCAGCTGTTCACGGGTTTTGAGTATTCCCCTGTGGGGAACGGGGTGACGCTCTCTCTTGGCTTTTTCAATAGCTTCATCGTATCTGCCGTGACACTCGGAGTATTTTTTTCCGCTGCCGCACCAGCACTCGTTTTTCAGCATTATTTTCTTTATCATTTATATCACCATTCCTTATGCAAATTATTCATAGACCGTAATGTATCACGAATTTATCCTTATCGGCAGCCTCCGCAAGCAGCATTTTAAGCTCCGAAAGCTGCGGTATGCCGTCAATAATTTCAATAAGCCTTTCCGATGCTTCGGGAGGGATAAGCGTTATGCCGCAGTAATCAAGTCCGCCGCCGCTCATATCCAAGGAGTGCCAATACATTTTTATATCGTGAGTTTTCGGGACTATCGGCTCAATATATTCGTCATCGACGGAAATACAGCCGTACTTTTTCGGGTCATATGTATCGTACCGCTCGCCGCCGGCAGGCGGTATTTCCATTATTCCGAATTCATGCACAGCCATTATATCACCCGTTTCATCTCGGATATGTCTTCCAAATTTAATTATACCACACCTGTCAACCATTAACGATTAACAAATCATGAACATCAGTTCATATAGTTACCATATGCTTACCAATATACAAAACAAACAGCCGATGATTCGGCTGCCCGTTTTCTCTAACTTACATATCGACCATTTCGCTTATCGCTTCCGCAAGCATATCAAGATTTTCCTGCGAATATTCGATCTCCCGTGAGTACAGATGCACCGTATCAACGCTTTCCTCCAATCCGAAAACGCCGTTTTCCGCATATCTTCCGCAGTCCAGCTCATGGACGACCAGATAAGCAAATATGCCGTACATCACCTTTGAATAAACATCGCCGTCAAAATACGCCTTTGAAAAATATCGGTAGATATAGCTGCATATCATTTGCTCGTAATAATGCTCCGCAATGGGATTTTCCCTGTCAAAACGGCGGCATTTTTCCTCATAGTCATCTTCAAGAACGGCTTCCGTTCTGTCGAGAAGCCCAAACCAGCCCTCATTTATCATTTCAAAGCCGCGGTATCTCTCAAACACCTTTTTCATGTACCCATGATATTTCTCATAGGATATCTCCAAAGGCTTGTCCGAAAAATAATCAGCAGGCTCAAATTCATCGACAAAATCCCTGAAATTGTCATAGTCGAAGTCGATGCAGTCCTGTATCGCCGCAGCCGCACTTTCCAGCGCATACAATCTTTTTATCAGCGGATAGGAATTGTTCTGGGCTATCTCATAAAGATACTGCCGTGCCTTTTTCAGCGTAAGATAATCCCCATCGGGACATTCTCCCCCGAGACATTCGGTGTATTCCTCAAAATAATCCGCAGAAAGAATTATCCTTGCCGCCTCGGGACAGGCAAGCCCCAGTCCCCTTTCGGTGGCTTTGTCGATCTTCTGTGTGAATCTGGGAAATTCAGTGCAGACCGTGCAGAGCATATCCTCGCCGCCGTCAAGTATTATATCGCAGAGATTTTTCTCATTCAGAAAGGGACATCTCTCACCGTTCAGCACGAAACAGCCGTCGGAGATATTCTCACGGAGCCGCCTGCCCAGCTCGCCCTCGGCAGACTTATATTTTTCCATAGCTTCATCGTCGATCTCTATCTCCCAGCCGATACAGCAGGAATCGGGACATTCTCCGCCGATGCAGTGAAATCTTCTGTAATAATCGGGATAAATATTTTCCATGTGGTATTCCTTTCAAAAAACGGGCGCACAATGCGATCGGCACTGTGCGCCCATAACTTTTATTATCAAAATCAAAGCTTGAATCTTCCGATAGCGTTCTTCAGCTGTGAAGCCTGCGACGAAAGCTGCTCGGACGCCGCCGCACTTTCCTGTGCGGTAGCAGAGTTGGATTGAACGGAATTTGTGATGTTCTCCAGCTTTTCCTCAATGATGCTGATAGATTTTTTCTGCTCGTTGCAGTTGTCGGCGATGTTGTCGATCATGCCGTTCATATTGTCAACGGACTTTGCGATCTCGGTAAAGGACTGTGAAACCGCATTCATCTTGTCGCTGCCCTCACGGACTGCCTCCGTAGAGCGGATAATAAGATTTTCCGTCTGTCTTGCCGCCTCGGCAGATCTGTCCGCAAGGTTCTTTACCTCGTCTGCAACTACCGAGAAGCCTCTGCCCAGCTCGCCTGCCTTTGCAGCCTCAACGGAAGCATTAAGTGCAAGAATATTTGTCTGGAAAGCGATGTCGCTGATGACCTTAATGATATTGGAGATCTCGCTGCTGCTTTCCTCGATAGCCTTCATGGAATCGGACATATTGTCCAGAGCGGAAACACTGCCGTTTATCTGTTTCAGAACGTCCTCGGAATAGTTTCTCGTTTCAATGGCATTGTCATTGTTCTTGGAGATAAGAGTTATCATTGAAGCGTTCATTCTGTTCATCTCGTCAATGGCAGCCGCTTCCTTTGCGGAGGATTCCGCAAGCATCTGTGCGCCGTTTGCCACCTGTCTTGCGCTTGTGTCAACCTGTATGCAGGTACGCTCGATGCTTACAATAACATCTCGCAGTGACTTGACGATCTCGGTAAGTGCTGATTTGATATCTTCAAAGGTGCCCTTGAATGTTACGGATTCGTCCAGACTTGATGAAAGGTCATAGTCGGCAATGTTTGAAGCCACACGGTTTATCTCGGACACATACGCATTCAGTGAATTCATTGTGGAGCGGAGCGCCTCGGTAATGCGCTGTGTCTCATCATTTGTGCTGTATTTGCCCATGCTGTCGGTAAGCTCGCCGTCTGCCATAAGCTCGATCTGACGTGTTGCATCAACAAGGGGATTGGATATATCCGCAGCATACTTCACAGCAAAAATGCAGCTTACGATTATAGTAACTGCCGCAAATACAACGATCAGCACGCAGGACCGGAGAAATGCATCCACGATATTAACATAGTCGGTAGCATAAATTATGTAAAGCGGCTCGGACTGATTTTCGGTAACGGGTATCTGCTTTGCCATTACATAATAATTTACGCCGTTGAAGGAAGCCTTCATTGTGTCAGTCTTATCCGTACTGAGCTTTGAGATAAAATCACCGAAAGCGGCATTAAGATCGCTCATGTTTCCGTCTGCAATCATGAAGTCCCTGTCATTGGAAAGCACAACATCGCCGTTTGCCTTGACGATATAGCCAACGTCCTTTTCGTCGATAGCATTTGTTACCGAATCAAAGAAAACGTGGAAATACTCGGAATCAAGCTCGCCGATATTAACGACTTCCTTTGTTTCCTTGACCTTTTTATAGGCAAAGGCGGTAACATACTGATCGTCGTAATTCTTCATTATCCTTGTCATGTAGTATTTTCCCTGGGGCATACTGTCCATGAAAGCATAATCATCATCGGAAATATAGTCCTTCTTTACGCCCTGTGAATATCTGTTGAGAAACAGCGTATCGTTGTTTACCATAAGATCAAGGTATTCGGAAATAAGATCCAGCTGGGAATTGAAATAGCTCTCGCCGTTTCTCAGCTGAGTTTCGCCTACCGTGGTAAATTTATCAAGTACAAGGGACCTTTCGGTCATAATTGCGATAGCGGAAATTATGACAGCCAGCAATACCGATATCGTTATGCAAAGCATAAGTATTCTTTTTTTGATCGTTTTTTTCATATCTCTCTTCCTCAGACTAATAGGTATGATCCGATGCACTGCCGTCCAAAGCAGAAGAACGGAAATGCATACTTTTTATTTTATTGTTCTCATTATAACACTTGTAAACCTTTTCTTCAACGAATTAACCGTAAACATATTTAACAATATGTAAATATTATATGAAATATCTGTTATTTCTATAAAAGTTTAACAATTTTTATATTTGCGGATTTTTTCATATATAGCAATATACCAACAGAAATATGCGTTCCGCTGTTGCTTTTTTTTCCAAAAGGAATTATAATAGAAAGGTACGCACTAAAACCGAAAAATCACGAACGGAGGCGAAACCATGAAAAAACTCATGCCGCTGATAGCATCGGCAATACTGCTTACAGCCTGCGGAAGCACCGACAAAAGTGCCGGGACCGAAACTGCCGTCACGGAGGAAACCATCGCAGCCTTTGAACAATCACCTCTGCTGCTGGCAAATCCCGATTTCCGAAACATTCAGTGGGAAAACAGCGCATTCGAGGTACAGCGTCAGGAGGGACGGTACTGCGACAGCTCCGATGAAAACACCCTCTGTTTTGATAACATGGAATTCGCCGATTTTAAGGCACGGCTGATATATTACTTCGACTATGATCGGTGCATAGCCGCCGAATACAGGATAGTCCGTCCCAATTCTTCGGCAGAAAATGATATTCAGCGTGTATCCCACTGGCTGGACGAGCTTTATGCCGCTCCCGAAGATGATGCCGATACGCTGCCCGTGACCCGAAAAACTCCCACTGCGGATATAGTGCTGTCTGCGGAAATCATCGACGAAAATACAGTGATACATATAAGATTTTCAATGCCCGAGGGATATCACGACAGGAATGGCTGGAGCAGTGTGGATATATCCTCTCTCGAAAACGACTGAAAGCAGGGATAACAACGGAAAGCTTAAAATACAGTCTCACCGCAACCGTGCCCGTATTTCTGGTAATGGTGCTGGGATACATACTGAAAAAGCGGCATATGCTCACCGATGAATTTGTCAGTGTATGCAACAAATTCAATTTCAAGGTAACTCTCCCCGTTATGCTGTTTCGTGATATTGCACGGACGGATATGATAACCGATTTTGACGGCAGCTATATACTTTTCTGCGCTCTTGCAACTACCGCCGCATTTCTTGGGATATGGCTCTTTGCCGCCCTTTTCATAAAGGATAAGACCGAAACGGGAGCATTCGTTCAGGCAAGCTACCGCAGCAGCGCCGCCGTTCTTGGAGTTGCATTCATACAGAATATCTACGGAAATTCGGGAATGGCGCCCATGATGATAATAGGCAGCGTGCCGCTGTTCAACATATATGCGGTGATAGTGCTTACTATGAACGCTTCGGACAGTGCATCGCAGAACAAAGCCGCAAACATAAAAAAAGCCGCTGTAAATGTGCTGAAAAATCCGATAATCATAGCGATATTCCTCGGAATGGCAGCCTCACTGCTGATGAGCCGCTTCCCCTCCGCAGGCGGTACTCTTGCATACGGCATAGCCGACAAAATGCTTGGGAGCATCTCCTCCCTTGCCTCTCCCCTTGCACTGATAGCAATAGGAGCGGGATTTGAATTTTCCGCAGCCATAAAAAAGCTGCGCCCCACAATCATTGCTTCCGTGATAAAGCTGGTGATACTTCCCGCTGTTATAATCCCAACGGCGATACACTTCGGCTTTACCGATGAAAAGCTTATTGCGCTGATAATAATGTCAGGCTCCCCCACCACGCCGTCAAGCTATATCATGGCGAAAAACATGAACAACGATGCGGTGCTGACCTCGGGAGTTGTCATGCTGACAACGATACTTTCATCGGTCACACTTACGTTCTGGATATTCATAACAAGAAGCGGCGGCTATATAAGATAGAAAAAACTCCGTTCCGAAATTCACTCGGAACGGAGTTTTTTTATCAGTCTGATCCGGACGCATTATCCGATACGTTCATAGATTTAAGATAATCGTCAAATACCTTCAATGCTCTTTCATAATTTACGTTCATCTTGTCATAGTTCGTGCCCACAAGCTTTTTGGGCAGGCGGAACGAGATGTAAAGATTGTCCCTGAGTCCCTCATATCCAAGACGTTCTTTCAGGTCGGTGCCAGTGATCTTATAGCCCAGCTCTTCGGCATTGGGATCATCGGGATATATCTTCCTCATATCCTGCAAAACATTTTCCGTGATGCCCATAGCTTCATAATCTTCAAGGGTGCCGATTATCATTATAGCCTCTCCCGACTGAAATTCAGCCACAAGCTTTGCACGGTCGGACTGCGCCAGCTGCATTGATGCATTGTTGTCATCGTCATAATCCGCAGGCACATAGTACATATCCACAACGGTCCTGCCGTCGCCGTTGTAATCCTCGCAGTACGGTTCAAACAGCTTTCCCATTTCCTCAACCTGATACTGCATATAAAAATCGCCGTCTATGTAAAGTATCGTCATATCGGGACGGACTGTGGTCACAAGGTTATATATCAGAAATATCGCCAATGCGGCAAAAGCAATGCCGAATATGATATATGCCTTGTCATGATATATGAAGTTGCCGATCTTCTGCCATATCGTATAGTGCTTTTCCACTGTCTCCTCTTTGGGTATGTCCTCGTCGGTGATAACGCCTGCTTTCAGCTTCATAAGCTCGATCTTCTCACGCTTCAGCTGTTCCTCATAGGCTTTTTTCCGTTCAAGCTCACGCTGCTTTCTTGCTTCCGCCTTGCGCTCCTCTTCGGCTTCCTCTTCAAGCCGCTCACGCTCGTCGATCTCCCTTACCGTTTCAAGAAATGATTTTTCCTTGGGTTTGTCCTTTTTATCCGCCATGGTGCGCAGTTCCTTTCATTTATAAAAATAAACGGGTATGCCTTCGGCACACCCCCAGCTCCGATCTTTAAACAATACATTCCCCTTAAATGCATTATATCTATTATAATATACCCTGCCGCCGATGTCAATAGGCAATCCTGCACCGTTTAAGGCAGGCGGCATTAACTGCGGAAGAAACTTCCGCTATGGTACGGCTTCTCGCTGAACAAGAACAGCGACAATTATGACTATGCCCTTGAATTTCTGCGCTTCATCGCACAGGATGACAATCTGAACACGCTTGCTTCAATAAAGGGCGTTCCCACGGTAACGGGCGATCCCTCCAATGCGGTGTTCGGCAGTGCGGAAACTGCCGAAAAGGTCGAGAGCGCATATATCAACAACGGCGGAGGAAGCCGCAGAATATTACGTCGGCAAATATTCGGGCACGCTTGAATAATACGCAGTAAATACGATATCCCGCGGAAGATATTTTCTGCGGGATATTTTTTCGGCATTTTATTACAAATTTATTGACAATTCGCATATTAAGTGATATAATTATTTTTATTGAAAATTTCAATTAAAAAGGGGATAGAAAATTGAATAATAAAAAGGCAATGAAAAAATTTTTAAGTCTTATGGCGGCAATGGCTGTAATGACAGGCACCCTTGCGGCGGAGGTCAATGCGGAAGCATATCAGTACAGCACGGCAAGAGTGGTCGAATCAACGGCAAGCAGTACAAAAAGAACGGGCAAGCAGCTCACATATAAGCAGGCATATAACAGATTAAAGGATTTGTCAATTTTTTCGGGTTCTTCCCCTGCCCAGACAACAACAAAGCCTGCTACAACTGCTAAGCCTAATCAGAATAATACAAGCACAAAGCCCAATCAGAATACACAGCAGGATAAAAAAGACGCAGTGTATATGACAGACCATAAGGGCAATGCTATTCCCACATCAAATCTTGTATTTAGGAGTACACTTACAACAAATCAACAGTATCTTTATGATACAATAAAAGATGCTGTATCAAAAGGTTTAACAAGTGTTGCTTTTAATAATTATTATAGTCGTTATGATATAATTTTGGCTTATATAGGTGTTAAATATGATAATCCATATTTGGTTTGGTTTGATTCATATAATTGGGGTACGTCTAATAAACAGGGTATTAATAGTATAAATTTTATATATGATTCTACACTTGTAAAGGACAGAGCTGGAGCAGTGCAACTTATGGATGATTACCTTAAACCGATGCTTGATAAGGCATCTAAGATGTCTACAGATATAGACAAGGTGAAATTTGTACACGACTGGATTATATATAATGTAAATGATGGTTCTAAGAAATCTAACGTTAATTCTTCAAATGGCTATTATCATGTGGCTTATGCAGCTGTAGTTGATAAAATGGGAGTTTGTGCGGCTTATGCTGATACATTTACTTATTGTATGCAGAAATTGGGTATACAGTGTACTTCAGTATCGGGTACAACATGGAATGGGGTGAGTCATAAATGGAATCTCGTAAAAGTTGGCGGGGACTGGTATGAGTGTGATGTATATTGGGATGATGTAATAACAAAATCTGAAACAGATTACACTTATACGTACTTTATGCAGACAACAGCATCTTTGAAGGCTTATGATTCATATAATGGAAAAAGCCGTACACGTTTTTATTATTCTGAAAGTTTACCAGTGGCAAATGGCACAAAATACTCCCCCGACAATTACAAATATGCCAACGGTTCAAACTTCAATAACCTTGCTAAAGTAGTAATTACAAATAAAACCAATACAAGCAGTGTAAAAAATTATACGGCATCTTCAAAAAATACAAGCCTGCCCAGCGGCTGGTATAAGTATAAGGCAATAAATATACTTGGCAAAAAGACTATCAGTGAAAGTGACTGGACAAAAGAGGGCAAGTTCTATTATATAGAAAAGACCAACAACGGCAAGTCAACGGGTAATTATTATATCTATGATACAGCATATGATAATTACTATTATGCCGACAGCAGTTTGAGTTCAATAAGTTGGTATAATTACAAGACCGGTGTATGGACAACACTTAAATAACTTTTATTAAAAACAAAAAAATGCGCCGTATGTTCAATAAAACACACGGCGCATTCTTATGTTTATTTTAATCAAGGGACTTCATTGTGGGGAACAGCAGAACATCTCTGATAGCACTGCTGTTTGTAAGCAGCATTACCATTCTGTCGATACCGAAGCCGATACCGCCTGTGGGAGGCATACCGATCTCCAGCGCACGGAGGAAGTCCTCATCAATGCTGTTAGCCTCTTCATCGCCCAGACGCTTCATCTCTTCCTGTGCCTCAAAGCGAGCTCTCTGGTCAACGGGATCGTTCAACTCGGAGTATGCGTTGCACATCTCTCTGCCGAGAATGAACATCTCGAAACGCTCCGTATAATCGGGCTTATCGGGCTTTCTCTTTGTAAGGGGAGAAATATCAACGGGGTGATCCATAATGAATGTAGGCTGGATAAGATGCTCCTCAACGAATTCATCAAAGAAGAGATTGAGGATATCGCCGATCTTGTGGCGCTGCTCAAACTCGATGTGATGCTCCTTGGCAGCTGCACGAGCCTCCTCAACGGTCTTGATCTGCTCAAAGTCAACACCCGAATACTTCTTAACGGCATCGACCATTGTTATTCTCTCAAAGGGCTTGCCCAGATCTATCTCGGTGTCGCCGTACATGATCTTTGTTGTACCGCAGACCTCCTGTGCGCAGTATCTGTAAAGATTCTCCGCAAGGTCCATCATGCCGTGATAATCGGTATAAGCCTGATAAAGCTCCATAAGTGTGAACTCGGGGTTGTGCTTTGTGTCAACGCCCTCGTTTCTGAAAACTCTGCCTATCTCGTAAACACGGTCAAGTCCGCCTACGATAAGACGCTTTAAGTAAAGCTCCAGCGATATTCTCAAACGAACGTCCTCGTCAAGAGCATTATAGTGAGTCTCGAAAGGTCTTGCGCTTGCGCCGCCAGCATTTGCGACCAGCATAGGTGTTTCCACCTCGATAAAGCCCTGACCGTCAAGGTAGCGTCTGATGCAGGAGATTATCTTGGAGCGCTTTCTGAATGTATCCGCAACATCGGGATTAACGATAAGGTCAACATAACGCTGACGGTAGCGTGTGTCCTGATCCTTGAGTCCGTGCCACTTTTCGGGCAGGGGCAGAAGCGACTTTGTAAGCAGTGTGACCTTCTGTGCGTGAACTGTGATCTCACCAGTTCTTGTCTTGAACACAAAGCCCTCAACGCCGATTATATCACCGATATCCCATGTCTTGAAGTCCTTGAATGCTTCCTCGCCGATATCGTTCATGCGGACATAGACCTGCATACGGTCTGTGTTGTCTCTGACATCGATAAAGTTTGCCTTGCCCATGTTTCTCCATGTCATGATACGGCCTGCGATCTTGACTGTCTTGTTTTCAAGCTCGTCAAAGCGTGTTCTGATATCGGCATTCTTTATGTCATAGTCAAACTTTGTTATCTCAAAAGGATTCTTGCCCTCAGCCTTCATAGCTTCAAGCTTGTCCATTCTTATCTTCTTGAGGATATTTATATCCTGTTCGGTCTGCTCTTCCTCGGCAGCCTGTGTAACTGCTTCATTTTCAGCCAACTTGTATCATTCCTTTATATTGAATTTGATTTACGGTGCAAAATTACTTGCTGATCTCCAGAACTTCCATTCTGATAACTCCGATAGGAGCCTCAACCTCCAGCACCTCGCCCACTCTCTTCTTCATAGCGGCGATGCCGATAGGAGAATCCTCGGAGATCTTGTTGTTCTCGGGGTCTGCTTCTGTGGAGCCAACGATCTGAAGATCCATGATCTCATCAAGCTCAAGATCCTTGAGCTTTACCTTTGAACCTACGCCGATCTCGTCCTCGGAAAGGTCATCATCGCCGACGATCTCTGCGTTTGCGATCTTTAATTCAAGGTCAGCGATATCCGCTTCAAGGATACCCTGCTCGTCCTTGGCAGCATCATACTCGGCGTTCTCGGAAAGGTCTCCCTGTGAACGTGCTTCCTTCAGCTTTTCGGCAACTTCTTTTCTGCGGACATTTTTCAGATATTCAAGCTTCTCTTCAAGGGCTCTGTAACCCTCGGCGGACATTTTGATTTTTTTTACAGCCATAATATATTCTCCAATCTGCCGCACAAAAGCATGGACGGCATTTTTTTACAATAAATCATGCGCAGAAAAACCGCATCAGCGGTCAGACTGCGCCTATCTTGATTATTATACTATAAATCAGCCCCGATGTCAAGGATTTTTCCGTACAAATCACGCCGAAAAAGCATTTGAAACTGCCTAAAAAGCGCATATGCACGTCTTATTCAGCATCTTCTCCCGTATCCACCGCAAGCTTCGACGAATTGATGGCAAAAACAGTTCCCGGCTCGGATATTTCCATTGTATCGGAGATTATCGCATCTGCGGAACGGTCATAGGAGAACACATAGTCTCCGTCGTCGGGAGTGATGAACACCGTTGAAAAGCCTGTGGGAACTTCAAACTTGTCGGTAGTCTCCGTGTCAACGTCTCTGATAGTGATGACCGTCAGCTCATAGGTATCGTTCATATAAGCAGGCAGCTGAAAATCGGAAACGCCGTAATCCACCTTGACATTCAGCGTGGAATCGATCTCACCAGTATTCACATCGGTGCAGACGCTCTTCATTTCCGTAAGCTCCAGATCCGCATTTGCCGATATCACATACTCGTATTTATAAGCTATGCTTACAGTTGCGCCCTCTGCGTCCTGATAGGAATTATTGAATGTTTCCGCCGCCGAGATTATATAGCTTCCGTCATCGTTGCGTGTATATCCCGTAACGGTAAGGGCATCTCCCTCGCTGTAGGTAAAGATATAATGCTCCAGATCGCCGCCGCTCTCTGCGCCGTCCAGCACCAGATTTGCATATCCCTCTCCGCTGCCGTCGTCATACATCTCATACCAGTAATCGTTTTTGCCGTCAAAATATTCGGTGTCAGTGCCCGACTCGCTGATATAGGACACGCCGCCGTCGGCACTGCCCGTAAAGGTCATGACCTGATCGTATACCTCGCCGTAGTCCATGGAATAGGATATCCTGAAGCTGCCGTACTTCTCAAGCAGAGCCGATGTGCGGCTTGCCTCCGCAATAGTTGTAAGGTCAAAATCGCTGAATGAACCGTCGGTAGGAACTTCCGCAAAATCGCCTGCGGCGGTCGCTGCGGTAGTCTGGGGAGTCTCGTTTCCGCCGTTTCCGCAGGCTGTGAACAGCGATGCCGAAAGCAGCAGCGCAGCAGCTATGCTTATTGTTTTTGCTGATCTTATCATTTATATTTCTCCGTTTCGATCGTTTTTCTATATTATTTTATCGGCAGACCCACGCCTGCAAAATATATTATATCACATAATACCGCCGTTTTCAACAAGCATATCATAATTTCAGATGAAAATACTGTGAAAAAAAGTCCCTCCGCATCGTTTTTTCGATACGGAGGGACATATCATTATTTGATTTTCCGAAGCTTATCAGAGCATCCAAAGCTCGTCGGCATACTGCTTAACAGTTCTGTCGGAGGAGAACTTGCCTGCGTTTGCAATGTTCATCCAGCACTTCTTGCCGAATACGTTTCTGTTCTTGTAATCGTAAAGTGCACGGAGCTTTGTATCAACATAGCCCTCGAAATCGGCAAGCAGGAAGTAGTTGTCGGGTCTGTGCCAGCTTGCGCCGTTGATAAGGGAGTTGAACAGCTCGCCGAACATTCCTGTGTCGCCGTCATTGAATGTGCCGTCAACAAGGGTATTGATAACTCTCTTGACACGCTCGTTCTTGTAGTAGATCTTTTCCTTGGGATTGTATGTGGGTCTGATCTGGTCAAGCTCTTCAACTCTTGCGCCGAAGATATACTCGTTCTCCCAGCCAGTCTCTTCAACGATCTCAACGTTTGCGCCGTCGTATGTGCCCAGTGTAACGGCACCGTTCAGCATAAACTTCATGTTGCCTGTACCGGAAGCTTCAAGACCTGCTGTGGAGATCTGCTCGGAAAGATCTGCTGCGGGCATAAGCTTTTCCGCATAGGATACATTGTAGTTCTGAACGAAGATGACCTTGATCTTGTCCTTTGTATCGGGGTCATTGTTAACAAGCTTTGCGATCTCGTTAATATACTTGATGATACCCTTTGCACGGCGGTATGCGGGAGCAGCCTTTGCACCGAAGATAAATGCTGTGGGCTGGAGATCGGGCAGCTTGCCGTCCTTTATCTTGAAGTAGATATCCATGATCGAGAATGCATTGAGCAGCTGTCTCTTGTATTCGTGGAGACGCTTGCACTGGATATCGAACACGAAATCGGGTGAAAGGTCGATGCCCTCATGCTCCTTGATATAATCGCAGAGCTGCTGCTTTTTCTCACGCTTGATAGCGTTGAAGCGGTCGATAACGGAATTATCGTCAACATACTTTTTAAGACCCTGGAGTCTGTCAAGGTCAGTCTCCCAGCCGCTGCCTATCTTTTCTGTGATAAGTGCGCTAAGCTCGGGATTGCACAGACCCAGCCAGCGGCGGGGTGTGATGCCGTTTGTCTTGTTCTGGAAGCGCTCGGGATAGAGCTGATACCAGTCCTTGAGAACATCGTTTTTCAGGATCTCGGTATGAAGCTGTGCAACGCCGTTTGTATGGGAAGAACCGTAGATAGCCATTCTTGCCATATGGATAAGGTCGCCGTCGATGATCTGCATTGATCTGATCTTATCCTCGGAAAGACCCTTATTGCGGAAGTCCTTCTTCATATAGCTGTCGATAAGCTTAACGATCTCATAAATTGTGGGGATAACACTCTTGAACAGGTCGATATTCCACTTTTCGAGAGCCTCGCCCATAACCGTATGGTTTGTATAATTGAATGTCTTCTGTGCGATAGCGAATGCATCGGCAAAAGCCATACCCTCATTGAACATAAGGATCCTGATAAGCTCGGGGATAGCAACAGTTGGGTGAGTATCATTGAGCTGAACAGCATAAAGCTTTGCAAACTCGCTGAAATCATCGCCGTGAGTTTTCTTATAGGAGCGGACGATATCCTGAATTGAAGCGGAAACGAAGAAATACTGCTGCTTCAGACGGAGACGGCGGCCCTTTTCTGTATTATCGTTAGGATAAAGAACATCGCTGATAGCCTCTGCAAGGATAGAATCCTCGGAAGCCTTGAGATAATCCTGATTATCGAATGCGCCGAAATCGAAGCCCTTAGTGCTTTCAGCCTGCCAAAGGCGGAGAGTATTTACAGATTTACAATTAAAGCCGATAATAGGCATATCATAAGGAACGGCAGCAACAGCCTGATCCGCAAATTCAACGAGAACAGCGTCATTATCCGCTCTTACGCTCCAAGCATCGCCGTAATCGAGCCAAGCATCAGCGCTTTCCTGCTGGAAGCCGTTGCCGATAGACTGTTTAAAAAGACCGTATCTATATCTGATACCATATCCATTCAGGGGGATATCATGAGCTGCCGCAGAATCAAGGAAGCAAGCGGCAAGACGGCCAAGACCGCCGTTACCGAGAGCTGCGTCCTCAATTTCCTCAAGGCAGTTAAAATCGACGCCGTTTTCCGCGAAGATCTCCTTAGCGGAATCGAGCATACCTGCGCAGTAAAGGTTATTATAGACTGCACGTCCCATAAGGAACTCCGCAGAAAGATAATAAGCACGTCTGCGGCTGCTATGACGTTTCTCGGATTCAGTCCATACAGGCATAATACCGCTCATTGCGGCACGGGACACCGCATTATGGAGCTGACGGGGAGTTGCCTCGTTTATAGTTGTACGGTAATCGGTCATAAGATTATCGCTGATCTTTGCTCTGAAAAGTTCTTTTTCCATTTTTTTCATTCCTTTATTAAATTTATATTTGCAAACATGAACACCAAAACAATTACAGATACATTTTAACATATTTTATAATCTTTGGCAAGTGAAAAAGGTTATATTTGTATATTTGCACAACATTCAACCTTGTTTTTCTTTTATAGTAATAAAAATAATATACTATTTGTATAAATTTATATGTATATACTTATTATTAATATGAGAGGTACAATTAATTTTTTGTAATTTTCACTTCTCAAATGACAGTTTTCAAATATTTCTTTCTATGCTTATTGTGTGTTGCTGTTAGTTTATAAAGTTTTGTAGTATGGTTTGCAACCATAGAGAAAGCGGAGGTTCCGCCTCCGGCGGGCAGAGAGATGAACCAAAAGGGGCGGTAATAATAAATCGACACAAAAATCGGGCGCCGCCCCTTTAGGTTCTCTCTCTGCACTCTCTTTCCTTATCCCCCGCCCGATTTTTGAAAATCCAGTTATTAATTATTCTTTAGATTTCATAAAACCGACGGTTCATCATAAATCTACGCCGTTTACGTTTTTCCATGCGGCGCTCAACCGTCGGCTATTTGGTGTAGGAATCACTTCAAGTCAGTCATTATAGTTGCATTTTTTAATCTTCAATTTTTCCGACGGGTCGCTTACTTCTTGCAGGTTACAAGTAGCTGTTACTATTTAAACTAAGCGACCCGACGTGAAAATTGAAGTGAAAAAAGAAAAAGCTGATATATTCAACATTTAAGGTTGAAACTATCAGCTTTTACGTCGGTTGAGCGCACCATAAAAACAAGTATATTTTAAGCGTTGCACGAACCGTTATCATAATAGATCTAAAGACAGAGCAATGACTGGTTTTGCAAAAATCGAGGCGGGAGTGAGGATGGGTAAGGAAAGAGAGTGCAGAGGGAAAACCTAAGGGTAAGGAGAGGGGGGCGCCTCGATTTTTGCTTCTGCTTTTCTTTAGCCCCCCTCTCCTTCGCCCTTTGGTGTTCCCTTTGCGAATCTTGAAGCTCATATGATTCACATGTCAAAAAATAAAAGTAAGCTTTTAACGAGCCTAAAATCTTGAAGATAGTTAAAAACAGCCAATATTAAAATAAAAGGAAGCTTTTCAATAACATCAACGCAAAATGAGGCAGAGAGTAACAACAAGCAAAAAAGAAAACTTTTTAGTAACAATAATACACAAAAAAGCCGACAGCAAAAGCTGTCGGCTTAAAACCAACTGTAAAGTTACTTCTTCTCCGAGTATTCAACACTTGCTCTGATGAAGTCGGCAAAAAGCTTCTGGGGCTTATTGGGTCTGGACTTGAACTCGGGGTGGAACTGTACTCCCACATACCAGGGGTGGTCGGGTACCTCGACGATCTCAACAAGCTTTCCGTCGGGAGATGTTCCGACGGGTATCATGCCGCCGTTCTTGATCTGCTCACGGTATGCGTTGTTGAATTCCCAACGGTGACGGTGACGCTCGTAGATAAGCTCATCGCCGTAGATCTTTCTGCAAAGGGAATCAGCTGCCAGCATGCAGGGATAAAGTCCCAGACGCATTGTGCCGCCCTTTTCGGTAACGTCCTTCTGATCCTCCATAATGTCGATAACGGGATACGGTGTCTCGCCGAACTCTGTGGAGTTTGCGCCTGCCATGCCCAGTACGTTTCTTGCATACTCGACAACAGCCATCTGCATTCCCAGACAAATGCCGAATGTTGGTATCTTGTTCTCACGGGAGTATCTCAGAGCTTCGATCATGCCCTCGATTCCTCTGTCGCCGAAGCCGCCCGGAACGATGATTCCGTCGCAGCCGCCCAGCATCTCAGCAGCAGTTTCCTGCGTGATAGCTTCGGAGTTTATCCAGCGAATGTGTACCTCTGCATCGTTTACAATGCCGCCGTGACGGAGCGCTTCCGCAACGGAAAGATATGCGTCGTGAAGTACAACGTATTTTCCCACAAGTCCGATCGTGACTTTCTTTGTGGCATTCTTTGCACGGTTAACCATTTCTGTCCATTCAGTAAGATCGGGCTTCGGATTGTTCAGATTGAGGTGGTGACAAACCGCATTTGCAAGTCCCTCGTTCTCCAGCCAGAGGGGAACTTCATAAAGTGAGGGTGCTGTGAGATTCTGGATAACGTCCTCGGAGCGCACGTTGCAGAAAAGTGCGATCTTCTGGCGCATATCCTCGGGGATCTCCTTTTCGCTGCGGCAAACAAGGATATTGGGCTGGATTCCGATAGAGAGCAGTTCCTTTGTGGAATGCTGCGTGGGCTTGGACTTCAGCTCCTCGGAGCCTGCGATATAGGGAACGAGAGTTACATGGATATACATTGCATTCTCTCTGCCCACCTCTGTAACTACCTGTCTGATAGCTTCAAGGAAAGGTGTGGACTCTATGTCGCCCACTGTGCCGCCGATCTCTGTGATAACGATATCGGAGCCTGACTGCTTGCCTACTCTGTATACTCTCTCTTTGATTTCATTTGTGATGTGAGGGATAACCTGTACAGTACCTCCGAGATAATCTCCTCTGCGCTCCTTATTAAGAACAGTCCAGTAGATCTTACCTGTTGTAACATTGGAGTTGATAGAAAGATTCTCGTCGATAAAACGCTCGTAATGACCGAGGTCAAGGTCTGTTTCCGCACCGTCATCGGTAACGAAAACCTCGCCGTGCTGATAGGGCGACATAGTACCGGGGTCAACATTTATATAAGGGTCAAACTTCTGAATTGTAACTTTATATCCTCTTGCTTTAAGCAGTCTGCCCAGAGAAGCGGCTGTGATACCCTTTCCCAGACCGGATACAACTCCTCCTGTTACGAAAATATACTTTACAGGCATTCTTTTTCCTCCTCACCAAAATAGCATCGGCATCTCCGCCGATCGTTTATTCACGAAAAAACCGCCGATTAATACCGAATATGCCTTATGCGGCGATATAATCTGCGGTTCATAAACACTGGATTTTATTATAACACACATTCTCCGAAAATGCAAGGGCTTTTTTGCTTTTTCGGCTCTTTGCAGTATAATTCCCATTTATTTTGATGATATTTATAAAATAAAATGAAAAGGACAGCACCCTCATGAAATATCCGTGAAGCTGCTGTCCGTATAATTTATTGTTCCGAAGCGTTCTCCGGGTTTTCCTGAACAGGCTGTGCTGCGGGAGCAGAGCGGTGGGGAGATGCGCTGACGATATTTATCGCCTTGATTACCGCAACGTCCATATCTATTGTTTTCTGTATAGTACCGCTGTTTACTCTTGAAATAAGCTCGCCCTGATGCGAATTTACATACATCGCAGGCAGCTGATTCAGCGCCAGAGCCAGCATATCCAAATAGCACTGCTCGCATTTACAGCAGTCCATGTTCTCCAGCATATCGCTGAGTCTTTTGCGGACTATTACCTCAGTCATGTTCACAAGTGCCATTGCCGCACACTTCCTTTCCGTTCATCAAAAAAGCCGTCAGACGGTCTCGCCGTCAACCGCACGGTTGATGATCTCCATGCACATTCTTCCGTTGTGATAGGGGCACTTCCACTCGTTTACCATTGTGAAATCCGTCATGGGCTTGCCGCTGAAGTCTACCTCTGCCCACCATTCGCCGCCTTCGCGCTTGTCGATCTGAACGTCACGGATCCACTTCCATACCGTGCAGGCAGCGTCAAGATACTTCTTATCGCCGCAGTGCTGATATGCATTGATAAAGCCCACAACGCTCTCTGCCTGTACCCACCATACTCTCTTGCGGCTGATAGTGGTGTTCTCACGCTCGTTGTTTACGGCGCCGTTTTCAAGTGCAACATTGTATATCTTCTCTGCGATCCTGAGATTGATCTTCTGCCACTCTGCGATCCTGTCCTTTTCACCCAGAGTTTCACACGCACGGTCAATGAGCCATGTAGCCTCGATATCGTGACCGTAGGAATAAATATCGCCGATAACATTAAGGTTCACATCAAAGAATACCAGCAGCTTGTTGTTCACGCTGTCGAATATCTTGTCACGGGTGATGTCCAGCAGGAAGCGCAGTCTGTCGCCCACACGCAGATCCTTTGAAGCCTCAAACAGAACTGTATATCCCTCGATAAGATGAAGCACTGTGTTCATTGTCTTGTCTGCCATAAGTCCGTTTTCGGAAAGAGCGTCATTGTCGATGAGCTTCCAGTCGGCGGAGAATGCTTCCATGTAAGCCACATCATCGGTGCACTTTTCCTCAACAGTGTTAAACAGCTCAAAAGCAAGATCAAGAGCGGACTTGTCGCCGCTTGCAAGGAAATATGTTGACAGCGCATAAATTGCAAATGCCTGATTGTATGTATGCTTCATGCCGTCGTTTACCGTGCCGTCATAGTTCATCATCCAGTAAACGCCGCCGTTTGTACGGTCAACGCACTTGTCACGAAGAAATTCAAAGGCGTGCTTTGCGTTGGAAAGATTCTGCTCGCCGCCGATAGTGCGGTAGCAGCTGGAATAGAACCAAAGTATTCTCGAATTGAGGATAACGCCCTTTGTGCCCTTTTTGTCAAGCACAAGGTCATTGTCCATCTGACCGTAAAAGCCGCCGAACTCATCGTCTCTCAGCTTGTTCCAGAACGGAATGATATGATTTGTAAGCTCATGTTTGCATTCATTTATCAGCATTTCGGTTACTTCCTTTGCTATATGATTTCCGCCGCCGACAGCTGCCGACGGCGGATATTATTCCTGTTTGATTTTTAGAACCTGTCTTCATAAGCATATGCACACGTCTTTTCGGCAAATTTTGCTGCATACTGCGTTAAAAATCCTTGCCGTGCGGCAGCACGCCTGCGGATTTTTGCCTTGTCTGCATCAAAATTATGCACGAAAATCCGCATACATTTCTTATGAAGACAGGTTCTTACTTGAGATCTCTGCCGCAGCAGTTCTTGAACTTCTTGCCGCTTCCGCAGGGGCAGGGATCGTTTCTGCCGACCTTCTTAACACGTCTGCCGCCTGTTGTGGAATCGCTGCCGCCTACCTGACCGGGATCGGCAACTCTTTCACGCTTAGGCTCCTCGTTGTTGTTGATGCGGATAGTGAACAGCAGTCTGATAGTTTCCTCACGGATAGACTCGATCATAGCATCGAACATCTCGAAGCCCTCATAACGATACTCGACAACGGGATTCTTCTGACCGTATGCTCTCAGACCGATACCCTTTCTCAGCTCGTCCATATCGTCGATGTGAGCCATCCACTTGATATCAACGACCTTCAGCAGGATAACTCTTTCAAGCTCACGGAGCACATCGCTGCCGATCTCCTGCTCACGCTTTGCATAGAAAGCAAGGGCACGGTCGCTCAGCTCCTTGATGATATCCTTCTTGTCGATCTTTTCAAGCTCCTCAACGGTATACTTGAAGTCGGAGGAGGTTGTAAGAACACCCTGGAAATGCTCTCTCAGACCGTCAAGATTCCAGTCATCGTGAACAGTTCCGTCGATGATATATGCATTTACGCCGTCTGTTACCCAGTCGGTTATCATCTTCAGGATATAATCGTGGATATCCTCGCCGTTGAGGACCTTTGCTCTCTGACCGTAGATGATCTCACGCTGTGTTGACATAACATCGTCGTAGTTGAGGACATTCTTTCTGATAGCGAAGTTTCTGCCCTCGACCTTCTTCTGTGAGGACTCGATGACCTTTGTGAGCATCTTGGACTGGATAGGCATATCCTCCTCAACATTGAGGGAGTTCATCATGCCTGTGAGCTTGTCGCCGCCGAACAGACGCATAAGATCGTCCTCCAGCGACAGATAGAACTGGCTCTCACCTGGGTCGCCCTGACGTCCCGCACGGCCTCTCAGCTGATTGTCGATACGTCTCGATTCGTGACGCTCGGTACCGAGAATAAACAGACCGCCTGCTTCCCTTACCTTGTTTGCCTGCTCCTTGATAACGCTCTGGTGCTTGTCATAAAGCTCCTTATAGGTCTTTCTTGCCTCGATAACAGCCTGATCGTCCGTATCCGCAAAGCCGATAGCCTCGTTGATAAGATCCTCTTCCATGCCCATTTTGCGCATATCCGCCTTGGCAAGGAACTCGGCGTTGCCGCCCAGCAGGATATCGGTACCGCGGCCTGCCATGTTTGTTGCGATAGTTACCGCACCAAGCTTACCTGCCTGTGCAACGATCTGTGCTTCCTTTGCGTGCTGCTTTGCATTGAGGACCTCATGCTTGATTCCTCTCTGTGAAAGCATCTTTGAAAGTATCTCGGATTTCTCGATAGATACAGTACCTACCAGAACAGGCTGACCCTTTTCGTGGCATTCAACTATGCGCTCGATAGCCGCCTTGAACTTGCCCATTTCTGTCTTATATACAACATCGGGGTGGTCGATACGCTGAACGGGACGGTTCGTGGGTATCTCGATAACGTCCAGCTTGTAGATCTCTCTGAACTCGTCCTCCTCGGTCATGGCAGTACCTGTCATACCGGACAGCTTGCTGTAAAGACGGAAGAAGTTCTGGAATGTGATGCTGGCAAGAGTCTTGGACTCGTGAGCCACCTTAACGCCTTCCTTAGCCTCGATAGCCTGATGCAGACCGTCGTTAAAGCGGCGTCCCATCATAAGACGGCCGGTGAACTCGTCAACGATAACTACCTCGCCGTCCTTGACGATATAGTCGATATCGTTCTTCATAACGCCGTTTGCCTTCAGCGCCTGATTGATGTGGTGCAGGAGAGTGGAGTTCTCCGCATCGTAAAGGTTAACGACATTGAAAGCCTTCTCCGCCTTCTTAACACCCTGACGGGTGATAGTTGCGGTCTTTGCCTTCTCGTCGATGATATAGTCATAATCCTCGGCAACGTCTTCCTGATCCACCTTATCGTCCATTTCAACAACGACATAAGGCTTCAGGCTCTTTGCGAACTTATCCGCAAGAGTATAAAGCTCTGTGGACTTATCGCCCTTGCCCGAAATAATAAGAGGGGTACGTGCTTCATCAATAAGGATAGAGTCAACCTCATCGACGATAGCAAAGTTGAATTCACGCTGAACCTTTTCATTCTTGTAGATTACCATGTTGTCACGGAGGTAGTCGAAGCCGAATTCATTGTTCGTACCGTATGTGATATCGCAGTTATAAGCCTCACGGCGCTGATTGTTGTCCAGCTCGTGAGTGATACAGCCGATAGTCAGACCGAGATAGCGGTATACCTTGCCCATTTCCTCGGACTGAGTCTTAGCCAGATAGTCGTTTACAGTAACGACATGACAGCCCTTGCCCTCAAGAGCATTAAGATAAGAAGCACAGCAGGCAACCAGAGTTTTACCTTCACCTGTACGCATCTCGGCGATACGGCCCTGCTGGAGCACGATAGCGCCTATGATCTGAACGGGATAGGGCTTTTTTCCGAGAACACGCCATGCAGCCTCTCTTACGGTAGCAAGAGCCTCGGGCATGATGCTGTCGAGAGATTCACCGCCGTCAAGGCGCTCTCTGAATTCATTTGTCTTTGCTTTAAGCTCCGCTTCGGAAAGCTTGGAGAATTCCTCATCATAAGCGAGAACCTTTTCCTTGATAGGATCTATTTTTTTCAGCTCACGCTTACTGTAATTACCGAAAAGTCCGTCTAAAAGTCCCATTTATTTTATTCCACCTTAAATATAAATAGTATAAACCGCCGCCTATGGTGCATCAATAATTAAGTAAGCGCCGCAAAAAGCCGCAGGCATTATTTCAGACATATCAAGAGCATATCATGAAACTGTTTTCCTTAATATACATATACACTTAACGCATTATACAATAACATTATATCGCAGAAAATTTACTTTGTCAACACAAAACAGGAATTGACACTACAAATAAAACGCACCGAGCCATGTCACAAATTGTATGAAATGTCAAGTAAGTTTCCCCGAAAATGCGATATTACGGGCTGTAATATTATTTTTCAACAATTTTCCGTTTATTTCCGAAAACGCATTTATCGGACTAGATGTACTTTTCAACAAAGATTTCAACATTTTCAACCGACATTCAAAGGTTTTTCAACCAAGTTTTCAACACAGTATTGAAAACTTTGGGTTTACTATATGTATATATTGGGATACATCAGGCAATAATAATCCCAAACAAGCCGATAAGGGAACGCTTTTATCAGCACAGCCGAAAGCGGTATTTTCTTATAAAGAAAGGACAAATAAAATGTGTATCAAAGGTGTAAACAAGAGAGTAATAGAGGTGATCGGGACCGACAATGCCTATTTTGAGAAAGCCGTATTATATATACGTCCCGAATGCACAGCACTGACCGACTCACGGCTCACAGAGGAAGCAAAAGCATATGCTGCGGTACTGTCCGAAAATTCCTCGGCGGAAGAGCGGCTTTACGCACGGCGAAAAAAGATAATATACACGGTATGCATATCGGTGACAGCGCTTTGTCTTATCATATCGGGTGCTATTTATCTGGCGCTTATCATATAATGTTATTGCTTATTTTTCAATTGGGAGTGACTTGATTTTTATTATGCTGAGTTTTATTTTATTCTTAAATGATTTTTTTCATCTGTTTTCTTCTCGGAGTTCCGCCTCCGGCGGGCAAAGGGATGAACCAAAATGGGACGTGGCGCAGTACCTGCGCCTAAAATAAAAGCAGAAGCAAAAATCGGGCACTCTCCGCAGGAGAGTATGCTCCCATTTAGGTTCTCCCTCTGCACTCTCTTTCCTTATCCCCCGCCCGATTTTTGAAATTCCATATCAAAATAATTCTTAGATTTAATATTCCCGACGGTTCATAAAACGCTTATTATTTTCTCTTTCATTCGTGGCGCTCAACCGTCGGCTATTTGGTGAAGTGATTACTTCAAGTTAGTTATTATAGTTGTCATTCTCAATCTTAAATTTCCCCGACGGGTCGCTTAGTGTACAGATCATTTGCAAATTGCTTTCATTGCAAATCACTTGCAAATTATAAGTGCTTTTCACAATCATATATGAAAACGCAAAACAAAAACTGCCCGAAACCTGATAAGCTTCGGGCAGTCGGACAGTCATGCTGTTTGTATTGCAGATGCAGCATCATTACAGTAAAAGGCTCGGAGAAAGCCGTCGGAAAAGTTTAATGGTCGTATAGCCACCTGCGGTCTGTCAGGAAGACCGCTCTTTGTTCTGCAATACAAACAACATGACTCAAAATAAGAGATATTTCCCTTCTTCCGTATATATAACCCGAAAATATGCCATTTGGGGACACTTTTTTTGCAAAAATTTTTTAAATTGTATATTTGCACATTTTTATATTTGAATCATCACGCATATATGTTGATATTTTACAAACTCACCGTCCGATATTGAGCGGACGGTGAGTTGTTTTTATAAAAAAAATTAATGCTTCCCCGCTTTATTCCGTATAAGCCAAACATTAAAATATCTATTGCAAAAAAATCTTAATAATGCTATAATTAATGTATAAAATTTTCGGAAAGGCGGGATCATTATATTTAAGATACTTGTTGCCGAGGACGACGCCGAGATCAGAAATCTTTTCTGCACAGTGCTGCGTGAGAATTCCTTTTCACCTATCGAAGCGGCAGACGGTGTTCAGGCTCTTGAAATAATGGATAACGAATATATCGACCTGATAATATCGGACATTATGATGCCGAATATGGACGGCTATGAGCTTACACGGCAGATACGCGATGCGGGACTTGATATCCCTATCCTCATGATAACCGCAAAGGACGGCAGCTTCTATAAGCAGGAGGGCTTCCTTTCGGGCACGGACGATTACATGGTAAAGCCCGTTGACGTCAATGAAATGGTCTGGCGTGTAAAGGCTCTGCTGCGGCGCTCAAAAAGCATACATGACCGCCGCCTGGAGATCGGCGGAACGGTGCTTGACTGCGATTCATACAGCATATCCTTCGGCGGAAGCACGGAGATACTTCCCCCAAAGGAATTTCAGCTTTTATACAAGCTTGCCTCCGCTCCCAACAGGACCTTTACCCGAATGCAGATAATGGACGAAATATGGGGCATGGATTCCGAATCCACACTGCACACCCTTGAAGTCCATATCGGCAGGCTCCGTGAACGTCTGAAAGACAACACGGATATCCAGATAGTCACCGTAAGGGGTCTTGGCTATAAAGCCACCACCTCCCCTGCCGCTAAGGCAAAGCTGTGAGGCGACGGATATGAAAAAGAAAAACAAAAAAGAAAAAGCCCCGATAGGAGTAACATTTTTATTCACCATAATCATTTTCATATTTATAGTGGTGGAAATGGCTGCCGCAGCTATCATAATCTACATAATGGACAGGCTGGGATTTTTCACGGAGGACGGAAATTCGGGCACGAAGATCGCATGGATATATCTTATGGTTCTTAGCATAATAATGGGAGTTTCCGCAGCGATAATCGTAGGCAATATAATTTTTGTCCCCGTAAAAAAGCTGAACAAAGCCATGCGCAAAGTCGCCGAGGGCGATTACAGCGTTACCGTTGACGGCGAAAAAGCACTGTGGGAGATCCGTGAAATGGCTCATAATTTCAACATCATGACCCGTGAGCTGGGCAACTCAAAGATAATCCACAATGACTTCACAAGAAATGTTTCCCACGAAATGAAAACTCCCCTTGCGTCTATCGAGGGCTATGCGGAGCTGCTTGCCGCAGAAAAAATATCGGACGAGAACCGCAAGCTTTATGCTTCAAAAATAGTGGACGCTTCACGTCGGCTTTCCTCCCTTACGGGAAATATACTGGAGCTTTCAAAGCTGGAGAACAAGCAGGTCAAGCCCGAAATGAAGGAATTTCGTCTGGACGAACAGCTGCGACGGGTTGTGCTTCTGTTTGAGGACAGCTGGAGCAGCAAGGAGCTTGACATTGAAATGGACGTCCCCGAGATAACATACAGCGGCAATGAAGAGCTGCTGTTTCAGGTATGGCAGAATCTTTTCGGAAATGCACTGAAATTCACCCCCGAGGGCGGCTGCATATCGGTTTCGGCAAAACGAACCGACAGCGGCGTTTCGGTTTCCGTAAAAGACAGCGGCACGGGCATTCCGAAAGAATCCCAGAAGCGCATATTTGAAAAATTCTATCAGGCGGATTCTTCCCGTTCAATGCGAGGAAACGGTCTGGGACTTGCGATAGCCGCAAGGATAGTCCAGCTCCACGGCGGAGAAATATCTGTTGAAAGCGAAGAGGGCAAGGGCTCGGAATTTACCGTAACTCTTCCATAAGAAAGGACACTGAAAATGAAATCAAGAATACGTCCCGAATATCCCGAAACGGCGGTACTGCTGTTCATAAATGACAAAAAGGCAGCCGATATTGCGTTGGCGCTGGAAAAGCTGAATATACGGACTCTCACTCCTCCCGAAAGCGAATACGGCGAAACCGTGGGCTGCCTTGCGCAGATATCGGGATTTGAAAAGAAGAATATTTCCTTTCCCGAAGATGCCGAAAGCGATGAGCTTATCATCTTTGCAGGGATAACCCCAAAGCGTCTTGATAAAATACTTGACACGCTCCGCAGTGAAAATCTCACGGTGCGATTTAAGGTAATGCTCACCGAGTACAACCGCAGCATGACCGTCCCCGAGCTTACAAAGCATCTTTTCTCCGAGGAAGCGGAGATTCGGAGAATGAATAAAGAAAAGTGAATTTTCGGAAGATCCTGCCTGAATTTTTGGGCAGGATATATTTATATACCGTGCTTTTCCATTTGACAATTTCCGCAGAATGTGCTATCCTTGTAGAAAAAGAACGAAAGGAAGTGTCCCCCTGCATGACGGCTGAACGCTTCGCCGCCATTGAAAAATGGTTCAAAGCAGACCCGAAACGCATCGGCTTTCTTAAAGCCGTAAGCAAAACCACATCTGTCGTCGGCTACGGTGCCTACGCCGTACTGCTGATTTTTCTCATTATTACAAAAAATTTTGGCGGACTTATCCGCTGTATCGCCGTTCCCGCCGTAACATTTATCCTTGCAACACTGATACGCAGCGGAATAAACGCTCCACGTCCCTATGAAAAGCTTGGGATAACTCCCCTTATCCCCAAAAACACAAAGGGAAAATCCTTTCCCAGCCGACACGTTGTATGCATCGTTATAATCGCCGCCGCATGGCTGTACATCTATCCTCCCGTGGGGATATTCATGTCCGCCGTAAGTCTTGTCATTATGATAATTCGTCCGCTGGCAGGCGTGCATTTTACCGTTGACGTGATCTCAGGAGCTGTTTTTGCGGCGCTGTGCGGAATTATCGGCTTTGTACTTATCCCGTGAGGTGTTACTGATGAACAAAAAGAATATTGCAGCCGCTGCGGTAAGCGGACTTGAAAAGATATATCCGGGAGCAGTCTGCTCACTGGACTACGGCGAGCCTTATCAGCTGATGATATCCGCACGGCTGTCGGCACAATGCACCGATGCACGTGTGAACATCGTCACTAAGGAGCTTTTCGCAAAATATCCAACGCTGGACAGCTTCGCCGATGCAGATGTGAACGACATTGCCGAGATAATCCGTCCCTGCGGACTTGTTGCCATGAAGTCCAAAAGCATCGTGGGAATGTGCGCAAGGGTGCGTGATGTTTACGGCGGCACCGTTCCCGACAATATGGACGATCTGCTCACTCTCCCGGGAATAGGGAGAAAGACCGCAAATCTTCTGCTGGGCGACATATATCACAAGCCTGCGGTGGTTGCGGACACACACTGCATACGTATCTCGGGCAGGCTCCGCCTTACCGACAGCAAGGACCCGAAAACCGTTGAAGATGACCTCAGAAAAATACTTGACCCCGAAAAATCCTCGGACTTCTGCCACCGTCTTGTGATGTTCGGCAGGGATTACTGTACCGCCCGTTCGCCCAAATGTGCGGAGTGTCCTCTGCGTTCGTTTCTGAACGAAGCCGACGGTAAGTTTGTATGCAGGCTTGGATAAACATACGGTAAAATCAAACAGGCACAAAAAAAGACGTACCGCACTTCAAAATGCGATACGTCTTTTATTTATACATTTTCAGGTCTGACCGAGCAGAGCTTCCAGCGTGAGCCTATGCGCTTCATTGAAAACATCAGCAGCTCCGATGTGTCGGAATTGATATCATCGTCATAATATGTCACGGTGAAATAATAGTCCGCCTCGGTAAAGCTTTTCATGCTGCGGCGCTCAAAATCAACACGGACGTGCATGGTGCTGTCCTCTTCAAGACCGAAGCTTTCCGTGAACGAAGCATATTCACTTTTCAGTCCGTCAATATCGCCGTCGGAAAGCACTCCGTCGGCAAAATATTTTCCGAAAGAGGAATATTCATCACGGATAATTGCCGTGTAATAATCCTTGACGGTTTTCTTCTGACCGCCCATATAGCTGCTGAAAAGCATGGCGCATACCGCCAGTATCAGAGCGGCAAAGCAAAGTATCTTTGCCGCTGTTTTGCCTGCCTTTTTATTTTCGGGCATTTATATATCCTCTCTGAGTACCGCACCCTGTGCGCCTGATGTTACAAGAGCCGCATATCTCTTGAGATAGCCGTGAAGCTCCTTCTTCTTGGGCTTGAATTCAGCCATGCGGCGCTCCAGCTCTTCATCGCTGATATCAAGATTGAGCACATAATTGGGAATATCAATCGTTATCATATCGCCGTCCTTAACTACACCGATAACGCCGCCAACGGCTGCCTCGGGAGAAACATGACCGATAGAAGCGCCTCTTGATGCACCGCTGAAGCGTCCGTCAGTGATAAGCGCAACGGAAGAACCGAGCCCCATACCCTGAATTGCGGAGGTGGGGTTCAGCATCTCTCTCATGCCGGGGCCGCCCTTGGGTCCCTCGTAGCGGATAACAACAACATCGCCTGCAACGATCTTTCCGCCGAGGATAGCTGCCTGAGCGTCCTCCTCGCAGTCGAATACCTTTGCGGGGCCTGTGTGCTTCAGCATTTCGGGAACAACTGCGGAACGCTTTACAACACAGCCGTCCTTGGCAAGATTGCCCTTTAATACTGCGATGCCGCCTGTTGTGCTGTACGGATCTTCGATAGGTCTGATGATATCGTGATCCTTATTTACGCAGCCTGCGATGTTCTCGCCCACTGTCTTTCCTGTTGCTGTGATAAGATCCGTATAGAGCAGACCCTTCTTGTTCAGCTCATTCATAACGGCGTAGATTCCACCTGCTTCGTTAAGCTGCTCCATGTATGCATGGCCCGCAGGTGCAAGGTGGCAGATGTTAGGTGTCTTTTCACTGATCTTATTTGCAAGGTCAAGGTCGATATTGATGCCGCACTCATGTGCGATAGCGGGAATATGGAGCATTGTATTTGTGGAGCAGCCCAGAGCCATATCCACTGTAAGAGCATTCATGAAAGCCTTTTCCGTCATGATATCACGGGGACGGATATTCTTTCTGTAAAGCTCCATTACCTTCATGCCTGCTTCCTTGGCAAGACGTATTCTTGCGGAGTAAACGGCAGGGATAGTACCGTTGCCCTTCAGACCCATGCCGATAGCCTCTGTAAGGCAGTTCATGGAGTTGGCAGTGTACATACCCGAGCAGCTTCCGCAGGTGGGACAAGCCTTGTTCTCGTATTCCTCAAATTCTTCCTCGTTGATCCTGCCTGCGGTGTATGCGCCGACAGCCTCAAACATACTTGAAAGCGAGGTCTTGCTGCCCTTTACATGGCCTGCAAGCATAGGACCGCCCGAAACGAATACTGTGGGAATGTTCACTCTTGCGGCTGCCATAAGCAGACCGGGAACGTTCTTGTCGCAATTGGGGACCATTACAAGTGCGTCAAAGTGATGAGCCAGCGCCATGCACTCTGTTGAATCTGCAATAAGGTCACGTGTCACCAGCGAATACTTCATGCCCTGATGACCCATTGCTATACCGTCACAGACTGCGATAGCGGGGAAAACAACAGGCGTGCCGCCTGCCATTGCAACACCCAGCTTTACAGCCTCAACGATCTTGTCGATGTTCATATGACCTGGAACGATCTCATTAAAGGAAGAAACGATGCCCACCAGAGGTCTGTGCATCTCCTCCTTTGTCATGCCGAGAGCATTGAAAAGCGAACGCTGGGGTGCCTTTTCCGCACCCTCGCAGAAGAAATTATTACATTCATTGTTACATTCATTGCAAGACATTTTAAATTACCTCTTTGTATTATATTATCGGATCATTCACGCCGCAGACTCAGCCTGCATTGCCCAGAAATGCTGCGCCGATGATGCCTGCGTCATTGCCCAGCTCGGCAACGACGATCTTTGTGTTCTTGGGGATCATTCTTGTGTATACCTCGCTTGCAACAAGCTCCTTTACGGGAACCAGCAGCGGATCACCCTCGTTGCATACGCCGCCGCCGATGCAGAGGATATCGGGCTGGAAGGTATTGATAGTATTTGTGATGCCTGCCGCAAGATACTTTACATACTTGTCAACAACAGCCTTGCCTGCCTTGTCGCCTGCACGCATTGCATTGAATGCGTGACGTGCGGAATAGCGGTTGCCGTCGGAAACGTAATATTCGTTAAGGACAGAATCCTTGTCAGCCTCGGCAGCCTCCTTTGTCATGCGGATAAGTCCCGTTGCGGAGGAGAACACCTCAAAGCAGCCCTTTCTTCCGCAGGTACACTGGGGACCGTCCACCTCGATGACCATATGACCGATCTCACCGCCTGCAAAGTTGGAGCCTGTGAGTATCTTTCCGTCAACGATGATGCCCGAGCCTACGCCTGTTCCGAGAGTGATGCATACAGCATTCTTTGCGCCCTTTGCGGCACCTGCAACGAACTCGCCGTAAGCGGCTGCATTTGCGTCGTTTGCAACATAAACGGGCTTGCTGATATGCTCATTGATATACTTTCTTACAGGTACATCATGGAAGTCAAGATTGTTGGAATAAGGGATAGTTCCGTTAACGTTGTCGGCAATACCGGGAGTACCGATGCCGATCCATTCAACATCATCAACGGAAATGCCTGCGTCCTTGCAGGCCTCTATGGACACCTTTGCCATATCATCGCAGATATCCTTTGCGGGACGGGGGCAGAGAGTCTTTGTTGTTGCCTTGCCGATGATCTTAAAATCCTCGGTAACAACGCCTGCCTTGATATTGGTTCCGCCCAGATCAATGCCTATATAATATTTCATACTGTTATTCTCCGATCATTCATCAATAGTAGTCATAACGGCGCTGCACTTGCCGTCGATCTTAAAGCTTCCGAAGCCTGCGGGGATAAATACGCTGTCGCCCTTCTTAACATCGAGCTTGCCGCCGTCATAAGAGATGGTGCTTGTTCCGTCGAGGAACAGCAGGCTGACAAAGGACTTTTCATCGGCTGTAAGCTCTGCGCTTTCGGGGATATCGAGAGCATTTACCGTGAAATATTCGCAGGAGGAAAGCAGCTTCTTCTTCCAGCCTGTTTTGCTGTCGGCAGTGACCCATTCCGTCTCGGGATAAGGCTCTGCGGGGCAAAGCTTTGTAACATCGAGAGCCTTGTCGATATGAAGCTCTCTGGGCTTGCCGTCCTTGCCTACTCTGCCGTAGTCATAAATTCTGTATGTAGTGTTGCTGTTCTGCTGGATCTCGGCAATAAGGATACCCTTGCCGATAGCATGGAGTGTGCCCGAGCGGATAAAGAAAACATCGCCCTTTTTAACGGGAACTGCATTTGTCACTTCAAGGAGAGTATTGTTTTCGATCCTCTCTCTGAATTCTTCCTTTGATATCTCATGCTTGAAGCCGTAAAGAAGAGTTGCTCCCTCGTCTGCGTCAACGACATACCACATTTCAGTCTTGCCGTACTCGCCCTCAACACGCTGAGCGTATTCATTGTCGGGGTGTACCTGAACGGAAAGGTTGTCCTTTGCGTCGATAAGCTTGATAAGCACGGGGAAATTCTCAAATCTTGCGCAGTTTGTGCCAAGCACGGCTTTTCCCTGCTTTTCAATATATTCGGACAGTGACATTCCCGCAAACTCGCCGTTGGCGATAACGGAGTTGCCGTCCTTATGGCAGGAAAGCTCCCAGCTCTCGGCTACCTTGTCAAAATCGCAGTCCTTGCCGAAATCGTCGCGAAGTCTTGTGCCGCCCCAGATATAATCCTTAAAAGCGGGTTTCATAAGCATAGGGTACATTTATAACATTCCTTTCATTGAATGGATATACGGTATATCCATGAAAATATTCTAATATGACAATTATAATTTTATCACCTTTTACAGCGTATGTCAACTGTTTTTGACCGATATGCTCCCCGTCTCTGTTGACAAATAAGTGCCGCAGTGATATAATACAACGTGGTTGCTTATAACTAACTCGATCAAAATTCAAGAAAGGACTGCTTGCCAAATGAAATTTTACAGATTCGGAGACGAGAGCAATCCCGTCATGCTTGTTTTCCCCGGAACCTGCTGCAGCTGGAAAAGCATGAAAGGCGTTGTGCCTGTTCTTACAGATACATTTCAGGTCGTTATAGTTTCCTATGACGGCTTTGACGAAACCCGGCCCGACACCGTATTCAGAAGTATGTATGAGGAATGTGAGCATATCGAGCATTACGTGCAGGAAAAGTTCGGCGGAAAGGTATTTGCCGCATACGGCTGCTCACTGGGCGGAAGCTTTGTGGGACTTCTCGTACAGCGCAGAAACATACATATAGATCACGGCTTTATCGGCAGCTCCGACATGGATCAGGCAAATGCGGCGGCTGCAATGATACAGTCGGGAATACTCTGCCCCCTGCTTGAAAAATGGGTGAAGAACGGCAAAATGCCCGATAAAATAGCTGATATGAAGCGCAAAAAAGAAGCTGCCGCAGGCACAGATCCTGCCGAAACGGAAAAGACCATTGAATTTTTCAACGGCTATCTTGCAGGCGCACAGTGCGCCACAAAGGGCAGCATATATAATCAGTTCTATTCCGATCTTATAACTCCGCTGGAAGATAATATCTGTGTTGACGGAACGACTATCCACGTATTTTATGCGCTGAAAATGGGCGAAAAATATTTTGACAGATACGAGCAGCATTTTTATGATGCGGATATAGTTGCAAGAGATTACGGTCACGAAGAGCTTGTGATGAATTATCCCGAACAGTGGGCGCAGGATATAAAGCGCTGCTGCGGACTTCCCTATGACAGTGAAAAGGCACTGCCCGAGGCTATGTCCTACCGCCGTGACAGAAAGCGCTTCTTCAGGGATCACAGCTATAAGGAAGCCGATGTGAACGGCGTAAAGTTTAAATATCTCGACTGCGGCAGTGAAAATGCATCGAACGGAAAAACGCCGGTATTTCTCGTGGGCGGCTTGGGCGTTTCCGAGCTGTACTTTCCGTATATGTCCCGGCTGGAGAGCGAATACCGGACGATAACCTTTGACTTCCCCTATGAATACAGCACAATAGATTCTCTGGCAGACGGAATAATAGGCTTGCTGGACGTACTGGGCATTGAAAAGGCAATATGGGCGGGAAGCTCCTTCGGCGGATATCTTGCTCAGGCTTTGGCTATAAAATATCCCGAACACACGGAAGCGCTCTGTCTGATGTCCACCGCCGCAATTTCGGAAAAGACCATAGGAACGCTGAAAGGAAAATATCAGAAGCTTGTGCCGCTGGCATTAAAGGCAATGGAAAAAATGCCGTTCAGCATGACAAAAAAGAGAGAATTCAACAGCTGCATGAAACACATCACCGAAGCCACCAACGAAGAGCGCTTTTATATGCGTGAGCTGTTCACGGACATTTACAAAGACATCACAAAGGAGTTTGATCTCCATATGACAAAGCTTGTTGCCGATGTAATAAATCTCAAGCCCTGCACGGCGAAGGATTTTGCATATCTCAGCGGAAAGGTACTGCTGATACTTCCCGATGACGACGGATTTTTCACAACGGAAATGCGGAACGATCTTATCGGCATGATGCCGTCGCCCATGATCGGAAAAGTAACGGGCGGACACACAGCCACCATTATGAAAGTCGGCGAATATGTAAGCAGCATCAAAAAATTCCTTTCCGAAATATGATCTTTCACTTCTCACATTTTTATATTTAGAACCTGTCTTCATAAGAAATGTGTGCGGATTTTCGTGCATAATTTTGTTGCAGACAAGGCAAAAATCCACAGGCGTGCTGCCGCACGGCAAGGATTTTTAACGCAGTATGCAGCAAAATTTGCCGAAAAGACGTGCGCATATGCTTATGAAGACAGGTTCTTAAAATGCAAAGCCGCAGTTTTTGATTTATACTGCGGCTTTTGCCGATATTTCGGAGCGGCAAAAAAAATCATCGGTATCAGGCAGATGATACCGATGTGAAATAAAGAAAGTAGAAAGTAGAAAATTATTAAAACTCCAAGGATTTTACCGTTGGAAGATGTTGGTAGGCGCCGCCCCCCGAATCATGGGACGGCATTTTGGGGGAATGGATATGATTTTATGGCAAACCGTTCGATACCGACCTTTCAGCCGTCTCCGAGACTGTCGCCGTTTAGGATAATATCAATACCAATTCATGTATATAGCAGAGCCGTATTTTTTGCTGCTCCGCAGGATCGCACCTTTCGGTACGCTGTTCGCTGTCCGCCTTGCGGCGGACTTGTTAGGGGAGAAAAAAGAAAAGAAAAAGGAGAGATGAAGTTGTCTTCTTTTTATCGGAAGTATTCGGAATCTTTTGGGAAGTCTGTTTCCTTTAAGACCCTCTCTTTAACTTCCATGGTTACAGTATACAGGGCTTTTGTGTTGATATCATGAAAAGAAAGAGAAAACAAGGAAAAATTTGTGCACTATATTTTGCAAATAACCCGTAACGGACAATACATAAAATAGTAATATATGTGATGTATAATTTGTATGTGTAGATTTATTTCTGTGGGAGGGATCCGATGCTTTGCACGGCTGTTTCGTATGATGATATGCTGATACATAAGATCGCCGCTGTGTGCGCCGAAAGCAAAGCCGCCGAATTTGTCCCCTCCCCTGTGAATACTTCGGAGAGCATCTGCGTCTTTGCCGATGTCCCCGAAGACGAGCTTCGCCGAACTGCGGAAAATGTCCGCAAAAGCTGCAAAAATGCCGTTCTGATATGCTGCGTGCGTAATAAGGAACAGGCATTCATCGCAGCCGACTGCGCCGATCTCTCCGCCGTTTTCCCCATGACCGAGGATAAAATAATGCGGTGCATAGCCAAAGCTTCGCTGCTTTCCAAGGAGCAGAAAAGCGATATTTTTATCCGAACATTCGGCTTCTTCGATGTTTTTGTGGGCGGCCATGCGATAAATTTCACCAACGCAAAAGCAAAGGAACTGCTGGCACTGTGCGTTGATAAGCGGGGCGGTGCCGTTTCTCAGGAGCTGGCGATAGATACACTCTGGGAACACCGTGTATGCGATGAAAATACCAAGCGGCTCTACCGCAAGGCGGTGATATATCTCCGCTCGGTGCTGAAAAACGCAGGAGCCGAAAAGCTTTTTCAGACGGGACGGGGCTTCTGCCGCATTGACCCCGAAACAGCCGAATGCGACTACTATAATTATATTGACCATGCCGCAGGCGAGCCTTTCGGAGGCGAGTATATGGCTCAGTACAGCTGGGGCGAACAGACTCTTGCCATGCTGTATTTTGCTTCGCTGGGACACAGCGCAGCCGATAATCAGTAAATATTAGAACCTGTCTTCATAAGAAATGTGTGCGGATTTTCGAGCATAATTTTGTTGCAGACAAGGCAAAGATCCGCAGACGTGCTGCCGCACGGCAAGGATTTTTAACGCAGTATGCGGCAAAATTTGCCGAAAAGACGTGCGCATATGCTTATGAAGACAGGTTCTTAATTATAAAGGAGAAAAATTATGGAACAGACAATTAAATTATATGATGCGGACAACCACCTGTATGACTTTGACGCATCGGTTATTTCCTGCGAAAAGACCGACAAGGGATTTGCTGTCGTGCTGGATAAGACCGCATTTTTCCCCGAGGGCGGCGGACAGCCTGCCGATGAGGGAACTCTCAACGGCATCGCAGTTACCGATGTTCAGATAAAGGACGGCGTCATCACCCATACCACCGCCGTGGAAATTCCCGCAGGCAGTGCCGTAAAGGGCGCCGTTGACAGCGAGATACGCTTCCGCAGAATGCAGAACCATTCGGGCGAGCATATCGTTTCGGGACTTATCCACAAGCTTTTCGGATACAATAACGTGGGCTTCCACATGGGCAGCGAGGACGTTACCCTTGACCTTGACGGCGTTCTTACCCGTGAGGATCTTGATAAGATCGAGATGCTTGCAAACCGTGCCGTATATGAAAATGTGAACGTCCGTGCGGAATATCCCTCTCCCGAAATCCTTAAAGATCTTGATTACAGAAGCAAGCTTGACCTCACCGAAAATGTAAGGATAGTAACTATCGAGGGCTATGATGTCTGCGCCTGCTGCGCTCCCCATGTCAACAAAACAGGCGAGATAGGAATTATCAAGCTGCTTGATTTTCTCAAATACAAGGGTGGCGTGCGCATTCATATGCTCTGCGGCTTTGATGCTCTGGAGGATTACAACAGACGCTACAAGAACGTTGCTGCGATCTCCGCAAAGCTTTCCGCAAAGCAGGCAGAGGTATATGAAGCAGTTGAGCGCCTCAGCGCCGAGCTTTCCGCAGAAAAGCAGGCTGCGGGCGAGCTGAAAAGACAGCTTGTTGCCATGAAGATAGCCGCTCTCGAACCTACCGACGGCAACATGGTGCTTGTTGAAAAGGATATGGATATGCTGAATCTCCGCAATCTCGTAAATGAGGCAGTTCAGCTCTGCGGCGGAATATGCGCAGCATTTTCGGGCAGCGATGAGAACGGCTACAACTATATCATCGCCAGCAAAAACGTTCCTCTCCGTGCCGAGGCAAAGGCAATAAATGCCGCTCTCAACGGCAGAGGCGGCGGAAAGGACGAGATGATCCAGGGCAGCGCCAAGGCTTCCGAAGCCGAGATCAGAGCATATTTTCTGAATAACTGACATCGAATAAATTTATAAAATTAACTGGCTGTACATTTTCGTACAGCCGGTTTTCTCAAATAAAAAACCGCCCGAAAGCTCGGACGGTTTTCATATTATCTGAACATGATCAGAAGTGAAGCTCGATCTTCTTGCCTTCGGACTTGCCGTTAACTACATAGTAAGCTGCGGACTCTTCGGGCTTGATGTATACTGCAACGGACTCAACGTCAACGCCTGCTGCGGAATTTGCAGCTCTGATATCGGAAAGGATATCGCTGACATTGATCTGACCGCCTGCGTACTCGATGAAGATCTTCTTATCGGGTTCCTTTGTTTTTGCTGTCTTAGCTGCGGGCTTTGCTGCCGCAGTCTTTTCAGCTGCTGTTGTTGTTTTCTTTGCGGGCATAACAAATACCTCCTTGATGAATCAAACGATATTATGATCTTTTTTAAGGCAGACATCAGAATGCTGCGCAGATGCGCATTACTGCACTGCTTTACTGTATTCATTATATATTTCTATTTAAAGTTTGTCAAGAATATAACAAAAAATTCTTTGTTTTATACATCTTTGAGAAAGCGGCAGCAACAAAAAACAGCACTTTTTACAAACAAAAATTTGCGCTCACACTTCTGTTCACACTATGATAAATTCACACTGTTTTTCACATCAAAAAACCACCCTGCCAACGGCATTTGAACCGTTGGCAGGGTGATTTGATCCGTATTGATTATCAGTGAGCGGCGTGCTCGGAAACAGTTTCGTTCTTAACGATCTGAACGTTGTTGTAGACGTCCATACCTGTTCCGGCAGGAATAAGCTTACCGATGATTACATTTTCCTTCAGGCCGACAAGGTTATCGCTCTTGCCTCTGATAGCTGCATCTGTAAGTGCCTTTGTTGTTTCCTGGAAGGAAGCGGCAGACAGGAAGCTGTCGGAGTTGGAGGAAGCCTTTGTGATACCCTGAAGAACGGGAATGTATGTGATGAACTTGAGTCCGACCTCGCCTGCGTCGATCCTTGCCTGGATAGCCGCATTTTCGCTGTCGATCTCTCTTCTGTCAACCAGTGAGCCGGGAAGCAGGTAGCTTGAGCCGCTGTCCTCGACCTTAACCTTGCGGAGCATCTGACGAACGATGACCTCGATGTGCTTATCGTTGATATCAACACCCTGTAAACGGTAAACCTTCTGAACTTCATTGATGATGTAGTTCTGAACAGCCTGCTGACCGTTAACTGCAAGGATATCACCGGGATTGATAGAGCCTTCTGTCATAGGCTCGCCCTTTGTAACGGTATCGCCCTCGTGGACCTTGATCTTGTAGCCGTAAGGAACGGGATAATACTCGTCAATGCCCGACTCGGAATCCGTAACGATGATATTTCTTGTTTTCTTGATCTCTTCCATGCGGACTGTACCGTTGAGTCTGGAAATGATAGCGGCGTTCTTGGGACGTCTGCTCTCGAACAGCTCCTCGACACGGGGAAGACCCTGTGTGATATCCTCCGCAGAAGCGATACCGCCTGTGTGGAAGGTTCTCATTGTCAGCTGTGTACCGGGCTCACCGATAGACTGTGCGGCAATTACGCCGACAGCTTCACCGATGGTAACTGTTGTATTGAATGCAAGGTTGGAGCCGTAGCACTTAGCGCATACGCCCTGCTTGCACGCACATTCCAGAACGGAGCGGATCTTGATGCGCTCAACGCCTGTATCTGCGACCTTCTTAGCGTCCGCAATGCTCATGAGCTTGTTCTTGCTCATGATGAGAGCGCCTGTTTCCTTGTCCACCAGATCGTCAACAAGGTAACGTCCAACAAGTCTCTCGGACAGAGGCTCGATGATCTCATTACCGTTCTTGATAGTGTAGATCTCAAGACCGTCGTTTGTGCCGCAGTCTTCCTCATGAATGATAACGTCCTGAGAAACGTCAACAAGACGTCTTGTAAGGTAACCCGAGTCGGCTGTACGGAGCGCCGTATCTGCCAGACCCTTACGGGCACCACGGGAGGAAATGAAGTATTCCAGAATGTTAAGACCTTCACGGTAGTTGGCACGAATAGGCATCTCGATAGTAGAACCGGATGTGTTGGCGATAAGTCCGCGCATACCTGCCAGCTGACGGATCTGATTGATAGAACCACGGGCACCCGAGTCAGCCATCATGAAGATAGGATTGTATTTGTCAAGACCGTTTTTCAGTGCATCGGTAACATCGTCGGTAGCCTGGTTCCAGATGCTGATGAACTTCTTGGACTTCTCCGCACGGGAAATGAAGCCTCTCTTGTACATCATGTTGACCTTTTCTACCTTCTTGTCAGCCTCTGCAAGGATATCAGCCTTCTGCTTCGGGATCTCGGCATCGCAAACGGCAACCGTGATAGCCGCTCTTGTGGAGAACTTATAGCCCAGAGCCTTGATCTTGTCAAGAACCTCGGAGGTTGTTGTTGTGCCGTGGATCCTGATGCTTCTCTCGATGATATCGGAGAGCTGCTTCTTCTTAACGAGGAAGTCGATCTCAAGATTGAACTGGTTTTCGGAATTTGTTCTGTCAACATAGCCCAGATCCTGAGGGATATTTTCATTGAAGATAAGTCTGCCCACTGTGCAGTCGATTATCTTGGAGACGGTCTTTCCGCCGATCTCTCTGGAAATTCTCACCTTAATGGGCGCCTGGAGGGAAACAATGCCCTCGCTGTATGCCATGAGTGCCTCGTTGACATCACGGAATACCTTGCCTGCACCCTTTTCGATGTAATTGCCGTTCTCGTCCTTGTCGTCCTTCTTCATAGTAAGATAGTAGGAACCCAGAACCATATCCTGTGAAGGAACTGCAACGGGGCGTCCGTCGGAGGGCTTCAGCAGGTTATTGGCAGCCAGCATGAGGAATCTTGCCTCCGCCTGTGCCTCTGCGGACAGAGGAAGATGAACAGCCATCTGGTCGCCGTCGAAGTCAGCGTTGAACGCAGTACAAACCAGAGGGTGAAGCTTGATAGCACGGCCCTCGACCAGTATAGGCTCGAATGCCTGGATACCGAGTCGGTGAAGTGTAGGCGCACGGTTCAGCATTACGGGGTGATCCTTGATAACATTTTCAAGAGCGTCCCATACCTCGTTCTTTGCACGGTCAACCATTTTTCTTGCGGATTTGATGTTGTTGACAACCTTAGTATCAACAAGTCTCTTCATAACGAAGGGCTTGAAAAGCTCCAGTGCCATTTCCTTGGGAAGACCGCACTGATACATTTTCAGCTCAGGGCCGACAACGATAACGGAACGTCCGGAGTAGTCAACACGCTTACCCAGCAGGTTCTGTCTGAAACGACCCTGCTTACCCTTCAGCATATCGGAAAGGGACTTGAGGGCACGGTTGTTGGGACCTGTAACGGGTCTGCCGTGTCTGCCGTTGTCGATAAGTGCGTCAACAGCTTCCTGAAGCATTCTCTTCTCGTTGCGGATAATGATGTCGGGGGCACGAAGCTCCAGCATCTTTTTAAGACGGTTGTTTCTGTTGATAACACGTCTGTAAAGATCGTTCAGGTCGGAAACCGCATAGCGGCCGCCGTCCAGCTGCACCATAGGACGGATATCGGGAGGGATAACGGGAACGCAGTCCAGTACCATCCACTCGGGCTTGTTGCCGGAGCATCTGAATGCCTCGATGATCTCCAGTCTCTTGAGGAGCTTGATCTTCTTCTGACCTGCGGGAAGATCCGCAAGCTCTGCTTTAAGCTCATTTGCAGCCCATTCGAGGGAGTTCACCCAGTTGCTCTTGTCAGCCAGCTCTGCATGAGAGCCGTCAGTATTTGCAGCTTCCATTTTTTCATCAAGCAGCTGCTCGATGTACTGGGAGCCTGTGGTGACCTTGATTGAAAGACCTGTCTTATGAGCGTCCTGATCTATGTTATATTCTGCGATATCTTCAAGATATGTCTTTCTGGGAACTACCTGACCGACCTCGAAATCCTCGCAGCCGCCGTTATCCGTGATAACGAAGAAACGTCTTGCGATGAAGTCGGTGATCTCCTTTTCGGAAAGACCGATTATACCCGAGATCTCGGTGATATTCTTTGTGAAATACTGGTCGTATCTTGTGGGATCGTATTCCATGAGCAGCTCTTTGATAGCCTCTGCACCCATGGCAGCCGCAAAATCGTCCTCGTACTTCTCACGCATATCGTTGTATTCCTTTTCGGTGAGCAGCTGCTTCTTAACAAGCTCTGTGTTGCCGCCGTCGGTAACGATATACTTTGTGAAGTAAAGCACCTCTTCAAGGCGCTTCTGTGAGACCTCAAGCACCTGACCGATTCTGGAGGGTGTGCCCTTGAAGTACCAGATGTGGGAAACGGGCGCAGCAAGATTGATGTGACCCATTCTCTCACGTCTTACCTTTGCTCTTGTGACCTCGACGCCGCAGCGTTCGCAGACCTTGCCCTTATAGCGGATCTTCTTATACTTTCCGCAGTGGCACTCCCAGTCCTTTGTGGGTCCGAAGATCCTTTCACAGAAAAGACCGTCCTTTTCGGGCTTTGTTGTACGGTAGTTTATAGTCTCGGGCTTTTCGACCTCACCGTGGGACCATTCTCTGATCATTTCGGGGGAAGCAAGACCGATCTTAATTGATTCAAAAACGTTGAATTCCAACAGCTAAGCACTCCTTTAATCAATATAGTAACGGTTATTAAAGGGTATATGCTGCTCTGCCCGAGGGCAAAGCAGCTTTACTTTATTGCGTAAATAATAGACAGTAAATCGCGGAACGGCAGCTTATGCCGCCCAATAACCGATATTATACAATATCGTCATCGGAATCGTCGCCGAAATCCAGATCATCAAGATCTTCGTCATCATCGTCCTCGGAGAAACCGTCGTCCAGGTCGCCGTTGTCATAGCCACCCTGACCAAGATCCTCGTCATTCTCATACTCGTCCGCATCAGCAACGGGCTGGGGAACACCGATATCCTCGTCCTCAAAGTTCTGCTTGAGGTCGATCTCGTTCTTGTCTGCGTCAAGCACACGGACATCAAGTCCCAGTGACTGAAGCTCCTTGATAAGAACTCGGAAGGATTCGGGAACGCCCGGCTTGGGAACGTTCTGTCCCTTAACGATAGCTTCGTAGGTCTTTACACGTCCCACAGTATCATCGGACTTAACGGTCAGGATCTCCTGAAGTGTATATGCGGCACCGTAAGCCTCCAGTGCCCAAACCTCCATCTCTCCGAAACGCTGGCCGCCGAACTGAGCCTTACCGCCCAGAGGCTGCTGTGTTACCAGCGAATAAGGTCCGACAGAACGTGCGTGGATCTTATCATCAACAAGGTGGTGCAGCTTCAGGTAGTACATGATACCGACAGTTACACGGTTGTCGAAAGGCTCGCCCGTACGTCCGTCACGAAGTCTGAACTTACCGTCGGTAGCCATTCCCGCCTCTTCAAAGGCAGCACGGATATCCGACTCATGCGCACCGTCGAATACGGGAGTCATGACCTTCCAGCCAAGCTCTCTTGCAGCCATGCCCAGATGAACCTCCAGCACCTGTCCGATATTCATTCGGGAAGGTACGCCCAGAGGGTTAAGAACGATATCCAGAGGAGTACCGTCATCAAGGAAAGGCATATCCTCGGATTTAAGGATACGTGAAACGACACCCTTGTTACCGTGGCGGCCCGCCATCTTATCGCCGACAGAGATCTTTCTCTTCTGTGCGATGTAGCATCTTACCTGCTTGTTTACTCCGGGGCTGAGCTCGTCGCTGTTCTCACGGGTGAATACCTTGACATCGACGATGATGCCTGCCTCGCCGTGAGGAACCTTCAGAGAGTTGTCCCTTACTTCTCTTGCCTTTTCGCCGAAGATCGCACGGAGCAGTCTTTCCTCGGCTGTAAGCTCAGTCTCGCCCTTGGGCGTTACCTTGCCGACAAGAATATCGCCCGCTCTTACCTCTGCACCGATGCGGATAATACCGTTCTCGTCCAGATCCTTCAGAGCGTCCTCGCCCACGTTGGGGATATCACGGGTGATCTCCTCGGGTCCGAGCTTTGTATCTCTTGCCTCGCACTCGTATTCCTCAATGTGGATAGATGTGTAAATATCTTCACGGACAACACGTTCATTAAGAAGAACGGCATCCTCGTAGTTATAGCCTTCCCAGGTCATGAAGCCGATAAGTGCGTTCTTACCGATAGAGATCTCGCCGTTGCAGGTAGCGGGACCGTCGGCAAGCACCTGACCCTTGTGTACCTCTTCACCCCTGTCAACGATAGGACGCTGATTGATGCAGGTACCCTGGTTGGAACGCTTGAACTTTGTCAGCTTGTAAGTGTGTGTTGCGCCTGTGCCTTCCTTGATAACAACTTCATCGGCAGAAACTCTGTCAACAACGCCGTCATGCTTGGAAATAACGCATACGCCCGAGTCAACGGCAGCCTTGTACTCCATACCTGTTCCGACGATAGGAGCCTCTGTTTTAAGCAGGGGCACAGCCTGACGCTGCATGTTCGCACCCATGAGGGCACGGTTCGCATCATCGTTTTCCAGGAAGGGGATCATCGCAGTAGCGATGGAAACTACCATCTTAGGCGAAACGTCCATGAAGTCGATCCTCTCACGCTCGCATTCAAGGATCTGGTCACGGTAACGTGCATTTACGATAGGACGAGCGAGCTTGTGATTCTCTGTAAGAGGCTCGTTCGCCTGTGCTACGGTGTAGTTGTCCTCAACATCGGCAGTCATGTAAACTACCTCGTCGGTAACAACGCCTGTTGCCTTGTCAACGCGTCTGTAAGGAGCCTCGATGAAGCCGTACTTGTTGATGCGTGCAAAAGCGGCAAGATAAGAGATCAGACCGATGTTGGGGCCTTCAGGAGTTTCGATAGGACACATTCTTCCATAGTGGGAGTAGTGTACGTCACGAACCTCAAATCCTGCACGGTCTCTGGAAAGACCGCCGGGGCCCAGTGCGGAAAGACGTCTCTTATGTGTAAGCTCTGCCAGAGGGTTGTTCTGGTCCATGAACTGTGAAAGGGGTGATGAACCGAAGAATTCCTTTATGGCAGCTGTGATAGGTCTGATATTGATAAGGTTCTGAGGCGTCATGTTTGTCATATCCTGAGTAGATGTGTTCATGCGCTCTCTGATAACACGTTCCATTCTTGTGAAGCCGATCTTGAACTGGTTCTGGAGCAGCTCGCCTACCGAACGGATACGTCTGTTGCCCAGGTGGTCGATATCGTCAACAGTGCCGACGCCCTCGCAGAGGTTGAGGAAGTAGCTTACCGTAGCATAGATATCATCAAGAATGATATGCTTGGGGATAAGCTCGTCGATGCGCTGACGGATCATCTCTTCCAGCTCGTCCTTGTCGGCAGCTGTATTGAGGATCTCCTGGAGAACCTTGAAGGAAACCTTTTCGTTGATTCCGAAAGCCTCGGGGTCAATGTCGCAGTAGCCTGTGATATCGACCATGCCGCTTCCGATAACCTTTATTTCCTTATGCTCAACTCTGTTGTGAAGCTCGCCTGTTGCGGCAGTGTATGTTTCCTTATGCTCAACATTGAGCCATACCTCCATAACACCTGCCTGCTCGATCTCGAGAGCCTTGTCATAGGAGATGAAATCGCCCTCGTCAGCCATGATCTCGCCTGTCATGGGATTTGCAACGGGACGGGAGAGGTAATGACCTGCGATTCTGGAAGCAACGCCCAGCTTCTTGTTGTACTTGTATCTTCCGAAGTTAGCCAGATCGTATCTCTTTGCGTCGAAGAAGAGCATATTAAGATGAGAGATAGCGCTGTCTACTGTGGGAGGCTCGCCGGGGCGGAGCTTCTTGTAAACTTCAACAAGAGCTTCCTCTGTGTTCTTGGTGCTGTCCTTCTGGAGGATAGTCTGGTTAAGGCGCTCATCAACGCCGAACTTGTCTTCGATCTCCTGATCCGTGCCGATACCGAGCGCACGGATAAATGTTGTCAGGGGGATCTTTCTGTTCTTGTCTATTCTTACATATATGATATCATAGGAATCCATCTCATACTCAAGCCACGCACCTCTGTTGGGGATAACTGTGGTCTTGAAGAGATCCTTGCCTGTCTTGTCCTTTTCGGAGGCATAGTAAACGCCGGGAGAACGAACCAGCTGGGAAACGATAACACGCTCTGCGCCGTTGATAACGAAAGTACCGCTGTCGGTCATCAGCGGGAAATCTCCCATATAAACTTCGTTTTCCTTCTGCTCTCCGGTTTCCTTATTGACAAGTCTTGCCTTGACTTTAAGGGGAGCAGCATAAGTAGCGTCTCTTTCCTTACACTCGGCAACTGTGTACTTCGGTGTTTCCTCGATCCTGTAATCAATAAAATTCAGCTCATAATTTCCGTTATAATCTGAAATTGTGGCAACATCTCGGAAAACTTCTTTCAGGCCTTCCTTAACGAACCATTCGTAGGAATTTTTCTGCACTTCGATAAGATTGGGCATCTCCAGAACTTCGTTGATCTTTCCGAAGCTCATACGAGTGGTCTTACCGAGCTGCACCGGCTTAACATTCACCATAGGCGGGATTCCTCCTTATATTTTTCGTAAAATGCAATGCTCCGGCATGAGCCGCATTATGACCGCATAAACAGATATGGGCACATCTTTACATTTTGATACATTATAAAATTATACTACCGTTATAACAAAATGTCAAGAGCCGAGCGGCAAAAAATCCGAAATATCCGTATTGCACACAGTTTTTAATATCATATTTGACCTTTTTATATATTTTATACATATATCCGTGTTCCGCACGCAGCACCGAGGGTTTTCGGCATATGCTTTTATATATAGTATATATGAAAATACGGCTTCGGGCTTCCGCCGCAGGCTCCGTATAAATTATGTCAATACAAATGGATTCCGAAAGAATTTTATTTTTCGGAATTGGTTGAGGTTGTCTTTTTATGGGCGTTTGTGATATATTTTAGTTATCGAAAAAAACCGAAAACATGATATTAGATTATTTGGAGGAAAAAGGTATGACATGGTTAATAGTTATCGGAATAATAATTGCTGTATTTGCTTTTATTTTCAGAGTATTGGGAGAGGTATGTGCCACTGTCTTAGGAAACATATTGGAAGGCGTACCAAATGCACTTGCAAAGCTTATCGGCTGCTTCATCATTACAGGAATTGGATCAGGCATTCTTTTAGGAGTATATGGGTGGCCTATTACTTCTACTATATTAAAAATCTGTATAATTGCCACAATCGGACTGATTGCCCTTGCTCCTATAATAAGTATATTTAGATCCGGATTTGAAAACGTACTTTTTAAACTTATAGCATCATGCGCAATAATTGCAATAGGCTCAGTAATTTTAATAGCTGTGTATAATTGGCTTTTCCTGCTTCTGCTCATAAAAATATGTATCGTAGCAATTATTATATTAATTGTTCTGCGCATTATACTTGCAATCGTTAGATTATAACAAACTTTTATAAAAACAGCCATAAACAAAACTCATACATAATATGCGCAGCCCGATAATTCAACACATAAAAAATTTGGAGCATTACCTAAACACAAAACTGCCCGAAGCACCGTATACCACGGCACTTCGGGCGGTATTTTCATTTCTGTTTCCTTTATTTGTTCTGCACACTCGGGTCAAAAGAAAGAGAGTTTTCGCCGCACCTGCGGCAAATGGGGTCATATATTCACGGCAAAATGCCGAAGAATAGCATTATCTCACCGCTGCGGTCTTCATACATGAAACGTTGCGGTATTTCAGACGGAGATTGTCCGTGATAAGTGCGATGAATTCGGAATTTGTGGGCTTGCCCTTTCCGACGCTCACCGTGTAGCCGAAAAGATTCTGTATCGTGTCAAGATCTCCCCTGTCCCATGCTGTCTCGATAGCATGGCGGATAGCCCTCTCCACACGGGAAGCCGTTGTGGAAAATTCCTTTGCAACGGTGGGATAGAGCAGCTTTGTGACGCTTTCCAGCATCTCGCTGTCCTTCAGCGAAAGAAGTATCGCCTCACGGAGATAATGATATCCCTTTATATGTGCGGGAATGCCTATCTGGTGGATTATCTCGGTAACGATAAGCTCCATGTCGCTGCCGTTTGCGCCGCTGCGTGCGGCAGGCTCCGAGATCGGCTCCGTTGTCACGGAATTGATGATGTTGCTCAGCATCTCGGCGTCAAAGGGCTTTAAGAGAAAATATGCATTCTCAAAGGACATGACCTGCTTTTCGATGTATTCATTGTTATATGAAGACGTAACTATAAAGAAAGGCTTCTTAACAAGCTGGGAAGAACGTCTGATAAGCTCCACTGCGTCAATGCCGGGAATTACCGCATCGGTGATAACTATGTCGGGAGCGTCCTCACGGACCGAATCAAGAAGCGCAAGACCGTCACGGGCGCGTGTCACCGCATAATATCCCCGTCCTCTCAGCGAATTTGCAAAAGTACAGCCGAACTCAGAGCTGTCGTCTCCAATAACTACTTTAATTTTATCTGTCACGATGATTACCTCCATAATTTTTATTACAACCATATTTTACCATATAATCTTTTAAAAATCAAGACTTGATTAACATTTTGTTCATACTCAATTAGTTGACATCTTTATTATACTCCATTTTTTCGTCAACTGCAATATATTTCCATAAAATTGCGTATTTGTGGCTGAAAAGTCTGATTTACATTAACTGTAAATTATTAAGAGGCGCATATTGCTTCATAAACCTCCCGAAATCGCACCTTTGCTTTCATTTTTCACAATGCGCCGAAAATCTGTCCCGCAATACATTCTGCCGTGTTTTTGCTCCGAAATGCGGTCATCTGAAAAAATCGGATTTTTTTGTCAAAAACCTATTGACAAAGTCAGTTTAATGTGCTATTATGTATTTGTAAATTAAATATCTGAATTATAAATCCTGTGAACAAAAGCAAGTAGCTGTTATGACGGCGGCACAGAGAGTCCTGCATTGGTGGAAGCGGACACGTTACGGTTTCAGTGAATGGGTTTGTGAGGAGCCTGGTGAATCAAAAGTAGCCTGCGCCGCGTTTCCTGCGTTAGTGTGAAAGGGTATTGATGCTTTGTGCTGCGTACTTAGTCCGATCGTATCTGATCGACCTATTCGGAACGTAACCGCCGTCAGTATCTGATGAGGCGGATTTTTTTATCCGTGAATTCGGGTGGCACCGTGATATTATCGCCCCGATGATCGTCATTTTTATGATGATCGTCGGGGCGTTTTGTTTTGCAGTCAAGGAAAGGATTGATAAAGATGATCAACATGACGTTTGAAGAAGCAAAGAAACTGGCACAGTCGGGAGATTACCGCTGCATTCCTCTTGCATCGGAAATTTATTCCGACATGAGAACTCCCGTGGAGGTGCTCCGCATACTCCAGAATGTAAGCTCCCACTGCTATATGCTTGAAAGTGCGGAGGATTCCCAGAAATGGGGCAGATACACATTCCTCGGATATGACCCCACAACAGAGATAACCTGCGCAAACGGCGTGATGAAGATCACCGAAAACGGCAGGACAGAAACAATGACCGTCACACACCCCGATAAGGTCATCAAAAAAATAATCGAAGATCACCGCAGCCCCAGACTTTCCTCTCTCCCCTCATTCACAGGCGGACTTGTGGGCTACTTCTCATACGATTATATAAAGTACAGCGAGCCAACCTTAAAGCTGGACGCAAAGGACGAGGAAAGCTTCAATGATGTTGACCTTATGCTTTTCGATAAGGTAATAGCATTCGATAACTTCCGCCAGAAGATAATCCTTATCTGCAATATCTTCACGGACGACCTTGAAACAAACTACGCAAAGGGCGCCGAAGAGATACTTAAAATGAGAGAGCTTATTCTTCACGGCAAAATGAAAAAGCACGTTGCGGGAAAATTCCGCTCCGAGTTCCGCCAGCTGTTCAATAAGGAACAGTACTGCGAAATGGTCGAAAAGGCAAAGCATTACATTCACGAGGGAGATATCTTCCAGGTGGTGCTGAGCAACCGTCTCGATGCGGATTACGAGGGCAGCCTGCTGGACGCATACAGAGTTCTCCGCACAGTTAACCCCTCACCATATATGTTCTATTTCTCCAGCGATGATATCGAGATCGCAGGCGCTTCCCCCGAAACGCTTGTAAAGCTGGAAAACGGAGTTCTTCACACATTCCCCCTTGCGGGAACACGTCCCAGAGGAAAGAACGAGGAAGAGGACAGAGAGCTTGAAAAGGGTCTGCTGGCAGACGAAAAGGAACGCTCCGAACACAATATGCTGGTCGATCTCGGAAGAAACGATCTGGGCAGGATAAGCAAGTTCGGAACAGTTGAAGTTGAAAAATATATGTCCGTGGAAAAATATTCCCACGTAATGCATATCGGCTCAACGGTAAGAGGAATTATCCGTGATGACATGAACGCCTGCGATGCGGTAAATTCAGTTCTCCCCGCAGGAACACTTTCGGGCGCACCCAAGATCAGAGCCTGCGAGATAATCAATGAGCTTGAAAACAACAAGCGCGGCATCTACGGCGGCGCTATCGGATATATCGACTTTACGGGCAACCTCGATACCTGCATCTCGATAAGGATCGCATTCAAGAAAAACGGCAAGGTGTTCGTCCGTTCGGGCGCAGGAATCGTTGCGGACAGCGTTCCCGAAAACGAATATCAGGAATGCATCAACAAGGCAAAGGCGGTAGTCACCGCACTTAAAACCGCCGAAGGCGGACTGGAATAAGGGAGGTTTTTCAGATGATTCTTCTTATAGACAATTACGACAGCTTTTCATACAATCTCTATCAGCTGATAGGTTCAATAAACCCCGATATCAAGGTAATAAGAAATGATGAAATGACTGTTGAGGAAATAGAAAAGCTCGCTCCCGACAGAATTATCCTCTCCCCGGGACCCGGCCGTCCCTCCGATGCAGGCATATGCGTTGAAGCCGCACGCACCCTCGGAAAGCACATTCCGCTCTTAGGAGTATGCCTCGGACATCAATCCATCTGCGAAGCCTACGGCGCAACGGTTTCCTACGCAAAGCAGCTTATGCACGGCAAAAAATCGGTGATAGACATTGACACATCAAGCAAAATATTCAAGGGTCTGCCCGATAAGATAGATGCGGCAAGATATCATTCGCTGGCGGCAGTGGAATCCACAATGCCCGATGTTCTTAAAATAACGGCACGCACCGAGGACGGCGAGATAATGGCTGTGGAACATAAGGAATACCCCATATACGGCGTTCAGTTCCACCCCGAGTCCATACTCACCCCCAAGGGCAGAACTATTCTCGAGAATTTTCTTGCATGATGAATATATCCAATTAATTTAATGAAAGGTTGATAATTATGATCGGCGAAGCAATAAAGGCACTTACATTAAAGGAAGATCTTTCCGCAGAAACAGCGGAAGCGGTAATGGACGAGATCATGACAGGTCAGGCAACTCCCGTTCAGATAGCTGCATATCTTGTTGCTCTCAGCATGAAGGGCGAAACAGTAGAGGAGATAACAGCCTCCGCAAAGGGTATGCGCAAGGCAGGAACTCACCTTGAGCATGAGGACAGCGTTTTTGAGATAGTCGGAACAGGCGGCGACCGCTCCAATTCCTTCAATATCTCAACAACAGCTTCGATAATCATTGCATCGGGCGGCGTAAAGGTAGCAAAGCACGGCAACAGAGGCGCATCGAGTAAATCGGGCGCAGCAGACTGCTTCGAGGGACTGGGTGCAAAGATCACACTTGAACCCGAGCAGAATAAAAAAGTCCTTGACGAAACAAATCTCTGCTTCCTTTTCGCACAGAAATATCATGCGGCAATGCGCTTCGTCGGTCCGGTAAGAAAAGAGCTTGGCATCAAGACCATATTCAATATCTTAGGCCCTCTCACAAATCCCGCTGCGGCAGATGTTCAGGTAATGGGCGTGTATGATGAAGCACTGGTCGAACCTATGGCTAAGGTGCTTTATAATCTGGGCGTTAAAAACGGCATGGTAGTGTACGGTACGGACAGACTTGATGAAATATCCATAAGCGCACCCACAAAGGTTTGTGAGTTCGGCGGCGGAGAATTCAAGTGCTATGAGATCAAGCCCGAGGACTTCGGAATGAAAACAGCCGATAAGTCAGAGATCGTGGGCGGTACAGGCGCAGAGAATGCGGAGATCACAAAGGGGATCCTTAAAGGTGAGATAAAGGACGCAAAGAGAGATGTTGTGCTGCTGAATGCAGGCTGCGGACTTTATGTTTCGGGTAAGGCAGAGAGCTTTGCGGACGGAATAAAGCTGGCAGCAGAGCTGATAGACAGCGGTAAGGCACTTGAAACATTGGAAAAATTTGTTGCGGCAACCAATAATGCGTAACACAAATTAAATAGTAACTTAGCTTAAAAAGTTTGGTCAAGCTTTTTAAAGCTTGCAGGTTTCCAAAGGGCAGCGCCCTTGGTCGCCCTCCGCAGAGGGCGAAACTCCCCGGCAGCACCGAGAAATGCGAAGCATTGCGAGGCTGCAAATATATATCGAATCAAGAAAAGAAGTGAAAATATAAATGATACTCGACGATATAGTTTTTTACAGAAAGCAGCAGCTGGAACGGGAAATGAGCAAAGCGCCCCTTTCCGAAGTAAAAAAGGCTGCCGAAAAAATATCCGCTCCCTGTAAGGGCTTCGGAAATGCACTTAAAGCCGACGGACTTTCTGTCATTGCGGAGGTAAAAAAAGCTTCTCCCTCAAAGGGACTTATCAGTAAGAACTTTGACCCCGTGGGAACAGCGGTGCAGTATGAAGCTGCGGGAGCAGCGGCGGTGTCCTGCCTTACGGAAGAGCATTACTTCATGGGTTCCTCCGATTATTTCAGAGCCATACGAGAAAAAATAAATATCCCGATGATAAGAAAGGATTTCATCATCGACCCTTATCAGATATATGAAGCACGTACAATGGGCGCAGATGCGGTGCTGCTGATAGCCGCTCTGCTGGATACGCATACGATCTCCGAGTACAGAAAAACAGCGGAATCGCTGGGAATGGACGTGCTTGCGGAATCCCATAACGAATATGAGCTGGAAAGCGTGCTGAATGCAGGCTGTACGGTCATCGGCGTGAATAACCGCGACTTAAAGACCTTTAATGTTTCCCTCGATACCATGAAGCGCCTTTCGGCGTATATGCCCAAGGAATGCGTAAGGGTCAGCGAAAGCGGCATAAAGGATAATGCGGATATGAAAACGATCCGCTCCTACGGCGCAGATGCGGTGCTTATCGGTGAAACGCTTATGCGCAGCGGAAGCATTGCGGACAGCATGAAAGAGCTGCTTGAGGGTGTGGACTGATGAACGTCAAGCTGAAATTATGCGGCATACGCCGTCCCGAGGACGTTATATTCCTTAACGAATACCCTCCCGATTACGCAGGCTTCATATTTGCGGAAACGAGACGAAAGGTATCTCCGGAGCAGGCGGAAACACTTTGCGGAATGCTTTCAGACAGAATTGAGCGTGTGGGCGTTTTCGTTAATATGCCCCTTGAAAAAATGGCTGCCTACGGTGATATCCTCGATGTTTTCCAGCTCCACGGCGACGAGGACGAGGCATATATCTCGGCGCTGCGTAAAATTATCCCTGCGGAATGCGAGATATGGAAGGCTGTACGGGCAAGATCGGCAGAGGATATCCGCCGTGCGGACAGCACTTCCGCCGACAGACTGCTGATAGACGCTTTCACCCCCGATGCCTACGGCGGAACGGGACATACCGCCGACTGGGATATGATATTGTCCGCCGCTCCCGAAAAGCCGTTTTTTGCGGCAGGCGGAATATCGTCGGAAAACTTTCTTGAAGCTGCCGAAAAGCTCCGTCCCTACGGCATAGACATAAGCAGCGGCATTGAAACGGACGGAATAAAGGATAAAATCAAAATTGCGGAAATTATTTCTCTCAGAGAAAAGCTTCTTCTGCATGAATAATATAAAGTGAGGTAAATACAATGGGAAAGATCGGAAGATTCGGTGACTTCGGCGGACAGTACGTTCCCGAAACCGTTATGAACGCTGTTCATGAGCTTGAAGAAGCATACAGCAAATATAAGGACGACCCTCAGTTCAAGGCGGAGCTTGCAGAGCTTTACCGTGACTATGCCAACCGTCCCTCTCCCCTTTACTATGCGGAGAAAATGACAAAGGATCTGGGCGGCTGCAAGATCTATCTTAAAAGAGAGGATCTGAACCACACAGGCTCACATAAGATCAACAACGTTCTCGGTCAGCTGCTGCTGGCTAAGAAAATGGGCAAGAAGAGGATCATCGCCGAAACAGGCGCAGGTCAGCACGGAGTTGCAACAGCAACCGTTTGTGCGCTCATGGGCATGGAATGCTGCGTATACATGGGCAGCACGGACGCCGAAAGACAGTCCCTGAACGTATACAGAATGAAGCTTCTCGGCTCCGACGTTGTATCCGTTGACAGCGGTACAAGCACACTTAAAGACGCTATCAACGAGGCTTTCCGTGACTGGGCTTCCAACGTTGAAAATACATATTACTGCATAGGCTCCGTAATGGGACCTGCTCCCTATCCCCAGATGGTGCGTGACTTCCAGAAGATAATCAGCGAAGAAATGCGTGCGCAGATCATGGAAAAGGCAGGCAAGCTCCCCGATTGTGTTGTTGCCTGCGTAGGCGGCGGCTCAAATGCAATGGGCGCTTTCTATGACTTTATCCCCGACAAGTCGGTTCGCCTTGTGGGTGCGGAAGCAGGCGGACTCGGCGCAGATACCGACAAGACCGCGGCTACTCTCACAAAGGGTTCAACGGGTATCTTCCACGGCATGAAGTCCATTTTCTTACAGGATAATTTCGGACAGATTGCTCCCGTATATTCCATTTCCGCAGGTCTTGACTATCCCGGAATAGGCCCCGAGCACGCAAATCTCTGGAAAACAGGCCGTGCCGATTATGTCAGCATTACAGACGAAGAGGCTGTATGCGCATTTGAATATCTTTCCAAAACAGAGGGAATCATTCCCGCTATCGAATCGGCACACGCAGTTGCCGCCGCTCTGAAGATCGCACCCACAATGGGCAAGGATCAGGTAATGGTAATAAATATCTCGGGCAGAGGCGACAAGGACGTATATGCCATTGCAAGATACCGCGGCGTTCACGTTGAGAACTGAGAAAGGAAATGTATAAAATGAACAGAATAGACAAGTGCTTTGAAGAGCTTAAAGCAGCAGGCAAAAAGGCTCTTATCACATTTATAACAGCAGGCGACCCCGATCTTGAAACAACCGAAAAGCTTGTGCTTGAAATGTATGACAAGGGTGCGGATATTATCGAGCTGGGCGTTCCCTTTTCCGACCCCGTAGCCGAGGGCGTGACTATCCAGAAAGCGTCTCTCCGTTCGCTTTCAGGCGGAACTAACCTTACAAAGATATTTGATACCGTAAAGAATATCCGCTCCAAGACGGACAAGCCCCTGCTTCTGATGATGTATGTCAATACGATATTCGTTTACGGCACCGAAAAGTTCTTTTCACAGTGCGCCGAATACGGCATCGACGGAGTTATCGTTCCCGATATGCCCTATGAGGAGCGTGACGAGGTTCAGGGCTATGCGGACAAGTACGGAATTATCAATATAAATCTGGTAGCTCCCACATCTCACGGCAGAATAAAGGAGATCGCCGAGCACAGCACAGGCTTCCTTTACTGCGTATCCTCCACAGGCGTTACAGGCACACGCAGCAGCTTCAATACAAACTTTGACGAGTTCTTCGGAACTATCAAAAAGTACGCAAAGTGCCCCTGCGCAGTGGGCTTCGGCATATCCAATCCCGAGCAGGCCGCAAAAATGGCTTCCTACTGCGACGGAGTTATCGTAGGCTCTGCCGTTGTAAAGGTAGTTGAAAAGTACGGAAAGGATTCCGTAACCGAAGTGGGCAAATTTGTTCACTCCCTCAAGGCTGCTATCTGACAATTATTATGATATGAGAAAACCGTCGGCAATTCCCGTTGCCGACGGTTTTAATTGTATTTTTATAACATCGTATCAATAAAATGTCAACATATGACAAATAATACATGATATAATATCAGTTGAAAAACCACGGTAAAGGAGCATAACATGGAAAGACCAATATTAAAAAACAAAATTTTTCTTTATCTGACGGAATTTTTCTCTGGAATGTCCGTTATGGCTGTGGAGCTGGGCGCAAGCCGACTGCTTGCACCGTATTTCAGCTCATCGCAGATAGTCTGGACAATAATAATCGGAACTATCATGATAGCAATGGCTCTGGGAAATATTTTCGGCGGAAGATCTGCCGATAAGGACCCCAACCCCGACAAGCTCTACGGCAGAATAATAATCGCCGCAATATGGACAGCTCTTATCCCCGTGCTGGGAAAATACGTGATACTGGGAATATCCGCTCTGCTGATATTCACCGTCAGCAGCCATTTTCTGATAATCGCCGCATTCTGCGCCTGCATGGTGATATTCGTTTTTCCGCTTTTTCTGCTGGGAACGGTAACTCCCTGCCTTGTAAAATATTCCGTGGATTCCCTTGACGACAACGGCAAGACCGTGGGCTTTCTCAATGCATCAAATACGATAGGAAGCATCATCGGAACCTTTGTGCCAACGTTCATTTCCATTCCCGCAGTGGGCACATCGGTCACATTCCTGATATTTGCGGGAATACTTCTCACCCTTTCGGCAGTATATTTCATCTCCTCAAAAATAAGCATGGGCAAGGTGAAAAAGCTGCCTGCGGCAATGATAATATTTATCCTCTGCTGCATATTCGGTCATGATAACAGCTTTGCGTTCTGGCAGAAGGATCTTACCTATGAGGGAGAGTCCATATACAATTACTTACAAGTATATGATGACGATAAAAAGGTAGCATTGTCCACAAACGTGCTTTTCGGCGTGCAGTCGGTCTATCCGAAGCAGGACGGACTTACGGGAATGTACTACGATTATGCCCTTGCCGCACCGTTCATGGCAGGAGCCAATGAAGACGGTCTTGACATACTTATCCTTGGAATGGGCACGGGAACATACGCCGTTCAGTGCGAAAAATATTTTGACAACACAACTATCGAGGGCGTTGAGATAGACGAAAAGATAACCGATCTTTCAAAGAAATACTTTTCGTTCCCCGATGATATAAAGGTCACAACCTATGACGGCAGAGCCTATCTGAACGCCATTGACCGAAAGTATGACATAATCATGGTGGACGCATATCAGGATATCACCATACCCTTTCAGATGTCCTCGGTGGAATTTTTCACGCTGGTAAAAGATCATCTCAGCGAAAACGGCGTCATGGCAGTAAACATGAATATGCGCGGCAGCGGCGAGGGCAGCATCAATCAGTATCTTTCGGACACGATATCGTCCATATTCCCTGCCGTATATACAGCCGATGTAAAAGGCTCTACCAACCGTGAGCTGTTCGCTTCAATGAACACGGATATCCTTGATGTTTTCAGTAAAAATGTTTCCCTTGAAGAAAATTCCGAGCTTTCCGCAATGATGGAGCAGGTCGCTTCAAGAATGATCCCCTATGAAAGCGGCACGAATTATATCCTTACCGATGACAAGGCTCCCGTTGAGCTTCTCGGAATGAGAGTTATCGACGATATGATAGCCAATGAGATAAGCTATTACAAGGATATTTTCGAGAAAGACGGACTTCAGGGTCTGCTGAACAGCATATAAAATGTCATAAAAAAATAAAACGAAAACCGTCTGCTTTCCGATCACAGAAAGCAGACGGTTTATTTTTATCACTAATAATTTTATCTTAATGTAGTATATCCCATAAGGTATTCGTCAACAGCCTTTGCAGCCTCGCGTCCCTCTCTGATAGCCCATACTACCAGCGACTGACCTCTGTGCATATCGCCTGCCGTGAATACATTTTCAACGTTGGTCTGATAGCTGTCGGCATTGGCTGTCGCAACATTTGTGCGCTCGTTGAGCTTTACGCCGAAAGCGTCCGTGATGTATGATTCCGTGCCGAGGAAGCCTGCTGCGATAAGCACCAGATCGGCAGGAATGATCTTCTCGCTGTTGGGAACGATCTCCATTTTAACACGGCCTGTCTGGAGATCCTTTACGGGTGTCAGCTGGATAGTTTCTATCGCACGTACATGACCCGTATCGTCCTTCAGGAACTGCTTTACGGTCGTCTGATAAAGTCTGGGGTCAATGCCGAATACGGCGATAGCCTCTTCCTGACCGTAATCCGTCTTGTTGACTCTGGGCCATTCGGGCCATGGATTGTTCTCCGCACGCTTGTCGGGAAGCTTGGGCATCATCTCAAGCTGTACCACCGACTTGCAGCCGTGACGGATAGCTGTTCCGACGCAGTCATTTCCTGTGTCGCCGCCGCCGATAACAACAACGTGCTTGTACTTTGCACTGATATAATATCCGTCCGAAAGATTGGAGTTGATAAGGCTCTTTGTAGTTTCTTTCAGGAAATCCACCGCAAAGAATATTCCCTTTGCGTCTCTGCCGGGAGCCTTGATGTCACGGGGAGTTCCCGATCCGCAGCAGAGAACCACTGCATCATAGCGCTTTTTCAGCTCGTCTGCGGAAATATCCTTTCCGACGTTTACGTTTGTGCGGAACTCAACGCCCTCTTGCTCCATGAGCTTTATGCGGCGGTCGATGACCGACTTTTCCAGCTTCATGTTGGGAATGCCGTACATAAGCAGTCCGCCGACTCTGTCCTCACGCTCGAATACAGTTACGCTGTGACCTCTTCTGTTAAGGCGCTGTGCCACTGCAAGACCCGCAGGGCCAGAGCCTACAACAGCTACCCTCTTGTTTGTTCTTACCGAGGGAGCCTTGGGCTTCATCATGCCGTTGGCATATGCGTATTCGATAATGGAATATTCGTTTTCCTTAACGGTAACAGGGTCGCCGTAAAGTCCGCAGGTGCAGGCTTTTTCGCAGAGAGCGGGGCATACCCTCGATGTAAATTCGGGGAAGCTGTTTGTAAGCATGAGACGCTCCACCGCTCCCGGCATACTGTCCGTATAGATAAGATCGTTCCACTCGGGGCAGAGATTGTTCAGCGGACAGCCCGATACCATTCCGTTGTGAAGGGGCTTGCCGTACTGGCAGAACGGAACTCCGCAGTCCATGCAGCGTGCAGCCTGCTTTTTTCTCTCCTCCATGTCAAGAGGAGTATGGAACTCACGGTATGTCTTTATGCGCTGAAGAGGATCCTGACCCTCGTTTTCAACTCTGTTGTATTCAAGAAATCCTGTTGCTTTTCCCATTGTAGTATCCTCCGATATATATTACTCACTTACTCACTTTTTCGTATTTGCGTAGAAAGCAGATATCTTTGCGTCCTCTTCGCTCATGCCCTCGGCACGGAACTTCTTGATGCTGTTCATCATGTTTGCATAATCGTGAGGAATGATCTTCTTGAACTTGGGAAGGAATTCATCGAAATTATCAAGTATCTCACGGCCTCTTACGGAGTGAGTTGCCTCGGTATGCTCCTCGATAAGACCTTTAAGCTCGGCAATGTCCTCGGGGTCCGTGACCTTGCTGAAGCCTACGAGAGCCTTGTTCAGCTTTGTGTAAAGATCGAAGTCCTCGTCCAGAACATAAGCGATGCCGCCGCTCATGCCTGCCGCAAAGTTCTTGCTTGTTTTTCCGAGGATAACGGCACGTCCGCCTGTCATATATTCGCAGCCGTGATCGCCAACGCCCTCAACTACAACGGTAGCGCCCGAGTTTCTTACGCAGAAGCGCTCGCCCGCAACACCTGCAATGAATGCCTTGCCGCTTGTTGCGCCGAAGAGAGCAACGTTGCCGATGATGATGTTTTCATCTGCCTTGTAAAGTGCGTCCTCGGGAGAATAAACGATAAGCTTTCCGCCCGAAAGACCCTTTCCGAAGTAGTCGTTGCTGTCGCCCTCCAGCTCAAGGGTAAGTCCCTTGGGGATAAATGCGCCGAAGCTCTGACCGCCCGAACCGTGGCACTTGATAACATATGTATCATCGTCCAGCGTGTTGTAATACTTCTTTGTGATCTCCGCACCGAACAGTGTTCCCAGTGTACGGTTGAGATTGCTTACCTCCAGCTCGATAGTCTTGGGAGTCTTTGTATCAAGAGCCTCCTGCATCTCGGGAATAATAGTTGTTTCGTCGATAGTCTTGTCAAGCTTGAAGTCATATACGTCCTCGGGACGGAAATGAACTCTGCTGTCCTCGACGGAAGCGCCGAGAATTGCGGACATATCTATCTTTGCAGCCTTGCTGCCCTCGGGGAACTGCTTCTTTACCAGCAGATCGGAGCGTCCGATAAGCTCATCAACAGTTCTGATGCCCAGCTTTGCCATATATTCACGCATTTCCTCTGCGATGAATCTCATGAAGTTAACGATATATTCGGGCTTGCCTCTGAAACGCTTTCTAAGCTCGGGATTCTGAGTTGCAACGCCTACGGGGCAGGTGTCAAGGTTGCACACTCTCATCATTACGCAGCCCATTGTTACCAGCGGAGCGGTTGCAAAGCCGTATTCCTCCGCACCCAGCATAGCTGCGATAACAACGTCACGGCCTGTCATCATCTTGCCGTCTGTTTCGATAACTACCTTTGAACGGAGTCCGTTCATGATAAGCGTCTGATGTGTTTCCGCAAGACCCAGCTCCCAAGGAAGACCTGCATTGTGGATAGAGCTTCCGGGTGCTGCGCCTGTACCGCCGTCATAGCCCGAGATAAGCACAACGCCTGCGCCTGCCTTTGCAACGCCTGCCGCGATAGTGCCGACGCCGACCTCGGAAACCAGCTTAACGGATATTCTTGCATCCTTGTTTGCGTTTTTCAGGTCATAGATGAGCTGTGCAAGGTCCTCGATGGAATAAATATCATGATGAGGCGGAGGAGAGATAAGAGCAACGCCGGGAGTGGAGTGTCTTGTCTTTGCGATCCAGGGATATACCTTCTTTGCGGGAAGATGTCCGCCCTCACCGGGCTTTGCGCCCTGCGCCATTTTTATCTGGATCTCCTTTGCGGAGGTAAGATACTTTGATGTAACACCGAAGCGTCCCGATGCTACCTGCTTGATAGCGGAGCATTTGTCCTCGGCAGTTCCCTCGGTGACGATTCTTTCAAGATCCTCGCCGCCCTCACCGCTGTTGGACTTGCCGCCGATGCGGTTCATTGCGATAGCCATGCACTCATGTGCTTCCTGCGAAATGGAACCGTAGGACATAGCGCCTGTCTTGAAGCGGTGCATAATGCTCTCTGCGCTCTCGACCTCATCTAACGGAATGCCGCCGTCCTTTGCGAATTTGAATCCCAGAGTGCTTCTGAGAGTAAGATTCTTTGTTTCGCTGTTGAGGCTGTCGGAATATTTCTTGAAGAGACTGTAATCATTGTTCCATGCTGCCTGCTGGAGCAGATGAATCGTCTCGGGATTGTACATATGCTCTTCCTTGCCGCTTCTTGCCTTGTGGCTTCCAACGCTTTCGATAGCGTCGTTTACGGTAAGATCGTGGGGATCGAATGCGGCATCATGGAGCTTTCTTGTTCTCTCTGCGATATCGTTGAGATCAATTCCGCCCACACGGCTTACCGTATCGGGGAAGAACTCGTCGCAAAGCTCTCTGCTGATTCCGAGAGCCTCGAATATCTTTGAACCCTGATAGGACTGGATAGTTGAGATACCCATTTTTGAAGCTATTTTGACGATGCCGTCAACAACAGCCTTTACATATGCATTGACAGCCTCTGTATGCTCCTTGTCGATAGCACGGCTGTTTGTAAGATCATAGAGAGTATCCATTGCAAGATAAGGATTGACCGCACTTGCGCCGAAGCCCAGCAGTGTTGCGAAGTGATGAACTTCGGTAGGCTCTGCCGTTTCAACGATTATTGAGATAGCCGTGTTCTTTCTTGTTCTTACAAGATATGTTTCAAGGGCAGCTACCGCCAGCAGTGACGGGATAGCGATGTGATCCTTGTCAACGCCTCTGTCGGAGAGGATAAGGATAGTTGCGCCGTTGTCATGAGCCTTGTCAGCCTGTACGTAAAGATTCTCGATTGCCTGACGGAGAGTTGTTGTGTTCTTGTCATAAAGCATGGAGATATCGGCTGTTTTAAGGCACTCGATATTCGATGAACGGATCTTCAGCAGGTCAAGGTTGGTAAGGATAGGATTCTTTACCTGGAGGACCATGCAGTTGTTTTCATCTTCAACAAGGATATTTCCCGCTGTGCCGAGGTAAACCGTTGTATCTGTGATAACGGATTCTCTGATAGCGTCGATAGGCGGATTCGTTACCTGTGCGAAAAGCTGCTTGAAGTAATCGAACAGCGGAGGATTCGTGTTTGAAAGCGGAGGGATAGGAGTATCAACGCCCATTGCGGAGGTAGGCTCAGCAGCATTCAGCGCCATGGGTATCATAGTGTTTCTGATAGACTCGTATGTATATCCGAAAGCGTGCTGCAAACGCTCAAGCTCCTCGCCCGTATAGCGGACAGGCTTCTTGTTGGGTATCTTGAATTCGCTGAGGGGGTGAAGATTATGGTCAAGCCATTCGCCGTAGGGCTGACGCTTGCTGTAATAATTCTTAATAGTATCGTCCTCGATAAGCTCGCCCTTGACGGTATCTATAAGCAGCATCTTTCCGGGGTGGAGACGTTCCTTCTTGATGATAGTCGATGTGGGAATATCCAGTGCGCCTACCTCGGAGGAAAGAATAAGGGACTTGTTGCCGTTTCCGTCATCGGTTATATAATAACGTGAGGGACGCAGACCGTTTCTGTCCAGAACAGCGCCAAGCTTGTCGCCGTCGGAGAAGATAATGGAGGCAGGGCCGTCCCAAGGCTCCATCATAGTTGCATAATACTGATAGAATGCCTTTTTCTCACGGCTCATTGTCTGTGAATGCTGCCAAGGCTCGGGGATAAGAGTGATGATAGCAAGAGGAAGATCAACGCCTGCCATTGTCATAAATTCAAGAGTGTTGTCAAAGCGTGCGGAGTCGGAGCCGGTAACGTCCAGAATAGGAACGATATCCTTCATTCTGTCGTCAAGGTAAGGGCTTTTCAGGATATTTTCACGGCTGAGCATCTTATCAACATTTCCTGTGATAGTGTTGATCTCGCCGTTGTGTACCATCATGCGGTTCGGGTGTGAACGCTGCCAGCTGGGGTTTGTGTTTGTGCTGAAACGGGAATGAACGATTCCGATAGCTGACTTGTAATCCTCGCTGCAAAGATCCTTGTAGAACTTGCGGAGCTGGTCAACCAGAAACATTCCCTTATATACGATAGTACGGCTGGAGCAGGAACATACATAAGTGTCCTTTTCACGCTTCTCGAATACCATTCTTGCGATGTAGAGCTTGCGGTCAAAATCAAGACCCTTTGCGCAGTCATCGGGCTTTTTAACGAAAGCCTGCATGATGTTGGGCATACTTTCAAGAGCCTTTGTGCCCAGTACATCGGGGTCAACGGGAACTTTTCTCCAGCCTAAGAATTCAAGCTCTTCCTCACGGAGGACCTGCTCAAAGGAAGCCATTGCGCTTTTCAGCTTCTTTTCTGACTGAGGGAAGAAGAACATACCGATGCCGTATTCCCTGTCTCCGCCGAGAGTAATTCCACATTCAGCGGCAGCCTTGGAAAAAAAAGTGTGGGAAATCTGAAGAAGAATGCCCACACCGTCGCCTGTTTTGCCTTCGGCGTCTTTGCCGGCTCTGTGTTCAAGTGTTTCAACGATCTTGAGGGCGTTGTCCACGACCTTGTGATCCGCTGTACCGTTAAGATTTACGACAGCTCCGATTCCGCAGTTCTCATGCTCGAACCGAGGATCGTAAAGACCGTTTTTAGCATACGGTTCCTGAACTCTGTAATTATCCATAACAAAACTCCTTTACATTCTTCCCTGCATATATTTTCAGACGGCGTTTCATCACGTCCTTGGAATATTCCGCCGTACAAATACAGTCGTTTTTCTGATGTGTTATCATTATAACAAAACGAAAGGCTCTTGTCAATAGTTTTTGCAGGAAAATTATCATCAACTTGCAAATTTCATGAAATAATACACACTTTAACCATTATATCCCCTATATTTAGACAAAATAATGAAAAGTATCGTCGGCTAACTTTTAAATTTGCGTTTCTTGATCTTTTGTTGGCACTTATTGAAGATATATTCAATAAAATCTTCGTCAAAAGCTTTAAAATGCATGAGATATTGTATCTTCCTGCATATATCCGCCCCAAAAAGTCATCTAAAAAAATAACGGTCATGAAAACTTTTATCTCCGTTTCCCCGAATTCCCTTGATTTATACACAATACCGTGATATACTATAATAAAAATACAGATCAAATCAACCCGAAAGGACAATAATTTCATGCAGTTTGTCGAAAAATTCAGAAGAAAATTCCGCAATTTCGGAATCGAAAACCTAATGCTATATTTTATAATCACCATAGGCGCCATATGGGCAGCCGATTATATTTTCCCGACTCTGGGGCTTACAAGCTATCTTTCCTTTGACCGCAGTATGATACTTCACGGTCAGGTATGGCGGCTGATAACCTTTATGTTCATACCCACCACATCTCACCCGCTGTTTGTCCTGCTAAGCCTGTATTTTTACTATATAATCGGAACGGGGCTTGAAAACTACTGGGGCAAGACCACATTCACCCTTTATATCATCATCGGCTGGCTGCTGCAGGTGGGCGCAGGCTTTATCAGCGGCTATGCAATGTCCCATTATATGCTGCTGTCGATGTTTTTCGCCTATGCGATGCTGAATCCGAACGAAGAATTTCTGATGTTCTTTATAATACGCATCAAGGCAAAATACCTTGCGTTCATTGATGCGCTGTATATGCTGGCGGACTTCATATTTATACCGTCGGCAATAACAAGACTGTCGATCGCAGGCTCAGTAGTGCTTTTCCTGATATTCTTCGGCGGAGATTTTATCGGCCGAATAAAAGCAAAGATACGCTATAAAAAATTCAAGGACAATTTCAAAAACAGATAACAAGCCAATGGATAATCGATAATTGAAGATTATTGATTATCCATTATTAATTATCAACTATTAACTATTAACTGTTAACTAAATAAACTCGGGGGTCATGATAAATGATAAGTATATTCCGCTGCCCTGTATGCGGCGAAAAGCTGGAGCGCACCGATAACGGCTATGTGTGCGGAAAGAACCACAATTTCGATCTGTCGAAAAAGGGCTATGTAAATCTTCTGCTGTCGGGAAATATGAATTCAAAGCTTCCCGGCGACAATAAGCTTATGGTAAATGCACGCCGTGATTTTCTGCAAAAGGATTTCTACCGTCCCATGGCGGACACACTCTGCGAAACGGTCTGCGAAAATTTCGACGGAAGCATTCTGCTGGACGCAGGCTGCGGCGAGGGATATTACACCGATCTTGTGTCGCAGTCACTTCACAAAAAATTTCCCGATGCACGCATCGGCGGAATTGATATATCAAAATCCGCCTGCGCATATGCCGCAAGAAAATGTCCTGCGGCGGAAATAGCGGTGGCAAGCATTTTCAGAATGCCGATAGCGGACGGCGGTGCAGACCTGATGATGACGCTGTTTGCTCCCTGCTGCGAAGCCGAGTTCCGCCGCATTATCCGCAAAGACGGAATAATGATAATGGTCATTCCCTCCCCAAAGCATTTGTGGCAGCTGAAAGCCGCAGTATATGACGACCCCTATCCAAACGAGCCTCACGATTACAGCTTTGAGGGCTTCGATTTTCTCGGCAAAAAGGAGATCGCCGAAAAGATAGTTCTGGATTCAAATGAGGACATACGCAATCTCTTCACCATGACCCCATATTACTACAAAACAGGAGTAGAGGGTCACAAACGGGTAGAAAACCTTGAAAGACTTGAAACCGATATCGGCTTTGAAATACTTATCTACAAAAGAAAAACCTAAATTATAAAAACCTCCCCTTCCGCACCGAAAACATATCGGTACGAAAGGGGAGGTTCTTATATCAGTTAACGTTCAAAGGATCAGAAACCGAGGATCTTTGTGAAGTCATCGGCGATCTTTGTCTGAAGCTCCTGAGCGGCAGACTGTGTTTCACCTGTTGTTGTGAAGTAAGCCTTGATCTTAGGCTCTGTGCCGGAGGGACGGATAACAACGCTTGCGCCGTCTGTCAGTGTGAATGTGAGCACGTCCGACTTGGGAAGTGTGAGCATTGTCTTTGCACCTGTTGCTGTGTCAACAGATGTGCCTGCCATGTAATCGTCAAACTTTGTAACGGAAAGTCCGCCGATAGTCTTGGGTGTGTTTGTGCGGAGGTCAGCCATGATCTCCTTCATGCGCTCCATGCCTGTTGCGCCTTCGCAGGTGAAGGACTTCTGGGAGTGGAGATATACACCGTACTTGTTGTACATATTCTCACGTGCCTGAAGCAGTGAGATGCCCTTTGTGCGGTAGAATGCAGCCATTTCGCAGATGAGCATGGAAGCAACAACAGCGTCCTTGTCACGTACATAAGAGCCTGCAAGATAGCCGTAGCTCTCCTCGAAGCCGAAGATGTAACGGTTCTCCTGACCCTTTGCCTCCAGGAAGCCGATCTGCTCGCCGATGAACTTGAAGCCTGTGAGAACGTCGATGAGCTTAACGCCGTATTCGTCTGCGATCTTCTTTGCGAGGTCTGTTGTAACGATAGTCTTTACGGCAACAGGCTCTTCGGGCATTGTGCCGAGCTTTGTTCTTTCTGCGCAGATGTATTCGAGGAGCATTGCGCCTACTTCGTTTCCAGTGAAGAGAACATAATTGCCCTTGTCGTCGGGAACTGCGATACCAACTCTGTCGCAGTCGGGGTCTGTTGCAAGGAGAAGGTCAGGCTTTACTGTTTCGCAGAGCTTCAGACCATAAGCAAGTGCTTCCTTGATCTCGGGGTTGGGGAAAGGACAGGTCTTGAATGTTCCGTCGGGATATTCCTGTTCGGGAACAACTGTTACCTCTTCAATGCCGATCTTCTTGAGGATAGCTCTTACGGGCTTGTTGCCTGTACCGTTGAGAGGAGTGTATACTACCTTGAGTCCGCTTGCGGGAACCAGATCTGTGTGGATACCCTGCTCATAAACCTTGTCAAGGTACTTGTCGATAACTTCCTGCTTGATGTATTCGACCTTGCCGTCGGCAACAGCTGTATCGAAAGCCATTGTCTTTGCGCCGCCGAACATATCAACGGAGTTGATGTTTTTAAGTACGATCTCGGCTGCGCCAAGTGTGAGCTGGCAGCCGTCTGCGCCGTATACCTTGTAGCCGTTGTACTTTGCAGGGTTGTGGGAAGCTGTTACCATGATGCCTGCGCTGCACTTCAGCTCACGTACTGCCCATGAGAGCATGGGAGTGGGCATAAGCTCTGTATAGATATAAGCCTTGATGCCGTTTGCAGCCAGCACTGCTGCTGCTTCCTTTGCGAAAACATCGGACTTGATACGGCTGTCATAGGAGATAGCAACGGAGGGAGCGGAGAATGTTTCCTTGAGATAATCAGCAAGACCCTGTGTTGCGCGTCTGATAGTATAAATATTCATACGGTAAGCGCCTGCGCCGATAACGCCGCGGAGACCGCCTGTACCGAATTCCAGATCACGGTAGAATCTGTCTGTGATAGCATCGTCGTCGCCCTCGATAGACTTGAGTTCAGTCTGAAGGTCGGGATCGTCAACTGCCTTTTCACACCAGAGTGCATAAAGTTCCTTTTCGTTCATTATAAAATCACCTCATATAAAATAGATAAGATTCACCATACCAAACTAATTATAACATATTTTCCGAAAAATGCAAACATTTTTTTATTAATGAATTACACGAATCTGTACACCTGCAATACATATTTATGAAACAATTAGCATAAGTAAACGATTAAGACAGCACCGCCGCAAAATCTGTTCGACAAATTTCGATATGATATTGAAATCCGCCAAAGTAAATGTTATAATTAAGTAAAGGTCGCATCTAAAAACCATAGTATCTCAGAGATGCTTGCAGATGAGGTGCTAAGGCTTTAGCCGCTGGTTTTTAGAGGCGACCTAAATACATCTCAAAGGATCTGATAATATGTATACAAGCGTCAACAGCCTCGGTCTTTTCGGACTGAACGCTTTTCCCGTAGATGTTGAGATAGAAGTGAGCAAGGGCACGCCCTCCTTTGATATAGTGGGGCTGGGCGATATGGTGGTCAAGGAGAGCCGTGAGCGTATCCGTGCGGCACTGCGCAGCTCGGGTGTGAGCTTTCCGCTTGCAAGGGTGATAGTAAATCTTGCTCCCGCCGATACAAAGAAAACGGGCAGTATGCATGATCTTGCAATACTTTCCTCGCTGCTTAAAGTCACGGGCATAATAACCGACGATCTTTCAAAGACCGCATTTATAGGCGAGGTGGCTCTAAACGGAGATATACGCCCCATTAACGGCGTTCTGCCTATGGTGCTGCTTGCAAAAAGCGAGGGTTTTCAGAGTGTTTTTGTCCCCGAAGCAAATGCTTTTGAGGCAAGCGTTGTGGAGGGGATCGATGTATACGGCGTGGAAAATGTAACTGCGCTGATACGTCATTTTGAGCGTGAGGACGTGATAATCCCACGGGAGCATTACATTCCCTCCGCCGCCGGGCATTTTCTTACCTGCGGTGATTTTTCCGAGGTAAAGGGTCAGGACACCGCAAAGCGTGCGCTGGAATATGCAGCCTGCGGCGGTCATAATGTTTTGATGATCGGCTCACCCGGATCGGGCAAATCCATGCTGGCAAAGCGCATACCCTCCATACTTCCCGAAATGACCTTTGAGGAATCCATTGAGATAACGAAAATACATTCCATAAGCGGACTTATAACAAAGGATCACCCTCTTGTGACGGAGCGGCCTTTCCGCTCGCCCCATCATACCATATCCTCGGCAGGACTTGCAGGCGGCGGGACGATACCTCACCCCGGAGAGATATCACTGGCGCATAACGGCGTGCTTTTTCTTGATGAGCTGCCCGAATTTTCCCGTCAGACCCTTGAAGTTCTCCGTCAGCCGCTGGAGGATCAGCGAGTGACCATATCACGTTCGCTGGGAACGGTGGAATATCCCTGCTCGTTCATGCTTGTGGCGGCAATGAATCCCTGTCCCTGCGGATATTACGGTCACCCCACACGTGAATGCACCTGCGGCACAAGAGCCGTGAAGCAGTATCTTTCCAAAATCAGCGGACCATTGCTGGATCGGTTCGATATCCATGTTGAAGCCGCCCCCGTGGAATATGCAAGCCTGCGCTCCGACCGAAAGGAAGAAACTTCGGCGGAGATACGCCAGCGTGTGCAGGAGGCAAGGGATATCCAGAACAGGCGCTTTAAGGGCACTGAGATAAAATGCAATGCGGGAATAACCCCCGATATCCTTAAAGAAGTATGTCCGCTGACGGACGCAGCATCGGATATGCTGGGAAAGGTATTTGAGAAAATGGGACTTTCCGCCCGTGCATATGACCGTATCTTAAAGGTTGCAAGAACCATTGCGGACGTTGACAAATCGGAAATGATCGACAAAAAGCACATAGCACAGGCAGTCCAGTTCAGAAGTCTGGACAGAAAATACTGGGGAAACTGATAAATAAAAACCCTCTCCCATGCAGAGCATTTCAGCATGGGAGAGGGTTTTTATTTGTGAAGTCAAGCAGTAAAATATCCTCATTTCTTCATAATGATCGACATACTGCGTGACGGTGCCTTTTCATCATTAAGCATAAAATCCGCACTTTCGGGATTTATCTTCGGCAGTATCACAGCTATCCTTGTGCCGATGCCGACGCAGCTGGAGATATCAAATCTGCCGCCGTGACGGTCAACTATCCACTTTGCAATGGACAGCCCCAGTCCCGTTCCGCCCGTATCACGGCTCCTTGCAGGGTCTGCACGGTAGAAGCGCTCAAAGATATGCTCGATATCGCTCTGCTCCATGCCGATGCCTGTATCCTGCACCTCGAAGCACACCTCTCCCTGAACGTTCCGCCTTACACGGAGAGTTATCTCTCCGCCTGCGGGAGTGTACTTTTTTGCGTTGTCGGTAAGTATGCGTGCGGTCTGCTTGATAAGCGAGATGTCGCCGTATGCCTTGAAATCGCCCTGTATATCCGCAAGGTATGCATGAGTCTCGTCAATAAGCCGATATTCGCTGCATACGTCCTTTATAACGTCGGAAAGAGAGAAAACGTCCTTGTTTATCACCTGCTTGCCGTTATCACCCCTTGCAAGGAACAGCAGCTGCTCCACCAGCCTGTTTATGTGGTCGGATTCGTTTTTAAGTGCGGTTATTGATTCGTCCAACACCTTTTCATCGCTTTTTCCCCAGCGTGAAAGCATATCGGTATAACCCTTGATAACGGCAATGGGCGTCCTAAGCTCATGAGATGCGTCATTGACGAACTGCGCCTGTCGGATATAGGACTCACGCATTCTGTCCAGCAGGGAATTTACTGCGTCCTCGATAACTTTAAGATCGCTGTTTCCCGTATGGATATGGGCAGAACCGATAGGATCGGCGCTGTCTATGGCGGAACGCAGTCCTGTCAGATCCATAGGCTCTGCATCGGCTTCGGCTTCGGATTTTGCTTCCGTGGGGATATCTATTGGTGCGGAAACAATAACATTCGCCGAATCGGCAAGCTCGTTCAGCGGACGGAGCAGCTTTCTTGCACGCTTTGCTCCCGATACGGCTCCGCATATGACCGATATTATCTGTATCGTAAGAACTATCATTCCGACATAAAGAGCGGAGCGCAGAAAAAATTCCGCAGATACGCTGCGGCCGCCGAAAATATATTCCGCACCGCCGAAAATTTTTGAAGGGTCGGCAGTTATCGTACCGAAGGTAAGCTGTCTGCGGATATCGAGAATTATGCTTCCAGCTTCCTTTTCCTTGGAATAACACCAGCCTGCTGTAAGCAGCAGGCTCATTATAATATCCATAAGCAGGAAGTTTCCCAGCGAGCGCAGCGCCCAGTAGCGGTTTATCTGACCCGCAAGGGAATCGCCGCCGGGCTGTTTGTTTTTCTTTGGCATATCACTGTTCCCTTTACTTGATAACGTATCCCACGCCGCGGACGGTGGATATAAGATGTATGCCGAAAACATCGTCGATCTTGCTGCGGAGATATCTTATGTATACGTCAACAACATTTGTCTCGCCCATATAATCATAGCCCCATACCTTTTCCAGCAGGACATCACGGGACATTACTATCGAGCGGTTTTCCATAAGCGTTACCAACAGGGTAAATTCACGGTTGGTAAGCTCAATGGGAGTATCATTGTATGAAACGGTGTGGCGTGCGGTATCTGCGGTAACGCCGCAGGCTTCAAGCACTTCTCCCTGCGGAGCGGCGCTTTCGGCTGCGGAAGCTGTTCTTGTCTCGGTCTGACGGAGAACAGCCCTTATCCTCGCCAGCAGCTCTTCTATCGCAAAGGGCTTGGTCATATAATCGTTTGCGCCCATGTCCAGCCCCGACACCTTATCCATAACGGCGTCACGGGCTGTAAGCATGATAACGGGCAGATCGGAGCTTTTTCTGAGACGGCGAAGCACCTCAAGACCGTTGAGCTGAGGCAGCATTATATCCAGCAGCACAAGATCAAAGCTGCCGCTTTCGGCCTTTTCAAGACCCGTTCTGCCGTCGCCTGCCACCTCGACCTCATAGCCCTCATGTGTAAGCTCCAGCTCTACAAAGCGTGCGAGCTGTGCTTCGTCCTCCACCAGCAATATCCTATCCGCCATTTTTGACCGTTCCTTTCAGTACATCATCTGTATTTGTTCTTCAGCTTTTCCGCGCCCTCCGAGGCTTTGTTCATAGCACTGTTTATTTCGCTGTGATCCGCTCCCGTTCCCTCAAAATGATATCGGCAGCCTATGAAAAGCCCCACAATCATAAGAGGAAGTGTTATCCAGAAACAGAGGATAAGCAGTATTATAAGCAAAAGTATCGGCATTTCCACAAGTCTTTTTCCGCTTCTCGATACCACAAATCTGTTGTCAAGACCGTAATTGAGTACGGAATTCAGGCTTTTTTTCAGCTCCGATTCGGGCTGAGTGGCTGACTTGGGAATATTATTGTATGCGCTTCCCGCTTTTCGGGTATTGTCCGCCGTAGTAAAGCTGGCGGAGGTGCGCTTGATTATGCCTTGGGCTTCAAGCAGCGAAACGGCGTCAAGGATATCGCCGTCGCTTTCTTCGAGTGCCTTCATGGCGTCAATTGGTGATATTCCGAATCGTTTGCTGAGAGTTTCGGCTTTTTCCTGATATGATTCCATATTGGCAGCTCCTTTCAAATATATGATATACTATATTATATCATATATCGGCTTATTTTTCAAGTCTTATTCCGTTTCCGTCGGAATTTCCGCTCATATTGAAGCCTGCGGAGATATACTGCGGCTGAACGGAGCTGTCCGTGATGCCGTCCTTGCTCACCTTGAATTTATAACCGATTATCATAGCGATAACAGCGGCAGGGAGAGCAAGCTCGATACAAAGAATGCCGATTATAACGGCTGCCGTAACGGGAATGCTGAAAACCCTTTTTGTTGCGCTGTACATTTCAAAATTATAGGAATTGCCCTTGCGGACAAGCTTTTTAACGCTGTCTGCACAGTCGGAAGCTCCCTTTTTGAGCTTTGACGACGGAGAGCCTTTTCCCTGCTTTTCGAGATAAACCATTGCGTCAAGAATATCCCAGTTTGAAGCTTCAAGAGCTTCCTTTGCCTCTTCATACGATACGTTTGTACGTCTTACGAGTTCTTCTGCCTTTGCAAATGTGTCCATGATATCAACCTTTCAATGCTCTTGATGTGAGCGCAGGGTGCTGAACCTGCGCTCACACCGATAAAAAATACGTTTTGCCGACCATAGGATCTGTTCGGTAACTATATAATATATCCTCAACATTAAAGAAAAAAGCTGATTTTTATTAGAATAAGATTAGAAAAATCAGACCGTATCATTTGAATATTTCCCCAACAAACAGCGTATACTATAACCAAACCAAAAATGAAAGGACAGATAAAATGCGCTCATTGTCTCAGGAGGAAATACACCGCAGAAAAAATATCACGGCGGCAATAATAGCCGCAGCCGCCCTGCTGGCAGTCACTGTACCGATCTTCGGAAAATATCTGCCGCAGGCCGCAAAGGATACTTCCCATTCTATGGCGGTGCTGCTTTACGGAAATAATACATACAGTAATATAAATCCAACAATATCCGAAACGGATAATACAGTCAGCGGCACAAGAGTGTATTCCTATACATCATACTCATTTGATGACAGCCTGATGCTGTCGGAGGGAACGCCGCTTATGCCGTCGGGCAGCAATGAGGAAAAGGAAATAACCGTCCCCGAGGTCATAGCTCCTACTGCCGACGATGATGAATATACCGAAAAAAGCGGCAGTATCGTAAGCGTTTTCTACGGAAAATATGACGGCGATGATTATATCAGCCTTGAAAACGGCGGTCAGGTGAGAAATCTTACATCGCTGGACAACTCCTATCTCACTGAGCTTTCCGAACAGCTCCCCACACTCGATATAAAAGCCGACGGCGAACCCGAGGTGCTGATAATGCATACCCATACCACCGAATGCTATGAAAATGCCGAGCACGATTATTATGACGAAAACCGCAGCTGCCGTACTCTCGATGCGGAATATAATATGATCGCAGTGGGAAATATGATAACGGAACAGCTGGCGGCAGGCGGTATCGGAGTTATCCATGATACTACCGTGCATGATTCTCCGTCCTATAACGGATCGTATGACAGAAGCCGTGGGACGGTGAAAAATATCCTTGAACAGTATCCGTCGGTGAAGATCGTGCTGGATATCCACCGTGACGCTATCGAACGTGACGGTGAAAGAATAGCGCCCGTCACCGAGATAAACGGAAAAAAGGCGGCGCAGATAATGATAATCTGCGGCTGTGATGACGGAACGATGAATATGCCCAACTGTGCGGAAAACTTTAAGCTTGCCTGCCTTATGCAGAGCGGCTTTGAGAGGGATTATCCGACATTGACAAGACCTGTGCTGTTTGATTACAGACATTATAATCAGGATCTGACAACGGGATCCTTGCTGATAGAGGTGGGCGGCCATGCAAATACATTGGAACAGGCGAAGTATTCGGGAGAATTGATAGGAAAATCATTGGCAAAAACCTTGAAGATGAGCCAAACAAACGCTAATCAGTAACCACGGTATAAAAGTTTCGTCCACCTTTTCAGAAGGTGATGCTCTCCTGCGGAGAGCTGTTCCATAGGGCAAAGCCCTTGGTCGGTTCTCCGTCAGGAGAACATCTCCGCCAGAGGGCGAAACTCCCCGCTGCCTGAAAGGCAGCATCGCCGACAAATGCGAAGCATTGCGAGGCTGCGATGTGTAATAAATATTCAAGGCAATAAATCAAAAAAGCCAAAGAAAAGGAAGCGATGAAAAATGTTAGGACTTGCCCTGACCCCAAAGGAAATGCTGAAGCGTGTGCTGATGTACGGAGCGATAATGCTGGTGCTGGCAGTGATATTCTGTGTGCTGTATGGAATAGTGTATGTGCGGTGCTATAATATCATGAACCCCGACGATATGATAGCATTCAGACTGTACCGCCTGAACGGAGATATCTACCTGATACTGTTCAATAAGCTGTATCGGCTGTTCTGATAAGGCTTATTGATATACCCCCGGTAAAATCAAATCAAAAAATAATTTTTTGTAGACCGAAAAAAGCACTTGACAAATCCATATAATCATGATATAATAAAAAATTCTATTCTTTTAAGATTCAACCGAGTTAAAAAGCTTTTCAACAGCTTTAAACATAGTTTTAAACAGGCTTTGGAGAATTATTTTGAAAAAAAACGGGTTTTCAACATAAATTTGAAAGTTTTATACAGCAGAATGATGTAAAATTCATGGTATAATTTGTACAAGTATACAAAATAAGAGAAATTTCCAAATATATGTTGACGAATGCGAATTTATCGGTTATAATATATACGATGTTAGAAATCGTAATGATACTAATTTTCAAGAATTAGTTTAACATCCGTTTTGTTGTCTCCTTTCTTTTGTTCTACACACATTTATCTTATTTATCTTCACATCTTTTGCCGCAGGACTGAGTCCTGCATTTTTTTTGCCCATTTTATGTGATATAATCGTGAAAATTTCATTCAGCGCTTGAAATTTCATATATTATAGTCTATAATAAAATATGAATTTGCTTTTGAGAGGAAGGATATAAATATGGCTGATATGCCTGAAAAAGATACAGTGCAGACTGTTCCCGAAAATACAGCTACGCCGCCTGCGGAAACCGTAAATGCGGCGGAAAATGTAGAATCGGTATCTTCGGAAATACCGCTCCCGCAGAAAATACCTCCCGTGACAATGAAGTTCAGCCTGAAAAAATGGCTTTACGATAAACGGCTGTATTTCGCTGCATTCTTTACTCCCGCAATAATACTGCTGATAGCATATTTCTGCTTCGGACTTGCTCCGTTCGGCGATGAATCCGTGCTGGTGCTTGACCTTAACGGACAGTATGTCTACTATTACGAAAACCTCAGAGATATCTTCTGGGGGAACGGCAGTCCGTTTATCTCATGGAGCCGAAACCTTTCGGGCGAGATAATGGGAATATATGCGTATTACCTTGCCAGCCCATTCGTGCTGATAGTGATGCTGCTGCCTCGAGCGATAATAACCGAATCACTGCTGATAATGCAGCTGTGCAAGGTGGGAACGGCGGCTGTGACGTTCTGCTTCTATCTGCAAAAGTCAAGACGTGTGCGCAGAGGCCCTGCGGTCATGTTCTCCATACTCTATGCACTTATGGCATATATGATAGTACAGCTGATGAACCCCATGTGGCTGGACGGACTTATCTATCTGCCCCTTATCTGCCGAGGAATAGAAAAGATCATCGACGGCAAAAGCAAGCTGTATTTTATAATACCGCTGGCGCTTATGTATATGGCACATTTCTATATCGGCTGGATGCTGACATTCTTCTCCATACTTTATTTCTTCTACTATTATTTCTCCGCAAGACAGGATTCACGCTTCCGCTTCGGTCATTTCGTGAAAAGCGGACTGGGCTTCGCAGTAAGCGGCATCACCGCAGCACTCTGCGCCTGCTGGATACTTGTCCCACTCTATTTCTCGCTGAAGCTGGGCAAGCTGGACTTCACCTCTCCCTCCTTTGAGTGGAAAACACAGTTCGATTTCATCGACTTTTTCAGGAATCTTCTGCCCGATATGTACGATACCTGCCGCCCCGAAGGCTCACCCTCAATTTACTGCGGCGTGCTGACTATCGTGCTTGTGCCGCTGTATTTCATGAATACAAAGATAGATCTGCGCAGAAAAATAGGCTCGGGACTGCTGGCACTGTCCCTTATACTGTCAATGTACATATCAAATATTGATATTGCATGGCACGGAATGCAGATACCCAACTGGCTGCCCTACCGCTATTCGTTCACATTCAGCTTCGTGCTGCTGGTAATGGCCGCCGAGGCATTTGAAAAGATCGAGGGCATAACCGCAAAGGAGATCGGCGGAGTTATGTTCGGTCTGCTGGTGTATATTTTCGTGCTGGACAAGCAGAAGCTTGAAAATGCGGGAATAATCACCGCAATCTGGTACAGCGCAGTGCTTACCGCAGTGTACTGCTTCATACTCTATGCATACAGAAAGCGCGGCGAGCTGAAAGCAGGCATTCTTGCGGGACTGAGCATAGTCATAGCCGTTGAAATGTTCGCATCGACAGTGTATAATCTTGACGCTATCGACAAGGACGTTACCTATTCAAAGCGCGCCTCATACAACCCCTATATATCTCTCGGACGTGAGGTGGTGCAGGAATTATACGATACCGATGACGGAGTTTACCGTATCGAAAGCGATTATCACCGCACCGTAAACGATGCAATGGCTCTGGGCAGCTACGGAATATCCCATTCCAGCTCAACACTGAACGCAAAGCCTATCCAGTTCCTGCGCAAGCTTGGATTCTCCTACGGCGGCCATTATATCAAATATAAGGGCGCTACCTACGTTACCGACGCTATCTTCGGCATAAAATATGTAATGGAAAGAGCCACTGCCGATGAAGAGGATATCCCCGAATCAAAGATGTATGACAAGCTGGTGCTGACAAGATCAAACGAAAAGAATTCTATTTATGTTTATGAAAATCCCTACGCTCTGCCTATCGCATTCATGGTGGACAGTGCCGCTGCGGACTGCCAGCTCTCCGATCAGAACCACCCCTTTGATAATCAGAATAAGATACTTTCATCAATGCTTTCGGATAAAAAGCAGAACTTCTTCCGCAGACTTGATATTGATGAAATAATCCCCGAAAATGTAAAATCATCGGTCTACGGAAGCCATGCACGCTATACAACAATAACCGAGGGCGAAAACAGCCAGGTAGAATTCCTTGTGACCGCAAAGAATAATAATATGATGTACCTGTTCCTGCCCTCAAACTATGAGCGCAAGGTCAATATGTGGCTCAATAAGGAGTTCCTCGATTATTATTTCGAGAGCGGAAATATGGTCATTCAGACGCTTGGACGCTTTAATGAGGGCGATCAGCTGTCGCTTATAGCAACCATAGCAAACGATAAAAATGAGGTGCTTTTCATTGATGAGCAGTTCTATTACCTCAATGAGGATATGTTCAAAGAGGCGGTAGATACGCTGAAACAGCACCCGCTGGAGATCAGCAGCTTCAGTGAGGATCATATCGTCGGAACGATAACCGCCGATAAGGACGGTATCATGTATACCTCGATAACCAATGAACCCGGCTGGACGATATGGGTGGACGGAGTTGAGACAGAACCCGTGGAGCTGTATGAAGCGCTTATAGGCGTGCCAATGACGGCAGGAACGCATACAGTTGAGATGAAGTTCTTCCCCCATGGACTTTCCGCAGGAATACTTTTAAGTGTGGCAGGCGTTGTGATATTGTTTATCATAGTGCTGACGGAAAATCATACAAAGAAAAAAGTAATTGAAAATATGTGTAAAAACAGCAGCAAGTAACATAGTATAAAAGTTTCGTCCACCTTTTCAAAGGTGGCAGGTTTCGAAAGGGCAGAGCCCTTCGCAGGATTCTAAAGGGCAGCGCCCTTTAGTCGCCGTCCGCAGACGGCGAAACTCCCCTTGCTGCGAGAAATGTGTAAGCATTGCGAGGCTTGCCAATAAAAATAAAAGGTATATGCGAATTGTTTGTTTTCGCATATACCTTTTTCATTTATTCTTCGATCTCGGCTATTCTGACCGAAGCTTTTCCGTCGATATTTATTCTGTCGAGATATTCATTGTTGATAATATCAGCAGCCTTTGCGGCGATCTCCTCCGAAAGCTCTTCGCATTCACCGTCGCAGCTGCAAAATGCCGCTTTAAGCATACTGTATTCATCAATGCCGCTGAATGACTCAACGGGAGCAGATTCTTCATTTCCGTCACTGTCTCTTATATAAGCATTTATGTAGTGCTCGTTTACACTGTTATATCTGCATTCAAGAATTATTTCCGACAGTTTTTTCTCGGAAAAATAATATCTGACACTTTCCGCAATGTTTTTGGCAAAAACCTCGGCACAGTGGTTTTTGAATTCCTCCTGAGAAGCCTCCTCCACCCCACTGTCGGTACGCATCATAAGATAATATGAGGTAGTGCCAAGACCTGTCTTTTCCCGAAAATCAAAATTCCGCTCCTCTGTGAATGCCACCGAAACAAGCCTGCCGTCCTCGGAATAATATCCTTTTAATCCCTTTGCGGCATCTGATACCGAAAATGCTGCCACTTCGGGAATTTCCGTATTTTCATTGCTGCTGACTCCGAAAAGCATGGGAGAATCGTAACATATCCGAACTCCGCTTTTGTCTCTGCTTTTTATATCCCGAAATTCCTGCCAGCCGCTTTTGCCGTATTCTTCGGGAAAATAAAAATATACATTATCTCCCTCTTTCTCATAATTCCCACGATTCATAAAAAGCAAAACCATAATAGCCACAGCAGCTGTAATGATTATATAAATAATACTTGCCCTGCGGTTTCTTTTAAATGTTATGTTCATTTTTTACCCCCAGCCTTTTTTATGTTAAATCAAATGCAAAAATATATGTAAAAATAATATCACATACCGCTTTATAAGTCAATACATTAAAGAAATAAAATCATTTTTTAAAATTTTGTAAATTCCAACAATAAATAATTATTTATGCGGTGTTCCGTCCGATATATATTTTATAATGCGGGAACAATGTGCTCCCAAAATCGGAGGTAATCATAATGGATAAGAAATCAATTTTTCAGGAATTCAAGGAATTTATTTCAAGAGGAAATGTGCTTGATATGGCAGTCGGCGTTATCGTCGGCAGTGCATTCACGGCAATTGTAAATTCACTGGTAAACGACATCTTCACTCCATTCCTCGGAATGATACTTGCAGGCATCAACTTCGATAATCTGGGTATCACGATCCCATGGGGCAATCAGCCTTATATCAATTTCGGCTCATTTATCCAGAGCATAATCTCGTTCCTGCTGACGGCAGCCTGCGTTTTTGCTATCGTCAAGACAATAAATGTTTTCCATAAGAAAAAGGAAGAAGCTCCAACAGAACCCGAGGCTCCCGCAGAGCCCGATCCTCAGATCATTCTCCTTACCGAAATCAGAGATCTTCTGAAAAACGGCAATTCCGCCGAAGCCGAAAAGCTCCTCGAAAAAGCTGAAAAGTAATTTTATACGGTAAACGCAAAACGTGCGGACCGTCGGACAAGCTCCGATGCTCCGCACGTTTTTTTGTGCCTAAAAAATGTTTTTCCCCGTTTTCTTAATAAGTGCGGGAAAATCCCTGTAACAGTAATCCATGTCAACATCGTCCTTTATACCGTCGATATGACCCTTCCAGCTGTACTGCCAGATTCCGATATCTGCGGCAGGCACGCACTTAGGATAGACGTTTTCCACACGGGCGACCCATGTTGTGTATCTTTTGGGGATATCATCGGAGAGTTTGTCACGGAAAAAGCTGTCATAGCTGTAAACGCCTGCCCATGCTCCTTTAGCTTCAAGATGACCGCAAAATGCGTTCACGATATCATTGCAAATTTTCGGAGCAAGCTTGCCCTGCTCTTCAAAATCGCCGTAAATCGGCAGTTCAAATGATTTGCCCTTGAGCATTTCAAGCATAAATTCGGCTTCATTTTTTGCGTCTGCGGCAGATTTGGCATAACTGTAATGATAAGCTCCGACGTACAGTCCTGCCGATTTGGCTTTGCGGTAGTATTCCTCAAAGCGGCTGTCTTTCTGCTTGACATTTTTCTTGCCATACCCTGTCCTGATGATAACACCGTCAATGCCTGCCTTTTTGAGCTTGACAAAATCGACAGTGCCGTTCCATTTTGATAAATCGACAAGTCTATAAATTGCCTTATTCATACTTATCCCTCCTTATCAATCTTACTACTTAAAATATCAATAGCCTTAACAAGTATCTGCTGGACAGGTTTGGGCAGTATACCCATAAGCCCAGCAGTCTCGCATATGCTGATAAGCTCCGAAGCGCAGAACGCAATGATAACAGCGTCCCTAAGATAGTCCGTGCTTAACAGCCTGTCCGCATAATTGGCGCATACCACAATAAGCAGTGTGCCGACCTTTTTTATAATGCCTCTCCAGCAGGCGGCGGAAGATAACGCCCCATTGGGCGATTTGTCCGATTTGTGCCACCAAATAGCATTAGCCAGTCCCATGGCAAAATCAACCGCCATGAAAACTATAAGCGTGATGACGGCATTGTCCCAGCCGCCCAGTGCGGCGGAGATCAGTCCGCCGAATGCGCCGATCACAGCGCAGATCGTGTTTTTTGCACTCATAAAAATCCTCCTTATTAATCCGGGGTGATGTACCTCGGCTGAGTTGTGCTTATCCATGTTGTGTTTTTGGGGTTTGCGGGGGCCACGGTATTCAAAGTGTGCGTATACATTCTGCCGTCTTTATCATATCCTCGCAGGTGTATCTGCATTGCCGTTGTGTTGCCTGCCGCCGCATAAATATCTATCCCCGTGATTCGCGCGCCTACGGAATGAGGCATATTGTCACACCACCCCTGCGCCCAGTTCGTGAATGTCGTGCCTTTTTCAAGATCAAGATAATCCACCTGCACACGCCGAACGGCGTAACCCTGATACGTTGCCGTCGTCATGTAGATTTTCATAGCGATGTGCTTTTCCGTGTCGATGTAATATATCGGCGTGTCGTCGTCCAGACTGCCTATGCCCGAGGTTATGTCACGTATATCATCTCTGTCGCTTGCAGGGTCAACAACGATCGCACTGCCGTCATCAATGATAATCTTACCGTCCTCACTCTCCGAGGGGATTATGTTGCCCTCATCGTCCTTGGGTGGGTCCAGCAGATTTTTTGCATTGTTCCAGTCCTGCGGCACATTGACATACACTACGCTGTAACCGTCCACATCGTCATCGGCGGCTTTGTATGTACCGTTTTTTATGATGTTTTTCTCGGCGAGCTTCAGCTGTACATTGACCGTAACTGGGTTATATCCGTCCGCATTATCGTCTGCCGCATTGTAAGTACCGTTGGCGGTGATGCTTTTTGCAGCGATAATTTTACTGCTGCCGCCGTCCTCATCACTGTCCGCCTGCATAAGCAGACCGAGGGCTATTTCCCTGACGCTCATTCCGTACCTCCTAAGTCGATTGTGTCCTTGCCGTTGTACCATGTCTCCGATACATCTGTAAGAGTGACCTTGCCGTCTGAAACAGTCCTGCCGCACTCCAAAGTGTAAACACACCCGTCGGCATAGGTTATCGTCACCTTGCCCCTGCCGTCCGTGATCTCTCGCACTGCGGAGGTTATGGGCTTGCCGCTATGCAGTACGCTTTCATAGCTGGCAAGTCCGCCTTTTTGCACGGCAAAGCCGTATTCTTCGGTGAGCATTACTCTTCCTCCTCCCGATACACCATTTTAAGCCCGTTGTAGCTTATCATCGAGCCGCCGTACAGCTTTTCCTGCATTATCCTGTTCATCAGCTCATTGCTTACCGCACCGATGTAGTCAAATCTGTCCTCGGAGATATTCGGTGCGGAAGCGTCCGTAAGGTACCCGAAAGGCGTGAAGTATGTCACCTGCTTCACCGCCCTGAAAATATTTCCGCCGAAGCTGAATCCGCACAATGCGTCGGGTATGCTGTCCGTCATGATATTTCCGCACCTAAATCCTCTGTAAACATAATTTCCCACCGAACCGAGTATTTTATCTGCGATATTTTGGCTCATAAGCTTTCCGCTGAGCTTCAGCGTGTAAAGATAATCTCCGCTGCCAGAGACAAACCGCTTTCCCGTAAGCTGATCGTAGGCGGAAACGCATTTTATGGGTCCCTTTTTTGCTCCGGGACGGAACTCGGAATACTCGCCTTTTTTAATAGTGTACATTTCCCCCAGCGTCTCAAGCCTCTGAAAATACAGCGAGCCGTCATTGCGGCAGTGCCACATTCCGCAGCCGCACTGCGATACAGTGCAGAGTATCTCACGGCACGTCCTGCCGTAAAGCAGCTTATATGGTATCTCCCCAACATTCATGTCGCTGCCGTCTGCGGAGGAAAAGCCGCATTGTGACGCAATGGCGGCAGTTATCGAATGCACGGGATAGCTTTTCTCCTCGGAAAATTCCCCCGATGTGTCGAATATCATGTCCAGCCGCCTGCACATATCATAAGCGGTTATCTCCGCATAGCCGTTTCCGTAATCGGGGCGGCTGATGTAAAACACGGGCAGTATCTGTACGCCGTTCCGCTTTACAATGACCTCCGCCCCCGAATCAAAGGTCACAAGCGTCCGCAGCTTAAAATCAAGCTTTGCGGTAATAACGCCGCTGACAGGCAGTCCTGCCGCCGATCTTGTGAGCTTTATGTAGCCGATATCTTCATTTCCGAATACCTCTCCGCCTATCTCAACAGTAAATTCAGGCAGCTTAAAGGCCGTCCAGAAGTATCACATCTGAAATAATATTAAGAGCCGCAGACCAGTATTCCTCTCCGTATACTTTCTCAGGCTCAATAGATACCGACACAACGGAAAAATCAGCCGAACGAAGATCGGGTGCGGCAAACTGCCCCGAAAAGCTCTCCTTTTCCGCAAGCTTTCCCAAAGAAGCCGCCGCCGAACGGTCAATGTCCGAAAAACTAACCCCTATCTGCGCCCTGTACCCCAGCAGATTTTTCACCGTGTTTCCGTCCATTGCCACAAACTTCGACTTTTCATCATAAACAGGCGTGAGCTTCACGCTCATGTCATTCTCCGTGATGTACCCCGAATAATTCACTCCGTCAAGCACAAGCAGCCTTTCAGTACTCATAAACATTACCTCCCGATGTTACCGCTATCTCCGAAAATCCCCTCTGTACCAGCTCCACAACATCGCCCTTTTGGTCTTTCAGCTCGGCTTCGATCTGAAGCTTTATCACACGGTCCTCCGCCGCACTTTCACTGCTGTTCCCCACCGCCCCCGCAAGCTCCGCCGCAAAAGGCACACCGTCACTTGAATATCTCATAATCCCCCTCCTTGTCTATTGCACAGTGCAAATTCAAAGTCAAAAAAATTACTTCATATCATATTTTCTGCAAAGCCGCCTTACAGCAAGCCTTTGCTCCGTGTCGGGGAAATTCCCCGTTCTGCATCTGATAAGCTGCGAAAAAGCGCACTCGCCGTCCAGCGACAAAAACAGCGCACGGAACCTGTGCCAGTGCATATCCGCCGAAAAAATATCAATGCCGTAGCACTGCATAAACGCCCCCGCAAGAAGCTCCGCATCGCCGTAAAAGGAAAATGCCTTTCGGCTGTCGGGGATAAACTCCTCCCCGATAAAGCCTTTCATCATTTTCACCGCCGCCTCATCATCAGCCACCTCATCACGGAAAAACAGCTTTGCGGCAGCTTTAATGTCCCCCGTCAGCTCGATGTAGTGCAGCACCCCAAGCACTGCACGGAATCCGCTGTAAATGCGATAGCTCCTGTCCCCGATGCTTATGCTTTCCGCAGGCATTCCGTACAGCAGCATATCACCTGCATAATTATTCTTCATGTTTTTATTCACCTCTGATGTATTTACTGATGCTGCCGCAGCCGTAAAAATCCGCATATATCTCGCCGATATCACCAACACCGCCGCCGAGATCGGATATAACATCCACCGTTACTTTACCACGTTCGCCCCTGCCGCTTTTGGCGGAAAAATAAACATAATCCGCTGTTACGGCACTTCCCGTTCCCGCAAGGATATCGGCTTTCAGCAGGAAATCGGCAGCCTCTCCGCCGCACCTGCCTATCACCGCCGAAAACTTCCTCGAAACGCTTTTCCGTATGTGATGAACTCCGCCCACAGCATATTTTTTCTTCCTGATATCGGAAACAAGCTTTGCGGAAAAGTCCGAAGAATCGGTCAGCATAACGGTGTACATATCCACAGACGAACCCTTTCCCGTATTCACCGCAAACACCATGTCACCGCCGCATTCCGTACTGCCCGATGAGGTGTACTTTTCCATAAATTCAGCTACCGTCACTTTCATCGCCTCCGTCATAAATATCGGCAGTGATCTCCGCACTGCACGTCCATATTCCCCGTTCATCGCAGCCGCAGGTGCTTTCCGTAAGCATAACCGAAAACACCCCGTTTTCACGGTAACCGCAGACCCTTTCGGCACATTCGGAAAGCTCCTCCATGGCTTTTTTCAGATCACTCCCCCTGACCGTAAGCGTGTATGTACCGCGCCTGATGCAGCCGCCCCCGAAGTATCTTTTTCGGACGCTTCCGCCCTTTGCCATAACCATTCGGCTACCATGCCCCACCGTTCCGCCGCAAAGCTCCGCAAAAGCGGCAGCCACTCTGTCATATATGTTCATCAGCACACCTCCGCTTCAATGTGATGCAAAGCTCCGCCCAGCATCACTCTTTTCACCGACTTCACGGTGAATTCTCCGCCCGATGTTTTAATGCGCTGAACTCTCACCTTTCTGCCGCCGATGATCTCCCCGTCGGCGGCAATTTTATCGGCAAGGATATTTCCGCCGTCGATATATATCTTTCCCGAATATTTTATAATGCCGCTGCCGTGATATTCCCCACGAACACAGCAGTACAGCCCCGTTATTTCCTCGGATTCGGCAATGCCGTTCCCGAAAACATCATTCTTTCCGTCGGCGCCCTCATAAAATATCGTTGTAAGCACGCCATTTTCCGTCAGAAGCAGAGACGGCAGTCCCATATTCACCCCTCCTTTGCCCTGCATATCATAATGATACGCAGGACATTTCATATATTCCTATATATAAAAGCTATATATGCTAATATATAATCTCCGCACCTCTGCAATATCCGCCCCACTTGTCAATGTAAAGCTTGGCTTCGGTGCATATCATGCCTCCGCTGTCGGTGTCCGAATACTCCGCAGAAAAATCACCCAGCGATATTTTCTTGTATTCGTTGGAGCACCCTTTCTCGGCAAGATATTCCGCCTGCGCACAAACCGCAAAGCCGTAATACATATTCCCGTCGGCACATTCGCCGTATGCGGCGGAGATCATGCTCTCCGCACGGGCAAGATACCCCTCGGCTGCGGTGTTTGCGCCGCCGAAAGTGTTTCTGTAAAACTCGATATCAACGCTCAAATCAAGCCTCCGAATGAACATAAACGCCTGCGGTCTTGTTCTTGTAAACGCTGCAAAGACCGTAGCTTCTGTAACCGTACTTCCATGCGTCCGCATCGGGATTCATTTCGGGAGTGATTATTTTCGGAACAGCATGCTTTGTGAACTGGAGCACAGCGCCCTTGTGAACGATCATGAAATTGATGTTCTTTCCGCTTTCAGCCTTGGTGTAGCCGCCGTTCTTTTCACCCTCGCTGGTGCCGTTGTTGAGCTTCACGGCAGTGTAAAATCTGGTCTGCGGAACAACGACCACCATGTCAAAGCCTGCAAATACCGCCTTCGACTTTGTTGTGTCCATATCGTCGATAAGTCCCTTGAGAGTAGGCGTAATGAAAAGGATCCTGCCCTCCTGAGGCACCTCTGCCTCGTCCATTTCGGAAACAGCGGCACGTATCGCAGCCACGCCGTCCTCGCCGCTGTCAATAACGCCGCTGCCCTTGCCGATGCCTGCTGTCGATGCTATCTCCGCAAAACGGAAAGCGTCGATCTCGGGGACAGCCTTTGTTCTCACGAATTCCCCCGCAAGCCTGCCGAAAGCCACATTCTGAGACTCTTCGTTGTCCATGCTGTCCACAGTGAACATACGTCCTCTCTCGTAATTATAGGCCGCCGTCTCCCATGTAAGGCTCACATCGCCGTCCACATAGCCCGAATTTCTGTTGTAGTCCGCCATGCCGTCCATTTCCAGCTTGGGAATAACGATCTCGTTGGCATTTGCGCCGGCCCTCGCCAGTGAGGGATCACTCTCCAACACCGCCGTTACGGCACTTTCTCTGTAAACCTCGTCCAGAAGAGTCGCATACTTCTTAGCTAATGTAATTGTGTTTGTACCCATGATAATTTCCTCCATAATAATTAATTTATATATTCCTATATATGCAATTTATATATTAGCATATATTACTTACTTTTAAGACCGAACGCTTTTCTGAGCATATCATCGCCGCAGGACGATACATCTCTCATGCTCACCCCCGTGCTGATGCTTCCGCTGACAAAAACGGGATATTTTCCTATGACCTCCCCGATGCTTCTGTCCGCCGCAAGCCTGATAACATCATCTATGCATTCGCTCCTGACGCCCCTTTCCATGCATTCCATGCGCATTTTCAGCGCCTTGTTTTCCTCCGAAAGGACCGTGCTCTCCTCCTCGGGAGAGATCTCACTGTCCGTATTTTCGGACATTATCTCAAAATTTTCCTCTTCCATATTTCCTCCTTATTCTCTCATAGTCTCGCCGATGTACTGCTCCGTTTCCGCTCTCACCTCCTCCTTTGTTCGTATTCCCTCTCGGTAGAGCTTCAGCAGACGGTCGATGTTCTTGTCGATGTCATTGTCCAGCTCCTTGGAGAACGAAACCTTAACGCTTGCATCACCGCCGCCGATGTGTCCCAGCGCAGTTCCTGCCGCCAGCACAGCATTGGCAATGCCCTCAATAAATTCGGCTGCAATGTTGCGGTTGCTGTTCATGGTGCGCTGGGTACGGTTTTCCTGGCTGGATATTTCTGCGGCGGTGCGCACGCCCGTTGAAGTGCCGAAGCTAAGCGTTCCAGAGGAAAGCCCCGTCTGGAAGCAGAGTATGTTCAGCAGTGCATTTATCGCCGAAACGTGCTCGTCAATGCGAAGCTCCGCCGTGTTGTCAATGATCTTCAGCTCGCTTTCGTCCTCGCAGCGAAGCGCCTGATAAACCTCGTCATCAGCGTCAAAATATCGCCTTGTCTGACCGCTTTCGGGGTCAACCACCGTCCGTATGCAGGAGGACGGCACGATTATCCTCTTCCTGCCCAGAATAAATTCACGGACAAGACTGTCAAAGGCAATGTCTATCGCCCTCAGCGTGTCACGGCAGTTGTAGAAGCAGGAAATTCCCATGCAGCTGTCCGATATGTTGTTGCCGCAGGCAGGGTGAAAGTACGAAAACATCGGCACCGAAAAAGGATAATTCACCTCGGGCTGAACGCCCAGCACAGCCGTGTCCTCCTCACTGCCAAGCTCATATCTGCTGTCGGAAACAAAAAGCCTGCTCCTTACCCTCGTGTTTCCCTCCCCGTTTCTGCTGTGATATTCCAGCAGCCTGTAATATTTTCCGCTGCGCCTGATAACACTTCGGAAAATTCCATCTTCCATGGCACGGCTGCTCCACCCCATAGGGATAAAGCTTTCCGCCCCGAGATAATCCAGCACAGGCTCGCCGTCCGCAATGTAAACCCTGACAGCACCGCCGCCCAGCGCATATGCTCTGCTGAAAAAGCCCGTCATTCTGTCCCAGAATGCATTTTTCTGAAGCACCCTGTTAAGATAATCCTGCTTTTCCCTGTCGCTGACAATAATATCCGCCTGCTGCCCGAAAGTCATGTCCGCCATCTGATCGCACAGCACCTTTGCGGCATTCACCATGGACATCTCCCTGTCGCTTTTGCCGTAAAGCCCCGACCTGCGGACTATTTTCCATGGCGGCTCGCCTCTGTAAATGCTGTCGCACAGCGAGATCATATCGTCATAATATCCCTCTGCCGACGGCACAGCCGCCTCGGGAAAAGCTCTCGCCGCATCTGTAATTATTCCGCTGTACATAAGCCCTCCTTTTCATATATTTGAATATATAGCTTTTATATATATGCATATATAAAACTACCTTGAACCTATTATGTCGTTCATTCTCCGCTCCGTAGAATATTCCTGTGCATCAAGACTGTCGATGTTGGAATATCCGTCGTCACGGCGTCCGCCCGAATTGTCATATTCCGCATTCATAAATGCGTCAATAGTGTGGGTGCAGCCTTTCATAATGAAATATCTGCCCTGACCCATTATCGAAGTGTAAAACCGAATGCGCTGGCTTATCTGCCCCTTTGCCGCATTGTGTATCTCGACTCCGAGCCTTTCCCTTGCGGCAGCATTCCTGAGTCCTCGTATCAGCACCTGCTCCGCACTGTCGCAGTAGATGTCCGTCAGTCTGGGATATTTCGCCTTGTTCCGCCGCACAAATTCGATAAATTCCGTTTCAAGCCTGTCGGGAGCAATATCGCCCTTGCCGTAATATTCATCAAGAGTGATTATTTTCCTGTAACCTCTGGTGTATCCCGTGAGATTGAATGCATGAGCCGACCCGTTTCCGCCGAAATCCACGCCAATGTCCGCCATGATAATCTCATCGTCCGCCCCAAGCCCGTCAATGATAAAGCTGTCGGGAGCGTCCGCAAACCGACGGTAAATGATCCCGTCCCCCGAGCGCCATTTTCCGAGAATGTACCGATCATAATACACCGTGCCGCCGTACTCGGCGCAAAGATTTTTCACAAATCCGGGATCCAGCGCAGGATTGTCGAAAATGGTAAAATCCGTGCGGTAAATGTCGGCGCCGCTGTCAAGAAAATGCTTGAACCAGTGGTTCGGCGTGTCGGGATTGCAGGTGCCGTCAAACACGGAATTTTCCCTGTCCAGACGTGACTGTATCATGTGAAATACCTTTTCGTTCCATGTGGTTATCTCGTCGCCGCAGCAGTAGCTGATGCTCATGCCCTGAAGCCGTTCCGCAGCGCAGGCTCTGTCCGCACCGAAAATATAGCACCTGTGCCCGAAAAGCATGACCTTACCGTCATTTTTCACCTGTCCCACAAGCTCTCCGCCCCATTTTGCCCTTAGCGGATCAATGATGTTTCTCTCCGCAGAACCCACGGTATTTCCGATAATGACCGCATTTTCGTCGCTCCCCAGCTTTCTCACACGCAAAGGAAGTCTATATATGTCAATATATGATTTTCCGCTGCGCATAGCCCCGACGCAGATGTTGTATCTGTGAGGACAATCCACCGTGTTTCTCCAGACCTCCGCCTGCTTTTTGTTAAAGATGTCCGAACTCAAGCCTCGTCCTCCCCGACGGAGCGGCTGATCTCCGCCATGATACCGTCCAGTTTTTCAAGAGTCTCCGCACCGTCGTCCCTGCTGTCGAAAACACCGAAATATTTTCCCAGCAGCTCCAGCGCTTTCATCTTGTCATACAGCTTTACCTCCGCTCCCTTTGAGCCTGTGCCGTTCTTGATGTAAGCTACCGCACGCCTTTTTTCGGGCGGTATCCGTGATATTTCCTTCGGGACAGCCATGCCCTCTTCGATGTCCACAAAATCTGTGAAATCCGCAAAAGCTATCACTGCCAGCTCCGAAATAATATCGCTGCCGCTGATATTTCCGAACAGCTTTTCCGATTCGCAGCAGATCTTCATATCAGCCGCACCCCTGCTCATTGTCACTGTGCGCTGCGGCATATCCCCACCGCACACGGCCATGCTTTCAGCCAAGATCCTCATCACCTCATGTATTGTCGCGGAGCCAGCCGATAAAATCGTACCGATCCCTGAGCACATAACCCCTCACTGCGCTGTTTTCGATGCTGTCCGCCTCCCTGTCGGCATAGCATTCGTAGCAAAGCCCGTCTGGGGCTGCGTCCTCGGCAGTTATCATCGCATCGCAGTTCTCACAATAGCTGTAACCTCCCTTTTCAAGTCCGTAATCCGTAATATCACTCCCTTCCGATTTGCATAATGCAAATCATTTACTGTTATTTTTGCCGAAGATTTTCAGCCATAAATTTTATATATACGCATATATAAAACAGATCATTTCTTCGGCACAGCAGTTTTACTATATTTGCGCAGTGCAATTAAATTTGTATTAAAAAATGCACCGTGCTTTGTGCTATGAATATATAATAGCACATATGTTCTGATATGTCAATAGCATTACGCAAATTATATTGTAAACAATATAAAAACTGCCAATGAACATCTGATTAACTGTACAAAATTAACCTATCTCCGCAAGCCGAATAAGATAATACAAGGGAGATGATAATATGTACACCTGTGCTGTGAGAATGATAGATTCGGCAGCCGTGATAATGGCTGCGGCAGTGTCGCTGGATTCGGCGGCGGCAGGCTTTGCGCTGGGAAGCGGAGGCATACGGATACCAACACTGTCCGCACTTATAATAAGTATAATAGGAGCGCTTTTTCTCAGCCTGCCCGCAGCGCTGGGGGAGCTGATAAACGGATATATCCCGGCAGATATATGCCGATACGGCGGAAAGATGCTGCTTGCGGTGCTGGGAATATATGCGCTGTGCAAGTATTTCCGCAGAAACAGCCGCCGAAAATATCCTTTCAGCGAATGCACCGACGGTTCGGGAGCAGACTGTGCCGACAAAAACTGTGACCGCCGCCTGAATATCCCCGAAGCGGCAGTGCTTGCGGCAGGACTTTCCGCCGATTCCGCAGTAACCGGTCTTTCCGCAGGACTTACGGGACTAAGCGGCGCAGATTCGCTGATAATGTTCGCATTTGCGGCACTGATAGGCTTCGGAGCGGTGAAGCTGGGACATTTCGCAGGCTGCCGCATATCCTCCGCAATGAAAATAAGCGCAGGCTGGCTCAGCGGCTGTATACTTCTTCTGCTGGCGGTGCTTATGTAAGAACCTGCGCATACATTTCTTATGAAGACAGGTTCCGAATGCTCTTGCATTGATCCCGACTATATGCTATAATAAATGCAAAAATAAATAGGAGAGGACTTGTCCAAAATGCGAGAAAGCCTGCTGACGATACCAATAAGTGAAATATTCGAGCCCCGTGACGGCTGCCCGATCTGCCGAATGCGTGATATGCTTGAATCACGCACAGTCGAATATATAATGGGAGCCGCAATGATGGAGCCAGATGTGCGCATAGAGACCAACCGCCTCGGCTTCTGCGGAACTCACCTCAAACAGATGATGAAGCAGAAAAACCGCCTGTCGCTGGCTTTGATGCTCCAGACCCACGTTGAATCCGTGCATACCGAGCTTTTCACCCGAAAAAAGCTCTTCGAGCCGAAAACCGCCAAAAAACAGCGGCTGTCGCAGATAAACGAGACCTGCTTCGTCTGCTCAAAAATAGACTGGGGCATGGAGCGCCTTATGCACACATTTTTTGAAATGTATCTCAACAGCGACTTCCGCAGGCTGTATAACGAGCAGGAATATATCTGCCTGCCCCATTACGATCTGCTGATGAGCCTTGCTCCCGCTTATCTGAAAAAGAACGATCTGGATAATTTCAATAAGGAAACAGCTCGTCTTGTGGAGCTTCATATTGCCGAGCTTTACGAGGACGTAAGCAAATACTGCAATATGTACGATTACCGCAACACGGGCAAGGACGCCGACTGGGGCAATTCCAAGGACAGCATCGAGCGCACCGTAAAATTCCTCACGGGCAGAGATCCTGTAACATTATATTGATAAAAATTCTCAATAAATTATATTGATTATAGTATACCGATGTGGTATACTATAATCATAGCAAGATAATAAAGGAAGTGGAAAAAATGCCGATAAGACTTAACGATAATAAAGAGCTTGTGGCACGAATACGTGAAGGTCTTGCCAAAAAGGACGGCTACTGTCCCTGCCGTATAGGAAAAGCTCCCGAGAATAAATGTATCTGCGAGGAATTCCGCCGTCAGATGGCTGATGACAGCTTCGAGGGCTATTGCCACTGTATGCTTTATTATAAGTATAACGATAAAAAAACCGATGCCAAGGAGGAAAAGTAAAATGTCTGTAATTACCGTAACAAAGGAAAATTTCACCAATGAAGTCATAAATTCGGATAAGCCCGTTCTGCTTGATTTCTGGGCAGGCTGGTGCGGCCCCTGCATGATGATGTCCCCCGTTGTGGACGAGGTAGCGGAGGAAAATCCCGATATCAAAACAGGCAAGATAAATGTTGACGAGCAGCCCGAGCTGGCGCAGTCCTTCGGCGTTGAGAGCATACCCATGCTTGCATATATCAAGGACGGAAAGCTTGCCGATTACAGCATCGGCTATGTGCCCAAGGAAAATGTTCTGAAGCTCATAGGCAAATGATTCCTGCCGATAATCAAAAATGCGAAATATCCGAATGCTCCTATAAAAGCTGGGCATTCGGATATTTTATTGTTTAGTCTTTGTGAAAATTATATGAAAATTTTTTCATGTAATTTTCCGCAAAAAAGTCAAAAATATATTTACATTTTCCCTCGGATAATATATAATTAAATATGTATTGTATAGTTCGATCCAAAACAACACCGAAAGGACAAGTATATTTTATGAAGATCAGATGGAATACCAAGTATACCACAATATCTGCATACTCAGTCATAACCTTTGTGATATGCCTGCTGGTATATCTAATAATCGCTCATGTGGGAGTGATCGGCGGATGGATAGGCACATTTTTCAAGGTCATAGCCCCGATGATATGGGGCGTGGTCATAGCCTATCTTCTCAATCCGATAATGCTCTGGCTGGAAGTCCCCATAGCAAAGCTCACAGGCAGAAAAAAACCTCACCCAAAGCTTACAAGAGCGCTTACCGTAACGATATCGCTGCTGCTTTTCATAGCTGCATTGGCGGCATTGGTTGCGATAATCGTACCTCAGCTCATCGACAGCGTAACAAAGATCGTCGATAATATGAGCACCTATATGAACAATCTCGAAAAATGGCTGAACTCCCTGCTGGTGAATTACCCCGAGGTCATGGATTTCATCGACGGACAGTTCAATGATATCAAGACCGCCCTTACCCAGTTCATAAACGAAATGGTTCCCAAGCTGGGCGATATAATGGTGAAGATAAAGGACGGCGCTCTCAGCGTTATCGTCGGTCTGAAGGATTTTCTCATCGGAATAATCGTTGCCGTTTATCTCATGCTGGATAAGGAGCACTTCCAGGCTCAGCTGAAAAAGATAATCTCTGCACTTTTCCCCGAAAAAGCCACAAAGAGCATTCTCCGTATCTGCGACCGCACAAACAGCTCTCTCAGCGGCTTTATCTCGGGCAAGATCATCGACTCAATAATCATCGGCATACTCTGCTTTATCTGCATGACAATAATGAAGCTGGATTATACTCTGCTGATCTCGGTAATTGTCGGCGTAACAAATATAATCCCGTTCTTCGGACCGTTCTTCGGAGCTATCCCCAGCGCACTGCTGCTGCTCATGTCCTCACCGAAACAGGTGATACCTTTTATCATACTGATAATCGCTATCCAGCAGCTGGACGGAAATGTTATCGGTCCAAAGATACTGGGTCAGACAACGGGCATCTCCGCTTTCTGGGTAATGTTCGCTATCTTAGTGGGCGGCGGACTGTTCGGCTTTGCCGGAATGCTTCTGGGCGTGCCGATCTTCGCAGTTATCTATTCCCTTACCGAGGAATTCATCAACTTCCTGCTTGAGCGCAAGGGAATGTCCGTAAATACCGCAGATTATGCGGTGGCATTCACCCCAAGACCGTCCAAAAAGGACAACAATAAGTCACAAATGAAGAGCTTCCGCCTTTTCAGAGGCAATAAGGAGCAGAAGAACACAGACACCCCCTCCGAGGAAAACAATAACGATAATAAGGAATGATCCCAAATGGAAAGACTTGAAAAGCAGATAAGATTTCTCCTTGAGCTTGATAAAATGAAAAACCTCTACCGTCAGACATATATCATCAATGATGAGGACCGTCCCAGCGGCGGAGAATTTACTCCCCGTCCCCCACGCAAGGAGAACGACGCCGAGCATTCCTTTCATCTTGCCATATTTGCGGCAATACTTTCCGAATACGCAAACGAAAGCATAGATACCGCCCATGTGATGAAAATGGTGCTTGTCCATGATGTTGTGGAAATAGATGCAGGCGATACCTACTGCTATGACCCCGAGGGCAACAAGACCAAGCGCAGCCGTGAGCTTAAAGCGGCAGACCGTCTTTTCGGGCTGCTCCCCGACGATCAGCGGGACGAATACCGCAGTCTTTGGGACGAATTCGAGGCAAACGAAACTCCCGAAGCAAAATTTGCAAACGCTATGGACAGGCTCCAGCCTGTGCTGATGAACTACGCAAAGGGAGGCATAAGCTGGCAGGAGCACGGTGTAAAATATGACAGCGTTATCGAGCGCAACGAAAAAATATCCATCGGCTCATCGGAGCTTTGGGACTATGTAAAGCCGCTGTTCGATGATGCTCTCGCGAAAGGGAAACTCAGATAAAGGACGATGACCAATGCTTTATAAATACGAAACACATCTTCATACCTCTGAGGGAAGCGGCTGCTCCAACAGCACCGCCGCCGAAACAGTGCGCAAGCACAAGGAAGAGGGCTATACGGGAGTTTTCATCACCGATCATTACTTCAACGGCAATTCATCGATCCCCCGTGATCTCCCATGGGACGAGCGCATAGACCGCTACTGCATGGGCTACGAGCACGCTCTCGAAGAGGGCAAAAAGGTTGGGTTGGACGTTTTCTTCGGCTTTGAATACGGAAACGGTCAGGCGGATTTCCTCACCTACGGACTTGACGGCGAATGGCTCAGAAAGCACCCCGAAATACTGGAAATGTCACTCCCCGAATACTTCGATCTTGTTCATGCGGACGGAGGCATGGTGATACACGCCCACCCTTTCCGTCAGGAAGCATATATCCATACCTTCACCCTTGCCCCCGAATACGTTGACGGAGTTGAGATAATCAACGCCTCAAACCGTCTCCCCGAGTTCAACGAAAGGGCGAAAATATATGCCGAATGGTACGATCTTCCCGTAACGGCAGGCTCCGACACACATAATACCACCAACCGCTACTTCGGCGGCGGCATCGTGACCGATACAAAAATAACCTGCCCCCGGGATTATATCCGGATAGTAAAGGAAAGAAAGATAGTCCGTCTCCTTGACCGCTTCGGCAGCATATAACGGTATTACCCCCTGAATAACAGTATAATTCACAAAAACTTAACACTTTTTTGTGTAAAGTATGCTAAAATTAATTTGTATATAAGTAAAATAATGTGCGAATTATATTTTCACCGCAGCAGGTGACTTTGCTGCGCTGATCTTTATATGTTTAAATAACGAAAGGATGACTCAAAAAATGTCAAACAGACTGTTTCAGGGACTGATTCATCAGATGCGCGATACCATGGACTGCGTTATCGGTGTTGTTGACACTACCGCAACTATCATCGCCTGCAGCGAACTCACCAAAATCGGAACAACAAACGAATTTGTTTCCCTTGATCTGAGTGATTCCCATGATATTTTCGTACGCGACGGATACACATATAAGCCTTTCGGCTCCCATATCAAGCCCGATTATGCTGTTTTTGTTGAGGGCACAGATGAAAATGCGGCAAAGTATGCAAATATTCTGTCCATTACGCTTTCAAGCATAAAGCAGTATTACGATGAAAAATATGACCGCAACAACTTCATCAAGAATGTTGTTCTCGATAACGTTCTTCCCGGAGATATCGTGGTAAAGGCCCGTGAGCTTCACTTCAATTCCGATGTGAGCCGAGTGGTGTTCCTTATCAGGATCGTTTCCACAAACGATGTTTCCGCTTACGATGTTATCCAGAATCTCTTCCCCGATAAGACAAAGGACTTTGTTTTCAATATTTCCGAGACTGATATCGTTCTTGTCAAGGAGATAAAGAGCAACGTTGAGTCAAAGGATCTGGAAAAGCTTGCACGCTCCATTTCCGATACTCTTTCGGGCGAGTTCTATACAAGAGTAAACGTGGGCATCGGTACAGCCGTAACAGGCGTAAAGGATCTTGCCCGTTCCTTTAAGGAAGCTCAGATCTCCCTCGAAGTCGGCAAGGTATTCGATACCGACAAGATCATCTGCTCCTATGATAATCTTGGTATCGCAAGACTTATCTATCACCTCCCCACAACCCTCTGCGAGACATTCCTCCAGGAAGTTTTCAAGAGAGGTTCTATCGAGTCACTGGATCACGAAACACTTTTCACTATCCAGCGTTTCTTTGAAAACAATCTGAACGTTTCCGAAACATCGAGAAAGCTTTTCGTTCACAGAAATACACTGGTATACAGACTTGAAAAGATCAAGAAGCTTACAGGTCTTGATCTCCGTGAGTTCGATCACGCTATCGTATTCAAGATCGCACTTATGGTAAAGAAGTATCTTTCCGCAAATCCCACAAAGTTCTGATGATCGGAACAGATAAAACAGCATAACACGAGCAGTCCGAAAAAGAAATAAAGCGCTCGGCGTGAAGCAGTGCAATAAACATCAAGGGGCAGTCACGCACTGCCCTTTCATATTCTCAGGCAGTAAGACCTGCCGCTTTCAGGAAAGGAGAGTACATATTTCTCAGGAGATATGTAATAACTTAAATGGTTGAACTGAAAAATGTATCAGTTACATATTCAAACGGCGTTGACGCACTGAATAATGTAAGCCTGACCATAAATGACGGCGAGTTTGCGTTCGTTGTAGGTGAATCGGGCGCAGGCAAAAGTACGCTCATCAAGCTTCTTATAAAGGAAATTTCCGCAAACAGCGGTTCTATAAAGGTAAACGGCTTTAATCTTGAAAAACTCAGACAAAAGGATATCCCCAAGCTGAGAAGAACTATCGGCTTCGTTTTTCAGGACTTCAAGCTTATAAATACGATGAACGTTTATGACAACGTTGCATTCGTGCTGCGCAGCATAGACGCTCCCGCAAAATATATCCGCAAGCGTGTGCCTTATGTTATCGGTCTTGTCGGCTTAAAGGACAAGATGAAAGCATACCCCACGGAAATGTCGGGCGGCGAGCAGCAGCGCGTGGCGCTGGCACGAGCGCTGGTAAACGATCCCAAGCTTATTATTGCGGACGAGCCTACGGGAAATCTTGACCCAAAGACCTCTATCGAGATAATCCAGCTTCTTCAGGGAATAAACGACTGCGGAACCACCGTGCTTATGGTAACTCACGAGCATGAGCTGGTAAAGCGATTCGGCGGAAGAACAATATCTCTTCTGGACGGAAAGATCACATTTGACGATATTATATAATATATAGGTAGGGCGCCGTGATAAAAACAACTGCGCCCTGTTCGTGTGTAAAAAACAAATAATTGAATGAATTGAATGATTGGAGTTACTAATGAGATTCAGCAGTATTACATACCTTGCAAAGCAGGGTCTGAAAAATATATGGACAAACAGAATAATGTCGCTGGCGTCATTCTGTATCCTTACGGTATCGCTGCTTCTGGTTGGATTTTCCGTGCTTTTCACGGAAAATATCAATATGTTCGTAGGCAGCATAGAAAACAAAAACGAGGTCATACTCTTCCTTGACGACGACACCACAGACGAACAGATCGAGGAAATGGGCGACAAGCTCCGTGCCATGGACAATATCAGCTCCGTAAGCTTCTATTCAAAGGAGCAGGCTTTCGAGGATATGAAAGCAGGCATGGAAAACGCCGAAGAGCTTTTCAACTATCTGGGCGATGACAGCCCCCTCCCCGATTCCTACCGTCTTAAAGTCATAGATATCGGAAAAATGAGCTCAACGCTCATGTCGATTAATCAGCTGGACCATATCTATTCCGTAAAGGCGCCTACCGACTTTGTAAGCGTCCTGACAGGTCTGCGCTCACTTATCTATATCATTTCCGTTGTGCTTATCACAGCGCTTGTTATCGTAAGCCTTGTTATCATCTCCAATGCCACAAGAGCCAGCGTTGACATCAGAAAGCGTGAGATCGCTATTATGAAATACGTCGGCGCAACAAATACCTTTATCAAGATACCTTTCTTTATCGAGGGTATGCTCATGGGTATACTTGCAGGCATAGTTTCAACGGTAGTAACATGGCTGGGCTATGACACGCTTGTTGACGTTCTCATGTCCGATACGACTTTCTGGTCGGCACTGGGCATCACAGGCTTCATTTCGTTCTCAACGGTAGCCGTTAAAATGGCAGTCTGCTATATCATCGCAGGCGCAGCGGTCGGCTCCATAGGAACAGTAATAAGTACAAGAAAATACGTTAAGGTTTAATGAAAAGGGTGGTTTACCGATGAAATATACAGGTCTTGCAAGAAAAATATCCGCAGCGGCTATGGCTGTCCTGCTTTCGGCAGGCGCACTTTCCGGCGGAAGTATGTACAGCATCACTGCCGATTACGAGGACGAGATCTCCTCGCTGGAGCAGCGTCAGGCTGAACTTGCCGAGGAACGCAGAAAGCTTGAGGATACATTAAAGGAATACACCGACAATGTTGACGAGCAGGACGAATATCTGAAGCTTTACGATGAAAAAATGTCTGTTCAGGAACAGGAAATGGCAAACATCAATGAGCAGATAAATATTATAAACGACCGTCTTGACGAGCTTGACAAGCAGATCGCCGACAAGCAGAAGGAAGTCGATGCAGGCGTTGAAGCCTTCCGTGAGCGTCTCAGAGCAATGTATATCGCAGGAAACGATACCGTTGCGGAGGTACTTGCAGGCTCTTCCAACTTCTATGATATGCTTGCTCGCCTTGAAATGGTGCAGCGTGTGTCCCAGCATGACAACGAGATGATAAAGGAGCTTACCGACAAGATCGAAAGCCTTAACAGCGACAAGGAAGCTCTCGAAAACGAGCGCACAGCCCTTGACGATAAAAAGACCGAGCAGCTTGCCGTTCTTGACGAGCTTCGCGAGACCTATGCAAATCATCAGCAGACCAAGGAATGGTACGAAAATCAGGCTGCCGCACAGCAGGAGCGCACCGATGAGGTGATAGCTAAGGAGCAGCAGGCGGAGGAAGAGCTTCAGGACTATATCCGCAAGCAGCAGGAAGAAATAGCCGCAAGAATGGCTGAAAAGAAGAAAAAGCAGGAAGAAGAGCGCAAAAAGAAAGAAGCCGAGAAAAAGGCTGAAGAAGAGCGTCTTGCCAAGGAAAAGGAAGCCGAGGAAGCCGCAAAGGCAGCGACCGAGACTGAAAAGCCTGCCGAAACGACAGCTGCCGTTACAGAAGCCGAAAAGGAAGAGGATTATGATACTATCCTCCCCGACGAAAGCGACGACAGCGATGAATTCACAGTAACTGCCCGGACCGAGGATCACAGCGGAGATTTTGCCGATCCTTACAGCTCCTATGAGTTCGGAAAGGTATATTCTTCCTCCGTGGAAGAGGAAAGCTCCGATTCAGATTCTTCATCCGAGGACAAGGGCTACGGCACAAGCTCCGATACAGGCTTTATCTGGCCCGTTCCCACAGTAAGAAACATCACCGATACCTACGGCAGCAGATATATCGAGGAAGAAGGCTCCACCTCATTCCACAAAGGTATCGACATAAATAAGCCCAACTGCTCGGGCGAAGCTATCGTTGCCTCCGCAGGCGGCGTTGTAATCACCGCTTCCGATACGGGCAACGGCTACGGAACACACGTTGTTATCGACCACGGCGACGGCATAGCTACCCTTTACGGTCATATGTCCTCTGCGGCTGTCAGCGTCGGCGACGAGGTACAGCAGGGTCAGGTCATCGGCTACATAGGAAATTCGGGCTATGCTTACGGCTATCACTGCCACTTCGAGGTCCGTGTAAACGGTCAGCACACCGATCCTTTCAACTATGTTTCAATGGACAATTAACAGTCGCATGAGAGGAAGTCATACTTCACATGAACAAAAAAGTATCTCTTGGCGTGACGGTGGGACTAATGGCGCTTACAGCCGCAGTGACCTTCGTTGTAACGGGAAACATCTCCCTTGAAATCTTTAATAAAAAAGTCAGCGGCGTAAACGAAAAGCAGGAACAGTATTCAAAGCTTGCCGAGGCAGACAGCTTCGCAAGGAATTACTACATCGGCGAGATCAACGAGACCGAGCTTTCGGACGATATCGCCGCAGGCTATATAAACGGACTGAACGACCCCTACGCAGTATATTATTCGGCAGACGAAGCCGCATCGCTCACATCGGAATATACGGGCAGCAGCATCGGTCTGGGATTCAGCTGGGAAAAGGATTCCAGCGGATATATCCGCGTTTCGGGAGTTATTGAAAACACCTCCGCCGATGAATACGGCATGAAGCCCGGCGACATCATCATGGCGGTGAACAATACAAACATCATCTCCTACCCCGGAGGATATTCCGAAGCGGTGAAGCTTTTCAGCTCCGCCGAGGGAACAAAGGTCAAGCTCCACATCAAGCGTACTGCCGAGGACGGCACAGCCGAGTTCAGCAACTATGACCTTATCTCCTCACGCACGGAAATAATCTCCGTTACGGGCAGAATGATCGGCACAACAGGCTATATCCGAATTTCCGCATTCAACGACAACACTCCCAAGCAGTTTGAAGACCTGCTTGACACGCTGAAATCAGAGGGTGCGGAAAAATATATTTTTGATGTCCGTGACGATCAGGGCGGCTCAATGGACGCACTTTCGGAGATACTCGATGATATACTTCCTGCGGGAGATATCGTCCGTGCATATTACAAGGATCACGATGAGACTGTCATTTCAGCCACAGACGATGCGTCGCTGGACGCACCCATGGTCGTGCTTGTGAACAACGGCACAAAGGGCGAAGCAGAGCTTTTCGCATTTGCTCTCCGTGACGAAAAGGGCGCAGTAACAGTGGGCAAGACCACTTACGGAAAAGGCTATTTGCAGGAGATATTCCGCTGCTCGGACGGCAGTGCGGTAAAAATATCCACAGCCTCCCTGCGCACAAAAAACAGCGGTGAATTCAACGGCAGAGGACTGAAACCCGACCATGATGTTGCGCTGTCCGCAGGAGTTGAGCCGTTCAGGCTTTCCGCAGAGGAGCAGGAGAAATACGATGCACAGCTCATCAAAGCAATAGAAGCCGCTGAAACCAACTGACTTGGAGGATTTTCAATGTTCGCACAGCTTAAAGAATTCGGCGCAGCATACATTATAGTAATGGTGTTGGTGGTCATTGTGTTCATTCTTGACGCAATAAGCATAATAAAATGCCTTACAACAAAGCGCGACACCCTCACGGACTATGCGGAATTCATGGTAAAATACGCAAAAATATTTATGCTTGCCATATTCGGCGCATATTTCATACTCCAGACCCTTGATGATAAGATCCTCACATCTGTAAAGGTTCTGCATATCATAGTAGGCGTGCTTGCACTGATCGACGCTGTTGCCAGCCTTATAGTCAAGCTGAAATACCGCTATGCCAGAGTAAACGGCAAGCGTGTGGATCCTAAGGAAAAGGATCTGATGTGATGTTTTTCAAAAAGAAGAAGAAAAATCCCTACGGCGAGTCGGTAAAAATTCTTGCGTCGGAGGGATATACCGATAAATATATCGAAGCATTGAAAGCCGATATTGAAAAAGCCGACCCAAAGGATAAGCCCAAGGGAAATGCTCATCTTGCCTGTACAAAGCTTTTCCGCGGCGAGCTGACGGAAGCAAAGCAGATATTTTCGGAGCTGGATTTTATGAAGCTCCCCGATTATCTTGTCCAGACAATGCTTGCCAACTATATTTTGTGCCTGTTTCTGCTGAATAATTTCCGTGAACTGCGTGAGACGTATGTTGAGTATAATCGTGCTCTGCTGTCCGAGCCTACATTGCTGATGCGTAGATCGCTGGGGATATATGAGTTCACGTCGGGAAATTATGATGCGGCCACAACGATATTTCTGAAGCTGGAGAAAGATAATGCCGATGATTCAAGAGGAACGATGATGGCAGATGTATGCCTTGCGAGGACGTTCATGAAGCTGGAGATGTATGAGCAGGCGATGAAATATAGTAGGAATTTCGGTAGATATGAGGATAAAGATGAACTGGGGAAACAGGTAAAGAAGCTGAGTAAACAGATATTTGAGAAGCTGACGCCCGAACAGAGGGTGGAAATGGTAAAGACAAAAGTAAAAAACGGTTGAGAGTAAATAGGTATAAAAGTTTCGTCCACCTTTTCAAAGGTGGTGGGTTTCGCTGTCGTATATAAACATATGGAGCACTCATATGAAAATATTTTTAATTGCTTTATTATCCATTATTGCGCTTTGTTTTATTGTTTTTTCAATAAAGCAAAAAATAAAAGCTTTTGCATGGTTGGCGATAATCATTATTTTTTCGGTTATTATGGTTTGTATATTTGACTCGATAAAAATGTTTGGCTTTATGGGATTAAGTATTTTTGTTCCATTGTATTACAAAATAACCAATAAATAGTTGGTGGAATCCATAGGGCAAAGCCCTTGGTCGCCGTCCGCAGACGGCGAAATCCCCTTGATGCGAGAAATGCGAAGCATTGCGAGTCTGCACTGCTATAATAATAAAAGGTATGCGTTACAAATTCGCATACCTTTTTGTTTTGTATAGGATAGTATCCTCGAATGCATACGCATTCTCGGTGCGGTGCTGTCCATGGGACAGCATGGGGAGTTTCGCACTCTGCGGAGTGCGACCAAGGGCTTTGCCCTATGGAACTGCTCTCCGCAGGAGAGCATCACCTTCTGAAAAGGTGGACGAAACTTTTATACCTATTTACTCTCTACCGTTTCTTACTATGCTCTCTGATAATTCACTATCATCGCCTTTATCGCCGCCGCATGAAGCATCTCATCAAGTGCGATCCTCGTCAACAATGCAAAAACATATCTATCCCCACACCGTCTCGCAAGGCTTATATAACCATTATACGCCGCCTGTTCACCCCTCAGCGCCCCATAAAACACATTCAGCGGTCTGCGCTCATCACTGACATTACTTCCCTGCCAATACACAGGCGACTGCGGCGACCCACTGACATCTCCGAACACCGGATCTCCCCCAAGCTTTATCATGAGCTGTCCCAGCAGCGACAAATGATGCATCTCCACCGCCGCCATTTTACGAAACACCTCCGCATACTCCCCATAACTCTCGGAAAGCACAAAGCTATTATACGTATACCCCGCCACAGACGTAAGCTCACTGCTCTGTCCCGCATACAGCGCCGATATCTGCGCCGCAAGCCGTTTATTCTCCCTTGCCGCCATTACCTCGGGATACGGCGAGCTGTCCCGAAGCGAAAGCTTATCAAATTCTATCATAAAAAACCTCCGTTTGCCGAACATACATTACTGACATGACACATCAATATATGTATATTGACAAACGGAGGAGGTTATACATTATTTTCTGCCGCATTTTCCGTCACAGCCGCTGCAATTTCCGCAGCAGCCTTTTTTCCCTCTGAAAATGCTTATCAGCGCAAATACAGCACCAACGGCGATAAGCCCAATAACTATCCAATCAGCAATATTCATAACGCATCACCCGAACAGACTTCCCACAAGATAAACTCCGAACGCAGACACCCATGCGATCACACACTGCACAGCCGAAAGCAGCACCGCATGACCCGAGCCAAGCTCACGCCTTACAGCCGCTATTGCCGCAACGCATGGCGTATAAAGCAGCGTGAACACAAGGAAGCAGGCAGCCGAAAGCGGAGTGAATATGTACGCCAGCGATGAAGCAAGATCTCCGCCGCCCAACAGCACGGTCATTGTTGATACAACTGCTTCCTTTGCGGTAAAGCCCGTGATAAGCGCCGTTGAAACTCGCCAGTCATCAAAGCCCATTGGTCTGAATATGGGAGCAATGAGCCTTCCAAGATCGGCAAGCAGGCTGTCCGCACTGTTCGATACAACATTCAGCCGCACATCAAAGCTCTGCAAAAACCATATGACGATAGATGCAATAAAGATCACCGTAAATGCTTTCTGCACAAAATCCCTCGCCTTTTCAAAGATCAGCATTCCCACGCTTTTTGCATCGGGAAAGCGATAGTTGGGCAGCTCCATTACAAACGGCACTGGATTTCCTCTGAAAGCCGTCTTGTTCAGCACCATAGCAAAAAGTATGCCGATAAGTATTCCCGTGAAATACAGCCCCAGCATCACAAGCGGACGGTATCTGCTGAAAAATGCCTGCGTGAATACCGCATAGATCGGCATTTTTGCGGAGCAGCTTATGAACGGCGTCAGAAAGATAGTCATTTTTCTGTCACGCTCCGATGAAAGCGTTCTTGCGGACATTATCGCAGGAACGGAACAGCCAAATCCGATAAGCATCGGCACGAACGAACGTCCCGAAAGACCTATCTTTCGCAGAAGCTTATCCATTACAAAGGCAACTCTTGCCATATAGCCGCTGTCCTCCAGTATCGAAAGGAAGAAAAACAGCGTGACGATCGTAGGCAGAAAGCTAAGCACACTTCCCACTCCCGCAAATATACCGTCGATAACAAGGCTGTGTACAACGGGATTCAGCCCGTAAGCCGTCAGAAGACGATCGGTAACATCGGTCACGGCAGCTATTCCTCTGTCCAGCAGATCTCCGAGAGCCGCTCCGATAACATTGAACGTCAGGAAAAATATCACAAGCATTATCAGCAGAAACAGCGGCAGCGCCAGATATTTGTTGGTAAGCACGCTGTCGATCTTCACACTGCGGATATGCTCCTTGCTTTCATGGCACTTGACCACCGTTTCGGAGCATATTTTTTCGATAAAGCTGTATCGCATATCGGCAATGGCGGCATTTCTGTCCATTCCCGTATCATGCTCCATTTCGGTAACGCTGTGCTCCAGCATATCGCATTCGTTGTCGTTCAGTTTCAGCCTTGTGATTATCTCGGGATCGTCCTCGATAAGCTTTGAAGCCGCAAATCTGGGCGAAACGCCGATAGCCTCCGCATGATCCTCGATAAGATGCGTTACTGCGTGAACGCATCTGTGAACGGCACCGCTGCAAAAATCAATGCGCTTAGGACGTATCTTTCCCTCCGCCTGCCTTACGGCAATATCGGTAAGCTCGTCAACACCCTCGTTTTTCGCAGCGGAGATCGGAATAACAGGTATGCCCAGCAGATCGGAGAGCCTGTCCGTATTTATCGAACCGCCGTTATTCCGCACCTCGTCCATCATATTCAGCGCCAAAACCATTGGAATGTTCATCTCAATGAGCTGTAATGTGAGATAAAGATTGCGCTCAATGTTGGTGGCGTCCACGATGTTGATTATTCCGTCGGGCTTTTCATCGATAAGAAAATCTCTGGTGACGATCTCCTCGCCCGTATAGGGACGTATCGAATAAATGCCCGGCAGATCAACTACCTCGCAGTTTTTGTGGTTCCTGATAAGACCGCTTTTCCTGTCAACAGTTACGCCGGGGAAATTTCCGACGTGCTGATTGGAGCCTGTCAGCTGATTGAACAGCGTGGTCTTGCCGCAGTTCTGGTTTCCCGCAAGAGCAAATATCATCGGCAGTCAGTTCCTTCATCGGGGATTATCTCAATTTTTTTCGCATCGTCAAGGCGTATGGTAAGCTCATACCCACGAAGATGTATCTCTATGGGGTCGCCCATAGGTGCGGCTTTGCGGACAGTCACCCTTGTCCTTGGGATTATTCCCATATCCAGCAGACGGCATCTAAGCGCTCCGTCGCCGCCCACAGCGGTTATAACGGCACTTTTGCCGATATCAAGCATATCCAGCGTCAATTTTATCGCTCCTTACAATTGTTAACTAAATCTAACTTTATGATATGATTATATACTTTTTCAGCCGATTTGTCAATAATTATATGATAAAACCAACCAAAATATGATGCTTCAAAAGTGAAAAAAGGCAGCCCCAAAAAGGGACTGCCCAATCATCTTTTCTTTCTAAATCAGATCAATACTTGCTGTCAACGTTGAGGAAATCGTCGTCAAGGATAATTTCCTTCTTTGAATTGAGATTGTTGAAATCAACAGGCTCAAAGGGAGCAGGCTCAACATCGGAAGCTGCTGCGGGAGCCGATGTCTCGGGCTCATCATAAGACGGAGCCGTATAGCTGTCATAATTATCAGCCGCAGGAGTGTATGTATCCTCGGCATAACTATCATCGAACTTGAAGTGTTCAAGCATCTTCTTGAGCATTGTGGACTGACCCGAAAGCTCTTCACTGGCAGCGGCGGATTCCTCTGCGGTAGCTGTGTTGCTCTGAATAACGGAGGATATCTGAAGCACGCCTGTGTTTATCTGCTCGATAGCATCAGCCTGAACAGCGGCAGCGTCGGAAATGTTTGTGACCTCTGCTGCGATCTCACGTGCGCCCGAAACAATGCCGTCCAGCACGGAAGCTGTTTTCTTTGCGATCTTGGAGCCCTTTTCAACATTTTCAATGGAGCTCTGGATAAGTGCAGTTGTCTGACCTGCTGCCTCTGCGCTCTTTGCGGCGAGGTTTCTTACTTCATCGGCAACGACTGCGAAGCCCTTGCCTGCACTGCCTGCACGGGCAGCCTCAACAGCTGCGTTAAGCGCAAGGATATTTGTCTGGAATGCGATATCGTCGATAACATTGATGATCTTTGCGATCTCGGAGGAGCTGCGGTTGATATCCTTGATAGCGTCAAGCATATTGTTCATCTCGTCGGAGCATTCGTTGATCTGCTCTGTTGTGCGGTTCACGATATCCGTAGTTTTCTTTGCGGCTTCGGCGCTGGACTGAACCTTGCCGGAAATATCGCTTATCTGAGCGGAGAGCTGCTCAATGGAAGCAGCCTGCTCGGTTGCGCCCTGTGAAATGGACTGGGCACCGTTAGCCACCTGCTGGGAGCCTGTTGTTACCTGACCCGAAGCCGTGTCGATATCGGAAAGTGTGCAGCTGAGATCCTTGACGATCTTGTCATATGTGGTCTTGATCTCGGCAAAGCCGCCGATCCATTCGCCCTCAAGGGGAACATTCAGCTTGCCCTGTGCGATATTGTCAAGTCCGTCGCTGATATTCTTAACATAGCCGTTCATCGAAGCAACGGTCTTATCAAGCATTTCGGAAAGAAGTGAAAGCTCCGAATCGCCTGCGATCTTCTCTGTGGGAGATTCGATATCTCCTTTTTCGGCAAGAGCCATAAGTCTCGCAGAGAAAGTATTCAGAGGCTTTATCAGCACTCTGTTGAGTATCTTTGCAATAACGATAGTAATGATCGAGAGAACGATAAACGCCGCAATAACAGTAATAGCCACGCTCTTTGAAAGATAGCTGATAAGCGCAACGGCAAGAATGCCGACAAGTGCGGAAAGCTCCGTCATAAGCGCCATTTTCAGGCGAATACTGTTTTTGATCTTGATTTTTCTGAGTTCGGGTAACATAAAAAGACCTCCGCTTTTAATAAATGCCGATGCTTTCGGCACCGACGCATAAATATAATACAGGTATAATACACTTATTATATTGTAGCACATATTTGCCAATTTTGCAAGAGATATTTTACTTTGACATTATAATTTTATGCAATATTAATAAATGCAGATTTGTGTTACCGTGATTATGACTGCATATTTCAATTGAATTTTTTTGCATTTTTAAAATAAAGAGTCTCCGCAAACGGGTCATAAACTATCCCCTCGGTATCGGAGGGCGTTACAAGAAAGCGGCTCTCATAGAACATCGGGATAAAATATCCGCAGGATATCACAAGATTTTCCGCCTTATCATAGCTTGCGACTATCTCTGCCGCAGATGTGCTGCGTTCTGCGTCCTCAATGCATATCTCCAGCTGGCGGCTTATTTCCGTGTCATAGATATAGTCCTCAAAGCACCTGAGAAAATCAGCTGCATTATTACGGCTGCTCTTCACCTCGGCAAGAGCGATATCATAATCTCCGCTTTCTATCCTATCGCTGTAATCGCTGTCGGAAAGTATCTCTATACCGCAGGAAAAGCCCAGCACATCGTTCCACTGATTTGTGGTGCGGTAAATTTCAGAAGCATCGGCAAAATCCTCGGACACGATTATGGAAACAGGCTCATTCAGATCTGCATTCGTCTCGGCAACACCTCTCTGCCATGCGGTTATGGCGTCAGCCTCACTGTAAACAGGCTTGGAATTTTCGGAGACTGCCTCACGGAGACTTTTTCCCGCAGCGGAAACCGAATGAGGGAAAATCCCCCTTGCGGGAGTTATCGCCTCGGAGGTCTTGCCGCTGTAAGCCGAAACATCGGAAGCGGCGCAAAGTGCATATCTGATATTATTATTAAGGAACATAGCATTATTTTTGCTGAAAGTAAGCCCCACTGCGGCACACTGATACTCATAGGAATTTTTACCTCTGAGCTTAGGCAGCTCCTCGGGAGAATAAACCGCACAGTCAAAGGTATTGCCAGAAGATTTTTCATACTCGGCAGTATCCGACGTGATTATATAGTTCACATAAGAGGGATAGGTTCTGTATTCCTCGGAGCTGTTGGCGGAATTACGTTTCAGCGAAAGAAAATTCTCATTCCAATAAGGGTCATAATTCCACTCGGTCAGAGTAAAAGCGCCGTTTCCCGCACAGTATTCGGCAGCAAGACCATACCGACCGTTAGCGGCAAGGAAAAACTCCTCATTACATGGCACAGCGGCAGGCGATGCAAGGAGATAGAGAAAATCGCTGACAGGATATTCAAGAGTAAACACCACGGTATACTCGTCCTGCGCCTTAACGCCAAGATCCGCCACAGACATAGTACCCTTATAGACCTTATCGGAATTTTTCAGGCAGGCGAACATAACGGTATAAGGCGAAAGCATATCGGGGTCGAAGATACGTCTGAACGAATAGACAAAATCATCGGCGGTAACATCGGCGGAGAAGCCGTTTGCGCTGCTCCACTTCATACCCTTTCTAAGCTGAAAAGTATAGGTAAGACCGTCGGAGGAGACGGAATAATTTTCTGCGGCTGCGCACTGAACGGCGCCGTTTTCATCTATTCTGACAAGCCCCTCAAAAACATTCCCTATAACGCTCAGGGAATTACTGTCCGAGGACATCTGCGGGTCAAGGTTTTGGGGATTTGCATTTATTGCCGCATAAAAAGTTCCGCCTGCGCCGTCATCGGCATTTCCGCAGGCCGTCAGCGGCAGCATCAGCACAGCCGACATTATCACTGTCACAAATCGTTTCACACTATTCCTCCGATCAACAATTACATACAATATATTATAGTATATCCTCTTCCCAAAGTCAATTATTTCCCGCCGCCCCCGCCCTTTTATTTTTTTACTGTTCCGGGTTTGTTTTCATCTCTTGAAAGGTTGGATTCAGCGATTTGTTCTTTTTGTGGGACGAATTTGATGTTCGTTTTTATCTCTTTAATGTTTTTTCAACTGATTTGTTCTTTATTCTTTATTATAGTAAGCTTGTGTTAGTTTATTATGTTTTATAGTATGGTTTGCAACTGCTTTGTTCTTTATTTATTGTGTTTGCTGTTAGTTTATAAAGTTTTGTAGTATGGTTTGCAACCATAGAGAAAGCGGAGGTTCCGCCTCCGGCGGGCAGA
>CAKSKG010000003.1 GCA_934464775.1 uncultured Oscillospiraceae bacterium
CGCTGAGCTGTGAGCATTGCAGTTGGACAGCCGACTGCAAGATAGATGTTTCCTTCATAAAATCCGCAGTTTCTGCATTCGTCACAAATTGCTGCAATGGTCAGCAGACGAAATTCCTCGTCAACAGTTTTGTCGGGAATGTACTCCTTGTGACCCTCACCAATGCGGTAATACATTTCTCCGATATGAAGTATCTTGCCCTCAAATGCAGGCTTGGTCTTGTATGCTGAAATTCCGGTGGGGAATGAGTGCAGTGAGTTTTTGATATTCCCGTAGCCTGTATCTACGGGAACGATGATAGAATTATTGTAAGGAATCATGCTGTTTTCTCCTCCTTTGCAGCTTCTGCGACTTTTGATTTAAGCATTTTTATGATAAGCTCCTCCGCTGTAACAGTTGTCTGTGTGTCTGTAAATGAGCTTACAATAAAGGTTGTCTTGCCGATGGTAACGCTGTGTTCAGCACCATTAGGCTTGTAGGTTCTTTCCTGCATTTTGCACCTCCGTTTTTCGTCATATATATGGAATACGTTAAGAGTCACATTTGGTCAAAAATGAGCATCTTGTAGATAATGGTGTCATTTTTATCGAAAATGACCTCCCTTATCCTGATTTCAATTCTATCACAAAGGAAAATTCTCCGATTGACGCCTTTTTGACAGGGAATTGACGCCGCACAGGTGTCATTTTTCGGATTTTGATGTCATTTTACGTTTGAAGCCTGATTTCTGCCTGCATTTTTGATGTCAAAACAGGATTTTATGACGTCACTTAATATTAACGAGTAGTGTCATTTCAACGAAAATGCTGTCACTTTTTATATATGGGCATAAAAAAACAAAGCTCCAAAGGCTGCAATTGCCTTCAGAGCTTCGTTTTTTGCGGATATTCGGTTGTAATGACGTATTTGCGTGATTTTCAACTTATGAGAATATTTTTTCAACCGGAGAGAATTGCAAGTGTATTCAACTCGGGAGAATACGGGTAGGTTTTAGCAAGCATTGATTTTGTGGGGACAAAATTGGATTGTGTGAAATTCCTAACAGATGATTTCGCCATAACACAGACATAAAAATCATTATACACAATAACAAACATATAATATTTTTCTTTTTTTAGCCACTGCTATATATAATCAAGTTTTTCTTCACAATTCTATTAACATTGTAAGCATAGCATGGAGTAATGTAAAAATATTTTTAAAAAATATATATGATTGTTGAAATGATTACAAAGAAATGATATAATAAAAAAAGTAATATTTATTTGTTGTATTTGGCATATAAACTATATACAAACAAAACAAATACAGGTAGGAAACTCTCGATATATTAAAGCTACTTGACAAGCATGTGCTAAAGAATATAAGCAATTGGAATAACTATTTTACTGAAGGAGGATATTACATGAATAAGTTACTGATTAATCAAATAATTGAATTATATACTCTTTATGAGTTTGAAGTTGAGGATTTGAAATCTGATTACATTGTTTTTCAGCATAATAAGGGATATTTTCAAAATATTGAAATTGTACTATTATCTGATGGTATTGATATTACAGATGTAAAAAAGCAATATGAAGAAGTTGGATTTTCTGTAAGTGTTAAGAAGTTTACATCTATTGAAGACATACATAAAAAACTGTTTCATGGTTTTTTTAAACTTGAATATGCAAAAAAAAGGATACAAGAAAACTATTTGCAATTTTGTGAAATGCAAACAACAAAGAGAGTAACAAAAGAAAAATACGAGTACATAGAATGTAGTTATACCCTTAACTATGAACCTGCATCAGATGATTTGACCCCCTTTATATCAAAAAGAATTGATAATGACGGATCAAATCTTATTATTATTGAAGCAGCAGCTGGATTTGGAAAAACATGCTCTTCATATCAAATACTTTACACACTTTCAGAAGCATATAGTGAAAAAATTCCTCTACTTGCAGAATTGTCAAAAAACAGAAAAGCTTCTATATTTAGATATGTATTATTATCTGAAATTGATTCTAATTTCAGCGGATTAAATTATGAATTGGTTGAAAGGGAAATACTAAATGGTAAAGTTATTCTGATAATTGATGGTTTTGATGAATTACTGTCAAAATCTATCGAAAAACAAACAGATACAAATAATGATCAAATTAAAGATGCTCAAACTATGCTGGATACCATTGCATATTTCTTAACTGGGAACTCAAAATCCAAGATTATTTTAACATCACGAAAGAGTTCTATTTTCACTGGAGAGATTTTTGATAACTGGATTGAGAAGAGACAGTTAACATGTAATATTGATAGAATTCAGCTTGGTGCGCCAAATCCTGTAAAATGGGTAGGCAAAGATAAAGCAGATTGTTTAAAAGAGATTATGCCTGAATTATACTCAATCGCAAATCCTATCTTGCTTGATACGGTTAGAAATATTAGCAATGAAGAACTTGTTAGTTTTACTAACGATGATATAATAGAATGTTATTTTAATAATCTTTTATTAAGAGAAAAAGAAAGACAGGCATTAATTATGTCACAAGAAGAGCAAATTGATACAATGCAAAGATTGGCAGCACAATTCGTTGAATTTGATATTTCTTCCGAAGAACCAAAATGCATTTCTGAAATCCTTGAATTAATTCTTGGAGATAAATTGGATGGTTACGTAAAAAAATATGAAGAACAATTACATGCCAGTGAAGAGATTTTACCAAATAAGGAAGAATTCTTATCAAAACTTGTGCATCACGCATTCTTAGATAGAGTAAGTATAAACAAAAATAATATTGGATTCATAAATGAATTTATATTTGGTTGGCTTATAGGTGAGGCACTGATTAATAATATCCTTAATATTAATAAATTAACATATAAGTATTTAGATATTGCTACTACTGCATTTTCAGTAAGAAACCAAAATAAAAGGGATGCTTTATATAGAACTATTGAACCGTGCTTATTAAAATTTGATGAGAACCAAAGGCTTTATCTTGAGTCGAAATTACTATGCCGAGCATCAAAAGCGTATAGTATTGCAACATTTAATTCTCTGTATTTTAATGAGCAATTTGTTTTTGAGAGCGACAATCCCTTTACGAATTGCAACTTTTATGATTGTACTTTTGATAAATGTGCAATATCGTTAAATGCTTTTTCGGAATGTCAATTTATTAATTGTGTTTTCTATGATGTCCGTTTTGTCGATGAGTCAAAGATAGATAATCAACTTATATTTATTGCATGCAATGGACATGAAAAATTCTGTGAAAAAGCATCGCAATTTATATGTAATATTGAAGAAGGGAAAAATTATAAAAAAATTTTATTGGAACAATTCTGGAAAATAGGCAAAGAAAAAGCTGAGCCCAGATGCGGAATAAACACTGTTTATAGAGGCATATCCAAAAATGATATTGGTTACATAGATGAGGCGTTAAATGAATTAATCAATTCTGGATTAATTAGGAAGCTATCAGTATGTTATGAATTGAATTTTTCTCGGATAGATGAAATAAAAGCAATATTAGGGAGGTAAAACATGAATATAAAAGATATAGAAGAGTATATTTCAAATATGCCTGAATCAATAATAAATGGCTTGATTTCAAAGATAGAAGAACCCATTAATCGAGCAGGCCTGTTTGTTCGTGTCTTTGGAAGGGTTAAAACTGTATCATCACTTCAAAATAAACTTAAAACAAAAGATTATAATTCCGATCACAAAATCCAAGATTTATTTGGAGTAAGAATAACCGCTTATTTTAAAGATGATGTTAAAATATGCAAGGATATTATGCAAAGAATTTTTGAAGTAGATAATATATCCGAAGATCTGGAAATAGCTACTAAATTTGAACCAGAAAGGCTTAATATTGTATGTAAAATTCCAATAGATATAAAAAAAGAGTTGGGTGATGGTTTATTTGATAGTATCATCGACGATACTTTTGAAATACAAATTCGAACTGTTTTTTCAGAAGGTTGGCATGAAGTTGAACATGATTTGCATTATAAATGTAAAAACGAGTGGAGCGATGAAGCACATGATTTAAGAACATTGAATGGAATATATGCCACATTGATTACGTGTGATTGGGCAATTATAAAGCTGTTTGATGAAAGAGCATATACAAAATATAAAAAAGAAGATTGGGCACCAATGTTAAAAAATAAATTCAGAATTAAATTCGCAACTGCAAATATAAATGACATATTTCTAAGCAACAAAGAATTTATGAAAGAGGTGTTTAAACTAAATCGTGAACAAATTATTTCTATACTGCCATTTTGTAAATTACCACTTTCAATGGATAATTTTCTGTATATTGCGAATATCTTATATATACATTATGATAACATAAAAGCCCCTGCAATCATTGAAAAAACTATTAATCAAATAAATACTACCTATATTAAAAAACGTCAATTAATCAAATGTTAAGTATATACATATAACAAAATTTTTAATAAAAATTACTATCATGCACTAAAATATACAACAGTATGCACCCAAGAGGATTTTTTCATCTGCTTGGGTGCTCATTTTATTTGGTAGAGTATGCTACAAATCAAAGTTGCTTTTTGAATCAAGGTAAACTATTAGTTGATTTGCCTGCTTATATCCAAAAACAGTTGAATAACTGTCTATAAAAAGCATTTACAACAACCGCTGCTTGTGATATACTGTAATAAAATCAAGCAAAAGGAGATTTCAAAAGATGGACACAGTATTTTCATCACAGCTGCAAAGGCTTCGCAAGGAGCATAATGTTACACAGGAGACCCTTGCCGCTCACCTCGGCGTAAGTCCCCAGGCAGTCAGCAAATGGGAGAACGGCAGCTATCCCGACGGCGACCTTCTGCCGAAAATCGCAGACTTTTTCGGTGTTTCCATAGACTATCTTTACGGAAGGGCAAAGGAGGATTCTTCCGTTTTTCAACAAGTTATGGACGAAATGCAAAATCTTGTGGAGGACTCCGACAGCAGCAAAGAAATCTTCTTTGAACAGGCATTCAAATACGCATGGGCTATACAGATAGCATCGTGGAAAAATAATAAATACTATTATGACCGTCCCGAGCTTAAAGGAACAGACAGCATTACAGTTGGTGAAATTAACAGCAAAGCAGGCTTTACCTATATGCGCCTTAACAAAGACCTTGAATATTTTTTCCTTGTAAAGCAGCCTAAGGAGGGCTTTGCAAAACGGCTAAAAATTACAGATGAAATGGCAGAGCTTTTTGCATTTCTCGGAGATAAGACAAATCTGAAGATACTGCAATATATGCTGACCTTTAAGTGGCAGGAGGCTGTTCGTGCCAAAACAATTGCAAAGCTTTTGGATATACCTGCAGAAAAGGTTGAAAAGGCACTTGAATACCTCTGCAGGTTCAACGGAATGTTTACAAAGGGAAGCATAATAAACGAGGACAACAAGGGCGAGAATATGTATCAGTCATCGCTTGTGAAAGCTGTTGCACCGATAATGCTTATGATATGTGCGGATATGATGATAACCTCCCCAAGCTCATATCAGAGCCAGGTGGGCTGGTGCGATGAAGCATTGTTTAAACGTGAGGACTTGTCCTTTCTGAAAAACAACGAGGGGGTAAATTATGGAACAAAACAATGAACAGAAAAATCCTCTGCATAAGGATTTCGGTATTTTCAGCAATATAAAATACATACTTAATGCAATGGTAAGCTATAACAAGGGCTTTCTCCTGCTGATTCCCATAGGAATGATATGTGCACCGACCATGCAGTACCTTTGGACATTTATCTCGAAATTCGTAATTGACATGATAACGGGTGAAGCGGGCACAGATAAGCTTTTATGGCTTATGGTGATATTCACGGTCATTCAAGCGGTTTCAACAATGCTTAATTCCTACTATTACAGCGAGATATGGTGGCGGTTTATTTGCGCACGTTTTAAGCTGATGTCCGGAAAAAATGCAAAGGTGATGCGGCTTGATTATGAATATCTCGAAGATCCCGATGTTCTCGACTGCTATCAGAAAGCGGGAACCGCCTGCAACTCAAATGACAACGGCGTTGAGGGTATGATGCGCGGTATCGTTAATTTTATGCTGTCGGCAGCGGTGGTTACGGTGGGAATCATCATACTCGGCACTATGAATATTTTTATAGTGATGCTGATGATCGTTATTTGTATCGCAAACTTTCTGCTAAATGATCATACAAACAAGAACGTCAAAAAGCGTGTATGGGACCCGCTTGCACCCTGGTGGCGCAAGGATAACTATCTGCGGAACGTGACCACAAGCTTTGACACCGCAAAGGATATCCGTATGTTCGGCTTGCAGGAATGGCTGACGGATAAGATAAGAGAGCTGAAAAAGGAGCGCATCGAGGCGCAGAAAAATAATGCCAAAGCGTGGCTCATCACCTCTTGGATAAGCAATATTCTGTTTGCGCTGTCCCAAGCGGCGGTGTACGGCTGGCTCATTTATAAGACCGTTCGGAGAGAAATGACCATAGGCAATTTCAGCCTTTATCTCGGCTCGTCAATGGCGTTTTACAACTATATCACCAACCTTTTGCAGGGCGTTACAAGTCTGCTCGATTGCAGCCGTCAGGTGGACGATTTTCGCAGCTTTATGGACTTTGATAATGACAGTACCGACAGCGGCGATGATGTTCCCGATTTTGAAAGCTATGAGTTTGAATTCAGAAATGTGTCCTTTAAATATCCCAAGGCAGAGAAATATGCGCTGAAAGATCTGTCGCTGAAATTAAAAGCAGGAGAACGTCTTGCGGTGGTAGGACTTAACGGCGCAGGAAAATCCACATTTATTAAACTATTGCTCCGTCTATATGAGCCGACCGAGGGTGAAATTCTGCTCAACGGCAGAAACATAAACGAGTTCAGCAGGAAAAGCTATTACAATATATTTGCGCCCGTATTCCAGGATGTTGAGCTGTTTGCATTCCCCCTCGGGGAGAATGTTTCAATGAACACTCCCGAAGAAACGGACAAGACCAGGGCTGAAAAATGCCTTATTGACGCAGGCTTCGGTGATAAGCTGAAAGAGCTGCCAAACGGTATTTCCACCGAGGTACTGAAAATTATCCACGATGACGGCGTTGACCTGTCGGGCGGCGAAAAGCAGAAGCTGGCACTTGCCCGTGCACTGTATAAGGACGCTCCCGTGGTGGTTCTTGACGAGCCTACCGCCGCCCTTGACGCTCTTGCGGAAAGCAGGCTTTACAATGATTTTGACAAGCTTATCGGTGGCAAGACGGCGGTGTATATCAGTCACCGTCTAAGCTCCACGCAGTTTTGCTCGGACGTTGCTATGTTCAAGGACGGCGAAATGGTTGAATACGGCACCCACGAAAGCCTGTTGAAGCAAGGCGGTGCTTATGCGGAGATGTTCCGTATCCAAGCGCAGTATTATGTTGATGATCCCGAAAGCGAGGTGACGGTCAATGCGTAAAGCAAAAGAAAATATAGTCGGCGAGACCCTGATGTTTATGCTGAAAACCGTAAGAAAGGAAAAGCCCTCCGTTTTCTTTTTGTTTCTGCTTGCCTTTGTGACAGAGCTTGCAGCCAAAATGTCAGCCATAATCCTGCCAAAATTTCTTATTGATGAGCTTGTACTTATTATCAGCGGCAAGCCTTTGGACGATCATCTTTCAAGAATTATTATATATGCTGTCCTCATCGTAGGAATAGCTCTTTTTACAAATCTTCTGTTAAACCTTGAGGCACAGCTTATGTCTGTCCGCAGTGAATGGTTCAATCAATATTTTGAAACGGAACTTTCAAAGCACACAATGACGATGGATTTTGAGCATACCGAAGACCCGGAAGCACTTGACAAGCTTGCAAAGGCTAAGGACGGAATGAGCTGGTACAGCGGCGGAGCTATCGGAATACTCACACAGCTATATACCGTAATATCAAATGCTGCAATTCTATTGAGCGTGTCGTTCCTCATAATCATTACCTGTCCGTGGCTTATCCCCGTGCAGCTTATATCACTTGTGCTTATCACAATATTAAATGCAAAGAATAACAAGATCGAAGCAGAAGGTTTTATGCAGCTTTCAAAAATGAACAGGATATGGGGATATGTTTTCTATCAGCTGTCGAATTTTCGTTATGGAAAGGATATTCGTCTATATGACAGCGCTGATATGATGTGTGAAAAAGCTGATAAGTTAAGCGAGCAACAGGTCGAATGCTGGAAAGGACAGCAGCGTAAAATGCGCCCGAACAATATGCTGATAAATGCTGTAAATGCGCTTCGTGACGGCATGAGCTATTTTTACATTGGCTTTCTTGCAGTCACAAAGGCTATCACCATAGGCGATTTTCAGATGTGCATAAACAGCGCTTCAAATCTTTACTGGAGTCTTTATCACATAGTTTCCTCGGTGCAGGAGCTTCACAAGCGCTGCGGCTATGCTCATCGATACCTTGAGTTTATCGCATATCCTGCGGCAATGGTCAAGGGTTCAAGGTCGGTTAAAAAGGGCGAGCACACAATTGAATTTTCCCACGTCAGCTTTAAATATCCCCGTTCGGAAAATTATGTCCTGCGTGATATAAATATCACAATCAAGTCGGGAGAGCATCTTTCCGTTGTGGGACTTAACGGTGCGGGAAAGACCACATTTATAAAGCTCCTTTGCCGTCTTTACGATGTGACGGAGGGCGAGATACTCGTTGACGGAGTGAACATCAGGGAATATTCCGATGAAGAATACCGCAGACTTTTCGCTGTTGTATTTCAAGATTTTCAGCTTTTCGCATTCAGTCTGCGAGAGAATATTGCCTTATCAGATACTCCCGATGATGACCGTATAAACGAGGTCTTGAAGCTGTCGGGATTTTATGATGATGCACAAAAGCTTGAACACGGACTTGATACCACCCTTTTCAAATCCTATGACGAAAAAGGAACGGAGCTTTCGGGCGGTCAGCAGCAAAAAACTGCTATATCCCGTGCGCTGTACAGAAATGCGCCCGTTGTGATACTCGATGAGCCTACCGCTGCCCTTGACCCTGTGGCGGAATATGAGATTTACCGTCAGTTCAACTCACTTGTTGGCGGCAGGACGGCGATATACATTTCCCACAGATTATCCAGCTGCAAATTCTGTGACAGAATTGCCGTTTTTGCAGATGATACTATCAAGGAATACGGCACTCACGATGAACTTGCCGATAAGCCGGGCGGCATATATGCGGAAATGTTTTCGGCGCAAGCTCAGTATTATGTGAACTGCGTTGAATGATCCAAAGAGAAATATCTTATTTAGCATACATAATAAATTTTACCGCAAACAAATTACCCGACTGCAAGACATCTCGCAGCCGGGTGAACCATTACTTAACCATCTTAAAATACCTCAAAGCCTTAACAATAGCCTCTTCCTTTTCCTCAGTACACTTAGGCTGTCGGGAGTCCTTAGTCTTAGCCTTGTTGTAATTCTCCCTCTCAATAATACCATATTTCTGCTTCACCTGTGCGATATTCAGAGAAGATACCGTCAGACCCGAATGTTCCTTAACATAAGCCTTGATCTCATCATAAGTAGCCTTGCTCTCCGCAGAGGTCAGATCAAGCTCGTCTGTTTTCAGCTCAACCTCGATATGTTGGTCGCTTTTAAGTTTGGACAATAAGCATACCGTCTCCACGTGTCTTGTAAATGGGAACATATCAACGGGGCAAAGCTTTTTAAGCTTGTAGCCGTTCTGTATGAGAAAGAATACATCGCGTGCCTGCGTTTCGGGATTGCAGGATATGTATACGATCTTTTTGGGTGCAAGGTATACCAGCGAGGAAAGGAAGCGTCTGTCGCAGCCTGCACGTGCAGGATCAAGGAATGCGGCGTCGCAGCTTACATTTCTGTTTTTCATCTCAACAAGGAATTTGCCTGCATCGGCGCAGACAAAGTCAACGTTGTCTATGTTGTTCAGCGCAGCATTTTTCTTTGCGTCCTCAACTGCGGCACGGTTTATTTCAACGCCGTAAACGTGACCTGCATGGCGTGAAGCGATTATTCCGATAGTTCCTATGCCGCAGTATGCGTCCAGCACGATAGATTTTTTGTCAAGGTCTGCAAGCTCAATGGCACGGCTGTAAAGCTTTTCGGTCTGCACGGGATTTACCTGACAGAATGAGCCTGCCGATATTTTAAAGCGTTCGCCGCAGATAATATCCTCGATGCAGTTTTCACCGTAGATGACCTTTTCGTTGCGGCTCAGCAGCATTTTATCGGGATTGGTGTTGACGTTGAGAACGATGGACTTTATATCGGGATACAGCTTAGTAAGCTCACGTATAAAATTGGTCTTTGAGGGAAAATCGCCGTCCGCCGCAACTATTACAACCATTATTTCATTCGTCGCAAAGCCTCTGCGGATCATTACGTGCTTTAAAAATCCTCTGCCCGTGCGCTCATTGTATACGGGTATCTTCATTGAAACAGCCAGCTTGCGGATAGAGCAAATGATCTTGTCGGCAATGATATCGTCCAGCAGGCAGTCGTCCACAGGGACGATATTTCCCGTTGCGGACTGATAAACTCCGCTGACAACGGCATTTCCTCTCAGTTTGAAAGCGGACTGCACCTTGCTGCGGTAGTGATAGGGATTTTCCATGCCGATTATGGGACTTACACGGCAGAGCTTGCCCATAAGGCGCACCACCTGTATTTCCTTGAAGCGCAGGCTTTCCTCGTAGCTCATGTTTCTCAGCTGACAGCCGCTGCATTTTTTGTATACGGGACATTTTAATTCTTCCATTTTATTTTTCCTTTCGGTTATTAATCGTTTTGCGGAATGTTTTATATAATTCCTTTGCATATTCGGAATCATTTTCATCGGGAGCGGAGCCGCCGAAGCATACACTTTCGTACAGCTTTGTGAATCTGCTTATGTCAAGTCCGAGCCTGTTATTTATCTCGGCTTCAAGCTCGGCAGGAGCCATTGAAGCAGTGGAGCATCTGAATTTTTTGCCGTATATCTCACCCATTCTTCGGTATATCAGCAGTACAGCCTGTGAGCCGCCCCTGCCGATCTTTATATCGTCCGAAAGATGCTTAGCCGCCGGTATGGAGAATATTACTATTGCGGCAGCAGCGGATAATCCGCATATCACCAGGAGAACGTTGAGCAGCAGCTCTGTGTCTATGTCGGGGCCGTTGTTTGTATTCGTCCTCACTTCGTCTCCGAAGCTCATGCTGTACATTGAAGCAACGGTAGGTTCAAAGACGAGCCAGCCTGCGTTCTGGATATAGACCTCGGGATAAGCATGAGAGCCGCTGGTGCGGACACGGTAATGATTTGCTTCCGATGTGATATCGGGGGAATAGCCCTCGGTATAGCGGACGGTCAGCCCTACGGAGCGTGCCATAAGCGTATATGCCGTGGCAAAATCGGAGCAGGTTCCTTTTTTGCTTGTGAAAACAAAATATTCGGCGGTGTTCATTCCTCTTGGGGGAGTATATGTGATATCATACTGAAATTCACCCGACTGAAAATAATCCTGCAATGCGGAAGCTTTTTGCCAGTCATAGGTGCAGTCCGCAGTAAGCTCCGCCGCAAGCTGCGCCAGCGATTCGGGGATATCCGAATTGTTAAAGCCGTAATCCGACTTGTATTCCATTGCCATGTTATATTCACTGCGGAAAGCATTAACTGTATTGATAAGCTTTTCATCGGCATTGCTGTCATTGAGTATCTCTGACAGTTTGTCAAGAAATTCCGAATATGAACTGTCGGTAAAATCTGCACCGCCGTTTTCAAGCCATATATTCCGTGACGAAAATTCTTTCATGTATATCATATGATAAACGCTTGATTTAAGCATATCACCGTTTTCCGACATGAGCTGCTTGTGAAGCGTTGCCGAAAGCGCCGCACCGTCATTGGGAGTTGCCGACGAGGCACGTATAGGCGCAGGGACATAATTTGCATTGAAATCAATGGGAATCAGTATAAGCTCGCTCTGTTCTTCACCCGTTCTGTCAAGTGAAAGCATGGCAGGGGGGACGATCTCCGAAAAAGAGCTGTCCAGTGAAGCGGCAAGCTTTACAGCTTCGAGCATATCCTCATAATTCGCCGTACCGTTTACCGAAAGCAGAGTATCAACATCATTGTCTGTTGGTGCGCTGTACTTTTCCAGCGGATACCAGCAGTGATTTTCAATATCATAAAGATCAAAGCTTTGCCGTCTTAAATAGACCAAAGTTTCGGAATAAAGATCATACAGAGGCGTATTCCTGAGATTGCGGTAATCCTCCGCACTGCCCGAACGGGTGCCGAGAAGATTGTATTTGCCGTCATTTCCGCTGCCTGCGTTCATGAATACAAGCTCAAATTTATCATAGAATATGGCATCGCCCTGCTTTGGGATAAGCGATGCAATAAGCATGGAAGCGGCAGTTATCATAAGCACGGAAAGGGAGCGTGCCTTTTTTATGTCCTTGGAAGAATCGCTTTCCGTGTTGTGTGCGTTCATGCAGTAAAGTGCGGCATTCAGCCCAACTATCAGCACAAGGTAAAAGCTGCTCATATCCGACAGCACCTTTACATATACTGCGCAGGGCACAAGGCTTGCCAGCATAAGGAAAAATGTTCGGTAAAGCACCACCGAGAAATAATATACAACCGAGCTTAGGAAAAACGGGAAAACCGAAACAAGGGCATAGAAATATTCGGGCTGTGCCGTGCCTTCCGTGCCGCCTGTCAGGAACCACTGTGAAAATCCTTCGCCCCAGTCATATCTGAATACGAACCGCATCATAAGATACAGTGCGAAAAGTCCGAGGAAAACATAGATAATTCCGCCGATGATCCTGTGCTTCTGCAAAAATCCGAAGAAAAAGAACATCGCCAGTATTATCACTGCCGAGATCAGACTGTATGCCGAGAGCATTCCTGCGGAAAAAACTCCCAGTATCGAACTGTTCAGCACAAAGGTAAGCAGAAACGGCAGTATATATTTGCCGAGCCTGCTGCCGATATCGGATAATTTCTGATACATTATATCACCTATAAAATACATTCGGCGCTGCCGTCAGCTGCCAGCAGCCATATTCCCGAAAGCTGCATACCGTCCTCAATGCTTGCGGCTGCGGCTGTGACAGCTGTTTCGGTCTTTGAATCCGCTTTGCCGATATTTACCAGAGCCGCCAGCTCACGGTCAAAACGGGGAGTGTACATTATCACCGCAGAGGCGCTTTTTCCGCTTTGGGCGGTATCCTCCGCAGAGGGTATCCGAGGAGCATTTTCCGAAAACGAATAGCCCGCAAGGGACAGCCGAAGCTGCTCAACATCGTCCTCGTTTTCGATCTCTTCAAACTTCCAGCCGCCGTTTGCGTAAAACCATACATCAGCAGAAAATCCCGAACGGATAAGCGTGCGGAGCATTCCAAGCATATTTTCGCCGCATATCTCGCCGTATTCCGCCGAGCCCGAGCTGTTTCGGCTGTCAAGGATTATCCTGTGCCGTGAGGAAACTATCTGATCGTCAAGACGCACCATGAGCTTGTCACGCTTGCCCGAAAGCTTCCAGTTGATGCGCTTTATAGGATCTCCGGGAACATATTCACGGTGCTCAAAGCCTGCCGTGCCCGTAAAGCCCAAAGCATGGGTATCCTTTGTCTCTTCGCTGTCGTCATTTTGCGATGAAGCGTCGCAGACCGATTTCACCATATCTGCGGCTGCGGACACCTCGGCGATATCGGGGATTATCTTAACATCAAAGCAGCAGTCGGAAAGCTCGTTTTTCATCTTGAAGCTGAATATTCCCGTATAATCGGAAAGAATAAGCTGCTTCGGGCCTGCCTTTGCACAGCACCATATTTTTGCGGTATAGGGTATCTCCGCAGTATATTCCGAACGGGGCATTACGCTTACCGTATATTTATTTTCGCTTATCCCGCAGGGAAGAGCGCTGCTGTCGCTGAACAGTATGTCCAGAGGAGGAGATGGGATATATCCGCTGTTTTTCACGGTTATTTTCAGTGTGGTGCTGCTGCCCTTGTACAGCAGATCGTCGCTTATTTCCGCCGAAACGGTGATGTGTTTTTTCATAACAGCCGCAGCCAATACGGAGATGACAGGAAGTATCACCATTGCCGTAAAGAAGAACCAGCCTGTCCGTCCGCTCAGATACAGTGCAAAAACCACCGTAAGCGCCAGTGCGCCGATATATCCGACGATCGCCTGCATCTTGCTTCGTGCGGCAGGCTTTTTATCCTTACGCATTGGGCGTGTTCGGCACGGGTACTGCCGAAAGTGCGACTAAGACGGCGTTTTCCGATGTTCCGTAAAGGGTCTTGCCCTTGGGCGCAGTCATGATACGGTGAGCCAGAACAGGCACAGCCATGCTTTTTACGTCCTCGGGAACAACATAATCTCGACCGTTCAGAAAAGCCGCCGCCTTTGATACCTTATACAGAGCAATGCTTCCTCTGGGGCTTACTCCCAGCCTGAGCGCATCGTCCTGTCGGGTATAATTGCATATGGCGATGATGTATGCCTTTATGCTTTCGGTGCAGCGAATATTTTTCACCGATTCCTGCATATCTATAATATCATCAGTGGTTATCACGGAGCTTATGGCTTTTACGGGATTGTCCTTTTCCGTGCGTCCGAGGATCGTCAGCTCCTCCTCTGGAGAGGGATAGCCCATGTTTATCTTCATAACAAAGCGGTCCATCTGCGCTTCGGGAAGATGATATGTTCCGTATGTCTCAACGGGATTCTGGGTAGCCATTACCATAAACGGACAGGGCAGGGGATAGGTGTTTCCGTCAAGGCTCACCTGATGCTCCTCCATTGCTTCAAGAAGCGCAGACTGCGCCTTGGGTGAAGCACGGTTTATTTCGTCCGCAAGAAGAAAATTGCAGAAAGCCGCACCCTTGCGGTATTCAAATTTATGCGTATCGGGATCTATCATAGAAAAGCCCACAATATCCGAGGGCATAATATCGGGGGTAAGCTGAATGCGGTTGAATTCTCCGCTGACCGATTTTGCCAGAGCGGACGCCAGCTGGGTTTTTCCGACGCCGGGAACGTCCTCGATAAGGACGTGTCCTCCCGTGAGAAGAGCGGCAGTCACGCGGAAGATCGTATCATGCTTTCCGACAATTACTTTTTCGATATTTTCGATAAGCTTCAATGCTTTTGTGTTGTCCATAAGGGTTCTCCTTTCGGATTTGTCATCTTATAATATATAGTATAAACTTTTTTCGGCTCCGTGTCAATAATTTGCTGTGAATGAAACGATATATGCCGACGAAAATACCTGCTGTGCCGTAAATTAAGCAGTATATGTAATAATGTGACAAAAAAATCTGCAATATAGAAAAGTTTTTGATGTATTATTGTTTGAATTATACAAAAATGTAAGTTTTGTGTAAATTACTATTGCAATCTTGTTCATTTTCTGATATAATTTATTCATAAGCCTATGAGCTTTTTTATTATTTAATAAATCGGTATTTATACATATAAGGAGATGTCGTTACAGTGAATAATCTTATTTCGGTTATCGCCGATAAATGTACGGGCTGCGGTGCCTGCGTGCGTGCCTGTCCCGCACCCGAGGCAAACGTTTTCAAGACTCTTGAGGACGGCCGCCGTGTTGTTGAGGTGAATGACGATAAATGTATCGCCTGCGGAAACTGTCTGCATGAGTGCCCTCACAATGCAAGAGATTTTGAGGACGATATCGACAAATTCTTCAAGGCACTCAGGGACAAGCGTATCGTTCTGCTGGTGTCTCCCGCTATAAAGACGGCTTTCCCCGAAACATGGTCCCAGATACTCAAGTGGATAAAGCAGGAGGGCGTTTTTGCTATCTATGATATGTCCCTTGGCGGAGATATCTGTGCATGGGCAAACCTGCGCTCCATCGAGCAGGGCAAGATAAAGAATGCAATATCTTCACACTGTCCCGCAGTTGTGAACTATATCACTACATATCACCCCGAGCTGGTGAATGATCTTTCCCCCGTATACGGCCCCGCAGGCTGTATGGCGGTTTATATCAGATCTTATCTGAAGGTCAATTACGCAGTTGCCGTACTCAGCCCCTGCGTTGCCGAAAGATCCGATCTGACGGACGGAAACGGTCTTATTGAGTTCAATATCACATTCAAGCGCCTTGAAGAATATCTTTCGAGAAAGCGCATTCATTTCAATAAGAACACGGATTCCGCTCCTTACAGCTTTGATGATGAAGAGGGTCTGCTTGGCTCTATGATGATCCGTGAGAGCGGCATGAGAGACAATATCTGGCTCAGAAATCCCGAGATAAACATTTCCTCATGCGCAGGCGTGAGAAACGTTTACAGTGAGATAGCCGAGTTTGCCTCCACTCCCGAGCACGTTCACCCCATGCTTTTCGACGGTCTTTCCTGCGAATGCGGCTGTTCGAGAGGCCCCGGAGCCGATTGGGACGTTTCCGTTTTCGAGATAAACAATGTTCTCCGTGAAATGGAGCTGGACGCACGTTCACGCCGCAAGACAGGCATCATGAACGGTCCCGACAAGCAGTTCAAGCACTTTGATGAGATATTCAACGTCAAGAGTTTTATGAGAAGCTTCAACAAGACTGCCGATCCCCGTGAAAAGATCAGCGCTTCCGAGCTGAATCCTATTTTTGACAAAATGGGCAAAAAGACCGAGGAATCCCGCAATATCAACTGCGGAGCCTGCGGTTTTAAGACCTGCAAGGAAATGGCAGAGGCTATTTACTGCGGCTGCAATATCCCCGATAACTGCATCGCATATGCACAGTCCACTTTCGGCGGCGACAATAAGGAAATGGCTCTCCGCTTTACGGAGATATCCACAATTGCCGAAAAGGTCGGAGATTTTGCAACAAAGCTTCTTGCCGATATCGAGAATATCTATGCAAGCCTGTATAATATCGACGATGCCAACCGTCAGTCCCAGTCCCGTTCTTCGATCGTAAGGGATATCCTTTCAAAGATCATCGGATTCTGCGGCAGCACAGACAGTATTGACGAGAATAATCTTCCTATACTTGTTTCGACTCTTGAAAAGCTTCAGTCCTCAATGGATTCTCTGAATGTGATAATCGACGAGAGCGTGGACAACTCCACGACTATCCGTGAAGCTATGCATGAGGTTGCGGACGCAACTACCGAGCTGAATGTTATGGTACACGAGATGCTTGACACAGCCGATAATAAGTATTGATTATCCGAATAATTTCAAACGGGAATTTTCTTATTAGGAAATTCCCGTTTTTACTAAAAAATGACACTGCATTCAACCGATTGCAGTGTCATTTTTTTTATTGATAAATTACGGTATTGTCAGCGCAGGAATCCGTTGATTATCTGCTCTTCCGCCTGTTCCTCGGTCAGACCGAGAGTCATGAGCTTGATTATTTGTTCGCCTGCGATCTTTCCGATAGCTGCTTCGTGGATAAGGGCTGCGTCAACATGATTTGCGGTAAGCTGTGGGCTTGCAAGAACGCACGCCTTGTCCATGATGATAGCATCGCATTCGCTGTGTCCAGCACAGGGCGCATTTCCGTTGATTCTGCTGGTAAACTCCTGCTTGCTGTTCTCACGGGCAACGCTTCGTGATACAACATTTGCGGAGCAGTTCTCGCCGTTGAGATCGACGTTGAACTCTGTGGCTGCGTGCTGGCTGTTTGTGGTGAGTATCTTCTCGTGAACGGTAATGCTCGCATTGGCTTTCAGATCACCGCAGGTCTTGCGGTATGTATCGTCAATGCCTGCGATCTGGGTTGTTTCCATTTCCATGGAAGCGCCCTCTTCAAGATGAACGATAGTAGTCGGGTTCATGAAGCGCTTGCCGCTGCCTTCACCCTCGCCGTAATGCTTTTCGATATAGCGGAGCTTTGCGTTTTTGCCGACATAAAATGTGTGTATGCCGTCATGCTGTGAAAGCTCGCCGCCGCAGTTGTGTATGCCGCAGCCTGCGATTATCGTGATGTCGCAGTTTTCGCCGATGTAAAAATCATTGTAAACAAGGTCGGTAAGACCTGTCTGACTGATGATAACGGGGATATGAACGCTTTCGTTTTTTGTGTTGGGCTTTATGATTATGTCTATGCCCGGCTTGTCTGTTTTTGTGATGATATCAATGTTTGCGGTGGTGTTCCTTCCTGCCGCTGCGCCGTTTGCACGGATATTGTATGCTCCTGTGGGGAGTGCGTCCAGATCGGCAACTTCCTTCAGAAGATTTTTTTCTATCTCATTCATCAGAGCTTTGCCTCCCTTGTCTTTGAAATAAGTCTGCTGCACGCAGGCGGTGCGGCGTCGGAGCTGCCGAGAAGCTCGGGAAGAATATCGTCCTTGGCACCGATCCTGTCAACTGTTCCGTTTTTGATAACGAGTATGCTGTCGGCAATGTTCAGTATGCGCTCCTGGTGGCTTATTATGATGATATTGCCCTTGATGCGCTCATACATCTGCTCGAAAACATGGATAAGATTCTGAAAGCTCCAAAGGTCGATACCTGCCTCGGGCTCGTCAAAAAGCGAAAGCTTTGTCTGTCTTGCAAGCACTGTGGCGATCTCTATTCTTTTAAGCTCGCCGCCCGAAAGACTGGAATTCAGCTCACGGTCGATGTAGTCTCTTGCACAAAGACCTACTTCGCTGAGATATTCACAGGCGCTTTCAAGATCGTTGTCCTTGCCCGAAGCAAGAGTGAGCAGATCTCTTACACGCATTCCCTTGAAATGGACTGGCTGCTGAAAAGCATAGCTTACGCCCAGATTGGCTCTTTCGGTTACGGTTTTATCGGTGATGTCCGTGCCGTCAAGGATTATTCTGCCCGATGTGGGCTTGTAAATGCCTGCGATTATTTTTGCAAGGGTGGACTTGCCGCCGCCGTTGGGACCTGTAACGGCAACAAAACGGTCGTCTGTGCTGAAATTTATATCATGCAGGATCTCTTTGTTATCTGCGGAATAGCTTATATGCCTAAGCTCAAGCATTGGAAAACCTCCCGGTATTTTTATGTTTTTGGGGCAATATTTAATATATCACATATTAATTTTAGCGTTTATGCGGTATTATCATAGTATTTCCCCGGTAATGCTAAGTATACCATTTTAATATAGTTTTGTCAATACAAATACTGCCGTTTATGGAATTATAAGGCACTTTAAGCATAAAAAAGCCGTTCCCTCATTTCGGGGAACGGCTCGGTAAAAAATTATAATATTACTTTATCGAAGCAAGGATATCCTTGAGCTTTGCTTCATTCAGCGCACCGTTGAGCATTGCGCCCTCTTTGATAACAGTTGTATCGGAAACGGAGGGACGGAGATTTTCAACAGCCTTGCCGAAGCCGCTGCCGCCCGATGTTGCGAATAATACAACAGTCTTGCCCGAAAGATCGTACTGCTCCAGGAATGTGTTGATGATAGTGGGAGCAATATACCACCATACGGGGTAGCATACATAAATAGTATCATACTGTGCCATGTTTTCGACCTTGCCCGTGATCTCGGGACGGGAGCTGTGGTCGCTCATTTCAACGCTGCTGCGGCTGGATTTATTTGTCCAGTCAAGATCTGCACGGGAGTAGGGAACAGCAGGCTTTATCTCGAAAAGATCTGCTCCTGCCGCTTCGGAAAGCAGCTTTGCTGCCTTTGCGGTAACTCCGCTTGCGGAAAAATATGCTGTTAAGATCTTTGACATGATAATATCCTCCTTAAAAAGTTGTTGTGATATTATGCTTCAAGCTTGCCGTAAGCTTCATCGCTTACGGGTTCAAGCCATTCGTTTGAAGTTTCCTCGCCGGGGCATTCCACTGCAAGGTGGCTGAACCAGCTGTTTGCCTTTGCGCCGTGCCAGTGCTTTACGCCTGCGGGGATAGTTACAACATCGCCTGGCTTCAGGCTCTGTGCAGGCTTGCCCTCTTCCTGATACCAGCCTTCGCCGTCAACGCAGATAAGAAGCTGTCCGCCGCCAGACTTTGCATGGTGAATGTGCCAGTTGTTCCTGCATGAAGGCTCGAATGTGACATTTGCAATGAAAACGGTCTTTTTGGGGTCGGTGAGAGGCTTTAAGTAGCTCTGACCGATGAAATACTTGGCATAGGCTGTGTTGGGCTCGCCCTGACCGAAAAATCCGCCGTGCTCATCGGGGGAGATATCGTCCTTGTAAACTTCCTTTGCCATTCTGAAAGCAGCCCATGCATTTGGCCAGCCTGCATAGAATGCAAGATGAGTGAGTATTTCAGCCATTTCAGTCTTTGTGACGCCGTTCTTGCGTGCAGTTGAAAGGTGATATGTAAGTGAGCTGTCAATGATGCCCTTGCTGATAAGAGCCGTGATAGTTACTACCGAGCGCATTTTAAGAGATAATTTATCCTCTCTTGACCATACCTCGCCGAAAAGGACATCATCGTTAAGCTCCGCAAATTTGGGAGCAAAATCATTGAGAGCGTCTCTGCCCGCAGTCTGTTTTACCATAATTATATTTCTCCTGAAAATTTATTTAACGGAATTGCCCATATCGTAAGCTTTTTTAAGTGCGGGATGACCGCTCATTTCGTTGGGACCGTTTACGCCGCCTGCAAATACAGTGCCGCAGAGCCTGCATTTCGGATAGCATTCGATCCAGCCCCCAAGACCGTGTATGGCACGTTCGTCAACGCCGTCCCCGTCCTCGGCGGCGGTTGAAAGAAAATATATGTCACGGAACTTGTAATCGGACGAATAAAGAGAATTGGCACGGTCCAGAAGAGTTTTCAGCTGACCGCTCATTTCATAATAGTATATAGGCGTTGCAAATACGATAACGTCCGCATCATGCATTTTTTCGGTAATGGCGGCCGCATCATCATTTATAACGCATCTGCCCAGCTTCTGACAGGCAAGACAGCCCTTGCAGAAAGCAATGGATTTATTTCTCAGTGATATTTTTTCGGTTTTGTTTTCTGCGTCCTCCGCACCCTTGATGAAAGAATCTGCCAGCGCTTCCGAATTGCTTCCGCTTCGCAGGCTGGAGCTGATAACAAGAATGTTTTTGCTCATAAAAAATGTTCCTCCCTAATGAAAGATTGACTTTTATGTCCTGCTGTGTTATTATAATACTAACGGGAGCTTTTCCCGTTTATAATATGATAACACCTGAACCCAACTTTAGGTCAAGGGACAATATGATATAAATTATTAACGAAAGGAAAATTTTTATGTGTACTATCGGACAGGTATCGGAAATGTTCAATTTACCCGTTTCGACCTTAAGATACTATGACAAAGAGGGACTTTTTCCGCAGATGAAGCGCACATCGGGCATACGCAATTTCAGTGAAAAGGAGCTTGAAACACTGCGGCTTATCGAATGTCTGAAAAAATCGGGGCTGGAAATAAAGGAAATAAAGCAGTTCATGAAATGGTGCTCCGAGGGCAGCAGCACCTATGAAAAGCGTCTCGATCTGTTTAAAAAGCAGAAAGAAGAGGTCGAAAGGGAAATGCGCCATATGGAAAAGGTGCTTGATATGATAAATTTCAAGTGCTGGTATTACGAAACCGCCATAAAGGACGGCAATGAGGAGCATATCAAGGAAATGCTTCCCGATGCTCTGCCCGAAGATATACAGGAGATATATGACCGCTGTCACAATGACTGATAAGTCACAATGACTGATAATAAGTTTAATAACATAACAGCTCCGCTGATGCATATGTGCAATGTACATCAGCGGAGCTGTTTACTTTTTTCTATAGATACAAATAAAAAAGCTCACGAACAAAATGTTCATGAGCTTTTTCAAGTTGGTCGGAGTGACGGGACTTGAACCCACGGCCTCTACCACCCCAAGGTAGCGCTCTAGCCAAACTGAGCTACACCCCGTTTCAACGATATTTATTATAGCACGGGTATAGTGATTTGTCAAGCTTTTTTTGAAAAAAAGTGCGGTTTTTTTTCAAAAATCTTTTTGTATAGCCGAAAAACGGCGCAGATTCGGGCTTTTTCCGAATTGAATTTTTTTGTAAAAGGCGACAATTAAAAGCTTGGATATGTAATTTTACAAACATAATGGTTATTGTTATTGACTTGATAATGATTTTAGTATATACTTTATAAGATAATTGTCGGCGAAAAGGAGATAATGTTATGTCCGAAGCAAAAACAAATGCAATGCGCATACTTGACAGGAACAAGATAAAATATACCGTTCACGAATATCCTCATGTTGAGGGCGAGGCTGTTGACGGTCTGAATGTTGCACGTCTTACGGGTCAGGATCCAGAGCAGGTGTTCAAGACCCTTGTTACAAGAGGCGCTTCAAAGAATTACTACGTGTTCGTGCTGCCCGTTGCGGAGGAGCTTGATATGAAGAAAGCCGCAAAGTCGGTAGGGGAGAAGTCCGTGGAAATGATCCATGTCAGCGAGATAAACGGCATTACGGGATATATCCGCGGCGGCTGTTCACCCGTTGGCATGAAAAAGCAGTTCAAGACAACCTTTGCCGAGGAGGCTCTTTCACAGCCTACGATCATGGTCAGCGGCGGAAAAATAGGTCTTCAGATAGAAGCGGCTCCCGCAGATCTTATTACAGCGGTAAGGGGTCAGACTGCGGATATCATACGAAGATAAGGAAAGGATATACTATATATGATAAAAGGATTTACATACGGCTGGGACGGTCACAGAGGAATGTACAAGACCGACAGCTCATTCATTTCGATGCAGAGAATGGCTGCAATGGGCGGAAACTGGGCGGCACTGGCTTTTTCGGTCAGACAGGAGCATTTCAGCTCATCAAGATTCGGTTTTGACTACCGCTATACCGTTACCGACAGAGAGATCATCACAGCCATAGAAAGGCTCAAATCGCTGGGGCTGAAAGTATGCTTAAAGCCTGTTGTGGACTGCGAGGACGGAGTATGGAGAGCGCATATAAGCTTCCCCGATATTGAATTTCCCGTTATAAAAAGCGTCACAGGCAAAAAGTTTTCCAACGGCTACTGGGACGAGTGGTTTTCCTGCTACAATGCATTCATATGCCATTATGCGGAGATAGCCGAGGATACAGGCTGCGAGATGCTTTGTATCGGCTGCGAGATGCTGGGCACGGAGCATAAGGAGGACTACTGGCGCAGGCTTATCGAGGACGTAAGAAAGATATATCACGGCAAGCTGATCTATAATACAAATCACGGCTGCGAGGAAAATGTTGCGTGGTTTGATGCGGTGGATTATATCGGCACATCGGCGTATTATCCCGTAGGCCGTGAGGGAGACACCGTTGAGGATATGATAAAGGGCTGGGAGAAGGTCAAGCCTCATCTCAGAAAGGTATCGGAAAAATTCGGCGGCAAGAAGATTGTTTTCATAGAAATAGGCTGCCGCAGTGCCGCAGAGTGTGCGTCAATGCCATGGGATTTCAACCATGTGGAGAATCCTTATGACGAGGACGAGCAGAACAAGTTTTATGAATCCGCACTGAAAGCATTCTGGGACGAGCCTTGGTTCGACGGATTTTTCTGGTGGGACTGGGCAACTAACCTTTATGATATTGAAAAAGCACGCACGGACACGGGATTTTCCATATACGGAAAAAAAGCCGAAAAGACGCTTACGGACTGGTACACAAACAGGTGATATTTTAATTTTCTGTTTTTGCATTAAAAATGTCCGCAGATCATGCCGGAGTGACGTATTTGCGTGATATTATGTTATTTTATGTTGTTAATATGCATAAAATGCGGCAACGATTTTTTGCGTTTTATTATATAAAACATAGAAAATACAAAAATGAAATGAAACGAGAGAAATGAAGAGAAACAGAGAATAAACGAGTGATTTTGAGAGAATAGGGGATATATTTGAAAATTATCGGTTCAGACCTCTTGACTTTGAAAAAACAATCGTATATAATAATTACTGTTGTGCCGGATATGTGGTTATGAGTCTGCTCAGCAGACACTTGCGTCAGAATCACGGACGGACATTTATACTATATTAAAAGGAGAATTGACTATGTCAACTTATATGCCTAAGGCTAATGAAATAAGCCGCAAGTGGTATGTTCTTGACGCTACTGATAAGTCCCTCGGACGCGTAGCTGCTCAGGCTGCAACAATCCTTCGCGGTAAGCACAAGCCCACATTCGCTCCTCACGCTGACTGCGGTGACCACGTAATCATCATCAACTGCTCCAAGGCTGTTCTTACAGGTAAGAAGCTTGAGCAGAAGTCTTACAAGTGGCACACAGGCTGGATCGGCGGTCTCAAGGAGATCCAGTATAAGGAACTCATGAAGACTCACCCCGAAAAGGCTATGATGATCGCAGTAAGAGGAATGCTTCCCGACAACACAGTCGGCAGAAAGTCTCTTACACGTCTCAGAGTTTATGCAGACGCTAATCACAATCACGAGGCTCAGAAGCCCGAAAATTACGAAATATAAAAGGAGGCGGCACTGATGTACGAATCTAAGCAGCAGTACTACTATGGTACAGGCAGAAGAAAGAGTTCCGTTGCAAGAGTAAGAGTTTATCACGGCAGCGGCAATATCACAATCAACGGCAGAGCCATTGATGATTATTTTGGTCTTGAGACACTCAAGCTTATCGTAAGACAGCCCCTCAACATTACTGATACAAGCGACAAGTTCGACATTGTCTGCACAGTAGCAGGCGGCGGTGTAACAGGTCAGGCCGGTGCAATCAGACACGGTCTTTCCAGAGCACTTCTCGTTTACAACCCTGAGCTTCGCCCCGTTCTCAAGAAGGCCGGCTTCCTCACAAGAGACCCCAGAATGAAGGAAAGAAAGAAGTACGGCTTAAAGGCAGCTCGTCGTGCTCCTCAGTTCTCCAAGAGATAATCATATCGTTGCTTGCAACGATACTGCCCTATATAAATCACGTATTTACGTGCTTTGGGGCGAGCTTATCACCACTTTGGTCAACTTTTGGACAACCAATAAAGCTCTTAATAACCGCTATGTTTTCACATAGCGGTTATTTTTGTATGGTGTAGCTTTATTATTATGTAAACTTTAAGAAAACTGTTCATCAGAATAAAAAAGACCCGGACCATGTTCATACATCGGGCATGAGATGAACATGGCACGGGGAAGAGTCAGGCTGCGTAACGTATGGGTATCCGTCTTGGTTTGTGCTTATCCGGAGTATAGTTATAATTCTTTTCTGCATAGCGCAGATATACGGGGAGTTTTTCGATGACCTTTATAAGTATCGTATTTTTATCGGCTTTGCGGAAGTCGGTGGCTTGCTTGATCGTAAGGGGAGTGTGATACATTTCATAGACGGAACGGTAGTATTTCTGAGTGAAAAGATAACATTCTCCAGAGGAAGAGCAAACGTAGAAATCAAGGCTTCCGGTTTCATTTTTTGTGCAGTAAACAGTATTCATGGTGTGACCATCCTTTCAGAATATTCTGTGTTTTTTTCTTACACTTAATAAACAGTCGGAATATGGTGTATTTAAGTTTTTTTAAAGAAAAACAGAAAAATATTTGACATTCCGAAGTATTGACGATAAAATTAAATGTAAGAAAAAAGTTAGGCGCTTGCAATTACAAAGCTGATTTTTGTTCATAATCATTTGCAAACCATGCAAGTGCGTGATGTGATTGAAACAGGAGGTGAAATAAAATGAATTTAGATTCAGATTTTACAGTAATGGTGGATGAGTAATGAATTACCAACCATTGAAGTCACCCACTACGAAAACGCAGTGGGTGACTTTTTACCTGTGAACGATATGGTTGTCAAATAATCTTCACTGTTCTATGTCCGTTCAATCCATTGTATCGTAAGGTAATTGAACCTAAAACAACCACTGTTCAATAAGTTGGACAGTGGTTGTTTTAGGTTTATATTGCTGTGATTTGCCTGTAATGCTGCACAAATATTATTACACTGAGAGTTTACTTTAATAAAGGACGGCGTCGGGAGGGAATGGAATTGATGATCAGATCGAGGAGTGACGAAATATTATAGTCTTTTTCGGCCGAGTAACAGACAGGTATAGGAATATTGACACCGGTAGCTTCATGAATCCTGTTTTTTACAGACATGGATTTTTCCTTCAGGAATTCTTTGAGTACTTGATCGGGGGTATTCGTAAAATTATCCCAGTGGCGTCCGCTCATTGCCATATCAGCCTGGTTTATTGCTACGATAACACGTCTTTTTTGAATATTTGGGATAACGATATTATTGATCAGCCGATAAACTGTGCCCATATCACGTGTGGAACCGTCAACTATTATCAGCGCAAGGTCAATAAATCCGTAATCTCTTCCATTTATTTCGTAGGTTTTCCAGAGCAGATCGATGAGCTTTTTTGAATGCTCGGCATCTTTTCCTTTTCCATCTCCAAGACCTGGTGTATCCCAAAAACGTATGCAGTCGCTGAGTAGGTAGCTGTTGGTTTCCATGGTCATCGGATCGGTGCCGTAACCAACCTTTGCAACATTTTCTGAGAAAAGTGAATTAAGTGTGGTTGATTTTCCGGCACCTGTAACGCCTGTTACCATTACATCAAGGGGGGCGAATCCTGCATGGTTTATTTTCTGTTCTATTTCGTATTTCCTGTAGTTCTGATAGCTTCTCATAGTATTTGCTCCTTTTTACATTTATCATCATTTTTAACATCATCTGAAAATTGAACCGAAAAATCCGCCTAATGCACCAACTACACCTCCGACTACACCTCCGACTACGCTTCCGACGACATTTCCGATCCTTTCACCTGCACTTCCGAATATTCCTCCTATCATGCCTCCGATCTCTGAACCCTTTGAAACGCCTTCTTTTATGCTGTCAATGAATGAATTATGGATCTCCTTGCGGTACTCTTCCATTCCATCATCCGATTCCCACATCTTCGGGTCATTATTCATATTGTCCACATAGATCACACGCTTTTCGGTCGGGGTATGTCTGAGTATGTGAAGGAAAAGCTTGCTGAGGTTATAGGGAGGTTCCTGGATTCCGTCTTCTGTATAGCCTGCGCTGTAATATATGGGCTCGACGTTGACACCGGTTGCCTCGAGGATTCTTAATCTGACAGATTCTGCTTTTTCTTTGAGGAATGCTTCGAGTCGGGGTTCCGGGCAATGTTTTTCGCTGTTCCAGTATTTTCCTTTCATTGCCATATCTGCCTGATTAATCGCTACGAGGATTCGCTTGTCCTTTTCATTTCCGAGGTTTGGAATAATTATCTTGTTTATGAGTTCAAATGATGTGCCAAGGTCACGGGAGCCGCCGTCAAGGATAACAAGTACAATGTCTATCAGGGGATCACCATTTTTGTCCAATTCACGAAGTTTGGAGATTATGTTATTTTTGTGCTGCTCGTCCTTTTCCTTTCCGTCACCGAGGCCCGGGCTGTCCCAAAGTGTAAGGTTTCCGTATTCGTATTTCTGGATAGTCATTGTTTCAGGATCTACACCAACACCAACCTTTGCGACCTCGCTGTTGAACATTGCATTGATAGTGGAGCTTTTGCCGCAGCCTGTTGCTCCTGTTATCATGAGATTGATCTTTCTTTCGTTCATTGCAGTGAGATTTTTTAGGAGTTTTTGCTTTTCAATTTCGGGGATCTCTGCGTTGTTGATGTCCTGTGCGATAGCTTCAAAAATAGATTTCTTTTCCATAAGGCATATTCCTTTCAATAATAAGTTTTAGGAGATTTTTTCTTTGACCCGCAGGTCGTATCTCTTATCTTACACTATATAAACGTTTGCTTAAGTGGGGAATTAAGTTTTTTATTATTTTTTTCGTGATGTCTGTTATGGAATGTTACGATGAATCAAAATGTCCGAGGGCAGTCGGTCTGATGTGTCGTGATGTGATCTCAGTGATGAATTCGTTTCCCATAGAGCAAGTTCCTTTCTATAATAATTGGGGTAAGAGATTTTTTGACCCGCAGGCCATATCTCTTATCTTACACTATATAAACGCTTGCTTAAGTGGGAAATTAAGTTTTTTGTCAATTTTTTGTGATGTCTGTTATGGAATGTTACGATGAATCAAAATGTCCGAGGGCAGTCGGTCTGATGTGTCGTGATGTGATCTTAGTGATGAATCCGTTTCCCATAGAGCAAGTTCCTTTCTATAATAATTGGGGTAAGAGATTTTTTGACCCGCAGGCCGTATCTCTTATCTTACACTATATAAACGTCTGCTTAAGTGGGAAATTAAGTTTTTTATAAAAAAGAGCATCAATTTTCTGTATAAACAGAAAATTGATGCTCAAATATTAGCAGTATTCAATTTTATTGTCTTTTAAAACAGTTATGATCCACTCACTAAATTTATTTCTCTGCTGGCTTATGCTTGATGCGCTTTGAATCTTACCGTTATTTTTTATTGTTGATATGTAAGTTGTATAGACCACATTTTCCAAAGCATAGCCGCATGGCCTTTTTCCATTGGGATCATCAGCCTTAAAGGTACTGATAGGTTTAAGCAGTCCTGCTGCGATCCCTGCAAGACTGTTATTATCTCCGGTCATATAATATGAAATAAAGTCATGATCTATGACATTCATCAGTCCATTTTCCGATTTGCTGTAAGATTTAAGTTCGTTTTCTTCTTGTATTTGTTTGGTGACAAATTCTGTATAGAAATACAAAGGATAGCATACTTTGGGACTGTTTTCATATTTTTTGACTTGAGTCATTACAGCGTTATTAAGAACATCAAAGATTTCCTTGATCTTGTCATCTTGATTTGCCTGATTGTTTGTATCTTCATTTCCTGCATAATCTTTTATTGGAGCATCTTCATTTTGATCGTCATCGGAATAAAAGCTCACTCTTCTATGCTTTTTACGAAGTGATTCTTTTTCTTCTTCGGAAAGCTCCGGATGTTCTTTGATATATTTTTTCCGCTCTTTTAGTGCGGCTCTTTCAGATGTATCTAACAGTCTGCTGCATTCATTAAGAATTCTTTTATCAAAAGTACTTTTATAATAAGGCCAGAAGTCTGCTCCGCCGGGACTCCATTTGGATAAGCACTCCAAAATAAATTCACCTGCAAAGCTTATAATATCAGTTGCGGATAAATTATGTTTTGGCGGATATTTTTTTGCTTGTTCTAAAAGCATACAGATCAGCTTGTTCAAATAGAGTTTATATGCCGAATTTCCTTCCTGCTTCAGTTCATAGTATTTTTCGGCGGTTTGATTTATTATTGTAATATCATTGCTGGGATTTTTATTGTCCATAGTATCCTCCGATCAAAGAGCAAGAATGTCTTTTATAAACTTATTCGGATCAGATGAGCCTGTCATTGTATTGATTGTTGAATTCATATAGAATAAAGCTGAAACATCATACAGACTTGAAGTTTGGGTGACATGATCGAACTGACCGTATATTATATTTTCCACAAAGCTGTTTTTATTGAATCGGTAAGCGTATGTGAGGGTCATAAGCAGTATCATTGGGATAGGCTTGGTGCCATAGGTGATGTCGGTATAAAGTGAATCATCGTCATGAACATGGTCGATAAGCTTTCCGAAAAGAGCAAGATGATCCTCAATGGTTTCCGAATATGGAGTTGTGACAATATCAAGCTCATACTCAAAACCAATATCATTTTTGAGTTTTTCAAGTTCTTCTGTAAATGTTCGGGAATTTTTTTCGCAATTGATGTATTCCTGCTTTATGGCAGTGATGCGGATCTTTTCATTAGCCTTTACGGTATTACCGATCAGAACAAGAATGGGGAATCTGGTTTCTTCCCTGCATTCGAGGAGCGGATTTTCGCAGGGGTTTTTATATTTTGTTTTTTTGAGGCTTTGTTCGGGCTGCTGGGGGACAGTGAATAAGAAATTTTTCATAGAGAAGAATCGTCCTTTCTGTTTTGGGTGAAATTATAACACTCATTTCATGCTTTGTCAACATAATATGCTCTATAATTATTGCTATGAATATAAAACGTATATTTATTTCCTAAATTAAGTTTTTTGTGAAAACATTGAAAAACAAAATAAATGCTGTTTTTATGACCTGCCCATTATACCGCAAGCCAATTGACCCAACGAATGGTGTCCGTTAATATTTCAGTGAATGGACACTATTTAATTTTCTGTTGTCATTTTATATTTTCTGCGGCTTTTTCTATGCGATCAATAGATGTTTTTAACGTTTCGCCTATTGCTTCTGCGGAAAAATCTCTGACATTATACTGTCTGCTCTCAAATTCATTCTTCTGATTTTCGGTGAGATTTTCTTCATCACTTGCATGGTTTATCTGATTTCTTATGGCTTTTACATAGATATAATCAAAAAGTATGCTGCGGAGAACGTTGATGTCCGTCTTGGGATTAATAGTGATGTTTTGCGACACACAATCATTTTCTGTGATATTTGAAGCTGTTCGTATCTTTTTGTCAAATGTGGAAGAGTTTTCCTTGCTGATGCCCATTATTTTTCCCAGTCCGGTTTCATTATTACAGAAACCGCTTATCATTGTATCAAATTCGGTATATTGATTTTGCAGCGATAAGTCTGCGATGGTTCTTTCAATCCTTGATATACACGTGTCGGAGCAGGTGCATATCTTCTCCATATGGCTTTTGAAATCTGTACCTCCTGATCTTGATGATTTTTTGATCTTATAAAAAGCATCCATATACTTTTTTAAGTCCGGATCATATTTATAGCTTTGGTTATGTTTCTTGAATTTTTCTGTTAGAGCGGTCCGTAGTCTGGCAATATTGTTTTTTTCCGTACTTGAAACATAATCCATAAATTCATCGTAGAAAATAAAAGCGTAGATGTTTTTATTCTGTGGTTTTTTTGCCTGCTTTTCTCTTACCTCGCTGATATATTTTTCATCAATTATAAGTATCCTGCTGTCAAATATGTATTTCGGGATCTTCTCAATGTAAATAGTGATAGCCTGCTGGATCAGATTATTTTCAAGACACCATTTTATCATTCTGCAGTAGTCGATCGTGTTTGAGGGACCGTCAAAGAACTTGTTTTCTATTACAGGAAGCAGATTTCGGAGAATAACGATCTTTGCGTCATCTGATCTGATGCTGCTGACTTTTTCAAGGTGACTGCGCATTTCGTCAAGAAGGGTGTCAAGGTCGGAAATATTGCAAAGCTGCATTTTATCGGTGAACTGCTTCATGCAGCTTATAAGCGCATTTATTTCCGCGTTGTTTTCATCGGTGAAGCACTCTGCCAGCTGATATGATCTGCCTGTGTGTACGAATTCGTTTACCGCATCGGCAAGAGCTGTAAGCTGTGTGAAATTATCGGTGGTCTGAATAGTATGGGGGTCGACATTGATATTTGAATAATATGATCCTGCCAGCTTATAGCCTTTATATTCCAGAATTTTAGTAAGCAGCTGGAGCATATCTGCCGAAGTGCGTTTTCCGCCGGAGGTGTCAATGTAAATATTATCGTCTGAAGTGATACGCTTGCAGATATCATCAATTACAGCACCTGTTTCACGCAGTGTACTTTCGTCTTTATAATCACGAACCGGATCCAATATCTTTTCTGTATTGCTTTCATTAAGTACTTCCTTCACAAGATCGCTGAAAAAATGATATGATGTAATTGTATCATCTGCCTTGCCGGGTTTGTTTTCAACTTCATATGAAAGAATTGGAATGATTTTGTCTATTTTTTCGTTTTTATCTTTTAGTATGGAATGGAGAAGCTTTAATACAGGCTCATTTGTATGTTTGGCTTCAATTACATCGGAAGAGCACAGCCCGTTTGTTTCATATTTGTACTCTCTTTTATTATTATAAGGACTGAGACAAGTAATAAGAATGTTCATGTTTATCATCCTTTCCTGATTTAAAACCTATTATAGCATTTTTGCACTATTCTGTCAATAATTGTATATAAAATTTTGTTAATTTTATGGAATTGTATTGTTAAAATAGCAGTAAATATCGAAAAAACTTGATTGTTCATATTTTGAGCTGTTTATATAATAAAAACAAAAGTAGAAAGGGAATAAGGGCTGTCTGTGCAGCTACGGAAAGGAAAGTTGTTGTCCGCAGCGGAGCAAACGGTGAAACTATCAAACAGTCGGAATTCAAATTTGTCAGATTCTGTGATTACGGATATACGGATAATATTTTCGGAAAAAACCTGACAATTCCAAATATGATTGCAAAAGCAACCGTGTATCAAAAAAGAGACTTGATATACGGCTGCCTTTGTATAAATGTACTAATGTTATATTGACAACTCCGTTTTGTTGTGATAAAATATAGTAAATTATTCCATGCTTTGACAATAAACAATGAATATCTGCAATAAGTGATTTATTCATTTTTCCATTGTTGCAGATGTTTATATCTAACGATATGGAGGTCGGGATATGGCTGATAACAAAAACATTCTTGCACTTTATGACTGCCGCAGCAAGCAGGAATACATCTACCGCACCAACAGAGTGCAGGAAATAACAGGTGCTTCCGAGCTTTTGTCCTCACTGTTTAAGGATTTTTTTAATGACGACAATAAGCAGTTCCGTATAAAGGGCAGCTGGAAGGAAAAAGCACAGGGGGATTTTATCGAGAATTTCAATAAAAGCGGACTTGATGCCGAAATAATATATGAGGGCGGCGGAAATCTCTGCGTGTTTTTCAAGGACAGAGAAACATATATAAATATCAACAAGGCGCTGTCAAGACAGGTTCTTGAAAAAACATATGCTGTCAGCATTATCGCATCGGCTGTTGAGGTCAGCGGAAATTTTGTTGATGATAGGGCACGTCTGTATGCGGAAAATGCAATGCAGAAAAATCTTGGTGCATATCATGTTCCCTGCAATGTGCTACCCTTTACTCAGGTTGACAGGCTCACATTCCAGCCTATAATAAAAAAGACAGACGATAAGGAATATACCTCCGAAAGCATACGCAAAAAGCGCAAGTATGATGAGATCTCAAAAAAGACTAAGTCCGAAAGAGCAATGATACTCGAAAATGAATTTGATGCCATGACGGAAAAGGGTACAGAAAGTCTTTTGGCAATAATCTATATTGACGGAAACAACATGGGCAGCAAGGTGAAAAAAGTTACCGAAAATGTGACAGATTATACATCAGGTGTAAATGCGCTGAGGCAGTTTTCGCAAAAAACAAATCATGATTTTGTTGATGAGCCTATAAGGGTCATTGAGAGCAGGCTTACAGAGCTTTATAATTCGGAGAAGCAGCATAAAAACCGTTATTCATACCGCAAAGTAATCAGCGGCGGTGATGAGATAACAATTGTATGCAATGCTCATGCAGTTCCCGCAATACTTAATGCCTATTTTGAAACGCTTACTTCCGGCAGTGATAATTCAGCCTGTGCAGGAGTTGCTGTGTTTCACAGTCACGCACCGTTTGCAGACGTGTATGAAATAGCCGAGCAGAACTGTGAAATGGGCAAAAAACTCTCGCATATCAAAGGAAATGAAAACAAGAATTATATTGATTTCCATTACTGTCACGCAGGCATAACCAATTCACTTGAAGAGATCCGCAGAAGACAGGAAGCAAAATATACTGCCCGTCCTTATGAATACAGCACAGACTGGAAAAAATTCGATGAGCTTGGAAATCAGCTCAGAAGCGTAAAGCGTTCCGATATAAAGGCACTGGGTGAAGCTATTATCAAGGGCGATTCATATTATAAAACAGAGCTAAGAAGAATAAAATCACGCAATAAAGCCGCAGACACGATCGATGAAAATGACGAAAAGACCAAAAGCTTCATCTTTGATATTTCAATAGTATATGATCTTTGGTTTGACGCTCCGGAGGTGAATAATAATGAGCAGGATTAATATTGTACTCAGATCGGATCTGTGTGCGGCAGGCGGTGACGGATTTTCATCTGTTATTGATACCGATGTAGCTTATGACAGATATGGTTTTCCTGTTATCGGAGCAAGAAGACTCAAGGGCTGTCTGCGGAGTGCGGCGGAGCTTATAGGAATATCAGACGACGTTATAGGAGAGATATTCGGTGTTTCCGGAAGCGAAAGGTCAGGCAGCCTGAAAATTTCCGATGCACATCTTAAAAATAATGATGAATTGGTTCGTGAGGCAGAGACTTCTAAACTGAATGCAGAAGAAATAATTTCTCTTTTTACATACACAAGAGCATCTACCGAGATCGAAAATGATACAGCAAAGGATAACAGTCTTCACTTCACAAGAGTGGTAAAGCATTATTCGCCGCTTGACGGTAAAGAAACTGAATTTGTGTCCGAAGTTGAAATTGATGAAAAATATAAAAATGATTTTTCGGATATTTGCAGGGCTCTCAGAAATATCGGATATAAGCGCAACAGAGGATATGGTGCCGTAAGCTGCAATTTTGAATACGGCAAGTCTGAAAAAAGCTGCCAAAACGAGTGTGATATAAATGGAGAGACCTCAAATATAACATATCTGATAAAGCTGCTTGATAATGTCATGATCCCGTCAGCCGCATCCGATGAAACTTCCGATTATATCCCGGGCACATCTGTAATGGGATTTTTTGCAAATGAGTATCTCAAAACGCATTCTTCAGATGAAAGATTTGAAGATATCTTCCTGAAAGATAACGTCGTTTTTTCAAATCTCTATATATCCGATGAGAACATGACAGAATATTTTCCCGCACCTGTTATCCTTGGCAAGATAAAGGGAGAAGACGGTGTGTTCAATATCGTCACATATGATAATAAGGAAGGAAAAATAATCAAGCCCGTTAAGAGTGGATATTCATCATTTGATTCTGTTATAAAAAAGCCTCTTACCGAAACTGTATATCATCACACAAGGGGCGATGATGGGAACTTATATACCCAGACAAGCCTGTGCAGCGGTCAGTATTTCAGAGGAACTGTCAGCGGAAAGAGCGAGTATATCAAGGAAATATATAATATTCTGACACATTCCAAGCTTCGTTTCGGAAGAAGCAAAACGGCACAGTATTCCTCCTGTGAGCTTATTAAGGCTGAACTTGGAAATAACACTGTCGGCAGGAAAACTATCAAGGCAGGAGAGCAGTTTATCGCACTGCTGCTTTCCGATGTGCTTATACCAGATGAAATGGGCGGTTATGACATATCCGCAAACGGACTTTGCAAAGCACTCGGAAACGGCATAGAAAAGCTTGAATGCGACAAAGATGAGCCTGTAAAGCGTTCGGCGTTAAGATATAGGATCATTGCGGGATATAACAGCAAGTGGAATATTCAGAAGCCACAGGTAAGAACTGTTGCGGCAGGTTCAACACTTGTTTTCAGAGCAACGACCGATATGGAGCTTCCCGCAGAATATTATATCGGTGCAAAATAGGAGAGGGCTTCGGACGTGTCATGATTTGCTGCCCCGATAATTTTGAAGAAAGTTCCGCAAAAAAGGAAAAAGCTCAGTCTGACATTAAGTGCGGCGGTGAGCTTTGCAGACTTCTTGAGCGTAACCGAACTGTTGAAGAGATGAGAAATAAGGCAGTAAGCTTTGCTGCATCTTTTGGCAGGATAAAGAATTCAGCACAGATCGGACGTTATGTGATGATGGTAAAGCAGGCAAAGGATCTTACAGAACTTCAGTTTAGCATGGTCAAGAATATCAAAAGTGAAGAATCAAAAGAATTTATTGACAAAATTATTAAAAATAGTGAAGCGGAGCAATACAGAGATGATTTTTGGAGAGAATATCTGCTGCTGATCCTTACACTTTTAAAATATAAGAACAGAGGAGATAAGAGCAATGAGCAAGACGCTTAAATATTATAATATAATTTTCAGGCTTGTATCTCCGCTCGCGATAGGTTCGGGCGAAAATGCCAATACGGATAAGGATATAATCCTTGACAGCAGGGGAGTTCCTGTTATTCCTGCATCAGCCGTTGCAGGTGTATTCAGACATTTTCTCGGTGCGGAGGGTTCTGATGAACGTTTCGGATATATAGCCGGAAAAAAGTCTGTTGAGAGCAAGATAAGATTTTATGACGCACAGCTTATTTCCGATAATTATTTTACAACGGTAAGAGATTCCGTTGCTCTTGAAGAAAAGGTTGGCAGGGACGGTGCAAAATTTGATCTTGAAGCCGTAGAAACAGGAGTCGATTTCGGTACGGTCATTGAGATCTGCGATGCCGATGATACGGATATTATCAGTGCATTATGCGCTGTAAATGCCGGTGTGCTGCGCATCGGTTCAAAGACATCAAGAGGATACGGACAGCTTAGGGTTATATCACTGAAAAAGGCGGAATTCTCGCTTCCCGAAGACAGGTCAAAGTGGCTTGATTTTGATGCCTTTGATATGTGCGATAAATACTATGATGAGTATGTCCTGCCCGATAAAGACAGCGGCTTCGTATCAATAAAAATGAAACTCAGACAAAACGGCGCTGTTTCAATAAGAAGCTATACTGTCAAGAATGTCGAGGATATCAACTCTGCGGATTATGTACAGCTGTCACTGAAAAACGGAACTCCTGTTATTCCCGGTACATCATGGGCAGGTGCTTTCAGGGAGCGGTTCAAAAGGCTTATCGGGGATACTGAAAGCTCTCTTACAAAAGAATTGTTCGGATATGTAGATGAAAAGTATCAATTGCAGAAAAAATCGCTTATATATTTTGGTGAAAGCGAGATAAGCGGCGGCGAAATGAAGTTTATAACACGAAATTCAATCGACAGATTTACTTCCGGAACAAAGCAGGGTGCATTGTATAAGGAAAAGACTTGCTATAACGGCAGCTGCGGACTTGAAATATTTATCAATAAAAACGGTCTTGAAGATTTGGAAAAGAATGTAAAGCTGATATGCGCAGTCATTTGTGATCTTGACAGAGGTCATCTTGCAGTGGGAGGACTTACTTCTGTCGGAAGAGGTATGTTTATTGTTGAAAATATTACTGTAAACGGTACCGATGTAACTGCTGCACTTAAAGCACAAAATATATCTGCAATGGCAAAGGAGGCTTTGTAATGACAGATAAAAATTATATAGCCGATTTTGGTTCAGCTGAAAATGTGAATGATATCATTGAAAAAAACATAAGCGGCGGCAATATGATACTTATGTATACAGACAGATTTGAGTGCTGTGTTCAGAAGAAAATAGAAGATACCGCACATCTGCTGGAAGCACGTATTTTTACAGAAAAAGCTGAAATAAAGATTATGCGTCCGACTATTGCCGATGCATTTACATGGCGGCTCATTGACGATACAAAGCTTTCCGATGATGCATATCTTGTTGAAGATCAGTATCTCAGTATTGATTCCACGAAAAGCATCGGTCATAATTATACGGCTATCGGCGGCGGAAAATATACCCTTCCCATTGAAAATGCCGAAAAGGTGCGTATCCATAATTATATTTCATATGATGAACAGGGTATAGCACAGATCACAGATTTCCGTGTTGTCAAATATTTGGAAAGGGGAGAGCAAGAATGAGCAATTATACTCCGGACTATAAAAAAGGTGCGGTAAATCCATATAATTTTGTTTCACTCGGAAACGGTGTTACAAGAAATGAGCCGATTAAGGGAAAACTGACCGGTGTGATACATTGTTCAATGATAAACGCAACTCCGCTTGCAATTCCTGATTTCTCTAATCCAAAAAAAGAAAAAGTCAGAAATGAAAATGGAAAAATCGAAGAGCATAAGAAGGTTCCTTTTTTTAAGGTGAATGACAAGCCTGTTATTACGGGAAGTGAGATTCGTGGTGTTATTCGTTCAGCCTATGAAACATTGAGCAACAGCTGTCTTTCCGTAAATAATGACAATATTCTTTCGGCAAGAAGCGCTGATATTAGAAAGCCGGGAATCATTCGTTTTGAAAGCGGGGATAATAAGTGGCATCTTTACAAAGCTAAAGCTCAAAAGCTGAAATATGATGGCTCAGAAGATTTTGATGAAACTGCTGATACATTTAAAAGAAAATGGAAAAATAAAAAGTATTTAAAAGGCAAAGCTGTTACTAGGGATAAAGTGACTGTAAACTATAAATTCAGTACTAATTTTGAAGAAGTAGAAGTATATAATCTGGAACATTCCGTTGAGGATTATCAAGAAGTTTGCAAGATATACATTGATAATGACAGCAGTCTTAAGAAATATATCACAAATCCGAAGAAAGACGGAAAATGCTATCCTGTATATTATCTTGAATTTACTGATGATGACAGAAACTATGTATGGCTTTCTCCGGCGCAGGTATCCCGTTCGGTATTCAGACATAGAGTAGATGATCTGTTAGGCAGCTATCGTCATTGCGATGATACAAACAATGTATGTGAGGCTTGCAATCTGTTTGGCATGATAGGAACAAAAAAGGGCTGTAAGCCTTCTGCAATAGCATCAAGACTTAGATTTACCGATGCTGCTGTCGAAAAAGAATCAAAGCTGTTTTATGCAACACTTAAAGAACTTGCAAGTCCTCGCATTTCATCGATCGAATTTTATTCCACTGCTCCTAACATGAAGCAGCAGTGGAACTATGATGCAAAAGGTATCAAGCTTAATGGCAGAAAATACTATTTTCATCATAAAAGTGATTATTCGACAAATATTAAGACCGGCAGAAATATCACAGCAGAATTAATTGATAAAGGTGCAAAATTCGGATTTGACATATTCTTTGAAATGCTTACCGAAGATGAACTGAAAAAGCTTGTCTGGACACTGACAATAGGTGAAAACAAGGCTGACGGAAATCAGATGCATAAGATCGGTCATGGAAAGCCTATCGGTCTGGGCAGTATAAAGATAATTGTTGATTCCGTTATTACAAGGAGCTTTGATCCGATTAAAACAGAATTTACCGATAAAGAGCTTGATGTGGACAAGCTCATTGAAAATATACCTTTTGATGAAAATGCCGCATATTTCAATGAATTCAAGAGTATAACGGATTTTGATTATCTGGAAGGTAAAAAGGTTGCATATCCCTATGGGGATGACGGAAATGACAAAAAAACATCAAAAGGAACGCTTACATGGTTTAAGGCAAATCATAACGACGGCAAAACGGTCAATCCCGATGAAAAGTGTAATATAAGATATCACCTGCCAAAGATCACCGATAAAGAAAATCTTATTCTTCCTGCACTTATTAAAGACGGTAAGAGCGGAAAAGAAAGATCTTCGGGCGGCGGGGAAAGAACTGAAAGCAGTTACAACGTTCCCACAAGCTTCAGCAGCAAAGTCACAGATCCGAATTCGGCAAAATTCATGTGCAGAAAATGCAATACATGGAATGTAGTTCAGAAAAGTGTTCCTTTCCCGAAGCCAAATTTACCTATCATCTGCAAAAAATGCGGAAACAAATTCTACCAAAAATACTGATGCGGGAGAAAAAATGCTATACCAAACTGATATTTATACGGCGCCTGCGGATATATCCGATATAAAATCGGGTATATCCGTAAAGATACACGGTGCGGCGATGAATGCCATACCAAAGGATTATGCGGCAAAAATGCATGAAAAAGGATATCATCCGTTTTCTGTTTTTACGGTTGAAGCAGGTGACGGGCTTCTTATAAGATTTTCTGCTTTGTGTGATGAAGCAAAAATCATTTCTGATGCTTTGTGCCGTCTTGAAAGCATAAAGATATTCGGAGCAGAGAAGCCGATTAAGCTCATTGGAGCGGAGAACGCTTCTCCGATAAATGCTGCCGACGCCGAAAAATACATTGACGAGAAAAAATGCACGCTGGAATTCGTTACACCCGCAATGATAAAAACAAAGGGCAGACCCTCGGCAGCTCCTGATATATGCGGATATTTCAAGTCGGTTATAAATAAGTATAATACTTTTGAAAGTGATGACATATCCTTTGAGGAATTCAAAGAGGCATTTGAGAATGTTTCATTTGGAAAATACCGACTTGAAAGTACAAAATACAATGTGAGCGGCAATATATTTCCCGGTATGGTCGGGTGTTGTGAGTTGATCTTTCCGAAAGATAAACGGCAGAATATCATTTTAAGGAGAATGATAGCCTATGCAACATACAGCGGAATAGGCGGAAAAACAGGTCAGGGAATGGGCGGCATTATTATTAAAAACGTCTAACAGAACCTTTTGCACACTGCAAATTGTGTGAGTAAAAGACATCGGTATCACATTACATAATCAAAAAGAGCTATCCGATCATCAAGATCGGATAGCTCTAAATTTTTAGAATGTTTCAAATATTGTCATAACACTGACGTTTGGCTGTTATTACTCCCACTCGATAGTTGCGGGGGGCTTTGTGGTAATATCATACACAACTCTGTTGATAGACTTTACCTCGTTTACGATCCTGTTGGAAGCGAGTGCAAGAACATCATAGGGAATGCGTGAGAACTCGGCTGTCATAAAGTCGGAAGTCTCAACTGCTCTCAGAGCAAGAGTGTAATCGTATGTTCTGCCGTCGCCCATAACGCCTACGGAACGGTTGTTTGTAAGAACGGCAAAATACTGGTTGATAGACTTGTCAAGTCCCGCATTTGCGATCTCCTCACGGAAGATATAGTCTGCGTCCTGGAGTATTTCAAGCTTTTCGTCTGTGATCTCGCCGATTATTCTGATAGCAAGTCCGGGGCCGGGGAAGGGCTGACGGTTTACAAGAACATCGGAAAGCTTCAGCTCACGGCCCAGTGCTCTTACTTCGTCCTTGAAGAGCAGGCGGAGAGGCTCGATGATCTCCTTGAAGTCAACATAGTCGGGAAGTCCGCCTACATTGTGGTGGGACTTGATAACAGCAGCGTCGCCTGTGCCGCTTTCGATGATGTCGGGGTAGATAGTTCCCTGTGCGAGGAAGTCCACCTTGCCGATCTTCTTTGCTTCGGCTTCAAATACTCTGATGAACTCTTCACCGATAGTCTTGCGCTTTGTTTCGGGATCGGAAACACCTCTGAGCTTGGACATAAAGCGCTCCTTGGCGTTAACTCTTACAAAGTTGATGTCCCAGTCCGCAAATGCAGCTTCGACCTCATCGCCCTCGTTCTTTCTCATAAAGCCGTGGTCAACGAAGATGCAGGTGAGCTGATTTCCGACAGCCTTTGAAAGCAGAGCTGCGAGAACGGAGGAATCAACGCCGCCCGAAAGAGCCAGCAGAACCTTGCCGTTTCCGACTCTTCTGCGGATATCCTCGATAGCTGTCTGAGCGTAATTGCCCATTGTCCAGTCGCCTGTGCAGCCGCAGACATTCTTTACGAAGCTGTTTATCATGTCGATACCGTACTGAGTATGATTTACCTCGGGGTGGAACTGTACGGCATACAGCTTCTTTTCCTTGTTTTCCATAGCGGCAACGGGGCAGTGCTCGGTGTGAGCAACGGCTCTGAAGCCCTCGGGAAGCTCGGAGATATAGTCTGTGTGGCTCATCCATGAGATCGCCTTTTCGGGCATATCGGAAATGCCGCCGAAGAGAGCGCAGGACTTATCATATACAGTCTCGGTCTTGCCGTATTCGGAAGTAATGCAGGTGGAAACCTTTCCGCCGAGTACATGAGCCATAAGCTGGCAGCCGTAGCAGATACCGAGAACAGGTATGCCGAGATCGAATATCTCCCTGCCGATAGAGGGGGAATTTTCAAGGTATACGCTGTTGGGGCCTCCCGTGAAAATTATGCCCACGGGATCCATAGCTTTAAGCTCGCTGAGAGGGGTCTTATAGGACTTCACCTCACAGTATACGCCGCATTCACGGACGCGGCGTGCAATAAGCTGATTATACTGTCCGCCGAAATCCAGAACAATTATCATCTGATGCGCCATATTTTTACTTCCTTTCTATAAAACAGTCCGCAGAACGATCCGCTGCGGACGTAATTACAAGACCAATCTTCAAGAAAAAATAGTCTATTTTAATTATTACATAAAATCACAAAAAATTCAAGCATTATTTTGCTTAAAATATAAAAAAAATTCTTGCCAAAAATGTATGTTTATGATATAATAATAAAGATATAATAGAAGTATTATGTGCAGCCGCTGTAAATGCGGAGATCAACAGCATATTTGTGAAAAATGATTATGGAGAAAAGCTTATGAATGAAATAACAGCATCGGTGATCGACGTAGTGCTTGACGCACTTATCGACACTGCAAAAATGATACCTTTCCTTTATGTTGCATTTTATTTAATGGAATATTTTGAGCATAAGGCAGGGACAAAATTTGCCGAATTTCTCGGCAAAGCAGGGAAGTCCTCCTTTGCGGGACCTGCAATAGGCTCGCTGCTGGGCTGTGTGCCTCAGTGCGGATTTTCGGCTGCGGCGTCAAATCTTTATTCGGGAGAGATGATAACCCTCGGAACGCTTATTGCGGTGTTTCTTTCCACATCGGACGAGGCTCTGCCGATAATGCTTTCCGATCCGTCATCTGTTGGGCTTATCTGGAAGCTTCTGCTGGCAAAGGTCATAATCGCTTTTGCGGCAGGCGTTATCATTGATGCGGTATGCAGGATAATGAAGCTTAAAAGACGTGAAAAGCCCTTTGACGATATTTGCACCGACTGCGGCTGCGGAAACCATGGCATATGGTATTCGGCGCTGCGCCATACCATTGAGATAACGATATTTATTCTTATCGTGAATCTTGTTCTCGGCGGACTGTTTGAATTTGTCGGCGAGGAGAGGGTCACGAATGCGGTAACGGGACTTGGATCTGCCCAGCCGCTTATTGCGGCGCTGGTGGGACTTATCCCGAACTGTGCCGCCTCCGTAATAATCACGGAGCTTTATGTGAAGGGTGCCATATCCTTCGGTTCTGCGATCGCAGGACTTTGTACGGGTGCAGGCGCAGGTCTGCTGGTGCTTTTCAGGGAAAATAAAAGTTTAAGGGAAAATCTTACCGTGCTGGGACTGCTTTATGTTATCGGCTCAGTATCGGGAATACTGATAAATTTATTCTGATAGGGAATGGGGAGTCGGCCTCAGCGGCGTTTTTATGGACAAGATATTCAGCAAGCTCAAAAATGAAACGGTTCTTATAATATCATTTGCAGCCGCAGTGATATCCTGCTTTTTCGTGCCTGTGACGGACTATACGGCTTATGTCAACACCGACACAATAGGCATACTTTTCTCGCTTATGGCGATAACCGCAGGCTTATCCGAAAACGGACTGTTTGACAAGGTATCCGATATGCTTGTAAAAAAGGCAAAGACCGCAAGAGTTATGTCGCTGGTGCTTACTCTGACAACATTTTTCCTTTCAATGATCGTGACAAACGATGTTGCGTTGATAACCTTTGTGCCGCTTACGGTAATGGCATTTTCGGGTGACCCGAAGAAGCTTATATATGTTATAGTGGTTCAGACTGCTGCCGCAAATCTCGGCAGTATGTGTACGCCTGTGGGAAATCCTCAGAATCTTTATCTTTATGACTTTTATAAAATGGACGCTGCGGGATTTTTCTCAAAAACAGTTCCCGTCTGTCTGCTGGGTCTTGCTTTTATATGCATTCTCAATCTTTTTGTGAAGAATACAGAGCTCAGACCCGTAAAAAGAGAACCAAAGCAGATCACTGCACCGTCATATTTAACAGTATACGGAATGCTTTTCCTGCTGTGTGTTCTGGCAGTTTTCAAGGTGATAAATACACTTTCGGTTTTCTGCTCGGTTTGCGTTGTTATCGTTATAATGGAGCCGAAGATATTCAGAAAGGTAGATTACAGCCTGCTGTTCACATTTGTCTTCTTTTTCATATTTGTGGGCAACGTCAAGAACATCACATTGGTGCATTCGTTTATGAGCGGGATTGTCAGCGGTCATGAATTTGAAGTGTCGGTGCTTCTCAGCCAGATAATAAGCAATGTTCCGGCTGCTGTGATGATGTCCGCATTTACGGACAACGGAATGGCGGTGCTTCTGGGAACAGATATAGGCGGTCTTGGAACGATGATCGCATCTCTTGCGAGCCTTATATCGTTCAGGATATATTCAAATACCGAAAATGCCGATTCGGGACGCTTTATGGCGGTATTTTCGCTTGTGAACTTTATCCTGCTGGCAATACTTTATTTTGCAGTGAAGTATATGGGACTTATTTAAATAGTAATACATCAAATCTGACGTGAAATAGCTTGGATCGAACGGAGTTAAGAAAATGGATCGTAGATCAAGAAAAGCTGCTGCCGCTGTCTGCGGAGCATTTATAACGGCGTCTGTCTGCGGAACAGCCGCAGATATATACAGCATAAAAGCCGAGGCGGTAAGCGTCTCGGATACGGGTGATATGAACGTTATTATCTATGCCAACGGCGAGAAAACCCCTGTCAGCCCGTATATTTTCGGAATAAACGATAAGGGCGATATTTCGGGTGTGAGTGCCAGCGTTCTGAAACAGTGCGGCGATCAGCTCTCATCGTATAACTGGGAGACAAACTATTCAAACACCCTTTCCGACGGCGTGAGCACAAACGGAATATCTCTCGTTGAGAATTTTTCCGACAGCAAGTGGGACACCCCCGCACTTTATACCGACAGTCTTATTTCCGATGCGTTTGTCAACAGCATTCCTGTAAAACTTGTCACTTTGCAGATGATGGGCTATGTGGCAAATGATGCAATGGGCGTTGTTTCCGACGATGAGGACGGCAGTTCTGACCGCTGGGCGGAAATATCATTCAATAAGAATGATTCATATCTTAATATTCCAAATACGAGTGACGGCGTAGTTTATATCGACGAATATGCAGGCTATCTTATCAATAAATACGGTACAGTTTCCGAGGGCGGAATCAACGGGTATTTTCTTGATTCGGAACCTGAAAAGTGGGATTCACGCTATCCGACACTTAATCTCGGAACACTTGACCCCGATGAGCTTATCAGCAGGTCTGCTCGTCTTTCCGAAGCTGTGAAAATAATCGACGGAAATGCGCTGATATTCGGTCCGTCGGTGGGCGGTGCAAAGGAATGCATCGATCTTAACGGCACATTTTACAATGATGTGACCTTTGCGGATTATTATCTCAGCGGCATGAAGGAAAAGAGCGAAGCTGCGGGAAAGCGTCTGCTGGACGTTTTTGATGTGCATTTTTACACCGAAGCCTGCGGCAGAAACGGCGATCCCGTTCTTACAAGCTCTTCTGCGGACGCAAATATTTACCGTATGCAGGCGCCAAGAATACTCTGGGATTCGGATTATTCCGAAAACAGCAATGCGCTGGCTGAATACGGCGAGTATCTGCCGCTGCTGAAATCTATCAATTCGTCTATTGACCGCTGCTATCCAAACACAAAGCTTTCCGTTTCGGAGTACAGCTTCGGCGGCGGAGACAATATCAGCGGCACTATCGCGGAGATAGATGCGCTGGGTGCATTTGCCGAAAACGGTGTATATCTTGCCTGCCTCATGCCCGATGAAATAAGCGAATATCAGAAAACGGGCATAAATATCTTTACCGATTATGACGGAAACGGCGCTCATACGGGAGATCAGATACTGAAAAACAGTCTTAATGACTACATGAGTGCCTGCTATGCAATGACCGACAGCAGCGATGAATCCAAGCTGTGGGTGATACTCACAAATAAAAACAGCACTCTTGATAAAAGCTTTTCCCTTGATATAAGATCTGATATTAATTATGATTCGGCTGAAATTTATCGTGTCAACGGCGGCAGCTCCGAGATAGTAAGATCGGAAGAGGAGGATATCCTTTCGGAAAATGCCGTGAATGTCACACTTGAACCGATGTCTGTATGCCTTATCGAGCTTACGGGCGACGCTTCCGAGATAAAAGAAACCGAAGAAAATGACAGCGAAGCAACGGCTGTTTCCGAAACGGATTCTGATATACCAAGTGAAAGCACAGAGCTTAATCCCGTTGAGGAAACTATTGAAATAATCACAGAGACAACCACCGTTACCGAAGAATCGGAGGATATGACAGACAGTGAAGCTATTGGCGATGAAAGCACCGATAACAGGGAAGCTGCCGTTACATCTGTTCCCGATGAAGCTGCGGAGGAGGAGAGCGTTTCCGACGAACCCGAAAGCGGCGATGACCGCAGCGACAGAACGGTTCCGTCCTCTGTAAAAATAGTTATTATAGTGCTGATAACAGGCTGTGCAGGCGCTGTGATCTATATTTTGTTGTTTGACAGATAAGTTTATGAAAAATAAGTGATAGATATTTACTTTTGAAGTAAAATGTGGTAAACTTGCTTTGTTGATATTAAGGTGAAGTGTGTCCGGTGAAAGCACTTGCCGAAAGAAAGGAATGACCGTTAATTTGAAACTGAATCGTAAAATAGCCTTTACAATGGTCATTCTTATGATCGTACCGATAATAATCACTATTTTATCCGACAGGTCATATATGGATAAGATCAGTACATCGGCGTGTACGAGCTACAATGATTCCGTTGCCGAAACGGCTTCGTCCGTTTTTTCATATATGTTTGAAAATATTATCGGGGATATAAAGTCCTATACCTCCGACAACGGCGTAAAGACCTATGCCGATCTTTGCAGATACGGCTTCGGCGGTAACAAAAAATATACGGACGAATATCAGACTGCATATAAAGCCCTGATGCAGTATAACAGGCGAGAGGGACTTCTTGGCTGTTTTCTTGTGAATATTCAGGACATTGTGATACTTTCCGATAACGAGGACGAGCTTGGTGAAAATTGGATATCACCCGTGGATTTTGATGATGCAACAGGCATTTCAAATATGTTCATGTACGGAAATGAAGCGAAAAAGTCTGCGTTTATCTGCCGCAAAGACGTTTTTACCATAAAGAATGAATATGTGGGCACGCTTTATGCGGTTTACAGCACGGATACCATTCGCAAGGCACTGAAATGCGTAAGTATCGACAAATACACCGATATTGCGGCGGTTGATGCTAAAGGAAATATTTTTCACGATAATTACATAAGCACGCTGAATTTCAAAAGCTCCAATGAATTTGACGAATTTTCCGATACGATCGTCAGCTATAATTCGGGCAAGATTAGCGAGCCTTCCATTGAAAAATACAATTATCTCGGGCACGAAAAATATGCTTCGTTCAATAAGACCGAGCTTGGCGGCTGGCTTATCATTGCAATGACGGATTATCAGAGCATGAAGTGGAACTTCGTTCAGCCGATAATCCTGCCTGTTATCGCCGCAGTTATCGCTGCTGCCGCAATAGTTGTATTTACGGTGTACTTTATGCACCCGTCAAATAAAATAATCGAATTTCTGAAACTGAAAGCTAAGGGCGATGTTTCCGCACGTCTCGATTTTCATTCAAATGATGATTTTGAGGAAATGGCGCTCAGATTCAATCTGATCTTTGATGATCTTATGGACAGTGAGCTTCGTTACAGAACGATAGTTGAAATGCAGGACAGCATAGCTTTTGAAGTTGATTTTAAATCTCAGCAAGTGAATGTTTCCAATAAATTTGATAAAAAATTCAGCTTCCGCCCGAAGAATAATTCTATCAGAGAGAGTTTTCTCTATAAATGGTATGTTCACAAGGACGATAAGGTGAAATATTTCTCCGACCTTGAAAACATCATGGATCCGAAAACCTTGGAATGGAACGGCGAATACAGGGTCAGAAACATTTACGGTGATTTTACATGGGTGCTTATCAGAGCCAAAAAGCTTTGTGACCGAATGAACAATCCATATAAGATAGTCGGAGTTGTTTCCGATATCGACCGTGAAAAGGAAAACGAGCTGTATCTTATCCGTAAGGCCAGCTACGATCAGCTTACCCAGATCTACAACCGTGATTCCTTCCTGAAGCTGCTTTCGGCGGAGATCGACAATTGCAGGAACAGCCATGAGCTTTCTGCTGTTATGTTCATTGACCTTGACGATTTCAAGTATTTCAATGATAATTACGGTCACAACTGCGGCGATGAGGTGCTGAAATTCACTGCCGACATCATCAAGGAGCTTAGCTTTGAGCATGGCTTCGGCGGACGTTTCGGCGGAGATGAATTTATTGTCTGTCTCAGAGATTTAAAGCTTATCGGTGATGCGGGAAAGAGTGCGGAAGAGCTTATCAATGCGCTGGGCGCAGGTTTTGATTACAATGGTGAGCATCTTTCTGTAAGGTGCAGTATCGGTATCGCATTCTTCGGCGAAAACGGAAACACGAGTGAGGAGATAATCGCTTCCGCAGACGCTGCAATGTACCGTATCAAGAAGCACGGAAAATCCGATTTTGCCTATGCTTCGGCAGATGAGGAAAAAACGGAACCCCATCTTATCGGAAAGCCCATAGATTCGGATATGAAAAATCATAACGATAAAGATGACAACAAGCCCTTGGAATTAAAGTAAAGAAAAAACAGCCTGCTGTGATTTTTTCACGGCAGGCTGTTTTTATTCGTCATACAGCAGTTTGATAAGTGAATCAATGTATTGTTTTTCGCCCTCGGCAGGGGAGAAGATTATGAGCAGCCGAAGCAGCTCAAAGAAAGGCTTGATCTTTTCAAGCAGTTCGGGCGGAAAATCCAAAAGCTCCGCTTTCGGCGGTATCCGATTGAAAAGATACCGCTTCATAACGCTGAAATCATCGGCAGTGAGTGCCTCAAAGGTGCTTTTTTTGATTATCGAAGCAATTCTGTAAGCCGCAGCTATCATGCTTTCACACTGCTTTGCACGGATTATCTTTTTTCTGCGGTTTTTGTCGTATTCGTATTTCAGCGCCTTGTAGACAGCGTTCAGTATTTTCAGACGTTCCTGAGTGCTGTCATTCAGCTCATCGGTCTTTCCTGTGCGTTTGAGTATTTCAGAAAGGGCACTTGCTCCGGCAAGATACTCGGGATTGCCGCGGCAAAGCTGTTCCTGCTCAAGAAATTCGGTCAGTTCCAGCCTTGCGGAGCCGTGAGTGGGGCAGACGGCGCCGAAGCTGTATCTTATGCGTGTGATCTCTTCGCCGTCCTCGGTTATGATGAGCGTCAGTTCGGACGCCATAATATCACCTCGTTTATGTCAGTATGTAAATTCACTTCCGCCAACAAATTCACGAATAAGAGAATTCGGTGGAACAATATCGCTGCGGACAGGGTGCAGCTCGGACATGAACTTGACGAGCATTCTGTAATTTTCGCTGTTTGCCATTTCCTTTTCGATAAGCTTCATTTTGTCGCTTAGAACGCCTGTGTACACTGAAGCTTCATAGGCAAGGAAAGTGTCGATCTCGATCTGGGCACGGTGCTTATAGGGCATGATGTACAGATCTTCGCCGCGTGAAACGCTTTCAAACATATCAAAAATATCTGGCAGACGTCTGCCTCTGAAAAGACTGTCCCGGCTGAGGCGGCGCATAAGGCGAATAAGCCTCGGGTGAAGAATGTCATTGTCCGAGGAAGTTATTCTCGTGCGCACGCTGACGTAAATGCAGTTGGTGAAAGCATCGGTATCGCCTGTGACCTGCGGATTGAGAGCGTGAATGCCCTCGATTATGGTTATCTCGTTTTCTTTTCGCTGAATGGGAATGCTGCCCTTGCGGAGCTGCGCCGCAAAATCGAATATCGGCACATCTATCGGCTCGCAGGCGAAAAGCTTTTTCAGATGCTCGGAGAAAAGGGGAATATCCAGCCGCATAGGCGATTCAAGATCGACATTTCCGTTTTCGTCACGGGGCATATCCTCAATGCCGCCGGGAAGAAAATAATTGTCCATGGACATTGTATTTACCTTATAGCCCTGCTGTTCGATAAGACGGGCGATCTTCAGCGCAGATGTTGTTTTTCCCGAACCGGAGGGACCCGAAATAAGCACCAGCGGACGCTTATTCTTTTCAAGGATTATTTTTTCGGCAGCCGAACGAAGCTGTGAATTGTATACATTCTCAGAAAGTTCTGCATATTTTTCTCTGTTTTTTTCAAGACCACTGTTGATAGCGGCTGTACTGATAAAGTTCATTGAAGCACATCTCCGATCGGTGTTACCGTAATATAATAATATTATTATATAATATATATGCCGCTTTGTCAATATATAACAAATTAACAATAAAAAACACTGTCGGATTATGTAATTCGGCAGTGTTTTGATATTATTGAGCGTAATACTTATTCAACTGAAATAATGTAGTAATATACAGGCTGTTCGCCGCTGATGAAGTTCACATCGACAGTGGAGCTGAATTTGGAGCGCATGATCTCTTCAAGCTCGGCAGCCTTGCTGTTCGTGATGTCCGCACCGTAGATGACCGTCACGAACGAAGCGCCGTTTTTCAGCATACGCTTAGTGAGCTTGTATGCCGTCTTGTTTACATCTCTGTCGGAAATGGAAAGCTTTCCGTTTTCAAGTCCGAGTATCTCGCCCTTGCGGATAGCCTTTCCGTCGATCTCGCTGTCTCTTGCGGCAAATGTAACAAGTCCCGTCGAAACATTTTCAAGCGCCTTAGTCATGTTGAGCCTGTTGGCTGAAAAATCAGAATCGGGATCAAAGTTCATAATTGCGGTCATGCCCTGAGGAATAGTTCTGGAGGGGATAACACAGATCTTTTTATCCGAAAGCTTTACAGCCTGCTCGGCAGCCATGATTATATTCTTGTTGTTGGGCAGCACGAAAACCGTTTCCGCAGGAACGGAATAAACAGCCTTTATAATATCATCGGTGGAGGGATTCATGGTCTGACCGCCCTTGATTATGCAGTCCACACCAAGATTTGTGAAGATCTCCTCAACGCCTGCACCGTTTGCCACAACGGCAAATCCGAATGGCTTTACAGGCTCGGCAGGGATAATGTTCTTTTCGTGGGTAAGCTGTGCGTCCTTTGCCTTGTTTTCATGCTGGTGACGCATATTGTCTATCTTCAGATTTATCAGCGGACCGAATGTAAGTCCCTCTTCAATAGCCTTGCCGGGGTGATCTGTGTGAACGTGTACCTTGATGATATCATCATCATCAACGGCAACAACGCAGTCACCGATAGTTTCAAGGAAAGCTCTCAGTCGGGAAGCATCGGGGCAGTCGGAATTTTTCTTGACGATAAATTCCGTGCAGTATGTAAATGTGATGATCTCATCGTCAAAATCGCCAACAGTAGTGTTAGCTGAAACGGGAGCAGCAGGAGCTTCGGCAGTGTTTGAAGCTGTAACTTCGCCGCCCTTGAAGATATCAAGCATAGCATTGAAAACGATAGTAAGACCCTTTCCGCCTGCATCGACTACCTTTGCCTTTTTAAGTACGGGCAGCATTTCGGGTGTTCTTGAAAGAGCGTCCTCTGCGGCTGCGCATACGTCTGTCCAGAGAACAACGGGGTCGTTTGTGAGCTTTGCGGATTCAGCCGCCTTTTCGCTTGCTTCTCGAGCAACTGTGAGGATAGTTCCCTCGGTGGGCTTCATAACAGCCTTGTATGCAGCTTCAACTCCCAGCTTGAGTGCGTTCACGATATCCTCGCAGCCTGCCTCGGTCTTTCCTGCAAGACCCTTGGAAAATCCTCTGAAAAGCAGGGAAAGGATAACGCCCGAGTTTCCTCTTGCACCTCTGAGCATAGCGGAAGCGCAGACATCGGCAGCATTTGATACTGTGATATCATCGCCCAGCTTTTTCAGCTCATTGAGAGCATTTGTCATTGTCATGGACATATTTGTTCCCGTATCGCCGTCGGGAACGGGGTATACGTTCAGCTCATCGACCTCACGTCTGCGGTTTGAGATGCTGACTGCTGCGGATATATAAGCATTTTTAAGTGTACTGCCGTTTATCACGGGTATCATACCTCCATTGTTTTATTCACGGTCATGCTTTAATACCGTCAATAAAAACTGTTATCTTAGCTGTTTTCAGACCTGTTTTTTCCTCAACGGCGAACTTCACCCTGTGAGAAAGATTCTTTGAAACAGCTGCAATGTTTGTTCCGTAAAGAACAGTTATATGAAGTCCGATATAAAGCTTTCCGTTTTTTACCGCAATTGCAACGCCGTTGTCATTGTAAGCGCCGTTTTTAAGGAATCGGAAAAAGCCGTGCAGCTTATCATCGGGATTGAGACCTGCAACGCCGAAGCAGCCTGATGATGTATAGCGGACAAGTTCGGCAAGATAATTGTAGGTCAGCTCGATGCTGCCCATGTAAGTATCTTTTTTTATCATAATTTATAACCTCCCCGATATTCTGCGAAACCTTATATCACCTTGATTGTTTTGCAAAAACCTGAATATATTTATTATAACATAACGCAGAAAATTTATCAATAGTATTTTTGACTTTTATTTATGAAAATAAAAATTTGTTGAAATAAAATTTATTGGAAATAAAAATTTATTGAAAATAAAAATGCCATACAGCTTTTCACTGCATGGCATTTTGAACTGCAAAATAATTTGATTACAGCTGATCTGCGATAGTGTAGATAAGCTGCTCGGACTTTTCCCAGCCGAGGCAGGGGTCTGTGATAGACTTTCCGTAAACGCCCTCTTCGATCTTCTGAGCGCCGTCTTCGATGTAGCTTTCGATCATGAAGCCCTTGACCATCTTCTTGATGTCTGCGGAGTGGCGGCAGCTGTGAAGCACTTCGTTGCAGATACGGATCTGCTCAAGATACTTCTTGCCGGAATTGGAGTGGTTGGCATCAACGATAAGAGCCATGTTCTCCAGACCGGACTTGGAGTAGCTGTCGTAAAGACCGATAAGATCCTCGTAGTGGTAGTTGGGAACGGAATGACCTGTTGCGTCAACATAGCCTCTGAGGATAGCGTGTGCAAGGGGATTGCCCTGAGACTTTACTTCCCAGCCTCTGTAAAGGAAAGTGTGCTTGCTCTGTGCAGCCTTGATAGAGTTGAGCATAACGGAGATATCGCCGCTTGTGGGGTTCTTCATGCCTGCGGGAGCATGGATTCCGCTGGCAACCAGTCTGTGCTGCTGATTCTCAACGGAGCGTGCGCCTACTGCAACGTAGGAGAGCAGATCGGAGAGATATCTGTGATTCTCGGGGTAGAGCATCTCGTCTGCGCAGGTAAGACCTGTCTCAACGATAGCACGTGTATGGAGCTTTCTGATAGCGATGATGCCCTCAAGCATATCTTCAGCCTTTGTGGGGTCGGGCTGATGAAGCATACCCTTGTAGCCGAGGCCTGTTGTTCTGGGCTTGTTTGTATAGATTCTGGGGATAATGATGATCTTGTCCTTAACCTTTTCCTGAACCTTTGCAAGACGTGTTATGTAATCCATAACGGCGTCCTCTCTGTCGGCAGAGCAGGGACCGATGATAAGCAGGAACTTGTCGGATTCGCTTTTGAAAACCTTGGCGATCTCCTCGTCGCGTTCCTTTTTCAGCTTGATTACTTCGTCAGAGATAGGAAACTGCTCCTTGACCTCCTTGGGAACGGGCAGCTTTCTGATGAACTCCATATTCATTGTGAACAATCCTTTCGATATACATTTCCGTCCGCTTGATGCCTGCGGCGGATAAATTTATTCTTTAATGAATTAACTTGTGAATGTGCCTTAATAACACTGTCCTACATTATATCACATATTTTCTTATATGTATAGCATATTTTTGATTATAATACAAAAATTTACATATTGCACACATTTACGAATTATTTATTCAATAATTTCTTTTTGGCAAATTCTATTGCGGCATAAGCAAGTGCCAAAGAAACTATTGCGATAAGTCCGTCCGATACGCTGCCCGATGATGCTTCCGAATTGACCTCCGCAGTATCTTCGGCGGACTCTTCATTCACTTCGTGCGTTATTGGGGGAGTGTAATACCGCTCGGTGCTTGCCGATTCAACATCATTTTCGTGGCTGACTGTCATAATATCGCTGGGATAGATCTCTGCCGAATCCAGCAGCAGTGAGCCGCTTTTCAGTGTTATCACCGCATGGTGAGCTTCGCTGTCGGGGCTTGTGTATGTGTAAAAAGCTTCTCTTGTGTCCGATTGGATCAGTTCGGCTGTTTCGTGTGTTTTTCCGTCTATTCCTACTTCGATAAGCGCACCGCCGTCATTCTGTCCGATAAGCGAAAAACCGCCCGTAAAATCAAATTCAAAGCTTGTTTTTTCGGAAATATCCGCCTTGATAAGGGTGATGCTTTCGATAGTTCCGTCTGTGGGCAGATTTATATGAATGCTGTGTTCACCTGCGGGGATATCGGCTTTTGCGGTATATCCCGAGCGCTTTTGCTCCGCAGGGCTGCCGTCAATGAATATTGTGCATTCGCCTGCGCCGCTGCCGTTTATTTCGATGCGGTCATAGTCTGCCGAAGCTATATCAACGGCAGATTTTTCGCTGTAAAGCTCCGTTGGGACGATATACCGTCCCGAATCCATAAATGCATAGCTGCGGTCAAAATATGTATATGAACCTTCGCTTTCGGTGCGGACATTTCCGCTGTATGATATGCCGCTGTCAGTGGCGTCGATTTTTGATGAATATGGGCTGCCGCCGACAGGCTCTGCCGTCAGATCATCAAAGCTGTTGCGGTAATATCCGCTGCAAAGCAGCACTCTTCCCGAGGAAACATAGGGGACGTTCATTTCCGCAGAAAATACCTGTTCGCCGTTGATATAAGCGGTTATAAGCCTGCCCTCTGCGGATATTTTCAGTGTATTATCGCTGCCAGAAGCATAATCTTTGATCTTTCCGCCGCCGATAACATCGCTTCCGTCAAGAACGTTCCATGTTCCGCCGCCGTTTATGCGCAGGATATATCCCGAATGGCTGAGTCCGCCGTAGGAAGCGGAGGAGTTGCTCCGCAGCCCTATGCCTGCATAGTTGTCACTGTTTTCGTCCGCAAGTGATACTTTGGCGGAAACGCTGTAATCGTGCCAGTTTATGTCTCCGAGGGTGAGAACGGGATCGGGCACGGAGACGTTTTCGGCAGGCTTGCTGTCTGCGGTCACCTGCTGGATAAGCCTGCCGTTTTCCGATAAAAATGCGCCGCTTTCGGTGCAGGAATATTTAGCACTGCCGCCGTGCATATACATATATTCATCGGAGTAATCAAAGCTGTCGGCATAGGGCAGAGCAAGAACGTGAGAATCGTTTTCTCCGACCGTTATTTCGGGGGAGCTGCCCGATGTTGTGAGGGTCGTTATCGAATACGGCGGAACGGTAAGCTCACTGATATATGAGCCGCCCGAAAAATCATTTTCGGCTGTTCCGAGGTATTTCAGCCTGTGATCGGCGGCTGTCTGCCATATGTTCAGCGGCTTTGCCATTGTAGAAATGTACGCCCTGCGAATGGTGTAGATTCTTTCGGACGGCGAATTGTTGACTATCACTGTCGATGAATCGCCGTTTTCGGGAGAGGTGAGGGTCATATATGTGCCGCCGCAGGCACTTTCGACGAACTGCCAGTCATTTTCGGCAAAGGCTGTGAACTGTGCCGCCGCATAAAGTCCGCTTCCGACCGAGAAACTGCCGTTCCATGGGGTGTCCGCACCGATAAGTCCGCAGGGAAAATATTTCATGCCCGAATAATAGGCTGAAACGGCAGGCTTGAATTCATATGAGGTCATCTGCGATGAAAAAGCACTTATCATATTTGCCGCAGTATCCATGACGCTGCCCGAACCGAGACTTTCGGAATATTCCGAAGCCTCTGCGGGAACGCCGCCCTCGGTGCAGCGTATCTCCTTGCCGTATTCATTGGCGAGTATCTCTTCGTTGATTCCGTATTCACCGCTGTCGCAGTAATCAATGATATCCACGGCGTGCATAAGCCTCGGATCGCCGTTCATTTCATCGGTAAGACTGCTGCTTTCGGGGTACTGAACAGCCGATATTTTTATATCCGTACAGGAATATTCACGGTTCTGCACGTTTTTCAATGATTCGGAAAGATAGATTATCCAGTCAAAGTCGCTTTTTACGGATTCCTCCGCATCGGCGCATATGATATCGGGAACTATGCCGAATTTTTCATAAACGGCGTCAAGACAGGACATATACCAGTCAAAGCGAGCTTTCATGCCTGCTTCTTCACTTTTGGCAAATTCATCGGTAACATATTTCGGGTCGCCTGTGCGTATCATTTCAACAGTGAGCGACGGACAGATGCGTTTAGCGTCTGCGGCAGTCTGCCAGCTTGGTGAAGCCGACACATCGGGAAAGCTGCGGCCGTCCCTTGAAACGGCAGGCTCCGTGCCGGCAAAGGAATTTATATCGCAGCCTATTTCGGCTTTCACGGAGGTTATGCCTGCGCCGTTTTCTCCGAAAAGCAGCTCCAACAGCTCCTCATATGAATCGGGGCTGTCTGTTTTATAGTCCAGCAGCAGCTGTGCGGTGCCTCCCGTAAGCGATGCACTCAGTCCCTGCCAGCTTTTGTTTTCATCATCGATCGCCGTTCTGCCGTCGATGTCGATATATACGGGAGCCATAGAAACGGCATTTTCCGCCGAACAGACCGTTCCCGAAAGCAAAGATGACGCAAAAAAACAGCACAAAACGGCTGCGGTTTTATTTTTACTGTAAATATTTATCAGACCTTTACATTTATTTTCTCATACAGTTTGATGCCTTAAAATATTATACAATGTTATGCCAAATATTGCAACGTTTTTTTGTTAGTCTTTGTAAGGCATTTTTTGTGCGCAGGCTGTTGCAATTTTGTTTATTTTGTAGTATACTGTTTTATGTAGGCGAAATGATTTGCGGAAATACTGCGGAGGAATTCTGAATGAAAATCACCCCCAAAAAAGAAAAGGCTGCACTTAAATTCAGAATTTCTTTTGTGATACTTTTTATAATTGCAAGCTTTGCTGCCTGCTTTGTTTTCTACATGAAGGAAGATCTGCCCGAAGAAGCTGCCGAGGCTATGGCAGTCAGCACCGTTCAGACGGTGAATGAAACTGCCGCCGATGTTACAGCCGTCAATCCCGTTGCGGAAAATGCTTCTCCCGCAGATAAGGAATATTTTGAAAAGTGTCTTTTTGCAGGCGGTGAGCTTGTGAGAGATATGGCCGCCGAGGGGATAATATCCTCGGATAATGCTGTATATGCCGCTGTGGGCGACGGTGAGACGGACAGTGTTTTCGGTCTTGACGCCGCAGCCGATGTGATATCCGACAGATCTGCCGAATATATTTACATATTCCCGCAGGCGGAGCTTTCCGAGCAGGCTGACAGCTGTGTTTCAAAGTATCGGAGCTTTGTGTCGTCTGTGATGAAAAGCAACAGTGATGCCATGGTGTATGTTGTTTCGGCACTGCCCGTTTCGGCAGAGGGCGAAGCGGATATACTCAATGTCGAGCTGGACAGATTCAATTCGGAAATGCTCAGATTCTGCAACGAAGCGGGAGCTTATTATCTTGATATAAATACCGCCCTTAAAGGCAGTGACGGAAAGCTTTCGTCGGAATATTCACTGTACGGCATACCCGATAAGACTGCCGTATGCGAAAAGATCGGGGAATATATACTCGGTCATATCGCCTGAAACGCCAAAATATAGTTATACTATATAATATAGAACAAAGGAAGAAATAACATGAACAAAAGAAAATTATCTGCATTTGCAGCCGCTGTGCTGGCAGCTGCACTGTCGCTGACTGCCTGCGGTGATTCGGCGCAGACCGAAGATACGACGACGGCAGCTGTCGGAGAGACCGAAACAGAGGCTTCCGAGACCGAACAGACCGCAGCCGCAGCTCCTGCCGATATCGTGAACAAGATACTCGATAAGGTGGAAATGTCCTCAATGGCGGAGATCACCTCGGACAGAATAGGAAATTATCTTGAAATAGATATGTCCCATGTAACGGATTTTTCAATGTACATCTGCGGTTCGGGCGCATTTGCCGATGAGGTGGGTGTATTCCTTATGGATTCACCCGAGGCAGCTTCCGAAGCTGTTGACGTTATCAACAAGAGAATAGAAACAAGAACAGCCGATTTCAAGGACTACAATCCCGATGAGGGAACAAAGCTTGAATCAAGCGTTGTAAAGACCAAGGACTGCTGGCTTTTCTATGTTATCTCGGGTGATAATGAGGGCGCAGAGGCAATTTTTGACGAAAATACATAATTTATTGAAAGGCGGTATGGTATGCTGACGGAAAGCGTAATTATATTTTTTATGATCGTGTTCATTGCTGCAGGCTATGCCGCTACAAAGAAAAAATATGCCGTGGCGACGATACCGCTGGTGATACTTCCCGCTGCGAATATAGCCGCATATTTTATCTGCGGACCGCTGGCTGCGGTAATACCTGCTCCGCCGTTCGTGATCTATACTGCGCTTATCATTCTTGCGCTTACGGCTACCGCCATAGCGGTAAGCTTTATATCCATGAGATTCCGTTCAAAGCGGATACGTGCTGTATATACGGGCATTTCCGTTGCTTTTGAAGCGGTGCTGGCGTGCATTTTCATTTATGATATGTTCTGCATGATCTACAGAAACAGCTGATGTTATTATCCCTGCATTTTCGCAATGCAGGGATTTTTTATGCGCCAATGTGAAAAACAGAGGAAATTTTTCTTACAAAAATAAAAATTTACAAAAAACTCTTTACAAAGTCTGCGATTTATAGTAAAATATATAAAGTATATAAGAACAGATTTATTCTGTTCAAATGTGTGAAAGGGAGTTCGTTGTTAAATGAGTATAAAACCCAAATACCGCCGTGTGCTGTTAAAGCTCAGCGGCGAGGCGCTTGCGGGCGACAAAAAGATCGGTCTTGATTATTCCGTTATCACCGAGATCTGCAAAAGCATCAAGAAGTGTGCAGACGCAGGCGTTGAGATAGGCATAGTCGTAGGCGGCGGAAATTTCTGGAGAGGACGTTCCAGCGGTGCTATGGACAGAACAAGAGCAGACCATATCGGTATGCTTGCAACAACAATGAACGCTCTTGCGGTGGCAGATGTGCTTGAATCACTGGGTCTTGATGTCCGTGTTCAGACAGCTATCTCCATGAGAGAGGTGGCAGAGCCTTATATCCGCAACAAGGCGGTAAGACATCTTCAGAAGGGAAGAGTCGTTATCTTCGGCTGCGGAACAGGCAATCCTTTCTTCTCCACAGATACGGCTTCAACACTCAGAGCTGCCGAGATCGAGGCTGATATCGTTCTGAAGGCTACAATGGTTGACGGCGTATATGATAAGGACCCCAACAAGTATGATGATGCTGTCAAGTATGACGAGCTTAGCTTCAATGATATCCTTGTTAACAAGAACATTGCAGTTATGGATAATACTGCGGCTTCAATGTGCAAGGACAACAATATTCCCATACTTGTGTTCGATCTCAGCCGTCCCGACAATATTTATGATGCCTGCATGGGCGAAAAGGTCGGAACTATCGTTATTGACCGCGATTGATTCTTGTAAAAAAATGTATAATTTTTAACCGAAAGGAAATGATTTAAATGAACGAACATATCAAAACAGCTCAGGAGAAAATGGAAAAGTGCATCGGCGGCTTTGAGAGAGAGTACGCTTCTATCAGAGCGGGAAGAGCAAATCCCGCAGTTCTCGACAGAGTGCTGGTAGATTATTACGGAACAGCAACTCCCATCAATCAGATGGCTGCTATCTCTGTTGCAGAGGCAAGAATCCTCGTTATCCAGCCTTGGGATAAGTCTGCTCTCAAGCTTATCGAAAAGGCTATCCAGACTTCCGATATCGGCATTAATCCCACAAACGACGGCAATGTTCTTCGCCTTACATTCCCCCAGCTCACAGAGGAGCGCAGAAAGGAGCTTGTAAAGCAGACAAAGAAGATCGCCGAGGAAGCTAAGGTGACTATCAGAAATATCCGCAGAGATACTCTTGACAAGATCAAGGCTCAGAAGAAGAACAACGAGATCACAGAGGACGATGTTAAGGATCTCGAAAAGGATATGCAGAAGGTGACCGATAAGTATATTGAAAAGATCGACGCTATTTCCGATGACAAGGAAAAGGAGATCATGTCTATCTGACGGAGCGGAGTTGTTTGGATTTGTCGGTTCAGAAGGATAAGCTGCCTGTCCATGTGGGATTTATCATGGACGGAAACGGCAGATGGGCAAAAAAGCGGGGCTTGCCCCGTTCGCTGGGACATAAGGAGGGTGCGGCGGTCTTTAAGAAGATCGCTGACTACTGCCTTGATCTCGGCATAAAATATATCACATTCTATGCATTCTCCACGGAAAACTGGAAGCGTCCCGCAGACGAGGTAAATGCGATAATGGATCTTTTTGACGCATATCTCGATGATGTGGGAAAGTATGCCGCAAAGAAAACACGGATAGTTTTTCTCGGCGACAAAGCGCCTTTCAGAAAATCCATAAGGGACAAAATGATCGATATTGAAAACAAGACCCGTGATTTTGATGCGATGACGCTTATGCTTGCCATGAATTATGGCGGCAGGAACGATATTGTCCATGCGGCGAAAAAGGCTGTACAGCTTGCTTCCGAGGGATATTTAAAGCCCGAAGATATCACGGAGGATATGTTTTCAAAGCTGCTCTATACAGATGGTATGCCCGATGTTGATCTTGTGATCCGTCCCAGCGGAGAATACAGACTTTCAAATTTTCTTATCTGGCAGTGCGCATATGCGGAGTATTATTTTTCCGATGTGCTCTGGCCCGATTTCAAAGCTGCTGACCTTGACAAGGCTCTTGAAGAGTATGCTTCAAGGAACAGGCGGTTCGGCGGAGTGTGAGTTTTATCACATACTGCATAAAATATTATTTTCAGAAGCTGAATAAAACAGGCTGTCGGCTTCGGAGCGGAGGATCATTTTGAAGAAACGAATTATAACTGCTGTTGTCGGAATATCTCTTGCGGTGCTGCTGTTGTTTCTTGCGGATACTCCGATTTTTCCGCTGACTGTTGCGGCGCTGACCGTCATAGCGCTTTATGAGCTGCTCAAGGTCTGCAGGTGTACCGAATATAAGGTGCATACGATCGGCTGCTATATTTACGGAGCTGCAATGCCGTTTATGTGTGCATATCTTCCCGATATGATCTGGCGCATACTTTTTTCCGCTGTTATAATGGAGCTTATGTTTATGGGCTATGTGGGCGATCACAAGAAGCTGCCGTTCAGCAAGCTTTGCATCATGATAACCTGCACGATAATGGTCTCCATTTCGTTCAGCGGACTGATAACACTTCATCAGCTCAGCCCCGTTCACGGCATCAGTTATATTATAATCACCCTCGCTTCCGCATGGCTTGCGGACGGCGGCGCATATTTTGCCGGAACATTCTGGGGAAAGCACAAGCTCTGCCCAGATATCTCACCCAAGAAAACGGTTGAGGGAGCTGTCGGCGGAATCGTTGCAAATGTTCTCGTACTTTGCATTTACGGCTTCGGATATCAGAAATTCATGGCTTCGAGAGGTATTGTATTCGATGTGAACTATATTGCATTCGTGATAATAGGCATAGTTACCTCGATACTGGGTATTTTCGGCGACCTTACCGCATCTCTTTTAAAGCGTGAGCATGAGGTAAAGGATTACGGAAATATCATTCCCGGCCACGGAGGAGTTATGGACAGATTCGACAGCGTTCTGTTCGTTCTGCCGTTTATGGTAATGTTCCTGAGCTTCGTAGATATATTTGTGTGATGATCGGAATATATAATAATGAGGCGTGCATTTTGTGTACGCCTCATTTTCAACCCAAAACTGAAAGGCATGACTTTTATATGAAAACAATATCTGTTCTCGGTTCAACAGGCTCTATCGGCACTCAGACTCTTGATGTGTGCAGACAGCAGGGCATTGCGGTGCATTCGGCAGCAGCACTGAAAAATTATAAGCTGCTGGCAGAGCAGGCAAGAGATTTCTCAATGAAAAGGGTCTGCATTTACGATGAAAAATATTACACGCAGCTTAAAACCGAGCTTGCCGATACGGACATTGAGGTGCTTTGCGGAATGGACGGTCTGTGCAGTCTGGCAGCAGATGAAGCTGTTGATCTGCCTGTGATATCGGTAGTCGGAATGGTTGGAATACTGCCGACGCTGACTGCTATCCGCAGCGGTAAGGACGTTGCTCTTGCCAACAAGGAAACTCTTGTGGCGGGAGGACAGGCTGTTATACCCGAAGCGGAGAAATTCGGCGTGAAGATATATCCTATCGACAGCGAGCATTCCGCTATATTCCAGTGTCTTAATGGTGAGAAGCGTTCTCAGCTTTCAAAGATAATCCTTACCGCATCGGGCGGACCTTTCTTCGGAAAAACAAAGTCCGAGCTTGAAAATGTCACTGTAGAGCAGGCTTTGAATCACCCCAACTGGTCAATGGGAAACAAGATAACGATTGATTCGGCAACGCTGATGAACAAGGGTCTTGAATTTATCGAGGCAAAATGGCTTTTCGGGCTGGAGCCGCAGCAGATAGAAATAGTCGTTCACAGGCAGAGCGTTATCCATTCGGCGGTGGAATATGCCGACGGAGCTGTTATTGCACAGCTTGGTGTTCCCGATATGAGAATACCTATTCAGTATGCGCTGACATATCCCGACAGGCTGCCCTGCAATACAAAGCGTCTGAGTCTTACGGATTACGGAACGCTGACCTTTGCCGCTCCCGATTATGATACTTTCGACTGCCTTTCCACCTGCATAAAGGCTGCAAAGCTGGGCGGCGACAGACCCTGCATAGCAAACGGAGTTAACGAAGCTGCCGTTGGAATGTTCCTTGAGAGGAAGATACCGTTTCTGAAAATAGGTGAGCTTGTGACAAAGGCTGTTGATACGCTGACGAGGTTTGATGTTGACACCGTTGAGGGCATATACGAAGCGGATAAGGCAGCCCGTGAATTCGTCATGAAAGAGGTTGGCTGATGAGTACATTTGTTTCAATTGTTATCGGTATACTGATATTCTGTGCAATAGTTGTGATACATGAAGCAGGGCATTTTGTGGCTGCGAAGCTGTGCGGAATACCCGTCAGCGAATTTTCTATCGGAATGGGTCCTGCAATATTCAAGAAGCAGGGTAAGGAAACGCTTTTTTCGATACGTCTGCTGCCTATCGGCGGATTCTGCGCCATGGGCGAGGACGAGGACGCCGTTGACGAGAACAGCTTCCGCAGCAAGCCTGTATGGAAGAGAATGATCGTTATAGTTGCAGGCGCATTTATGAATATCATTCTCGGAATAATTTTATCCTTTGTGTTTTTTGCCGTTTCGGGCAAGGGCATAACCACAACGATTGCGCTTTTCACCGAGGAAAATGCTCCCAGCCATATGAGCGGACTTGAAGTTGATGATGAAATAGTTCGGATAAACGGACTTAAAGTTTTCACCATGAGCGATGTCATCTACGGTCTTACCAATGACGAGGACGGTTCGGTCGATTTTGAGGTAATGAGAAACGGCAGTCTTATTAAGCTTGACGGCGTGCGCTTTGCCACGGAGACCGATCCCGATACGGGAAAGCAGACTCTCCGCTATGATTTTAAGGTCTACTCGGAGAAGATCACTTTCGGAAATATCTGGGGTTACAGTATAAAAAAAGTGATATATGACGGACGCATCGTGCTGATGTCGCTTCGTGACATCATTCTCGGAAAATACGGAATAAATGACCTCAGCGGTCCTGTGGGAATCGTATCGGCAATAACCGAGGTCACCGAGCAGTACGGCGTGGATTGGTCATTTATTGTTGAAATGGCAATGCTCATCACGATAAATGTGGGAATTTTCAATCTGCTGCCATTGCCTGCACTGGACGGAGGAAGATTCGTTTTCCTCATTATCGAGGCTATACGCCGCAAGCAGTTCAAGGCTGAAACAGAGGGAATGGTGCATTTTGTGGGAATGGCGCTGCTTATGGTGCTTATGGTTGCAGTAACATTCAACGATATCAAATCACTGATCGTAAAATAGGAGAGTCGGTATGAGAAATGTCAGAGCTGTCAGGGTCGGGGATCTGTGCCTTGACGGAAAGAAAATATATATTCAGTCCATGCTGAATGCCCGTTCGGACGATATCGAGGGCAACGTAAAGCAGGCTGTGGAGCTGGAAAATGCAGGCTGCGAGATAGTCAGAGTTTCAGTCCCGAATAAGGAAGCAGTGGCGCTTATTCCTGCGATAAAATCCAAGATAAGCATTCCGCTGGTGGCGGATATCCACTTTGATTATCGTCTTGCGCTTATGAGTGCGGAGGCAGGCGTTGACAAGATAAGGATAAATCCCGGAAACATCGGCAGCAGGGACAGGGTTCGTCTTGTTGCGGATATGTGCGCAGAAAAGCATATCCCCATACGCATAGGCGTAAATTCAGGCTCGCTGGAAAAGGATATTCTTGAAGAATACGGTTCTCCCACGGCGGAAGCGCTGGTGAAAAGTGCGCTCCGTCATGCTTCGCTGTTGGAGGAATGCGATTTTCACGATATAGTTATTTCGCTGAAATCCTCTGATGTACCCACTATGATAAAGGCGTACCGTCTGCTTGCGGAGAAGTGTGATTATCCGCTGCATCTGGGAGTTACCGAAGCAGGCACGGAGCGAATGGGAGTTATCAAGTCTGCTGTCGGCATTGGCTCGCTGCTGTGCGACGGCATAGGCGAGACTATCCGTGTATCGCTGACCGATGATCCCGTAAGGGAGGTATATGCCGCAAAGGACATACTCCGTGCTATAGGCAGAGGCAGCGGAGTTCAGCTGGTGTCCTGTCCCACCTGCGGACGGACGAGAATCGACCTTGTTTCCCTTGCAAAGCAGGTGGAAAAGGCAGTTGCCGACATGGATAAGAACATAACCGTTGCGGTCATGGGCTGTATAGTGAACGGTCCGGGAGAAGCCCGTGAAGCGGATATCGGAGTTGCAGGCGGAGACGGCTGCGGTCTGATATTCAGAAAGGGCGAGATACTAAGAAAAGTTCCCGAAAGCGAGATCATTTCGGCACTGCTTGATGAGATAGAGAAAATGTAACGGACTGTTCGGGAGTTATATTATGCATACATGGACAAAAATAAGAAGCAAGCTGGAAAACGAATATCTTGCCGATTCATTAAAAGGACATATCAGATATTTTGCCACATCATACAGCAAATGTCCTGACCATGAGGGAAGAGCGGCAATTCTTTTTGATGATAAGGAAATAATATCGGGCAGCTATTTTGAGATGTGGATTCCACATGATCCATTGTCGGGAGATGATGCTCAGGGATATTCTGAAATAATCAATAATTTGTTTTTACCGAACGGTACAGCGGTCAAATACGGTCAGTTCGATAACTGTTCTTTCTATCGGGCATTCAGTGAATTTGACAACCAAAGTATTGAAAAAAGCCTGAACAGTTCCAATATGCTTGTGCGGATATTCGCACTTTTAGACAGACGTGTCGGAAAAAGAACACTGCGGAAGATGTATGATACCATAAATGATGAATCCGAGGTTTTCCGTTTGGTTTATAACATACGTGTCAGAGCCGAGGGCATATGCTCTGACAACAAAGCTGTTTCATAATTTTTTATAAGGCGCAGATCACTGCATTTTCCGAGATCGGGAAGTGCAGTGATTTTTTATTTAGCCGAAGTCATATCTCCTGCCTGTCCCGAATATATTTTAATAAATCAAAAAGAAAGGAATAAAGCAATGGACAAGGATATCACACAATATTTTCCCGCACGGCTTTCCGTGCCGCTTTCGGTGCTGAAATGCTCCGATATATCCGAGATAAGGCTTCGTGCGGACAGACCACTTGCGGTGACTCTGCCTTTCGGAGTAAGATATGTCACATCGGGGGGCGGCATTACGGACGAACCGTCACATGGCATAACGGTGCTTTCGGAGGAGATACACAAGCTGTTCGATGCCGCCTGCCAGTATTCACTGCACAGCTATCACAATCAGATAGCAGGCTGTTTTGTGACTCTTCCTCACGGGCACAGGCTTGGCATAAGCGGAACAGCGGTGTTGAACGGCGACAAAACGGAAACTGTTCGTGACATTTCATCGGTGTGCTTCCGAATTGCACGGCAGATATACGGAGCGGCGGACGATATCATGCGGAGCGTGATGAATGACGGCTTGCACAGCATAATTATATGCGGCAGACCCGCAGGGGGAAAAACCACTATCCTCCGTGACCTGTGCCGTCAGCTTGGGGACAGGCACAACGTTTCGCTGATAGACGAAAGAAACGAGATAGCCGCAGGCAGCCGAGGGCATTGTTACAGCGATGTGGGCGCAAACACCGATGTTTTCAGCGGCTTTTCCAAAGCGGAGGGGATAAGCACCGCACTGAGGGTCATGTCGCCGTCTGTGATAATCTGCGACGAGATAGGCTCGGAGGCGGACGCTGCCGCTCTTGAAAATGCATACTGCTGCGGCGTGAAGCTGGCGGCAGCGGCTCACGGCGGCAGTATAGAAGAAATATTCCGCCGAAAGCATATCGGCAGGCTTATTGATATGGGGCTGTTTGAATATGCGGCATTTGCCGAAAGCGGCAGGATAACAAAAATAATTAAGATCGGAGAGTGCGGCAGTGAGATATGCGGGGATCGTTCTGATATTTATGACCTCGGTAATGACAGGAAATTATCTTGCTGAAAGATATATCCGCCGATACCGAATGCTGCGGCTGCTGGAAAAATTCATCGGCAGGGCGTCGCTTATGATCCGCTGCACGGCTTCTCCTGTGAGGGATATCATATCATCGGCAGCCGCCGACAGCGAGCTTTCTGGGCTTGCATTCATCACGGCGATGAATAACGAGCTTGAACAGGGTGAATGTGATATAAGACGGATCTGGAGCGAAAAGCTGAAGGCTTATCCGCCCTACGGAATAAATGAAGAGGAATTTTCCGTGCTGGAGGGCATGGGCAGGACTCTCGGAGCAGCCGATGTCCAAGGTCAGCTTGACTGCCTTGAGATGTACGGCGGCATAATAGCCTCGTCCATAAAGGAAGCTGACAAAGACCGAAAAGAAAAGCCGAAGCTTTTCAGGAGCATGGGGCTGCTTGCAGGGTTGTTTGCGGCAGTAATACTTATATAAGGCAACGGAAATGCCCGAAAGGAACGGACGATAATGGATATTGATCTGATATTTAAGATCGCAGGAATAGGCATCATCGTTTCGGTGCTGAACCTGCTGCTGAAAAAATCGGAGAGGGACGAGCAGGCGCTCATGGTAACGATAGCAGGACTTATCGTTGTTCTTGCAATGATAATACAGCAGATAAGCCAGCTTTTTGACACTATCAGAACTGCTTTCGGACTGTAATTGGAAAGGACATGATACGGTATGACCCTTGCGGCAATAGCGGGACTATGCATATCGGCTGCGGTGATATGCCGTATATTCGACAAGACCAACCGTGAATACGGGGTTTTTATATCTGCGGCGGCTGCGGTGATAATAACTGCGGCTGTTGTGGGGCTGCTTTCTCCGCTGGTGGATTTTATTGATTCCATGTTTGAAAAAGCAGGGGCGGACAGCGCCTATGCAGATATACTTTATAAATCCCTCGGAGTGACCTATCTTACCGATACAGCCGCAGGCATATGCCGTGACAGCGGTGAGTCGGGACTGGCGGCAAGGACCGAAACGGCAGGCAGGATAACTCTTGCTGTAATGGCGCTGCCGCTTTTTTCGGAGATAGTTTCACTTACGGACAAACTGCTGCCTTAAAGGAGCGGACTATGAAAAAAATACTGGCTGCTGCGGCAGTGATCGCCGCAATGCTTTTATGCGGCATATGCTGCCGTGCGGAGGAACCCGTTTCGGCTGTTGATGCTGATGAGCTGTATGATTCGCTGGGCATTGATGATTCGGAAATATCCGAAAATATCCCCGATGAGGCAAAGCGGATATTTTCAGAAAACGGCATAACAGTTTCCGATTCGGGCGATTTTGCGGAAATAGACCCGTCGGACATTATAAGCTATATCCTTGACAGCTTCCGCAGCAATCTTACCTATCCGCTGAGAGTGCTTGGAACAATGATATGCGCCGCAATGCTTTCGGCGGCGGTATCGGCTTTTTCATCGGCATCGGACAGCCGCACCGCAAAGGTGTATGAGATAATGTCCGTGCTGATAACCACGGCAGCGGCAGCTGCCCCCGCAGCGGACTGCATAAACAGCATGATCGCTACGATGAAAGCAGGCGGAGTTTTTATGCTGAGCTATGTGCCTGTTTATGCGGGGATAGCCATATCCTCGGGCTCGGTGACGGGGGCTGCGGCTTATAATATGACGGTAATGGCGGTTTCCGAGGGAGCTGTTCAGCTGTCCTCCCATGTTTTGCTGCCGCTGATGTCGATGTGCATGGCAATGGGCATAATCGACGGCATCAATCCCGATTTTTCCCTGGGAGCGGTCACATCGCTTATCGGAAAGATCGTTTCCTTTGTAATAGGCGTGGTTATGACCGTATTCACGGGAATGCTTGCTTTGCAGAATGCTCTCGGAACGGCAGCCGATACGGTGGGAGTCAAGGCGGCAAAGCTGGCGGTGGCGAATCTTGTTCCCGTGGTGGGCGGAGCGCTGTCCGATACATATACAGCGGTGCGTTCGGGACTTGCTCTTCTGAGGAATGCCGCAGGGATATACGGCATTGCCGCAGTTGCGCTTACCGTGCTTCCTCCCGTGATACAGGCGGCATCGCTTTACCTTGCAGTGAATATAGGCGGAGCATTTGCGGAAATGCTGGGGCAGAACGGCATAGCAAAGCTGCTGAAAAATATTTCGGGAGTTATCGGCATGGCAATGAGCCTGCTGCTGTGCTACGGAGCCATGCTGATAATCTCCACGGGAATACTGATGTACGGCATCACGGCATAGGAGGTGAACGGACACGGAAACAATAACGGGAGCTGCGGCGTGTGCCTGCTTTATTGGAGTGGCGGCATCGGCTGTTTCGATGATATATCCCTCGGAGAAATTTACGGGGCATATCCGTCTGATAATGTCGCTGATATTTATGACAGTGCTTATCGGCGGCATAACCGGCATTGAATTTGATGAAGCCGCATATACTGCTGCGGGAGCGTCCGCAGCGGAATATTCTGTCGGAGCGGAGGATTATTTTCTGCGCACGGCAGGAAAGAACGTGTCGGAGAGCATAAGCGGATATCTTTCGGAAAGGGGAATTGATATAGCGTCGGACAAAATACTGACAAGTATTGATATTTCCGAAAACGGCAGCATATATATTAATGAGGTTACGGCGGAGGTGGACAGTATCAGTAAAAAAAGCTCCGCCGAAAGGCTTATAAAGGAAGCTGTCGGAGAGGGTGTGACTGTAAATGTGATCTTGACGAACGGAGAGGAGCTTAATGGAACAGGCAATTAAAAGGCTGAAAGATTTTTTCGGGAAAAAGAACACTCTTAATGCAGCGGTGGCTCTTGGGATCGTCGGAATGCTGCTGATACTGCTTTCGGGGATAGGCTCGGGCAATGGAAAAAGTAAGTCCGATGAACCGACGGAAAGCGGTCAGTTCGACCAAAACAGCGCATACCGTGCAGAGCTTGAACAGGAGCTTACGGAGCTGCTTTCACAGATAAGCGGAGTGGGAAAAGCGGAGGTGATGATAACCCTGTCGTCAACGGAGGAATATGTCTATGCGGAGGAAAGCACTGTAAGCGGCGATAAGCACGTCAGTGAATATGCGGCTGCCGACAAGGGCGGCATCGTCACTCACGTCAGATCGCCCGAGATAACGGGAGCGCTTATCGTCTGCGAGGGCGGCGGAAATTCACAGGTCTGCGAGAGGATATACAAGGCTGTATCGGTATCGCTGGGAATACCCTCCAGCAGGATATGCGTTGCAAAAATGAAATAATATTAGCCGCATAAGCGGCGGAACGGAGCAGAATATGAGAAAACCCAACATCATCATCGGTAAAAAGCACATCGTACTTGCCTGCCTTACACTCATTCTCGGCATTGCCGTTTATATGAACTACGCATTTGCGGCTTCGGAAAACAGCATTGCGGACGAAGCGGGAGTTGCTGCGGACAGCAAGAACGTGAATTACGGCGATGCGGCTTATGTCAATACAGGCAGCACCGACGGGATAGATTATTTTTCACAGGCACGCCTTTCAAGAATGACTTCCCGTGACGAAGCGGTGGAAACTCTTGCTTCAATACTGGGCGGCGGCGATCTTTCCACAGAGGAAGAGGCAGTCTATACCGAAAAGGCAGTTAACCTCACAAAGCTTTCCGAAAGCGAGACAAAGATCGAATCACTGGTAATGGCACAGGGATTTGAGGACTGTGTTGTATATCTCGACGGCGAAACAGCCAACATCGTAGTGCGCACAGAGGGGCTTTCGGCAGAGGACGCAGCCAAGATCAAGGACATTCTTCTCAGCGAAGTTTCAATTTCTTCGGAAAATATCAGAATTTTTGAGGTAAAGTAGTTGTTTTATCTGAAAATATTTGTTATAATAGAAGTAAGCATGAAAAATGCCGCTTTTATCAGAGCAGATATCGGAGATATGTCAGAGCCTTCCGACGTATTTCCTGCGAAAGGAATGAAATAAAAATGGATAAGATCAATGATACCCCCGTGAACGCTATGAAGGTGTCGGAGGAAGTTATCGCTTCGGTAGTCAGATTTGCTGTGGCGGACGTTGACGGTGTTGCTTCGCTGTGCGGAAAAAGAGCAAAGGCTTCCGATCAGAAGGGCGCTATCCGACTGAATCTTTCCGCCGAGTTTCCCGAGGTCACGGTAAAGGTCCTGCTGACGCCCAACTGCAAGGCAGATACGGTATGCAGAAATATCCAGAAGCGGGTCATAGATGATGTGCTTTCAATGACGGGCATTGCCCTCAGCAAGGTGAACGTGATCGTAAGCGGCATAATGCAGACCGCTGCGGTGTAAAAAATAATAATGCGGAATGCAGGCTTTCTGAAAAGAAATTTTCTCAAGGCTTGCTTTTCTGCGTTTCAATACAAATTATCAGAGAGGAAAAGAAAATGAAAAGAAGTGAAATCAGAGAAGCAGCATTTATGCTTATTTTTGAGAAGCTCTTCCGTCCCGAATGCTCCTGCGATGAGATCATCGAAGCCGCAAAGGAAACAGGCACATTTGAGTTTTATCCCGTACCAGTAACAGATGAGGAGCAGGAAGAAGCGGAAACAGCCGAAAACAAAGGCGATCCCGCAGGTGCTGCCGAGGTTGAAAAGCTCTTCAGAGGCGTTGTTTCAAAGCAGGAGGAGCTTGATGAGATAATTTCCGGATACAGCAACAAGCGTCAGGTTTCCCGTATCGCAAAGGTAAGCCTTACAGTGCTGCGTCTTGCTATCTATGAGATACTTTACTGCGACAAGGTCCCCACAAACGTGGCTATCAGCGAGGCTGTAAATCTTACAAAGAAATATGCCCTCGATCCTGAGGTAAAGCTTGTAAACGGCATTCTGGGCGCATATTCACGTGCTTCGGCTGCCGAAAAGTCAGAGGATAAAGACTGATGCCGAAATTTCTGGGGATAGACACCAGCAATTACACTACCTCCGCCGCAGTATATGACAGCGAAAGCGGAAGTGTAGTTCAGCAGAAAATGCTCCTGCCCGTTAAAGAGGGACAGAAAGGTCTGCGCCAGAGCGATGCAGTTTTTCATCATACGGTGCAGCTGCCGCAGGTGATAGACAGGCTTTCCGAGGAATGCGATATCTCCGATATAGCGGCGATAGGCGTTTCAACTGCTCCGAGAGGGGCGGAAGGCTCATATATGCCCTGCTTTTTATGCGGAGAGGGACTTGCCGAATGCCTCGGCAGAGCAATGAAGCTGCCTGTTTACAGGACAAGCCACCAGTGCGGACATATCCTTGCGGCTTTATATTCGGCGGATAAGTTTTCGCTGCTGAATAGCGAATTTGCCGCATTTCATATAAGCGGAGGAACTACCGACTGTCTTTTCTGCCGTCCCGATGATGAAAAGGTGCTGTACATAACCGAAACGGGAACTTCCCTTGATCTTAAAGGCGGTCAGCTTGTTGACAGGACAGGGCTTATGCTGGGACTGAAATTCCCTTGCGGACCTCAGCTTGAAAAGCTGGCGCTGGAAAGCAAGGCTTCGCCGAAAAAGCTGGGTATCAGACCTGTTATGAAAGAGGGCAGCTGCTGTCTTTCGGGCTTTGAGAACAGATTCGGAAAAATGCTTGCCGACGGTGCGGACAGGGCGGATATTGCCCTTGCCTGCCTTTATGCGGTGGCATATTCGGCGGACGCCATGACGGAATATTCCGAGCAGCTCCACGGCAGGCTGCCGATAATATATGCAGGCGGAGTTATGTCAAACAGTATTATCCGCAGCTATATGACGAAAAAGCGAGACAATGCATATTTTGCCGCTCCCGAATTTTCCTGTGACAATGCTGCGGGAACAGCTGTTTTTGCGGCTGTCAAGTCGGGAAGTATAAAATTGGAGAAAAAATAATTATGAGTCTTACCGTAACGGTATCGCAGCTTAACGCTTATACTGCATCGATATTCAAGGAAAACAAGAATTTCCGCAGCATAATGGTAAGGGGCGAGATATCGGGTTTTGTGAACTACACAAAATCGGGACATTTCTATTTTACGCTGAAAGAGGGCGGAGCTGCCGTAAAGGCTGTGATGTTCAGCAGATATGCTTCGGCGCTGCGGTTCATGCCCGAAAACGGCATGAATGTTGTTGTTTCCGCAAGCGTTGAGGTATATGAAAGGGACGGAGTTTATCAGCTTTACGTTTCCGATATGATACCCGACGGCATCGGTTCGATGTATCTTGCGGTTGAGCAGCTGAAAGCACGTCTTGCGGAAGAGGGATATTTCAGCGAAGCATATAAGAAGCCGATACCGAGATTTCCGTCAAAAATAGGAATAGTCACATCTCCCGAGGCTGCGGCTCTGAGAGATATAATACAGATACTCGGCAGAAGATATCCTGCCGCGGAAGCTGTGCTTTTTCCGTGCATGGTGCAGGGAACGACTGCTCCGAAGTCGATAGCGCAGGCTCTTTCCATAGCCGACAGGAGCGGCTGTGATGTTATCATCTGCGGAAGGGGCGGCGGTTCTCCCGAGGATCTTATGGCTTATAACACGGAGATCGTCGCAAAAGCTATATTTGACTGCGAAACGCCTGTTATTTCCGCTGTGGGTCATGAGACAGACACATCTATATCCGATTATGTTGCGGATCTGCGTGCGCCTACGCCCTCTGCGGCGGCGGAGCTTGCTGTTCCGCTTATGTCCGATCTGCTCGATGAGCTGGACAAGCTGTCCGATGGGCTGAATAACGGCATTGAAGCATATATTCACCGTCAGGAGATGTACACCGACAGTCTTGAAAAAAGGCTGGAGCTGCTCTCGCCGGAAAAAAGGCTGGGCAGTGCGGAAGAAAAGCTTGATATATGTGAAAAAAGACTGAATGAAGCTATCGCAAAGAGACTTGAAAGGGAAGAACTGCGCTTTTCGTCGCTGGCTTCCTCGCTGGACGCATTAAGTCCGCTGAAGGTCATGACAAGGGGATATTCCATTGTCTATAAGGACGGAAAAGCCGTAAGCTCTTCGTCCGAGCTTTTGTCGGGGGACAGGATCAATATTCATCTTTCCGACGGAGAGGTCAATGCGGAAGTTTTATAAGCTTGAAAGGAAAATAAAATGTCATACGAAGAATCCGTAAAAAAGGTTGAAGAAATAATCGCACAGCTTTCGGGAAATGAGCTTCCTCTTGACAAGGCTGTGGATATGTATAAATCGGGAATGGATCAGCTGACAGCCTGCCGTGCGGCGCTGGAAAATGCGAAGCTTACCGTTACCGAATGGAAAGAAAAGTCTGCGGAATGACCGCAGGGAGATAATTATGAATGCAGAAAACAAACAGCGCCTTGAAAGCTATGCGAAAGCGGCTGAAAAGCGCCTTGACGAATATAAAATAAAATACGGCGGCAGCAGCGGAGATTATCAGCATGAGATAACCGAAGCTATGTGGTATTCGCTGTCGTCGGGCGGAAAGCGTATCAGACCCGTGCTTGCAATGGGCTTCTGCCGTATGTGCGGCGGAAAAGCGGAGGACGTACTGACTGCTGCCGCCGCTGTTGAGATGATACATACATTTTCACTTATACATGACGATCTGCCATGTATGGACAATGATGATATGCGCAGGGGACGTCCGTCCTGTCACAAGGCGTTCCGTGAGGATACGGCTCTGCTGGCGGGAGATGCTCTGGAAAATCTGGCATATCAGGTGATCGCCGATGATGAGCTGCTTTCGGCGGAAAAAAAGGTGAAGCTTATTGCTGAGCTTGGCCGTGCCGTGGGAACTGACGGAATGATCGGCGGACAGGTCATTGATATGTATAACGTAAACGGTGCGGAATTTCCCGATGACAAGCTGCTGAAAATGTATAAAATGAAAACCTCGGCGCTGCTGAAAGCTGCCTGCCGAATGGGCTGCATATGCGCAGGAGCATATGACAGGCTTGATGCGGCGGGAAGATATGCGGACGCACTTGGTCTTGCGTTCCAGATAATCGACGATATTCTTGACATAAACGGCGATGAAGCGCAGCTCGGAAAGCCTGTGGGCAGCGACGCCGAGATCGGCAAATGCACCTATGCCGCCGTTCACGGTATCGAAAAATCCGAAGAGCTTGCGGCAAAGCTTACTGCGGAAGCGGAGCATGAGCTGTCCGCTTTTTCGGACAACAGCTTTATCTCCGAGCTGACGGAAATGCTGCTTTACAGACAAAAATAAAAATGCTGAAAGGATTGATCGCAATGAATAAGATTGAGTATAATTATGTGCTCATAACGGCGTGTCTTTCGTGGTTCCTCGCCCAGATAATAAAGACGATCATCGTTCTTATCAGAACGAAAAAATTTAATTTTGAAAGGCTTTTCGGTCCGGGAGGAATGCCCAGCGGACATTCCGCAATGGTTTGCTCGGCGGCGCTTGCGGTATCAAGAAAATGCGGCATTGGCTCCACCGAATTTGCGATCATGTTCCTGCTGGCGCTTATCGTTATGTATGATGCAATGGGAGTTCGCCGTTCCGCAGGAATGCACGCTCATGAGATCAATCTTATGAAGAGGATAATCAAGGAGGAGCGTCCCGATGCCTTTGAGGAAGCTCAGAAGTCCAAAAAGAAGCAGAAGGAGCTTAAAGAGATCCTTGGTCATACTCCTCTTGAAGTTCTCAGCGGAGCTATGCTGGGAATAATCATGGCGCTTATTATGCCCATGAACATATGATAAGCAGTTACGGAGCGTTACAGCTTTATGAATAACAACGAAAACAATAATATACGTCTTGAAGACCTTGAACTGCCCTCCGATCTTAAAAAGCTGGATATCGGTCAGTGCAGACAGCTCTGCCGACAGATACGCAGGATACTTGTCCGCACGGTTTCCGAAAACGGCGGACATCTTGCATCAAATCTGGGAACGGTGGAGCTTACAATGTCGCTGCACAGGGTGTTCGATACTCCCGATGATAAGATCGTATGGGACGTGGGACATCAGGCGTATACTCACAAGTTACTGACAGGCAGACTCTCCGAATTCGGAACGATACGCCGTGAAAACGGACTTTCGGGCTTTGCACGCCCCTCGGAATCGGAGCATGATGCTTTTATCAGCGGTCACAGCAGCACGTCTGTTTCGGCAGCCTGCGGCATTGCCCGTGCAATGAAGCTGAACGGTGACAATGAACACAGTGTTGTTGCCGTAATGGGCGACGGTGCTTTTACAGGCGGCGAGGCTTATGAGGGGCTGAACAACGCCTCGAAGGATCTTGATAATCTGATAATCGTTCTCAATAACAACGAGATGTCCATATCAAAAAATGTAGGCGCTGTTGCGAAATATCTTACATCTATCCGAGGACGGGAAAAATATATCAGCACCAAACAGCGCACAGCGGAGCTGCTTGAAAAAATACCTGTCGTGGGAAAGCCTGTTATTGATGCAGTGCAGCTTTCAAAATCCATGCTGAAATGGTTTCTCTATCATTCTACTATGTTCGAGGATCTGGGATTTGTATATCTTGGACCTGTTGACGGTCATGATATAGCTGCGCTGGACGAGGTTTTCCGTGCGGCAAAGAAGATACAGGCACCTGTTTTCATACATGTAAACACTGTAAAGGGAAAAGGTTTCCAGCCTGCGGAGAAAAATCCGGGAGCATTCCACGGGGTAAGCGCATATGATCTGAAATACGGCAATCCCGAGGTAATCACCGATGACAGCTTTTCGGCGGTTTTCGGCAGGGAGATAACGGCAATGGCTGACAGTGACGAGCGCATCTGCGCAGTTACAGCCGCCATGAAATACGGAACCGGGCTGCAATATTTTGCGGCGGATCACCCCGACAGATTTTTTGATGTAGGTATCGCCGAGCAGCACGCAGTGACCTTCTGCGGCGGACTTGCATCAATGGGAAAGCTGCCTGTTTTCTCGGTCTATTCCAGCTTTTTGCAGCGTGCCTACGATCAGGTGATACATGATATTGCCATTTCGGGTGAGCATATCGTGCTGGCTGTTGACCGTGCGGGAATAGTCGGCGAGGACGGAGAGACTCATCAGGGAATATTCGATGTTCCCATGCTTACCTCGATACCGAATGTTACTGTTTATTCACCGTCGGATTATGCCGAGCTGAAAAAATGTCTGCATAAGGCGGTCTATGATACCGAATGTGCGGCTGTTGTAAGATATCCGAGAGGAAAAGGCTCTGTCGGCGATGAAAAGGCTGAATATTCCGATTATATATTTACCGACAACGGCAGCGGCATTCTTGCCGTTACCTACGGCAGGATATATGAAAATATCTGCGGAAACAAAAATGCGGATATTTTAAAGCTTGTGAAGATACAGCCGCTCAACGAAAATATATATGATATCTGCATGAAGCATAAAAAAATTGTTATTTTTGAGGAGGCTCTGAAAAAAGGTTCGGTTGGCGAGCATATAGCTGCCGAGCTTGCGGAGCGTGGCTTTGACGGCAGAATATATATCAGGGCTATCGGCGATTTTGTGAAGCAGGCTTCCGTTGATTCAGCACTGTCGGCACTCGGACTTGACAGCAGCGGCATGAACGGTCTTATTGATTCTCTGAAAGGAAAATGATACTATGCGGCTGGACGCATATCTTGTGCAGAACGGACTGATAAAGGGACGTGAGCACGCAAAGGAGCTTATAAAAAGCGGCGGTGTCACCGTTAACGGAGCCGCAGTGAGCAAGCCCTCCGCAGAAATATCCGATACCGATGATGTATGTGTTGTGGGCGAAACTCTTAAATATGTTGGCAGAGGCGGATTGAAGCTTGAAAAGGCAGTGAATGTGTTCGGCATAGACCTGAACGGCAGAAAATGCGCCGATTTCGGAGCTTCAACAGGCGGATTTACCGACTGTATGCTGCAAAACGGTGCAGCCTGCGTCTATGCCATAGATGTGGGGCACGGTCAGCTTGATGAAAAGATCGCCTCGGACAGCCGAGTGATTAATATGGAGGGCACGAACATAAAGGACATCTCCGAATCCGACATAGGCGGGAAAGCTGATTTTATCGGCTGCGATGTATCGTTTATTTCGCTGAAGCTCATAATCCCGAAGATAGCCGAGGTGCTTTCCCATGAGGGAGAAGCCGCCGTGCTGATAAAGCCGCAGTTTGAATGCGGCAGGAGCGATATAGGAAAGAACGGCATTGTCCGTTCGGAAAAGGTACATCTGCGTGTGCTGAACGAGATATCCGCTGCTTTTCAGGCGGTGGGACTTATTGCGGACAAGCTTGATTTTTCGCCTGTCTGCGGCGGCGACGGAAATATCGAATACATCTGCCATGCGGTATTTGCCGACAGGGCGGAGCGTATCGCTTATTATCCCGAAACGGTTGTAAAGGCGGCGTTTTCGGAGCTGAAAAAATAATGAAGGGAACAGGATAAAATGACTGCTGCGGTATTTCCGAATTTTGAAAAAAAGAATGCGCTTGAAACGGCAATAACGGTCTGCCAGTGCCTTCATAATATGTGTATTAATATCGTTGCGGATAAAAAGTATGAAAAGTATCTTGGCGGCATGAAGTATATCCGTTTTGAAGATGTATCTGCCGCTGCGGATATCTGCGATGTGATGATAGTTATAGGCGGTGACGGTACTATCCTTGAATATTCGGAATGCGCCGCCGACAGGGAAAAGCCTCTGCTTGGCATAAATACAGGCAGGCTCGGCTTTATGGCTTCTATGGAAACCGATGAGCTTTACAACCTTTCAAAGCTGATAAGCGGCGATTATGAGGTCGAGAACCGAATGATGCTGGACGCAGTGATAATCCATGCGGACGGCAGCCGTGAAAAATATTCGGCGCTGAATGATGTGGTGGTTTCACGTTCCTATGCCTGCATAACTGATTTTGACATTTCGGTCAGCGGACGGAATGTCAGCTCGCTCCGTGCGGACGGTGTGGTTTTCTCCACGCCCACAGGCTCCACGGCATATGCGCTCTCGGCAGGAGGCCCTATTCTTGAGCCATATCTTGACTGCATTGAGTTCACGCCTATCTGTCCCCATTCGCTTTCATCAAGGACGATGCTTTTTTCAACGATGCACAAGGTCACGGTAAGGCATTATTCCGACGACGGAGTATATTTCACCGTTGACGGAAAGCCGGGACACAGCGTTCTCGGCAGTGATATTATTGAGATATCAAAATCGGACAAATATCTTCGTCTGATAGATATAAAAGGTTTTTCGTTTTATGACGCAGTAAACAATAAGCTTATGCGCCCGATAAAATAGTTTTTCTCTGAAAGGAATGAAAACAGACATTGAAATCGGCAAGGCATGATGAAATAATCAGGATAATAAACGAAAATAAAGTAGATACTCAGGAAATGCTTAGAAAGCTTCTTGAGGACAGAGGGATAGAGGTAACACAGGCAACGCTTTCACGCGATATGAGGGAGCTTAGGCTGAAAAAAGTATCTGCGGAGGGCGGCGGACAGCGCTATGCAGTCTCCGAAAACACGATACCCGATCTGCCGCAGCTGTTCACTGATTCGGTCTATGCTGCCGATCATGCGGTGAACACGGTGGTTTTCAGATGCAACACCGGAATGGCACAGGCAGCCTGTGCGGTGTTCGATCAGCTTAACTTCCGCAGCGTTGTGGGAACTATTGCAGGCGATGATACGATATTTGTACTTATGCGTACCGCCGAAGAGGCGGCGGAGCTTTCCGACGAGATAAATTCTGCGGTCAGAAAGCAGTAAATTTTTCAGAAAGGAGCGGTCAGCTTGCTGAAAGAGCTGTATATAAAAAATCTTGCGGTCATAAGTGAGGCAGTCATTCCATTTTCCGACTCCTTCAATGTATTCACAGGTGAAACGGGCGCAGGAAAGTCGATCCTGATAAACGGCATAAATGCGGTGCTGGGACAGAGAGTCACAAAGGATATCGTCCGCAGCGGCTGCGATAAAGCGGTCATTACCGCACTTTTTACGGATATATCCGACAAGGCAGCCGAAAAGCTGGACGAGCTTGGAATAGCTCACGATGACGGAGAGATATCCGTTACGAGAGAGATCATGGCGGACGGCGGCAGCGTTGCAAGAGTAAATTCGAGAACGTCCACCGTTTCTGTTCTGCGTGAGATAGGCGAGCTTCTGGTAAATATCCACGGTCAGCATGACAATCAGATACTTATGGCACCAGAAAAGCATCTTGGCATACTGGACAGCTTCGGCGGTCTGGGAGATATGGTGGAAGATTACAGGCACAGCTTTTCAAAGCTTCAGGAGGTTTCGCGCCGTCTGAAAAAGCTTACCGTTGAGGAAAGGGAGCGTTCCGACCGTGCGGAGCTGATGAAGCTGCGCATTGATGAAATAGGTGCGGTTTCTCCCGAGGAAAACGAGGACGAGCTGCTGGAGGCGGAATATAAAACCGCCGCAAACAGCATCGACATATCAAATGCGCTGAACACGGCATATCATATCATCGACGGCGACGAGGACAATTCGGGCGCAGCTGATATGATAGGCGATGCGGTGGACGAAATAAGCTCATATTCGGATATCGTTCCCGATATCGAGCCGCTTATCGGACGTCTTGAAAGCGTTAAGGCAGAGCTTGCGGACATTTCCTCGGAAATGCTCCGTATCTGTGACGGCATTGATACAGACCCGCAGCGGCTTGCGGAGGTATCACAGCGGCTTGATATGCTTCGTGAGCTGAAACGCAAGTACGGCCCCACTCTGGCGGACGTCAGGGAAGCCTATGAAAAGGCTTCCGAGGAAAATGCAGCCTTTGAAAGCTCGGGTGAGCTTATCCGTGAGACTGCCAAGGAGCGTGAAAAGCTGCTGGCAGAGGTATCGGAAAAGGCGAAAAAGCTTTCTGCCGCACGAAGATCGGCAGGCGATAATTTCGTCAGCCGCATTGAGGGCGAGCTTGCTTTTCTTGATATGCCCAATGTAAAGCTTTCCGTTTCACAGGAACACGGCAAGCTTACGGGAAACGGCATGGATACGGTTGAATTTCTCATTTCCACGAACAAGGGCGAGGGAATGAAGCCGCTTTCAAAGATAGCGTCGGGCGGCGAGCTGTCAAGAATAATGCTTGCCATGAAAAATGTTGTTGCCGACAAGGACGACATACACACGCTTATCTTTGATGAGATAGACACAGGCGTCAGCGGACGTGCCGCACAGAAGATCGGCATAAAGCTGAAAGAAGTATCGGCAAACAGGCAGGTTTTGTGCGTTACACATCTTTCCCAGATGGCGGTAATGGCGGACAATCATCTGCTGATAGAAAAAAAGACCGAGGGCGGCCGTACCTTTACATCTGTCCGTCAGCTTGACTTTGAGCAGAGAAAGTACGAGATCGCACGAATCATGAACGGCGACAATATCACGGAAACAGCGCTGAAAAATGCCGAAGAGCTGCTTAAAAACAGCTGACGGTTTATACTGCATTGTTTTTGTGTTATAATATACATATAAAATTATTTAAACGGATTATGGATAAAGATCAGGACGTGAAACGTCAGAACGGAGAATTATTTATGTCAGTTTCTTACAGCCGTGAGGAAATATGCAGCGGAGCTGCTTTTACTCAGCTTATTGACCCGAAGTTAAAGACAAATAATGTTTTTGTTCATTTTCTTGAACCGACTAAAGAGGATATAGTATCGGCAAATGCGGTTATACCCAAGATACTTTCCGATTCAAGCGAGGATTATCCCAGCATAACCGCTCTCAGCAGAAAGCTTTCGTCCCTTTACGGAGCTTCCGTAAGAGGCGGAGTATCGACCTTTGCGGACTGCTGCGTTGTATCAATGGCGTGCGGAGCTATCGCAGACAGATACACTATCAGCGGAGAGAAGATAAACGGCGAGCTTATTGACACATTCATGGGCTGCCTGCTCAGACCGAATCTTGAAAACGGCGTATTTGAGGCTCATGATTTTGCTCTTAAAAAGCAGGAGCTGCTTGATGATATCGACGCAGAGATAAACGATAAGCGCACCTATGCAGTGCGCCGTGCAAGAGAACTTACCTACTGCGGCGAGCCTGCTTCGATCAACATAAACGGTACAAAAGAAGCTGCCGAAAAGCTTACTCCCGCCGATGTTTACAAGAGATATAAGGAACTGCTTTCGGAGGCACGCATTGAGGTAGTGTACGCAGGCAGTGAGATATCCGATGAAAATAAGGAGAAGATCTTTGCCGCTGTAAGATCTATTGAAAGAGGAAATATCGTACAGTGCGGCTACAAGCCCTCTCCCGCAAAGGAAAGCGTTGTAAGAAAGACCGAGGAAATGGATATAGTACAGAGCAAAATGGTAATGAGCTTCAAATCGGACTGCACCAATGAAAAGGCGCTGAAGCTTTTCAGTGCGGTATACGGCGGAACTCCCTTTTCAAAGCTTTTTGACAACGTCCGTGAAAAGCTCAGCCTTTGCTATTACTGCTCCTCCGCAGTGTCGGAAACAAAGCAGACAATGTTCATCGACAGCGGCGTTGAGCATTCAAATGTTGAGCCTGCGGAAAAGGAGATACTCAATCAGCTGGAGCTTATGAAGTTAGGTGAATTCTCCGACGAGGATATCGAGCACGCAAGACTGCTGCTCATCAATTCATTGAAGAGCGTCAATGACAGCCCGAGGGCAATGAGCGAATGGTATTTCCGTCAGTGCCTTGAAGACGAGATACTTTCTCCCGAGCAGGAGATCGAGCGCTATAAGGCTGTTACCCGTGAGGACATCATTGCTGCCGCAAAGAGCATGGTCCCCGATACGGTCTATGTGCTTACAGGAAAGGCGGTCGAATAATATGGAAAAGAAGATAATCGAAAACAAGCGCACAGGCGAAAAGTATATTCAGATAGATCACCCCTCGGGACTGCGCATCTGTGTATGGCCAATGGAGGGATACAGCACAACTCATGCGCTTTTCGGAACAAGATACGGTTCGGTAAACACACATTTCAAGACCAAGGAGGAAAAGGATTTTATATCCGTTCCCAACGGTATCGCCCATTATCTGGAGCACAAGCTCTTTGAGAACGAGGACTGCAATGTATTCAGTCTTTATGCCGAAACGGGAGCTTCCGCAAATGCATATACAGGCTTTGACAGGACCTGCTATCTTTTCAGCTGCACGGATAATTTTGAGCCGTCGCTGGAAATACTGCTGGATTTTGTTCAGAAGCCCTATTTCACTGCGGAGAATGTTGCCAAGGAGCAGGGTATCATCGGTCAGGAAATAAGAATGTATGACGATAATCCCAACTGGCAGGTATTTTTCAATATGTTAAGGGGACTGTATTTCAATCACCCCGTGAAGATAGATATTGCAGGCACGGTCGAGAGCATTGCACAGATAAATGCCGATCTGCTGTATAAGTGCTACAATGCATTCTATAACCTGCACAATATGGTGCTTAGCATTGCGGGAAATGTTGATGTTGACAGGATAATTGAGATATGCGACAGACTGCTTAAACCCAATGATAACATGAATCTTGAAATAACCTTCCCCGATGAACCCGATGAGGCAGCCGAAAAGATTATCCGCAGGAAGATGCCAGTATCCATGCCGCTTTTCAATATCGGCTACAAGAGCAGGGCTTATACGGGACTTGAAGCCGTAAGGGCAGAGGTGGAAACAAATATGGTGCTGATGCTGCTGGCTGACGAAAGCACCGATTTCTACAAGAAGCTTTATGACGGCGGATATATCACACCGGGCTTTTCATCGGAGGTATTCAGCGGAAACGGATATTTCGTTTCGATTTTCGGCGGCGAATCACGTCATCCCGAAAAGGTGCTGGAGCTTATCAATGAAGAGGTCGAGCTGCGCAAGAAGACCGGCTTTGACAGAGAGCTTTTCGATAATGTGAAAAAGAGTTATTACGGTTCGCTTATCCGTGATCTTAATGATCCCGAAACACTGGCTACATCAATGCTCAATTCCACAATGGACGGAGTTGACGCCTTTGCTGTGCTGGACGCAGTTGCTGCGGTCACACCAGAGGATCTTATTGAACGTCTAAAGATCCAGTTCAATACTGAAAATGCAACGCTTTCGATAATCGAGCCTCAGGACTGAAAGGAGCTGTAAGTTATGGAACAGACACTTGAAGAAACAACAGAGTATCTTGAAAAGCTGCCCTGGGATCAGATAACCTTTCCGAAGCTGGGCTTTGCGTTTGATGTAAAAAGCACTGCATTTACGCTGTTTGGTTTTGATGTAAAGTGGTACGGTCTTATCATTGCGATAGGAATGCTGCTGGCGGTGATATACTGCTTCCGCAGAATGAAGGATTTCGGACTGGACGGCGATAAGGTCATCGACTGCGTTATGGTTGGTCTTATCGGAGCGATAGTGTGCGCACGTCTTTATTACGTCATATTCAATATAGACCAGTACAAGGATATAAAATCAATGCTGTCGATACGGAACGGCGGACTTGCCATATACGGCGGACTGATCGGAGCGATACTTTTCGGCGGATTTATGGCAAAAAAGAGGAAGGTCAAGCTTCTGCCGCTGCTGGACGTTGCGTCAATGGGATTTCTTATCGGTCAGGGCATCGGAAGATGGGGCAATTTCTTCAATCACGAAGCTTTCGGCTCCAATACATCTCTGCCGTGGGGAATGTCCAGCGGCCGTATACAGAACTATATCCTGAATCATGCGGACGAGATATACAACAGATCGGGGATCGTGGTAGATCCTTATGTTGCGGTACACCCGTGCTTTCTTTATGAGTCCTTATGGTGCCTGCTGGGCGTGCTTCTGCTTCATCTTTATTACAAGAAGAGAAAATACGACGGCGAGATACTTCTGATGTATTCCTGCTGGTACGGCTTTGAGAGAATGTTCGTGGAGGGACTGCGTACAGACAGCCTTTATATCGGCGGCGTGAGAGTTTCACAGGTGCTGGCGGCTGTTATATTTGCGGTTTCGCTTATACTTCTCATTGCAATGCGCATCAGGATAAAGAAAAAGGGCGCTCCCGTGCTTTACGTCAATACGGAGGAATCCAAGGAGATGCTCCGCAGGGCGGAAGAGGAATACAAGGCAGAGGAAGAGCGCAGAAAAGCAAAGAAAAACAAGACCGATAAAACTCTTACGGCTGAACAGCGTATAATCGACGAGGAGCCTGCGGAGGAAACGGATAATAATACCGAGGAGGAAAATGAAAATGGCAAAGCTGATTGACGGCAAGGCAGTATCTGCCAGAGTAAAGGGCGAGGTCGCAAAGGAGATCGCCGAGCTTAAAGAAAAGGGCATTGAAGCAGGTCTGGCAGTGGTTATCGTAGGAAATAATCAGGCGTCCAGAGTGTATGTCAACAACAAGAAAAAAGCGTGTGCGGAGGTCGGCATAGCATCTTATGAATATGCTCTTCCCGAGGAAACAACGGAAGCCGAGCTTCTTGAGCTGGTGAATAAGCTGAATGCAGACCCCAAGGTCAACGGCATACTCGTTCAGATGCCTCTTCCCAAGCAGATCAATGAAAATGCGGTTATAAATGCTATCGTTCCCGAAAAGGACGTTGACGCATTCCACCCCAGAAATGTCGGTCATATAATGATCGGCGATTATCAGTTCCTGCCCTGCACACCTGCGGGCGTAATGGAGCTTATCGCAGAAACAGGCATTGATCCTGCGGGAAAGAACTGCGTTGTTATCGGAAGAAGCAATATCGTAGGCAAGCCTATGGCTATGCTCCTGCTCCATAAGAACGGAACAGTTACTATCTGCCATTCCAAAACAAAGAATCTGAAGGAGATCTGTGCAAATGCGGATATCCTTGTTGCGGCAGTGGGCAAAGCAGGCTTTGTTACAGGCGATATGGTCAAGGAGGGCGCAGTTGTTATCGATGTCGGAATGAACCGCAACGAGCAGGGCAAGCTCTGCGGCGACTGTGCATTTGATGAGTGTGCGGAAAAGGCAGCGTACATCACACCCGTTCCGGGCGGCGTTGGTCCTATGACTATCGCAATGCTGATGAAGAATACTCTTACAGCGGCAAAGATAGCCAACGGAATCGCATAAACATATATCCAAGAATAAAATCCCTCCGTGCGGACAATAATTCCATACGGAGGGATTTTTTATGCAGAAAAGGATACGCATAGCCGCTGTTGTCATATGTGCGGCATTTATTGCCGTGTCGGCAAGGTACTGGTTCATAATAAATGACGAGGATATAGTTTCAGCTTCCGTGGGCAGGGGAACATATACCGTGAACGTATGCAGGCACAAGGGATATATATATGACAGGAACATGAAGCCTCTTGTTAACCGCGGCAGCGAATATTATGCGCTGATAAATCCCGATACTTTTGACGTGGAGGAAATATATCCGCTTATTGCCGACTATGCTTCGCTGACCGAAAATATCGGCGGACACGCACCGTTTCTGTGCAGGCTGAAAAACGGCGATGCGGACGATCCGCTGACTCCGATCATCGAGACAAAGGACAGATACGGAAGCAATAATACGGCTCGGCATATTATAGGCTATTCGTCGGAAAACTTTGGCGGCTGCGGCGTTGAGGGGCTTTATTCGGATTTTATCGGAGAAAATTCCTGCTCCACGAGGATATCGTACAGTGTGAATGCGCTGGGAAATGTTCTTGACGGAGCCGATGTAAATATCACGGAGGAAAAGGAAAATACCGCAGGCGTTGCAACATCTCTTGATTATGATATCCAGCTTATATGCGAAGAAGCAATGAAAAATATCGGCAGGGGAGCGGCTGTTGTAATGGACGTTGAAAGCGGAGATATTCTTGCGTCGGTGAGCCGTCCTGTTTACGATATAAACGACCTTGAAGCCTATCTTGATGATGAGGATTCTCCATTTGTGAACCGTGAATTTTCGGCTTACAGCGTGGGTTCGGTTTTCAAGCTTGTGATAGCAGCTTCTGCAATTGAATCGGGCATATCCGAGGAATTTTCCTGCACCTGCGGCGGAAAGGTGACTATTGGCAGCAATACATTCAGCTGTCATAAATGGGCGGGGCACGGCAAGCTTGATATGCGGACGGCAACCGTTGAGAGCTGCAATCCGTATTTTATTCTGCTGGGCAGGAATATACCTTGTGATATGCTTCACGATTTTGCATCGGCGTCAGGCTTCGGCACAGAAAATGATCTGGGAGGACTTGTATCGGCGTCAGGATATCTCCCCACTGCCGATGAGCTGTCTGTCCCTGCGGAAAATGCTAATTTCTGCTTCGGTCAGGGCAGACTTTCGGCAACTCCGATTCAGATATGCAGCTTTATATGTGCCGCCGCCAACGGAGGAAAGCTGCCTCAGGCGCAGCTCATATACGGTACAGTGAACAGCTCCGACGAGAAAATTTTCCATGGAACGTCCTCTCGGCAGATATTTTCCGAAGAAACGGCAGACAAGCTGAAAAGCTTTATGCGTGACACACTTTATAAGGATAATTCCGTGGGTATCCCGTACAACACCGACGGCGGCGGAAAGACATCCACGGCACAGACGGGACGCATAGGTTCGGACGGCATGGAAGAACTGACCTGTTGGTTTGCAGGATTTTTTCCCTATGACGAGCCGAAATATGCGGCGGTCATTGTTGCGGAGGACGGAATCTCGGGCAATCTGACCTGTGCTCCTGTTTTTAAAGAGATAGCCGAAAAGGTGACGGAGCATGATCTAATTGTAAAATAGTGCAGAATATTAACAAAATGTAAATAATCATAATATTCCCTTGATTTTTCACAAAAATGGTATTATACTGTATTTAGCACTCAAAGAGAATGAGTGCTAACAGACTTATGTATCAAGTGCTAAATACAGAGCTTTGCACCGCGGTGGTGCTCGGAAAGCATTATGTTTTCCGAAAATGCCCTGAAATATATGAAAAAAAGGGAGCGTATTATTATGGCTGAAACAAAACAGTTCAAGGCTGAATCCAAGCGTCTGCTGGATATGATGATCAACTCGATCTATACTCATAAGGAGATCTTCCTCCGTGAGCTTATCTCAAATGCCAGCGATGCTATCGACAAGCTTTATTTCAAGTCTCTTACAGATGACAGTGTTGGAATGAACAAGTCCGATTTTGCTATTGAGATCATTCCCGACAAGGAAGCACGCACACTGACTATCAAGGATAACGGTATCGGCATGACAGCCGATGAGCTGGAAAACAACCTTGGTATCATTGCAAACAGCGGCTCATTCAAGTTCAAGAACGAGAATGAAAAGCAGGACGATGTTGATATCATCGGTCAGTTCGGTGTAGGCTTCTATTCCGCATTCATGGTTGCCAAGGAAGTTGAGGTAACATCTAAGGCTTTCGGTTCCGACAAGGCTTATACATGGAAGTCGGCAGGCGCTGACGGTTATACTATCGAAGAGGCTGACAAGGCTACTGTCGGCACAGAGATAAAGCTCACTCTCAAGGACAATACCGATGATGAAAATTACGACGAATATGCAGAGCAGTGGAAGATTAAGGAGCTTGTAAAGAGATACTCCGATTATATCCGTTTCCCTGTAAAAATGGACGTTGAAAAGCGCAAGAGAAAGTCTGACGCAGCCGAGGACGATTATTCCGATGCGGCTTATGAGACATATGTTGAGAACGAAACTCTCAACAGCATGGTTCCTATCTGGCGCAAGAACAAGAACGAGCTTAAAGAAGAGGACTACAACAAGTTCTACACAGAAAAGTTCCATGACTATAATCCTCCCGCAAAGTATATCCACTCCAAGACAGAGGGTGCGGTAACATACGATTCGCTGCTGTTCATTCCCTCAAAGCCTCCCTTTGATTATTACACAAAGGATTACGAAAAGGGACTCCAGCTTTATTCCAGCGGCGTGCTTATCATGGATAAGTGCAAGGACCTGCTGCCCGATCATTTCTCGTTTGTAAAGGGTCTTGTTGACTCGGCAGACCTTTCGCTGAATATCTCCCGTGAGATGCTCCAGCATGACAGACAGCTCCAGCAGATCGCAAAGGCTATCGAAAAGACGATCAAGAACGAGCTGAAAAAGATGCTCAAAAACGAGCGTGAAAAATATGAGGAATTCTGGAAGAACTTCGGAATCCAGATCAAGTTCGGCGTTTACAACGGCTACGGCGTGAACAAGGAGCTGCTCAAAGACCTGCTTCTGTTCACATCTTCAAAGGAAAAGAAGCTTGTAACTCTTGAAGAATATGTTTCCCGCATGAAGGAAGATCAGAAGTATATCTATTATGCAGCAGGCGAGTCTGCCGATAAGATCGATGCACTTCCTCAGACAGAGCTTGTAAAGGACAAGGGCTATGAGATACTTTATCTCACAGACAATGTTGATGAGTTTGCTGTCAAGATGATGATGAGCTACGATGATAAGGAGTTCAAGTCGATCTCCTCAGGTGATCTTGGTCTTGAATCGGAAGCCGAAAAGGAAGAAAACAAGAAGCTCTCCGAAGAGAACAAGGATATGTTTGAGTTCATCAAGGAATCGCTGGGCGGAAAGATCAAGGCTGCAAAGGTGTCCGACAGACTGAAATCTCACCCTGTTTGCCTTACAAACGAAGGTCAGATCTCTCTTGAAATGGAGAAGGTACTCAACCAGATGCCCGAAAATCAGAATGTTTCCGCAGAAAAGGTTCTTGAGATCAACCCCAATCATGAGATATTCAAGACAATGCAGGAGCTTTACGCAAACGATAAGGACAAGCTGAAGGATTATGCAAATATCCTTTATACACAGGCTCTGCTTATCGAGGGTATGCCTATCGACGATCCCGTTGCATATTCAAACCTTGTATGCAAGCTTATGACCAACAAATAATCATAGCTTAAAATGAAAAACCCCGTTCGGAATTACCGGACGGGGTTTTTGATGTTATAAACAATTTTATCAGGAATATTTTTCGGTCTTTTCCATGAACTCCTCGACCTTTTTAAGATCGGGCATTGCGGGAATAGCACCGTGCTCCATGGAAGTTATCGCACCGCAGGCGTTGGCAAAATCGCTCATTTCATACAGCTCATCGGAGGTAAGCTCGGTAATGTCCTTGCTCTTTTCCAGAAGCTTGTAAAGGAATCCGCCGAGGAAGCTGTCGCCCGAACCGAGTGTATCAACCGAATCAACTTTATATGCAGGATAAAGCTCAACGCTTGATTTTGTTGCAATGATGCAGCCCTTTGCGCCCTGAGTGATGCATACTATCTTGATGCCCATGTTCAGCAGCTTTGCAATTGCAGGCAGCAGATTGCCGCAGTCGGTGATTATTTGCAATTCTTCCTCGGATACCTTTATGATATCAACATATCTGAGGACGTTTTTCATTGCCTGAACCGCCTGTTCCTTTGACTGCCAGAGGATAGGGCGCCAGTTGGGGTCATAGGAAATTATCTTTCCCTTTGCTTTGGCATATTCCACCGCATTTATCGTTGCCGATTTTGAAGGCTCCGCAGTGAGCGAAAGTGCTCCGAAATGGAATATCTTGCATTCGTCGATCAGCTTTAAATTGACCTCACTGAATTTCATGTTAAGGTCGGCACTGTTCCTGCGGTAGAAAACGAAATCACGTTCGCCGTGTGAGCCGTTTTTTACAAATGCAAGCGTAGTGGAAAAATCCTTGTCAAGAATAAGTCCTCTTGTGTCCACCTTGCGTTCTTCAAGGATACCTTTCAGATAGTTTCCGAACATATCCTTGCCGATCTTGCCGATAAATCCTGTTGACGCACCAAGCTTTGCAGCCATGCATACAACATTGGCAGGCGCACCGCCTGCATTCTGTTTGTAATAAATATCGCCGTTCTTTTCGGTGATAGCCGTAAAATCAATAAGCAGCTCGCCGATAGCCAGAATATCAGCCATATAATTCACTCCCCATATTTTATCCTTATCACGTATACATTTTAATTATAACACACAGATATATGTATATTACACATAATATTATTGTATGAGTGTGAAAATACTGTTAATAAGCTCTAATTAAGTCAAAAAATCGGGCAGCCCGTATAATTACGGACTGCCCGAAAGCTATTTTTAAATTATCTGAGCATTATCAGCCGAGAGTTACTGTGATCTCGTTTACATCAGCAAGCTTGTCAGCGGGGATAAGGTTGCCTTCAAGCTTTGTGCCGTTGAGAACGATCTCCTTAACGCCGCTTTCAACGCCGTTGGGGTTCTCGAATGTCATGTTCAGCTTCTTGCCGCGGAATGTCTTTGTAACTGTGTAGTGCTTCCACTCGGAGGAGATAGAAGGATTAACAACAAGACCTTCTGCGTTGGGGCGCATACCGAGGATACCCTCAACTGTGCCGACCATAACGGTAGATGCTGTACCTGTGAGCCAATGTACGTGCGCACGGCCTGCATAGGGGCTGTCCTTGCCCTCAACGAACTGACCGTAAACGTAAGGCTCGAGGCATCTGTGATCTGCATTGTCATTGTATGTTGCGGGAGCAGCTTCCTTCCAGTACTTGTATGCACGGTTGCCGTGACCGAGGAGGGATTCTGCAAGGATCAGCCAGCCCTGAGGCTGAGAGAAGATACCTGCATTTTCCTTTGTGCACTTGTTGAAGCACTGCATGAGAGCACCGTCAAAGCCGTGCTCAACATAAGGAGGATACATAACCATTGCGCCGTAGGGAGTGTTAAGCTCTCTCTCAACGCTGTCCATAGCCTTTTCAGCCTGCTCCTTGCTTGCAAATCCGGAGATGACGGACCAAGACTGGGGATTGAGCCACATATTAGCCTCGGGATCTGTTCTCTGACCGATAACAGTTCCGTCCTCCTTGTAGCCTCTGATCCATCTGTCCTCGTTCCAGCAAGCTGCCAGGATCTCGTCCAGCTTAGCCTTAACTTCGTCGAGGTACTTAACGTATTCAGCGTCGTTCTTCAGCTCTGCATAGCTTCTGAGGATCTTTACAGCGTAAACCAGCTGGAATGCAACGAATGTGGACTCGCCCTTCTTGCCGAGGCGGAGGCAGTCGTTCCAGTCAGCGTGGAGACCTGCGGGCATACCGTGGTTGCCGAGGTGGTTCATGGAGAAGTCGATAGCCTTCTTGAGGTGATCGTAAACTGTGCCCTTTGCTTCATCGTTAGCGTAGAAGATCTCTTCATCGAGGAATGCGATATCGCCGCTCTCGGAGATGTACTTGTAGATAGTGGGGAAGAGCCAGAGAGCATCATCTGCACGGTAGGAGGGATGACCTGTTTCCTTAGCGTATACGGAATTTTCATCGTTCTCGTCGGGGTGGTTCTCGTGACCTGCGTTGTGTGTGTACTTAACGAGGGGAAGACCTGCGCCGTTTGTTACCTGTGCGGAGAGCATGAATTCGATCTGCTTCTTAGCCATTTCGGGAGCAAGGTGGATAACACCCTGGATATCCTGAACTGTATCACGGTAGCCGTAGCCGTTTCTGAGACCGCAGTACTGGAATGAAGCAGCTCTGGACCAGATGAATGTGATGAAGCAGTTGTAAGCGTTCCAAACGTTGACCATGTTGTTGAAGTCAGCATCGGGAGTGTTGACCTGGAGATTGCCCAGCTTGGAGTGCCAGTATTCCTTAAGTTCTGCAACCTCTGCCTCAACAACGCCTGCCTTTTCATACTTTGCGATGATCTCGGCAGCAACAGCCTCGGGCTTCTGACCGAGAACATAAGTAAGCTCCTTTGTTTCGCCGGGCTGGAGAATGATATCGCTCTGGAGAGCGCCGCAGGAGTTTGTGTTGTAGTTGAGCTGACCGCCGAGGCCCTGCTCGATGCCCTGAGGATTAGCATAGCTTCTGTAAGAACCTACAAAGGAATCACGGTCGCCGCAGTAAGCATCAACCTTAGCCTTTGCAACACCGAGGAAACGCTCGTTGTTGGGGTTCTTGAAGATCTCATTCTGCTTCTGGAGAATGAAATTGTTCTTGAAGTATGTACGTGTGATGAACAGTGTGTACTGAAGGTTTACCTGATCCTGCTCATAGTTGTTATCGTTTACGAATTCGCAGTAGCCTGTAACGGAGAGCTTTCTGGGCTTGGAGTCTGTGTTTGTTACCTTTGCTGCCCATACTTCGTATGTAGCGTTAAGGGGAACATAGTATGTAACTTCAGACTTGATGCCCTTGTACTCGGAAGTGATCACAGTGTAAGCTGTACCGTGGCGGCACTCGCTCTTGTAATCGGAGAGAGGCTTGCAGACAGGAGCCCATGAAGCAGACCAGTATTCGCCTGACTCATTGTCCTTGAGATAAACATAACGGCCGGGCTGGTCAACTGCAACAGAGTTGAAGCGGTAACGGATAACTCTTCCGTTTGCGCCTGACTTAACGAAGCTGTAGCCGCCTGCGTTGTTTGAGATGATCGCACCGTACTCGGGAGAACCGAGGTAGTTAGCCCAAGGTGCGGGGGTGTTGGGCTGAGTGATGACATATTCCTTATTTTCAAGGTCAAAATGTCCGTAATTCATTGGCATGACACTCCTTTTGTAATTATCCTAAAAAATTTTTATGCTGTGCCGCCGCAGCGATACATACATATTGGTTATATTTTAACATATACTATATATTTTTTCAAGGGGTTTTCAGAAAATTTAACAAATAATTTTTCTGAGGAAACGTTTACAATGTCAAAATGCAAAAAAGCGCACAGCTGCGTGATCTGCCGTGTGTCGGAGCATATGAAGCGGCAGGATTTTCAAAGTGTGCTGTAATATAATTAAGTATAAGCTTGCTTTCCGATAAGGTCAATATCGGCTTTGCATAGTGTTCTGATGCTTATAAATATGCTTTTTGAGCCGATATGTTTAAATTTCATACCAATAATTCACACAGCTGTCACACACTGTTGTGCAAAGTGCTGAAATTGAAAGAAATATCGTAAATACTCTTGATTTTTTCGGAAAAGTTGGTAAAATATAATTAGCACTCAAAGAGAATGAGTGCTAACACATTAAGCTTATAACTGCTAACCGCACAGCGGAAGGCACAAAAATAGGAAGGAGTTTTTGATTATGACTATCAAGCCACTGGCAGACAGAGTAGTAATTAAAATGGTTGAGGCAGAGGAAACAACAAAGAGCGGTATTATCCTTACAGGCAATGCAAAGGAAAAGCCCCAGGTCGCAGAGATCGTTGAGGTCGGCCCCGGCGGAATGGTTGACGGCAATGAGGTCGTTATGACAGTTAAGGTCGGTCAGAAGGTCCTTACATCAAAATACAGCGGCACAGAGGTAAAGATCGACGGCAACGAATATACTATCGTTCGTCAGTCCGATATTCTCGCAGTTGTTGAATAATTTAACGTAACGGAGGTAATTTATCATGGCTAAGAATATTATTTACGGCGAAGAAGCAAGAAAGTCCTTACAGGCAGGTATCGACAAGCTTGCCGATACAGTTAAGATCACTCTCGGACCCAAGGGCAGAAACGTTGTCCTCGACAAGAAGTTCGGCGCACCCCTTATTACAAACGACGGTGTTACTATCGCCAAGGAGATCGAGCTTGAAGACGCTTTCGAGAACATGGGCGCTCAGCTCGTTAAGGAAGTTGCCACAAAGACAAACGATGCGGCAGGCGACGGTACAACAACAGCTACACTGCTTGCACAGGCTCTCATCAGAGAGGGTATGAAGAATATCGCAGCAGGCGCTAATCCCATGGTTGTAAAGAAGGGTATGGCTAAGGCTGTTGATGCGGCTGTTGAGGCTATCAAGACAAACTCCAAGGACGTTGAGGGCACAGCCGATATCGAGCGTGTTGCAACAGTTTCTTCCGCTGATGAAAAGGTCGGCAAGCTCATTGCAGAGGCTATGGAAAAGGTTACAGCCGACGGCGTTATCACGATCGAGGAATCCAAGACTGCCGAGACATATTCCGAGGTAGTTGAAGGTATGCAGTTCGACAGAGGCTATATCACACCTTACATGGTAACAGATACAGATAAGATGGTTGCAGCTATCGACGATGCTTACATTCTTATCACAGACAAGAAGATCTCCAACATTCAGGAAATCCTTCCTCTTCTTGAGCAGATCGTTCAGTCCGGCAAGAAGCTTGTTATCATCGCTGAGGACGTTGAGGGCGAGGCTCTCTCCACACTTATCGTTAACAAGCTCCGCGGAACATTCACCTGCGTTGCAGTAAAGGCTCCCGGCTTCGGCGACAGAAGAAAGGAAATGCTCCAGGATATCGCAATCCTTACAGGCGGTCAGGTCATCTCCGAGGAGATCGGTCTTGAGCTCAAGGATACAACAGTTGAGCAGCTCGGCCGTGCTCGTCAGGTAACTATCACAAAGGAAAACACAACTATTGTTGACGGTTCGGGCAACAAGGACGATATCAAGGCAAGAATCGCTCAGATCAAGGCTCAGATCGAGGAAACAACTTCCGAGTTCGATAAGGAAAAGCTCCAGGAAAGACTTGCAAAGCTCTCCGGCGGTGTAGGCGTTATCAGAGTCGGCGCAGCAACAGAGATCGAGATGAAGGAAAAGAAGCTCCGCATTGAGGACGCTCTTGCAGCTACAAAGGCAGCTGTTGCAGAGGGTATCGTTGCAGGCGGCGGAACAGCTCTTATCAATGCTATGCCCGCTGTTCAGAAGCTCACAGCTTCACTCTCAGGTGATGAAAAGACAGGTGCTTCCATCGTTCTCAAGGCACTCGAAGAGCCTGTTCGTCAGATCGCAAAGAATGCAGGTCTTGAAGGCTCTGTTATCATCGACAAGATCATTCGTTCACGCAAGGTAGGCTACGGCTTCGATGCTTACAACGAGGAATATGTTGATATGCTCTCCGCAGGTATCGTTGATCCTACAAGAGTTACAAGAAGCGCTCTTCAGAACGCAGCTTCCGTTGCAGCAATGGTTCTTACAACAGAATCTCTCGTTGCAGATATCAAGGAAGAGAATCCTGCTCCCGCAGCTCCCGGCGGAATGGGCGGTATGTATTGATCCGATAATGGATAATGCAGCTTGATTGAATAGTTGATCTGGGACGGTATCTTTAATGAAGATACCGTCCTTTTTTATATCTTCATAATTTACGGTTGATTAATGTGACAATATATGATATAATATATTGTTAACGGTCTGAAATACTTATACTATGTGAAAAGAGAATCGTAATTATGAATCTGAAAAAATCCGAAATACTTACAAAAACGCCTGTTGTTATCGTGCTTGCAATGATATGCTGTTTGTTATGGGGAAGTGCGTTTCCATGTGTAAAGCTTGGCTATGAATGGTGCAAGGTAGGAGAGGACGCCGCTTCAAAGATACTTTTTGCCGGAGTTAGATTTACTATTGCAGGTGTGCTTGCCATAGCTTTTTGCAGCCTTATCTGCGGAGAGCTTCTTGTTCCGAAAAGCTTGAATACAGCAAAGCATACAGCGGTTTTAAGTCTTTTTCAGACAATACTTCAATACATATTTTTCTATATCGGACTGTCAAATACCACTGGCGTCAAAGCTTCTGTCATTGAGGGTACGAATGTATTCGTTGCGATAATTGTTACCTGCCTTATTTTCCGAATGGAAAGCATTACCGTCAGGAAGATCGTGGGCTGTATGATCGGCTTTGCGGGAGTTGTTCTGATAAACAGCGGTTCTGGGCTGGGCGGTGGATTTACTCTTACGGGCGAGGGCTTTGTATTCATATCCACGGTTGCATATGCGTTTTCTTCGATTATGTCAAAGCGTTTCAGCCGCATTGATAATCCTCTGCTTTTAAGCGGCTGGCAGTTCCTTTTCGGCGGCATAGTTATGACGGTATTCGGAGCATTAATGGGCGGACATTTCTCGCTGCCCGATATGCGTTCGGTGCTGATGCTGATTTATCTCGGATTTGTTTCTGCGGCGGCATATTCAATATGGTCGGTGCTGCTGAAATACAATAATGTATCGAAAATTGCGGTTTTCGGGTTCATGAATCCTGTTTTCGGAGTTATACTTTCCGCACTGCTTCTTGACGAAGCGGACAGTGCATTTTCCGTAAAGGGAATTGTTTCGCTGGTGCTTGTCTGCGTGGGAATATTTACAGTAAATTTTTCAAAGAGAAAGGAAGCCGCCGAAGAAAATGTTCAGTAATGATCTTGAATTGTTTGATGTCTGCGATGAAAACGGAAATGCTACGGGCGAAACGGTCACCCGTGCCGAAGCTCACAGCAGGGGAATACTTCACAGAACGGCTCATGTATGGATAATTGACGGCGGAAATATCCTGCTGCAAAAGCGCAGCAAAACGAAGGACTCTTATCCTGGGCTGTTGGATATATCATCGGCAGGTCATGTTGATGCAGGAGATGATCTTATCGGTTCTGCGCTCCGTGAGCTGAAAGAGGAGCTTGGGATAAGCGCTTCTTCCGATGAGCTTGAATTTGCAGGCTTCCGCAGAGCATTTTACAGGGGCGAATTTTACGGCAAGCCTTTTCTTGACAATGAGATAGCCGCAGTATATGCTTACCGCAAAGCTGTTGATATAAAAAAGCTTGTTTTGCAGACTTCGGAGGTCGAAGCGGTAATATGGGAGGATTTTTATGAAGTATTGTCCCATGTGCGTTCGGGCGACAAAAGATACTGTATTTATGAGGACGAGCTTTTGATGATAGAAAAATTTGTGGGAGGGAACTGCCGTGGCTGATAAATATGAAGTGCTTAAAAACGTCTACGGCTATGACAGCTTCCGTCCTGCGCAGGAAAAGCTGATAGACAATATCCTTTCCGGCAAGGATGTGCTGGGAGTAATGCCTACGGGTGCAGGAAAATCCATATGCTTTCAGATACCTGCACTTATGCTGGACGGCATAACCCTCGTTATTTCGCCGCTTATCTCGCTGATGTCAGATCAGGTCACGGCACTGACTCAGGCAGGAGTCCGTGCGGCTTATCTCAACAGTTCACTTTCCGCCGCACAGCAGCGGCAGGTGATAACCAATATCCGCAGAGGCATATACAAGATTATCTACGTTGCTCCCGAGCGCCTTGAAACGGAAAGCTTCGCGGGACTGGCAGGAGACATACATATTTCAATGATCGCCGTTGACGAAGCTCACTGTATCTCACAGTGGGGACAGGATTTCCGACCAAGCTATATGAATATAGTAAGCTTTGCGGCTTCGCTGCCTTACCGTCCGATAATATCCGCATTTACCGCAACGGCTACCGAACGTGTCCGTGACGATATCGTATCAATTTTGAAGCTGAACGATCCGTACACCGTTATAACGGGCTTTGACAGGACGAATCTTTATTTCGGAGTTGAAGAGGCAAGGGAAGGCTCCCGTGACGGAAAATACCGTGCGCTGAAACGGCTCATCGACAGCTACGGCGGAAGAAGCGGCATAGTTTACTGCGCAACACGAAAAAATGTTGAGCTTGTTTCCGAAAAGCTTATTGCGGACGGAATATCCGCAGCGGCGTATCATGCAGGCTTGTCCGACGAACAGCGCCGAAAAAGTCAGGAAGATTTTATTTTTGACAGGGTGCGTGTGATTGTTGCAACCAATGCTTTCGGTATGGGAATAGATAAATCAAATGTTTCATTCGTAATACATTACAATATGCCGAAGGATATGGAAAGCTACTATCAGGAGGCAGGACGTGCGGGACGTGACGGTGAGCCTGCCGACTGCATTCTGCTTTACAGCAGGGGAGATTATCAGCTGAACAAATTCATAATCGAGCGAGGCAGCGAGGAATCCGAAATTGATGAGGATATGCGCCGCAGGCTTATTAGCCGTGATATGAAGCGTCTCGGAAGAATGATGGATTACTGCGAATCTTCAAGCTGTCTCCGAGGAAATATCCTTAAATATTTCGGAGAAAGCGGCATGACCTACTGCGGAAACTGTTCGGTATGCACGGGAGATCATGTAAAGACTGATATTACGGTCGAGGCGCAGAAGATAATTTCCTGCGTTTACCGCATGGGACAAAAGTACGGAGTTTCCACTGTGAAAGCGGTCCTCGGCGGTTCGGAGAGCGAGAAGATAACGGCAAACGGTCTGGACAAGCTCACCACCTACGGCATAATGAAGGACGTTACGAAAAACAGGCTGGACAGGATAATGAAGTATCTCATTTCGGACGGATATCTCCGTCAGGAGGGTGAGGAGTACCCTATTATAAAGCTTACCGCAAAGTCTGCGCCCGTGCTTAAAGGCGAGGAAAAGCTGTTCATAAATCTGCCTGCGGAAAAGACAAAGGAAACGAAGCCGAGGATCAGAACAGAGGAATTTCAGTTGGATCAGGGACTTATGCAAAAGCTCAAGGAACTGCGCAAACAGCTTGCCGCAAAGGAAAAAGTGCCTGCATTTACGGTATTTTCCGATGCAACGCTTCGTGATATGTGTGCGAAGCGTCCCAAAAGCAGAGGTGAGATGCTGAATGTTGCGGGTGTCGGCTCGGTAAAGCTTGAAAGATACGGAGCCGCATTTATTGATGCAATAAACGAGTGGATCTCAGAAAACGGAAGCGGTACGCCGCTTTCCGCAGATGACACAAAGAAGCTTGAAAGTCCGCTTCATGCGGTTGCCGAAAGGATCGGCAGATTTTCTCCGTCGGAAGAGCCATGCTCGCTTACCCAGCTTTGCGATATGCTGATAGACGCTTCGGGAATTAATGTTCAGAACAGGGCTGTCCGCACGGCAGTGGGAAAATGGCTCACCGACAGCGGCTATCTTGAAGATTCCAAGGATTCAAAGGGGATAGCCTGCAAGGAAACCACATGGAGATCGGGACAGATCGGCATTCAGAAGGTGACAAAAATAGGCAGCGGCGGTACGCTTTATACTGCTGTGGTATATGATAAAAAAGCGCAGAAGTTCGTTGCGGACCATATCAATGAGATAGCCGATATTGAATCATGATTGTATGATGTGCATAAAAATATCGTTGCTGAATTGTAAATATTTTCTTATCTTCATTGCAAAATCATTGACATCAGAGACGTTTTGAGATAAAATATATTATATTGGTATTTTGAAAATCAAGTGAAATTCAAGAGGTAAAAGATATGAAAACTACTATCAAAACAGTTTTGTCGGCAGCTGCGGCATTCAGTGCTGCAAGCATGATGGCTTTCACCGTTTTTGCTGAGGATTATATCGCCGATACATCAAACGCTATTGAGTCCACCGAATGGGGACAGACCTTTGTTCTCCGTAAAGAACCCGGAGAGGAAGATGTAAACTCATTTGATCCGATCTGGATGACCGAGGATTCACAGGTAATCGTTGAATATTCGCTGGGCGATCATGACGAGCTTACTGCAAGTCCCGTGGAGCTTATCATTCAGGGCTGGGTAAATCCCTCGGGTCAGGAGACCGAAGCCGACGTTGCCGCATGGGGAAAGGTCGCTCCCGTTGAGTATGACGAGGACAGTGCCGTTTTCAATTACAGCGATATCGTTGAGGCATATATCGGTCAGGTTGCAAAGAATTCGGATTTCTCCGCCGATGAGATCCGTGAAAAGTTCGGAAACGATGTTCTCAGATACGCCGATGCAATGGACGTTGGAGACACAGGAAGCTGTGCCGTTACCTGTACGGGATTTACGGTAACAAATGTTGATTACAGCTATGTTCCCGCCGATTATGAAAATGCGGCTGCTTCCGATGAGGACACAGCTCAGGAGGATACTTCTTCCGAGGAAGAAAATCTTAATGCAATAAATGTACTCGTTCCCAATGACAATGCCGAGGAGATCAGCGGCTTTAACGAGTGCTTCAGAGTTACAAAGTATGACTTTGACTCCACAAGAATATTCCTTGATACAAAGCTTGTTGTAAAGTATGAGCTTTCGGGAAATGCACTCAGCTGCCCCGTTAATCTTGCGGTAGAAAGCACAGGCAACACAGAAAGCCCCAAGGCAAAGGATGATGGTTCTCTCAGCGAGACTGTTATCTGCCAGTCATATGACGATACACAGGCGGTTTTCAGCTGTGCGGCTATTACAAAGGCTTACGGAATCGGTGTATTTGACCAGCTGTATGATTTTGTTATCTCCGCTGCGGGTACTCCCGTAAAGGTAACAGGCGTTGAGTTCACTAATGTTCTTTCCAAGGGAACACGTCCCGTTGACAGCATTGCTTCCGACGAAGAGGACAAGGGCGTTAATGTCGGTCTTATCATTGGAATCGCTGCGGTAGTTGTTGTCGGTGCGGCAGTTGGAATCTTTGTTTATGCAAAGAAGAGCGGCGGCAAGGCTTATGATATCACAAGCGGTACATATGTTGAAGCCAAGCCCGAAGAGCCCAATAATGAAGCAGAGCCTGCCAAGCTTGAGGACGTTCCCGTTCCCGATCCTGACAAGAATTTTGTTGACGAAAACGGCAATAAAAAGTATTGAGCCGAATAACAGACATAAGGAGGCGGCAGCATGGAGATAATACTTCTTATCGCATGGGCTGCGGCTGCACTGGCGGCAGGCGGAGCAATTAGCTTCGCCGTAATGTCATGCTGTGCCTACGGCATATATAAGGGTTTCGACAGCGAGGAAAAGGCAATTGCCTATTACCGCGGAAGCTGCGGACATTCAATGTCACACAGAATAATGCGAACGATCCTGCTTATTGCGGCAGCGGCATTTATAGTGTATGTTGTGTTCAGTGTTCCGAGGCTGAACTACGATAAGGCACGGCTGCTGTGCTGTTCGGCTTCGCTTCTGACAGTTGCGGTGCTTGATGTATACTTCGGTTCGGGCATCGGCGGACTTATGGCACGGGCAAGGATATGCAGCTATATCAGGACAAAATACAATATTCCCGATGGAATCGTTGAAGATTGGTTCGTTGATCTTGACGATGACGATTTTCCCGAGGAGCTGGAGCTTGATCTTGATGACGGCGGCAAACTCCGAACATTTCTTGTTGATCTTGTTCACGGAAGTGTTATTGAAACGGCATATTATGATGAATAAAAAAAGCTGTATCACACAAGAGATGATATGTGTGATACAGCTTTTTGTTATTCCTTTACGGGTTCAGCTTCGGGAACCTTTTTCTCCTTAAAAAAGATGTGACCGAAAATAAATCTTACGGCAGGACCTGCAAAAAACATTTGCCAGCAAAGCGCCATAGGGAAGTTGAGAGCGGTTGTCTGGAGCCATACGGCTATTATTTGGTTTCCTGCATTTTTAAACAGGATAGTGGCTGCAAGGCTCATAAGAGGGCACATAAGAATTACAGATACAAATGAGATCGCCAGCACAAGATGAAAAGGGTTATCCTTTTTGATGTCAACGATCTTGAACGCCTTTGCCTTGGCAATTTTTCCGACTATGAAAAAATCAAGAATAAAGGCGATCGGTCCAATAATAATAAGCTCATGAAAAGCAGCAGCGAAAACCGAGTTGGTCATGCCGCCTGTGTTCAGGGCGATATTATAGCATATCATGGCATAGACCATTACGAATACCATAAGAATTGTGAAAACTACTTCCTGAAATGTGTTTTTGGGCATAAAAAAATCCTCCTGTTAACGATAAAGCCGTGTGTTGTTCGTTAATCATTCGGAGAATGTGCGTTTCCAATAAAACCTTTGCCTTATTTAATTTTGCTTAAATATTATATCATAAAATGTAATGTATGTCAATGTCGGGTTTGACAAATAATGATAAAAAACAGCTCTTTTAAAGGTAATATTAAACAATTGATGATCCACCGCAGAATATTCCGCGGTGGATCGGAGCATTAAGGAATAACCGAAACTCCCTCGCCGAAAAAGCTTTTCGGATAATCGTCGGTGAACGGAGCGGCTGTATAGCTTTCCTCTATCCATTTAACCATTTCGGCATGACCCTCTTCCGAGAGAGGAAAGCTGCGCTTTTCAACGTTTTCGGACTTGTCGGCGCATTTTTTCCCGAACCATATAAGGCAGGTCATATCCTCCTTTGAGGGAATGACCTTGTAATTGAAGCTTTTGTCATATTTTCCGCCGCTGTAAATACCGCCCTCGGAAAACAGAAAAAACTTTGGTATTTCCATTAATTTTGAGCATGATGATGATGCCATAATATCACCTTTACATTATTTTACACGGGCAAGAGTTTCTCTGCCCTCTTTTATTGCTTCGATAAGCGCATTTACTTCTTCGATCTGCGTGTTTCTGCTGAAAGATACACGTAGTGCACTGTCTGCCAGCTTGTCGCTTACTCCCATTGCCGAAAGCACGGAGCTGTGAGCGCCCTTTGAGCAGGCAGAACCGCTGGAAACAAAAATGCCTTTGCTTTCAAGGAAGTGGAGCATTATCTCCGAACGAATGCCCTCAACCGAGAAATTCACTATGTACGGCGAACGGTTCTCCGCAATGGAATTTACGGCTGTATAATCCAGTGCCGAAAGCTGTGCTATAAGATGATTGCTGAGTGTTTCCGCATTTTCATGAGCTGCCGAAAGCTTTGGCATATGATCTCTCACAGCCGCACCGAAAGCAGCGATAAGCGGAACGGATTCCGTTCCCGAGCGCATATTTTTTTCCTGACCGCCGCCATAGATGCGGGGTGGTATCTTAACACCTTTTTTTATGTACATTGCACCTGCGCCCTTTATGCCGTATACCTTGTGAGCGCTGATTGTGATAAAATCGGCATTCAGATCGGCAGCTTTAAGAGGTATCTTCATGAATCCCTGAACTGCGTCGCTGTGGGTCATGCATTCGGGGTGTTCTCTTTTAATACGGTTGAAAATTTTTCTTACGGGCATTATCGCACCTGTTTCATTATTCACCAGCATACAGGACGCAAAAAATGTGTTGTCATCAACGGCAGCAATAAAATCGTCTGCGTCTATCTCGCCGCTTCTTCCGGGCTTTATCCGCACTACCTCGAAGCCGTGTTCTTCAAGATATTTTACGGGCTGTGCAACGGAGGAATGCTCCACTGCCGAAACGACTATCTTTTTTCTGCGCTTTGCGAATTTTTCGGCTGCTCCGAATATTATCGTATTGTTGCATTCCGTTGCTCCCGAAGTAAAGGTTATGCATTCGGGATCGCATACAAGGGCAGCGGCGACAGCTTTTCTTGCTTCCGTTACTGCCTGCTCGGCTTTTAATCCCACTCCGTGAAGGCTGGAGGGATTTCCGTAATTCTCCGTCAAGCAGTTCATGCAGGCGGCAACAGCCGCTTCGCAGGGCTTGGTTGTGGCGGCATTGTCAAGATAAATATCCATTTGTGATTCTTCCTTTATATATTAAAAATGCACAATACCGCACAAAGCGCTTATTGTTGGAACAAGCGCATTTTTGTGCGGTTTTGTTAAGAATTGTATTACTGTTCTTCCTTTTCCTCGGGACGGTCCACCTTTATTGAAATGCGTTCAACATGGCTTTCATCGGCCGCAAGGATCTTTATGGTGAAAATTCCGTTTGTGATGGTTTCGCCAACTGTTGGAATACGTCCGAAAAGCTCCATAGCCCAGCCTCCCGCTGTGTTGCTGTCGCTTTCGATTATATCCTCGGGAATGTTCATTCTGTCTGCCATATCGCTTAGGGACATGAATGCGGAAACCTCGTAGCAGTTGTTTCCGAGGTCGGTGAATGAATGATCTACCTCGTCGCTTTCGTCATAGATCTCACCAACAAGCTCCTCCATGATATCTTCCATTGTTACGATACCGCAGGTACCGCCGTACTGGTCGTTTACCACGGCGATGTGCTGTTTTGTTCGCTGCATTTCACGGAGTGCCTCGGATATGAGCATAAATTCCGTGAAATGAAGCGGCTTCTGTATTATGGATTCGATGCTGTGTACATCATTATTGTTAAGTATAAGTCTGAAAAAATCCTTTTCTGTGATTATTCCGATGATGTTATCTATCGTCTGGTCATAAACGGGCATACGTGAATAGCCCTCGGAAATGAATTTGTCCCGAACCTCGGCTATGTCGGAGTCTTTGTCAACTGCGCAAACACGGACACGGGGGACAAGTATCTGTTCAACGGTTTTTTCATCGAATTCCAGCGCACTTTTAACAAGATCACTTTCCTGTTCTTCAAGCACGCCCTCTTCTTCGATCTCGTTGATGATGTATTTCAGCTCGTCCTCCGTAACGCTGGGCTGAGCTGCGGACTTGTTCATTTTCGATACTGCCTTTTTCAGAAGCATGAACACAGCTGATACAGGTGTAAGTATCCAGATCAGGAAGTTGAGTGGACCGCAGAAAGCAAGAGACAGCTTTTCTGGTATTTCTTTTGCGATAGATTTGGGAAGTATCTCGCCGAATATAAGTACAAGCACCGTAAGCACCGCAGTGGATATTCCCACGCCTGCCTGACCGAACAGCTCGGTGAAGATTATCGTGCCCAGTGATGCGGACAGAATGTTTACGATGTTGTTTCCCACAAGTATAGTTGTGAGGGTCTTGTCAAAATTCTCGGCGATCTTCAATGCCCGTGCTGCTTTTTTGTTTCCTTTGTCGGCTTCGTGCCTGAGACGGATCTTGTTAACTGTTGAGAACGCTGTTTCCGATGCCGAAAAGAAAGCCGACATCAGAAGCAGCACGGCTATGGCTGCATATTCCATATAGATTTATAACCTTTCAATAAATAATATTTTGATTTAAAAAAGTGATTTATTTTTTTCTGTGTGTAAAAATGCTCTTTATCCTGTCGATCAGACGATGCAGGAGATCCCTTCATTTGTGTACCTTGCGCACCTTTACTTTTACTGACTTGCGGTTCTTTGATTCTTCCGCACGGCGGTAAGCACGTTCGATAAAATAATCCTGACAGCTGAGCTTAGGCTGTGCTGCGGCTTCCTCGTCAACAAGACTGCGGTAAACATAGGTGCCGTCCGAAAGCTGGACTCTTGCCTTAACGTTGTCCGCAAGCATGGTATTGAAAATGTCAAGAATTTCCTTTCTGATCCTTTGGTCATAGACAGGCGCTGCGACCTCAACACGTCTGATAGTGTTTCTCGTCATGAAGTCGGCGGAGGATATGTACAGCTTGGTACGCTCACCCTTGCCGAAGATGTATATTCTGGAATGCTCCAGATAACGTCCAACAACGCTTCTGACAGTGATGTTTTCTGTGCAGCCCTTGATGCCTGCCACCAGGCAGCATATGCCTCTTATCACCATTTCGATCTTTACGCCTGCGCAGGAAGCCTCAACAAGCTTATCAATAAGCACCTTGTCGGTGAGGGAATTCAGCTTCAGACCGATGTATGCGTCCTCGCCCTGCTCCGCAGCGGCTATCTCTCCGTCAATAAGAGCTATTATCTTGTTGCGGAGGCTTAGAGGAGCAACAAGCAGGTACTGTGTATTTTCCACAAGATTGCCGATAGACAGTGCATTGAAAACCGTTCCTGCTTCCGCACCGATGTTCATATCGGAGGTCATCAGCGAAAGGTCAGTGTAGAGCGCAGATGTTTTTTCATTGTAGTTTCCCGTTCCTATCTGCGTGATATACTGAACGCCGTCACGGGTCTTTCTTGTGATAAGCAGCAGCTTTGAATGAACCTTGAGGTTCTGGGGACCGTACATAACTGTGCAGCCGGATTCTTCCAGCAGCTTGGACCAGCCTATATTGTTTTCCTCATCAAAGCGTGCACGCAGTTCTACCAGAACGAAAACTTCTTTGCCGTTTTCCGCCGCATTTATAAGCGCTTCGACTATCTTTGAGTTTGAAGCCACACGGTAAAGAGTTATCTTTATGGAAACTACCTCGGGGTCGGAAGCCGCTTCATTCAGCAGTGCAATAAACGGCTTGATGCTCTCGTAAGGATAGGAAAGCAGAAGATCTCTGCGAAGTATCTGGGGGATAAGCTTTGCATTTTTGTCGAAATCGGGACTGTCCTGGGGCTTTGCAGGCTTGTAGAAAAGCTCGGGGTGATTTTCCTCCAGCTTTGAACGGAGCGGAAAGATAAAGGACATATCCATGGGAGTTTTGTTTACGAACACCTGATGGGGGTCAAGCTCCAGCTTGTCGCAGAGAAATTCCACTGCGCTGTTGTTGAAGCCGTTCATAAGCTCAAGACGGACGGGGGAGAGCTTTTTGCGCTTTTTCAGCAGCTCTTCCATTACGTCACGGAGGTCAACATCATGATCGTAAAGCGCCTCTTCCATGTTGATATCGGCATTTCTTGTGACACGGATAACGGTCTTGTCGATGATCTTGTAATTCTCAAAAACCGATTCCGCAAAATGCAGGATTATATCCTCCGCCAGCATAAAGCGTATCTTTGTTTTGTAGGGGAAGAATATCATTCGCTGGAAGCTGCCGCTTGCGGGAATGATTCCCATTTTAACGGAATTTTTCGCTTCAAGGTGAGCGGCGATATATGTTCCCTTGTTGGTAAGAAAGGGGAACGGGTGACGCTTATCAACGACCTGTGGGCTGATAAGCGGTCTTATCTCCGTATTGAAATATACTGCAAGATATTCCTCGTCCTCGGGGGAAAGGTTGGAAAAATCCACCTGCTCTATCCCGAATTCGTTAAGATCGGACATGATATCCTTGTATGCCTTGTCTCTTTCGGGGATAAGCTCCGCAACACGCTTGTAAACAGCTTCAAGCTGCTCCGATGCGGTCATTCCCGTTTTGTTATCCTTGGCAGAGCTGTTCACAAGGGTCTGGTCATAAAGCGAACCTACACGTATCATGAAAAACTCATCAAGATTTGTCTGATATATTGATGAAAAAAGCAGACGCTCGCCCAGCGGCACGGTCTTATCCATTGCTTCTTCCAGAACACGTTCATTGAATTTGAGCCAGCTAAGCTCACGGTTGTCATAGCAGTTGTACATCTGACAGCACACCTTTCGTATTTTCGGCATTTATATGCACAATATTATAAATATTATAAGGTGAACCCTTTAAAAAGTCAAGTGATTTTACAGTAATATTACCTTAGGCGCTGATAAGTGCTTCACTTAGTCATTTCGATGAGACGAGCCTCGTCGATTATTTCAAGACCAAGCTCCTGCGCCTTTGTCAGCTTGCTTCCGGCTTCTTCGCCTGCAACAACGTAGGTCGTCTTTTTGGAGACGGAGGAAGCCGCCTTGCCGCCGAATTTTTCAATGAGAGCCTTTGCTTCGTCACGCTTCATTGTTGGCAGCGTTCCTGTAATAACAAAGGTCATGCCCTCAAATCTGCGGTCATCGGAAACGTGGGAGCTGTATTCCATTTTTACCCCTGCCGCTTTCAGCTGGGATATAAGATCACGGAAGTGGCTCTCACGGAATGCGGACACCACGTTTTCACTCATTATATCGCCGAAGCCCTCTATTGAAGCAATATCCTCGGCAGAAGCGTCCATTATTTTATCAATGCTGCCGAATTTGTCGCAGAGAAGCTTTGCGGCGGCAGCTCCGACGTTTCTTATGCCGATAGCGAATATAACTCTGTCAAGGGGCTGATCCTTTGATCTTTCAATGGCATTCAGCAGATTGTCCGCCGATTTTTCTCCCATTCTTTCAAGCGTCATAAGGCGTTCTTTTGTCAGCGAATAAATGTCAGCCGCATTTTTGATAAGTCCTGCGTCCAGCAGTGATGTTACTGCGGCAGGACCCATTCCGTCAATGTTCATAGCACCCTTTGAAGCAAAATGGATTATGTTTCTCCGCTGCTGTGCGGGACATTCCACATTGGGACATCTCAGCGCCGCTTCGTCCTCCCAGCGGACAGCCTTTGTTCCGCATACGGGACAGTATTCGGGGAGAGTATAGGGCACCGAATCATCGGCATGACAGACGGAACGCAGCACCTCGGGGATTATTTCTCCTGCCTTGCGGACAACGATCCTGTCGCCGATGCGGATATCCTTTTCGGTGATAAATTCCTGATTGTGCAGCACCGCACGGCTTACAGCAGTTCCCGCAAGAGTTATCGTATCAAATACGGCAACGGGGGTTATTGCTCCCGTTCTGCCCACATTTACTTCTATCTCACGGAGAGTCGTTTCCTTTTCCTCGGGAGGATATTTATATGCAACTGCCCATTTCGGCACCTTTGCGGTAGCTCCCAACGCTTCACGCTGGGCAAAGGAATTCACCTTGATTACAGCACCGTCGATATCGAATGTGAATTCGCTGCGCTTTTCGCCGATGTATTTTATTCTTTCGGCAGCCTCCGCCGCAGTTTTTACGGTCTTATATTCGGGGATAACCCTGAATCCCTGCTCGGAAAGATATTTCAGCGATTGTTCGTGCGAGGTAAGCTCATGCCCCTCTATCTGCTGAACGTTGAAAACGAAAATATCCAGCTTTCGTGAAGCGGCGATCTTTGGGTCTTTCTGACGTAGAGAGCCTGCGGCGGCGTTTCTCGGATTCTTGAAAACCTGCTCGCCCTCGTTTTCCTGCTGTTCGGTAAGCTCCTCAAAGCTTTTCAGCGGCATATATACCTCGCCTCTTACTTCAAGAAAGGGTATAGCCTCTTTCAGCTTCAGAGGTATCGAACGTATAGTGCGCAGGTTTGCCGTAACATCTTCGCCCACAAAGCCGTCGCCTCTTGTTGAGCCGCGGACAAACTCGCCGTTTCGGTATTCAAGTGAAACGGAAAGACCGTCTATTTTCGGCTCGACAACAAATTCGGCATCGTTCAGCTCTTTCAGACAGTCCGTGATAAATTCGGAAGCCTGCTCCGTTGAAAAAACATCACGGAGAGAACCCATCTGAACAGTATGTGTAACCTTTTCAAATGTATTGAGAGCTTCGCCGCCCACACGCTGGGAGGGTGAATTGGGGTCAGCAAACTGGGGATTTTCTTCCTCCAGCTTTATCAGCTCCTGCATCATCATATCATATTCATAGTCGCTGATAGTGGGATCGTCGAGAACATAATAGCTGTGATTGTGCTTTTCAAGCTCGGCTCGGAGCTGTTTTATTCTTTCTTCGGGATTCATAATAAAGATTCCTTTCGGGTATTATTCGGATATTTCGGGTGTTTCTATTGTGACCCTGTTCCTGCCCGAATAAACATTTACTGCGCAGTGTCGGTTGTCGATAGTCACATTTTTGTGGTTTCCGCCGAACTCACCGTCAATAGTCCATGCAACTTCTTCTTGCGACTCAAACTCAAAATGATTTGATTTAAAATAGTATATATACGGCGATGAGAAATCATGCCTTAAAAGTGAATTTATTATCTGCTGAAGCTCGATAAAGGTTTTGGGACGGCGTATCAGAAGTCCCTCGAATATGCCGTCATCAAGCCATACATCTGTCCCCGCAAGACCTTTTATTCCGCCTACGGACATTGAATTGGCTATCATTCCGAAAATAAAATCGTCCTCGATAACAACATCGTCATATTTCACTTTAAGATGATAGGTCTGATTTATTTCCTGCTGGGCTTTGAGAGCGCCGATAACATAGGCAAGAACGCCGAAGGAATTTTTCAGCTGCTGATCGGTGCCGTAGCTTACCGATGTGAAAACTCCGAATGCCGCAACATATGTGAAATATTCATCACCGAAGGAACCTATATCCACTGCAACGGGCAGCGATTCAACGATAGTCTGTGCAGCCTTTGGCATATCCTTCGGTATTCCGAGAGTTGAGGCAAAATCATTCATTGTTCCTGCGGGGATATAGCCCAGATTTTTCTTGCAGCCAAGCTCCATGAATGCACGGATAGCCTCGTTCAGCGTGCCGTCGCCGCCGCTGCATACGATAACATCAAAGTCCTTTTCACGTTCAATGATGTATCTGTATGCGTCAAGCTGTGCCTGTGTTGGGTGAACCGTGACCTCGTAGCCTGCCTTTGTGAATATATCGGTTATTTGGAGCAGATGATGTCCTATCTGTCCTTTTCCCGAACGCGGATTAAAAACGAAAAGCATTTTATTCATATGTCAGCACCTCTTATAAAAATAAAGAAAGTAAAATTAAAAGTATAATATGATCTTATTCGGAAAGCCCCGTTATTTCAAGATATTTTTTATATATGGGGAACATGGTATTGCCCGGTTTATCGGGAAAAATTTTTTCGGGAGCAGCTTTGGCATCGACCCATTCGGCAAAGTCCACTTCATCTGAAAGCGTAAAGTCGCATTTCTTTGCGAATGCAATGAATCCGTGCATCAGCAGCCCTTTTTTATCATACCAGTATGTTCCTGCGTATTCAAGCCGTTCGGCGGTTATGCCAAGCTCTTCCTTTACCTCACGCAGAGCATTTTCCTCCGCAGTCTCATTTGGAGTGATATATCCCGAAACAAAATTTGCGTGCTTTGAGGACATATAATCCTGACGGAGCAGTGCAATCTCATTGTATTCATTTGCAACCAAGGTTATGGTGCAGCAGGGAAATGTATCGAACCAATATGTGCCGCAGCTGTCGCAAAACGGAACATCTCCGTCATCTCCTGCGGCTTTTGCGATAAGCTTTCTTCCGCACTGCGGACAATAAATATAGTGCATGGCTTCTCCTTATTTCAGTCTGAGACTTATCTCGCCCGATGATACGGCTTTTTCCGTTCCGTCGGGGAGAGTCACAAGCAGGCGGCAGTCATCATCTATTCCTGTTACATGAGCCTCCTGTGTTGTTCCGCCGTTTATGAGGATAACGTCCTTTCCGATAACTATTGAACGCTTGCGGTAATCTTCAAGATAGGATTTGCTTTCAAGATTCCTGTAATATTCAAAGAAGCGCTTTATCACCTCTGCCGCAATACGGCTTCGTGCATCGGTAACGTCCTCGTCCTCGCCGAAAACACCGTCTGCAATATTTGCAAGCTCACCCTTGAAGCCGCCCTCGGGAGCCTTAACGTTTATGCCGATGCCAAGCACGGCATAATCAAGTCCGCCGCCCTCCATTCCGAAAGCCGCTTCGGTAAGTATACCGCATATCTTTTTTCCGTCTATGAAAACATCGTTGACCCATTTTATTCCCGTTTTTCTGCCCGATACGGCTTCAACAGCCTCTGCGGTGGCAGCGGCTGCGGCAGTTGTTATCATCAGCGCCTCCGAAGCGGGGATAGAGGGGCGGAGGACAATGCTGAAATATACTCCGCATACTTCCGAAACGAATTTTCTGTCGAATCTTCCTTTTCCGGCGGTCTGCTCCGCAGCTATCATGATAGTGCCCTCTGGTGCGCCCTTTGCAGCCATTTCCTTTAAAAGCGTATTTGTAGATGTGACGGTATGGCGGACGATAAGATGCTCCCATAACTCCTCGGGAAGATATTTTTTCACGCTCTGCTCGGAAAGCACATCGGAGCCTTCTGCAAGGCAATATCCTTTGTTGGTAACGGCATCTATCTGAAATCCCTCGGCGGTAAGCGACTTTATTGCTTTCCAGACAGCATTTCTCGAAACGCCAAGCTCCGAAGCAATATCGGCTCCCGAAATATATTTTCCTCTGTTCTGTTCAAGAATTGCAGCGGTTTTTTCTTTGACTGTCATTATATTCATGCGCTCCTTAAAAAATGGAATATACTTAACTTTATTATACCACTTTTTTCGCAATTGTCAACCAATTGACAATTTCTTTGCTTACAGGTGGATAAAACCGCATATTTTGTTGACAGAAGCCGATTTGTGTGATATAACATAAAGAAAAAGGCACTGCATAAGAGTGCCTTTAAGATCGGAGCTGATAAAATGTATTATTACGGAACATCGTCAGATGAGCCATTAAGATATTTTGCCTGCGGAAATCTTATGAGCAGGGACGGATTCGTTCACTGCCGCCGTGTGCTCAACAGCAATGTGCTGATATTTGTACTGGAGGGAACGCTTGAAATAACCGTATCGGGCAGGGAATATTCCGTTTCCGAGGGCGAATTTATATTTCTGAAAAGCGGAGGTGAACATTTCGGTACAAAACCATCATCGGGAAATCTGTCCTATCTGTGGGTGCATTTCAAATCCGATTCCGACTGGGAATGCTTTTCGGAAGAGGAGATACGCAGCCGAAAGCTTTCCTATCTTCTGCCCGAATACGGCAGATCGGCGTCATTTCAGCGTGTGAGTATGCTTTTTCGTCAGCTTATTGATTTTTCCCGTCAGGAGAATATATATTCGGAAAAGATACTTTCCTATGCGGTGAGCCTGCTGATAATGGAGCTTACCCAGGAAGCTGTTGACACAATAAGTCAGTACAGTGAAAATATCTCGCCTGTGGTGTCCGATGCCTCCGAATGGATAAGATCAAATTGTCACCGCAGCATATCGCTGAATGAAATAGCCGATGAATTTCATTACAATGCGGAGTATCTTTCTTCGCTGTTCAAAAAGGAAACGGGGCTTTCACTGAAAAGCTATCTTATAAGATCAAGGATAGAGGTTGCGAAAAATCTTCTTGCAAACAATAATCTGAGCATAAAAGAAGCCGCATATTCCAGCGGCTTCAATGATGAAAAATATTTTATGAAAATGTTCAGGAAGTACGAGGGGATAACTCCCACTCAATACAAAAATGCATTCCACCGCAGGCTGATAAACAGCTGATTATTTCTGTGAAAAATAAAGTGTATATGCTTCGTCTTTGATCTCGTAAAGAGGTCTGAACAGAATGTTTTTGGGCTGTCTGCGTGTGCGGAACGATGTCTGCTGCCATGGGAATGTGCTGTATGTATGCTCCTGCTGGGGCATAAAGATAGTTTCGGGTGCGGAGAAATCGCCTTCAAGCGTATCTGTATCAGTGATACCTGCAAGAACGATAGGTCCGTCAACTGCGGCTGCCGCTTCTGGCATATCGGGAAGAGGCTCCATAACGATCTTGTCGGGGAAGAAGATGTTGACAGTATCGTCCGACCAATCCTTTGTTATGCTGATATATCCGCCGACGATCTCGGGAGTGATGTCCTCGCCGTTGAGCTTTACCGTGGGTGTGCCGTCTGTCCATGCAGGAACACGGAATGCAACTGTAAACTTTCCGCCGTCGGACTTTACATTGAATTTGAGCGACCAGCGGGACATCTGGCTGCTGTCCGTTTCATCGAAAAATGCCTGATCGTTATAATACTTCATATCTGCGGACTGCTCGAAATGTACCTTGTGACCGCCGATCTCCATATCTGCGGAGGAGGGGATATACTGGCTTACCAAAAGCTTTTCGGCAGAATCATCGGTGTAATAGATCAGCTCGGGATAGATCGTCTGTGCCTGAACCATTGTTCCGTGGCAGCACCAGAAGTCACGGGTCTTTGTGCCCCACTTCTTTTTGCTGCCCGGATTCATGGGCAGGAAGTATGTGGGCATACCCGTATCGGGGTTCTGCTGTGCAAGGAAGCCGTTGTAAAGGCAGCGCTCGATGTAGTCGGCATACTCGGTATTGCCTGTCCACTTGTAAAGATAAGAAGCCGTGCGGACCATATTATAAACCGTGCAGAATTCCTGATTTCTGTCGCCCATGAACTGCGCCTGCATATAGGGCGGGATCCAGAATTCGCCTGCATTCTGACCGCTTGTTGCATACATTCCTCTGTCTGTTACTGCGCACTTCCAGAAAAGCTCTGTGATATTCTTCCAGTCCTCATCGCCTGTTATCTCATAAAGCTTTGCGGCACCGTGAGAAAGGGGAATGCTTGCATTTGCGTGGCAGTTTGTAAGATCGTCCTTGCCGTCCTTTAAGTTCTTGAAAAGACCTGCGTCCTTGTATCTGTCAACGAGAGTCTTGTAGCGTTCGTCCTTTGTAAGACCGTAAAGTCTTGCCCAGATCTCCAGCATACCGCCGTTTTCGCCCTTGTATACAGCCCAAGGATTTGTCTGAGCTGTCTTTTCCGTCCAGTCGATATACCAGTCCGCAAGGTTGTTCACGATTTCGAGAGCCTGTGTGTTTCCCATGAATTCATAAACGTCCGCAAGACCCATTATAGTCTTGTGCATGGTGTACTGTGGGGACCATACATACTGATTTTTTTCCATCATGGTGAAATATTTTTCGGGGATAGAGCCTATCCATTTGCCGCCGTTGAGCTGCTGGCATCTTGCAAGCTCGGAGATGATATGCTCGGTCTTGACTTTCAGCTCTGCGTCATTTTCTGAAGCAACAAGCTTTGCTGCGGCAGAGAGCCAGTGACCGAGGAAATGACCTCTGAGCTGACAGGTAGGAGCTTCCCAGCCCCAGTGGAGATTTGCCGAAGCGGGATCGTCCACTACCTGAAGTCCGGGAATGATTATTCCCGCTTCAAGATAGAAGTTCTGGAGCAGGCAGTTTGAATCAAGCTCCATGAGATAATTTCTGTTTACGCTCATTCTTTCGCGGAAAAGTCCCGCAAGCAGGTGTACATTTTTGAGTCCGATATTATTAAGCATATTTGAGATGTTCCTTTCATGAATTATTTTCTGAATACAATTATACAGTATCAAACGGGAAATGTCGGTAGACAAATCCCGATATTTGGTTGATTAACCGTATTCGTTTTATATATATCTACAATTCCTATCAAAATGGTTGTAAAATAAAATGCTTGACAATGCTGTTTAATAGGTGTAAAATAGGATTCGGAAAATAATCTTGCGAAAGGAATGCATATATTAATGAAAGAGATCAAGCCAAACGCTAAAATCGAAACAAAATGCCTTCATTCGGGCTATACACCCAAGAACGGCGAACCCCGTGTAATGCCTATCGTCCAGAGCACTACATATGTTTATGACTCCACAAATTCCGTTGCGGACGTTTTTGACGACCCCACTTTGAGCCTTATCTACTCCCGCTTTGAGAATCCCACAACGGACGCAGTGGAAAAGAAGATCGCCGCTCTGGAGGGCGGTGCTGCCGCAATGTGTACTTCAAGCGGACAGGCTGCATCGCTGCTTTCTATCCTCAATATCTGTGAGGCAGGCGACAGCTTTATTGCTTCATCTTCCATTTACGGCGGTACTATCAATCTTTTCGGATATACTCTCAAGAAAATGGGCATCGAGTGCATCTGGGTGGACGTAAACGCATCTGCCGAGGAGCTTAACGCTGCATTCAAGCCCAATACAAAGTGCGTTTTCGGTGAGACTATCGCTAATCCTGCGCTTACGGTATTTGATATTGAAATGTGGGCAAATGCCGCTCATGAGCATGGCGTTCCTCTTATTGTTGACAATACATTTGCAACGCCTTTCCTCTGCCGTCCTATCGAGTGGGGCGCAGATATCGTTATCCATTCCACATCAAAGTATATGGACGGTCATGCAGTGCAGGTAGGCGGCGTTATCGTTGACAGCGGAAAATTCAACTGGGACAACGGCAAGTTCCCCTGTCTTTCCGAGCCTGACGAAAGCTATCACGGAACTGTCTACACAAAGCAGTATCCCGTGCCTTATATCACAAAGGCAAGAATGCAGCTTATGAGAGATTTCGGCTGCTATCCTGCGGCTCATTCTTCATTCCTGCTTAATCTCGGACTGGAAACACTGGCTGTACGTATGCCCGTTTACTGCTCCAATGCACTTAAAGCAGCGGAGTTCATCTCAAAGTCGGACAAGGTGCTTTCCGTATCCTATCCCGCACTTCCCACGGACAAGTATCATGACCGTGCGGAAAAATATCTTCCCAAGGGAACCAGCGGCGTAATTTCTTTCTCCATAAAGGGCGGACGTCCTGCGGCTGTAAAGTTCATGGATTCGCTGGAGCTTGCTTCAAATGAAGTTCATGTTGCCGATATCCGAACCTGTGTGCTTCACCCGGCTTCCGCAACACACCGTCAGTTATCGGACGAGCAGCTTGTTGCCGCAGGTATCGACGGCGGAATGATACGTCTTTCCGTAGGTCTTGAAAATATTGATGATATCATCGCAGATCTCAAACAGGCATTTGACAAAGTGTGATAAATAGTATATAATATCGGCAGTACCGTAATTTTATCCGATGCGGTGCTGCCGAATTTTTTTGATGATAATGAACGGAGGAGATAACAAATGGGAGCATGGGGCTGCGGAATTTTTGAGGACGATACTTCCTGCGATGCTCTTGACGAGCTTCAGGACTGTGAAAATATCGCCGAGGCTGCCGAGACTTTTATCAACGGACTTCTTGACGCTGCGGATGATTATATTGAATATGATACTGCCCAGTACGGTCTTACGGCTGCTGCTGTTGTGTATTATCTTTCGGACGGAAACGATGAAAAGTTTTCGGGCGAATATATTCCCGACGGAATAACGAATCTCCGTGAAAAATTTGAGGGGATAGATCTTACATATCTTTGCGGAAAATGTGCGGCTGCTGTCCGTGCGGTGACGGAGGATAATTCCGAGCTGAAAGAGCTTTGGGAGGAAAATGAGGAGCTGTATGAGCAGTGGCGGAGCAATCTGCTTGAACTGGCTTCGCAGCTTGAACAGATATAATAATAAATTTTTACGAAAAGGTCGGTTTTATTTTGAACCGATCTTTATTGTTTTATAAAATAAAAAAAGGTCAGCTTTCATGTATATTACTGCCGCCGTCACAAAAACTATTATTACAAAAATATAAAATTATGGCACGGAGCTGTTTTCCGCCGATGCAGAAAAATATCTTTTTTCGGCAGACGGAAAATTAAATATCCTGCCTTATTTCGGAGGTAAATCATGAAAGCAACAGGTATAGTAAGACGAATAGACGATCTCGGCAGAGTGGTCATTCCCAAGGAGATCCGCCGCACAATGCGTATCCGGGAAGGCGACCCGTCATTACCCCTGTTGTAAAAATCAAAAACACCGCACAAAGCACGCAAATACGGCATTGTGCGGTGTTCTTTTTATTTAATGAATGCTTCAAGCTCGGTGAAAAGCCTGTCCATTTCCGCATCTGTTCCGACTGTTATGCGGAGATGATTGTCTATCCTCGGGAGCTTGAAATACCGAATGAAAACGCCCTTTGTTTTCAGATGCTCAAATATTTCCTTTGCCTTGTATTTTTCGTGTGTGCAGAAGATAAAGTTCGTTCCGCTTTTGGCGCAGGTGAAGCCCAGCTTTTCAAGACGCTGTATTGAACGGTCACGGGTGAGCTTTACCTTTTCAACGGTGCTGCGGAAATATTCATCATCGTCAAATGATGCCTCGGCAGCCGCCTGTGCAACGCTGTCAAGAGGATAGGAATTGTATGAATCCTTTACCGCTTCAAGCACTGCGATAAGCTCGGGATTGCCAATTGCCATTCCCACTCTCATGCCTGCCAGCGAACGTGACTTTGATGTGGTCTGTACCACAAGCAGATTGTCATATTTTTTGATAAGCTCAACTGCGCTGTAATTGCTGAAATCCACATAAGCCTCGTCGATAATAACGATAACGTCACGGTTTTCTTCAAGCAGCTTTTCAACGAATTCACGACCCTCGCCGATGCTTGTGGGTGCATTGGGATTGGGAATAACAACGCCGCCGTTGGGACGGGAATAATCGTCGGAATCAATTTTAAAATTATCGTCCACGGGGATAGTCTCGTAGGGAATATCCAGCAGATCGCACCAAACGGGATAGAACGAATAGGTGATATCGGGATAAAGAATAGGCTTTCCCGAATTGAAAAATGCACGGAATGAGAGTGCAAGAACATCGTCCGAGCCGTTTCCCGCAAAAACGCAGTCGGGAGTAAGCCCGAAATGCTCCGCTATTTTTCTTCGCAGTCCCGAAGCTGTTGCATCGGGATATTTTTTCAGTGACGATGCATCGAAATTATGTATTGCCTCTGCCACCTTTGGCGACGGTGGATAGGGGTTCTCGTTTGCATTGAGCTTTATCGCATCGGCGAGCTTTGGCTGTTCGCCCGCAACATATGGGGTTATTGATATAAGATTTTTCTTCCATGGCTTGTCCATTGCAGTGCCTCCGAATTTATATAAAATGTTTTGTGCCGAATGTACCTTTTTATTATACTCTCAATACCGTCTCTTGTCAAGAAATGACCTGCAAAAAAGCCGTATTTTCCGTCAATGATAATATTTGTCCTGCAAACCGCAACAGATTTCTTGCTTTTGCGCGCACAATGTATTAAAATCAAAGTAATATACATCGGAGGTCATTTTATGAATAATTACAGAAAAGCGCCTATGGGCTGGAACAGCTGGGACTGCTACGGAGCGTCCGTTACGGAGGATATCGTCCGTGCCAATGCGGAGTTTATGGCAAAGCATCTGAAAAAATACGGCTGGGAATATATCGTGGTGGATATCCAGTGGTATGAGCCTAAGGCTGTCACACACGAATACAATCCGTTCACCGAGCTGTGCATGGACGAATACTCACGGCTCATTCCTGCGGAAAACAGGTTTCCCTCGTCCGCAGGCGGAAAGGGATTTTCCGAGCTGGCGGAGTATGTCCATTCTCTGGGACTGAAATTCGGCATACATATCATGCGCGGTATCCCACGTCAGGCTGTTCACCGCAACACGCCTATACTCGGCACCGATAAAACGGCACGGCAGATCGCCAAAACAAACAGCATATGCGCATGGAACACCGATATGTACGGCGTTGATCCTCAAAAGGAGGGCGCACGGGAATACTATGACAGCATTTTCAGGCTGTATGCTTCATGGGGCGTTGATTTTATCAAGTGCGATGATATCGCCCGTGAGATGCCTCATGAGGAAGCGGAGCTTGTAATGCTGAGCGAGGCACTTCACGGCTGCGGACGTGATATGGTGCTGAGTCTTTCTCCCGGACCCGCACCTTTGGAAAAGGCGGAGCTTTTCAAGCAGATATCCAATATGTGGCGCATCACCGATGATTTCTGGGATAACTGGGAGCTGCTTTACGATATGTTTTTCCGTGCTGAAAAGTGGTGTACCCACACAGGCTTCGGAAGCTGGCCCGATGCCGATATGCTTCCCATTGGACCGATAAAGCAGGACTACGACAAGTCAATAAGAACGGAATTTACTCATGATGAGCAGATAACAATGCTGACGCTCTGGAGCATTTTCCGCTCGCCGCTTTTCATCGGCGGAGAAATGACAGGCTTTGATGATTTCACAATGTCGCTTCTGACAAACGAGCGCATTCTTGAAATGCACGAAAAGGCACGTCATTCGCATCAGGTATGGCGCAGGAATATCGGCGGCAGCGAGTATATCCTATGGGCGGCACACAAAGCCGACGGCGGAATGTACGCCGCAGTTTTCAATACAGGCTCGGAAAGCGGCACTGTAAAAATCCCTCTTTCCGATCTTGAAATATACGAAAGCACAAGCTGCACCGAGCTTTGGAGCGGCGAAAAAATATCTGCGGACGGATATCTTGAAGTGTCACTTCCGTCACACGGAGCAAAGGCATTTCTGATAAACGCATAAAAACGGAGCTGTCGGTTCGTTTCAAACCGACAGCTCCGTTTTTATAATATCAGTCTTCCGACTTTTTCTTATCCTTGAGCGCCTGCTCCAGCCTGTCGATGATAGTGTTCATCACCTTAATGCGTGCATAGAGCTTGTCATTTCCCTCAATGATGTTCCACGGAGCAAAATCCGTTGATGTTTTTTGCAGCATTTCATTTACGGCGATCTCATACTGATCCCACTTTTCACGGTTGCGCCAGTCCTCATCGGTGATCTTCCACTGTTTTTCGGGTGTATTCTGACGTTCCTCAAAGCGTTTCAGCTGCTCGTCCTTTGTAATGTGTATCCAGAATTTTATAACGACGATGCCTGCTTCGGTAAGCTCACGCTCGAATTCATCTATCTCACGGTAAGCCATTGCGCAGCGCTGTTCGGGAGTGAACTTTTCTATCCGTTCAACCATGACACGGCCGTACCATGAACGGTCAAATATCGTGATATGACCTGTTTTGGGCAGCTTGCGCCAGAACCGCCAGAGGTAATGACGATTAAGCTCATATTTTTCGGGTGCGGCTATCGGCACTGCTTCATAGCCTCTGGGGTCAAGAGCTGTTCCCACACGCTTTATCGCACCGCCCTTGCCTGCGGCGTCCCAGCCCTCAAATACGATGACAGCGGGTATCTTTTTCTTGTATATCTTTCCGTGGAGACGGGCAAGCTCTTTCTGACATCGCTTGATCTCGTCCGCATATTTATTGGGGCGCATGACCTTTCCGTCAAAGCTGATGTCCTCCAGCAGGGGAGTTTTTCTCATGGGGAATATAGCCGCAGGATTCTGCGGCAGGGGATATTCATGCTGTGTATTGAGAGCATTTGTGATCTGGCTCACAAGAATATTGAAAAGCTGGAAGCGTGTGAACTGCTTGTCGGTGGTTTCGATTATTTTCCAGCTGCAATAGGGCGTGTTTGTTTGTTCAAGCATATCATCGAACTGCTTGTAGTAGGTGTCATAATTCTTGTTGCGCATTTTGTCGGTGTCGGTAACACGCCATTTTGTGGCGCTGTCCTCTTTCAGCTTGATGAAGCGGCGCTTCTGCTCACGGCGGGAGATGTGCAGGAAGAATTTTACGATAAGATAGCCGTCATCGGTGAGCTGTCTCTCAAATGTATTTACCTCACGGATACGTCTTGCGTATTCCTCGTCGGAGATATCCTCTTCAAGCTTTGCGATAGCCAGCTCCTGATACCAGCTTCTGTCCATAACGGACATTTTACCGTATTCGGGCAGACCCTCCCAGAAGCGCTTCATAATGGGATAGCGGCGCTCGGTCTGGGAAGCGGCGGCTGTGGAATGCACCTTGAAGAAGCGGGGGTCAAGCATTTTTATGATATCTGCGATAAGCGTTCCTTTGCCCGAAGCGCCCCAGCCCTCAAAAACTATTATAACGGGAAGCTTTTTTTCTCTCAGCTCAAGCTGGAGCTGTGTAAAGCTTGTCTGAAGAAGCTTTGTAAGCTCCTTATAGTCGGTATGTTCATTTGGTTCTGTGATAGCTCTTTCCAGCATAGATCATCTTCCTTTGTTAGTGCGTCTCAAATTATCGTATCGGATACTGCCGAAAAACAGTATAATTTATATTATTATACAATATTTTTTTGAAAATAGCAATAGTATTTATTAAGTTTTACGGCGTTTTTACAAATTTTTGCCCAAAATAAAAATACATGGGTGAGCAGAAGGCATTTTAAGCCGAAAATTTCCGAAAACCCTTGACTTTTTTTGCATATTATCGTATTATTTAAGATGTATATTTCTGCTGTCAGCCAAAAAGTTATGGGCTGCGGCGGCTTGCTGTGCTTGAAAGGAACGTGATGATAGGGTTGAACGACAAGATCAGGCTTTACGGTTTTAATAACCTGACCAAAACTCTCAGTTTTAATATTTATGATATCTGCTATGCGAAAAGTCCGAGAGAACAGAAGGACTATATAAAGTATATCGACGAGCAGTATAATTCCGACCGTCTTACCAAGATACTCTGCGATGTTACGGAAATGATAGGCGCTCATGTGCTGAATATCTCCAAGCAGGATTATGAGCCTCAGGGAGCTTCGGTGACGGTGCTTATTTCGGAGGAGCATCTTGATAACGATGATATCGATGAATCCTGCAATATGCGGATAGTTCCCGAGGAAGGCAAACAGATATCAAAGCCTGTTATAGACAAGCAGAGCATTGCCGGTCATCTGGACAAGAGCCACCTGACCGTACACACATATCCCGAATTTCACCCCGATAATGCCATTACGACCTTCCGCGTCGATCTTGATGTTTCAACCTGCGGAAAGATCACGCCCCTTAAATGTCTTGATTATCTTATCGGCAGCTTCGATTCGGATATTATCACCATTGATTACCGTGTAAGAGGCTTTACCCGTGACGAAAAGGGCAAGAAGCTTTTTATCGATCACGATATCACATCTATTCAGGATTATATATCAAAATCAACGCTGGAGCGTTATGACGCTATCGACGTAAATGTTTATCAGTCAAATATATTCCATACAAAAATGATGATAAAGGAGATCGTTCTCCAGAATTATCTTTTCAATACCGACACTTATGAGCTTGCTCCCAAGCGCAGACTCGAAATAAACGATCTTTTAAGACGGGAAATGATAGAGATATTCAGCGGACAGAATATTTTCTGACGGCTGTATTTTGGATTTGTAAGGGTTGGTGAAGTTGAAATGACACAGGAAAATGCTCCGATCTATGAAGCACTTCTGAAATACCGTGAGGAACGTATCGTTCCCTTTGATGTTCCCGGGCATAAGCACGGCAAGGGCAATCCCGAGCTTACGGCTTTTCTCGGAAAGACCTGCATGGAGGTCGATGTAAATTCCATGAAGCCGCTGGATAATCTTATCCACCCTGTTTCCGTTATAAAGGACGCAGAGCAGCTGGCGGCGGAGGCTTTCGGCGCAAAGCACTGCTTTTTCATGATAAACGGCGCTTCATCGGCAGTTCAGGCAATGATAATGTCAGTCTGTAAAGCGGGGGACAAGATCATCATGCCCCGAAACGTTCACAGAAGCGCAATCAATGCGCTTATCGTCAGCGGTATAATCCCTGTTTACGTTGACCCGGGCGTTAATTCACGTCTCGGAATAGCGCTGGGAATGAGCCCCTCATCTGTTGAAAAGGCTATCCTTGAAAATCCCGACGCAAAGGCTGTAATGGTGAACAATCCTACGTATTACGGCATATGCTCCGATATACGTGCTATCGTGAAGCTGGCGCATGAGCATGGCATGGCTGTGCTGGCGGACGAGGCTCACGGAACGCATCTTTACTTTGGTGAAAATATGCCTGTTTCGGCAATGGCGGCAGGAGCGGATTTTGCCGCTGTGTCAATGCATAAAACAGGCGGTTCTCTTACCCAGAGCGCATTTCTGCTTATGGGAGAATGCTCAAAGGTAAGCATCGGACGTGTCCGTGCCGTGATAAATCTCACCCAGACCACCAGTGCTTCCTATCTGCTCATGACATCTCTTGATATCTCACGAAGGAACCTTGCTGTCAGGGGAAAGGATATGTGCCGCAAAATGGTGGATTCCGTTGAGTATGCCCGTGAGGAGATAAACAAGATCGGCGGATATTACGCATATGCGGACGAGCTTTGCAACGGTGATGATTTCTATGCCTTTGACCGCACGAAGCTTTCCGTATTCACAAGGGATATCGGTCTTGCAGGCATCGAGGTATACGATCATCTCCGTGACAATTACGATATCCAGATCGAGTTCGGCGATATCGGAAATATCCTTGCGATAATCACGGCAGGAGATCAGTGGAAGGATATCGAGCGGCTTGTATCGGCTCTGTCCGAGATAAAGCGCAGATTCAGCCGTGACAAGGCAGGAATGTTCGATCACGAATATATCAATCCTATCGTGAAGATGTCGCCCCATGACGCTTTTTACAGCGATCAGACAAGTATCCCCATAGCCGAAAGCGCAGGCAGGGTAAGCGGTGAGTTCGTTATGTGCTATCCTCCAGGAATACCGATAATCGCCCCCGGCGAGCTTATCACCTCAGAGATCATCACGTATATCGGCTACTGCAAGGAGAGAGGCTGTTCAATGTCGGGTACGGAGGATATGAATATCGAATACATAAAGGTCATTGACTGATTGTACCTGCAAATAGAAAGGAATTGTCATATTTATGGAATTATGGTTTACCGAGTTTCATTCAGAGGACGCTAAAATGTCCATCAGAGTTGATAAGCATCTTCATTCTGAGCAAAGCGAATATCAGAGGATAGACGTTTTTGAAAGCCCCGAATTCGGACGTTTTCTCACTCTTGACGGGCTTATGATGCTTACCGAGAAGGACGAATTCATGTATCACGAGATGATAGTCCATGTTCCTATGGCAAGCAATCCCGATATAAAAAATGTACTTGTTATCGGAGCAGGCGACGGCGGAACCGTCCGTGAGCTTACAAAATATGATTCTATCGAAAATATAGATATGGCGGAGATCGATGGCAGAGTTATCGACGTATGCCGTGAATTTATCCCGTCAACGGCTTGCAAGCTGGGCGATCCCAGAGTCCATATTCATGTTGAGGACGGACTAAAATACGTCCGCACAAAGGAAAACTGCTACGATCTTATCATCGTTGACAGCACAGACCCCTTCGGTCCCGGAGAAGGTCTTTTCACAAGCGAATTTTACGGCAACTGCTGTAATGCGCTTACCGAAAACGGCATTCTTGTAAATCAGCATGAATCGCCCTATTATGCGGAGGACGCAAAGGCTATGCAGCGTGCCCACAAGCGCATTAAGGAGTTTTTCCCCATATGCCGTGTTTATCAGTTCCATATTCCCACATATCCCTCGGGACACTGGCTTTTCGGCTTTGCCGCAAAGACAACTGACCCGTTAAAGGCAGATGCGGACAGGTGGAATGCCCTCGGCATAAAAACAAGATATTACAATACCGATATCCATAAGGGCTGCTTTGCGCTCCCCAACTATGTTAAGGAGCTGCTTGAAAGCTGCTGATAAATTATTATAGGAGCATTTATGGAAAACGAAAAAAATGTATTTATAGGCTGCGAAGCGGATTATGAAAGCTCCGATACGGTCATTTTCGGAGCACCCTTTGACAGCACCACCTCATACCGTCCCGGAACACGTTTCGGCAGCAGTGCCATTCGACGTGAAAGCTTCGGTATCGAGACATATTCGCCCTATCAGGACAAGGATATCACTGATTATGATATCTTTGATTCGGGAGATATCGAGCTTTGCTTCGGTTCACCCGAAAGAGCGCTTTCCGATATTGAGGAGCGCACGGCACAGATCCTTTCCGACGGAAAGCTGCCTGTTATGCTGGGCGGAGAGCATCTTGTGACACTCGGAGCGGTGAGAGCCGTCCGTAAAAAATATGACGACCTGTATATCATTCAGTTTGACGCACACGCAGACCTGCGCAGCGACTATCTTGGACAGGAGCTTTCACACGCTTGTGTGATGCGCCGCTGCTGGGAGCTTGTAGGCGACGGACATATCTATCAGTTCGGTATCAGAAGCGGAGAACGCACCGAATTTGAATTTGCCCGTGAGCATACCGTAATGAATAAGCTGAATCTTAACGGCATTGATGAGGCTGTAAAGGCGCTTAAAGGCAAAAAGGTATATCTTACCGTTGACCTTGATGTGCTTGATCCTGCGGATTTTCCCGGAACGGGAACTCCCGAAGCAGGCGGAGCTTCATTCAATCAGCTGCTTGAAGCACTGCTGAAATTATCTCAGCTTGATCTTGTCGGTATCGACCTTAACGAGCTTTCGCCTCATTACGATCAGAGCGGACGTTCCACAGCGCTTGCCTGCAAGCTGCTCCGTGAAGTCCTGCTGATGATACATTAAGGAAAGGCTGAGTCATCGTAAAATGTCTAAGAGAAAAAAAGGGAAAAAGAGTAATTCGTCAAAGACAGCGGCATCAATGCCTGCGGAAATTGTGAAGTCCGCAGAGGAAAAGACAGAAGCTGCGGAGATTGTGAAAGCCGCAGAAGAAAAAGCAGAAAAAACTAAAGGTAAGGCTGTCTCCGAAAACGGATATAAGCAGCTTTATCTCGGATTTGTAAAATGGTTCCTTATCGCTGCGGCGGTAGGAGCGGTTGTGGGAGTATTCGGAGCATTGTTTCATCATGCTCTCGATTTTGCCACAACATTCAGAAAGGCGCATTGGTACATAATGTTCGGTCTGCCGATAGCAGGTCTGCTGATAGTGTTTCTTTATCATATCGCAGGCATGGCTGATGACAGAGGAACAAACGCCGTTATAATGGAAGCAAGGGGAGAAAAGGCAGTATCGCTGAAGCTTGCTCCGCTGATATTTGCGGCAACATTCCTGACGCATCTTTTCGGAGGAAGTGCAGGCCGTGAGGGCGCTGCTCTTCAGATGGGCGCAAGCCTTGCATCGCCTTTCGGAAAGCTTCTGAAGCTGGACAGGCATGACTGCTCCGTGCTGGCAATGTGCGGCATGGCAGCTGGATTTTCCGCACTGTTCGGAACACCCGTGGCATCGGCTGTTTTTGCCATGGAAGTAACGATCGTAGGCGTGGCGCAGTACACCGCTATCGTGCCCTGCATGATAGCATCGGCGACGGCAGCTGTTGTTGCGTCCGCAATGGGAGTTTCCCCAACGTCTTTCGGAACGGTGATCGTTCCCGAATTCGGAGCAGGCGCAGCTTTTACACTGCTTAAAGTTATTCTGCTCGGAATACTTTGCGCAGTTGTAAGCATAATTTTCTGCGAGGCTATGCATCTTGCGGGAAACGTGTACAAAAAATACATAAAGAACCCGTATCTTCGTGTACTTGCAGGCGGAGCAATAGTTATCGTTCTTACGCTGCTCCTCGGCACATACGATTATAACGGAGCGGGAGCCGATGTTATCGAGCGTGCGTTCGGCGGCGAGGCATTCCCCGCAGCGTTCCTTATAAAGCTGCTGCTCACGGCAATAACCCTCGGAGCAGGCTTCAAGGGCGGCGAGATCGTTCCGTCATTCTTTGTAGGCTCCACATTCGGCTGTGCAGTTGCACCTCTGCTGGGACTTGACCCGTCCTTTGCGGCGGCAGTGGGTCTGCTTTCCGTATTCTGCGGCGTCACCAACTGTCCGCTTGCTTCAATAATCATCGGAGTTGAGCTTTTCGGCGGCGAGGGAGTTATCTACTATGCGGCGGCTATCGGAATAAGCTATATGCTTTCGGGCTATCAGGGTCTTTACAGCGAGCAGACATTCCTTAAATCAAAGCACAAGCTTACCGACTACGTTGCATTGGGCAAATGATAAGAATGGAGATCTGAAAATGTTTTCTGACAGAATAACTTATGCAAAATATATCACGGAGGACGGATTATAACATGGGATATATAAGCGATCTCAGAAAATACGTCGGTCATGCGCCGCTGGTGCATACCTGCGCAAGCGTTATCGCAGTTAATTCCGACAACGAGGTTCTGCTCCAGAAAAGATCGGATAACGGTCTTTGGGGCTACTGCGGCGGTGCGCTGGAGCTTTTTGAAACTGCGGAGCAGGCAGCCGCAAGGGAGCTTGCGGAGGAATCGGGGCTTGAAGCGCATGAGCTTGAGCTTTTCGGCGTATATTCGGGCGAGGAACAGCATTTTATCTATCCCAACGGCGATGAGGTGTGGACGGTGGACATAGTTTACGTCTGCCGCAGCTTTTCGGGGGAATTGGAAGCCGTTGACGGCGAATCCGCCGAGCTGAAATTTGTTCCGATAAATGAAGTGGAAAAATATCCTCTCAATCCTCCGGTCAGAAAACCGCTTTTAGATTTTATAAATAAGATGAAAGGAGCATATTAATATGCTTATACTTGATGAACTCAGAGTTGAACTTGAAGGCTACCGCAAGGATATGGCGCAGCTTTATGTTATTCTCGATATTGAAAAGGCTCAGAACGAAATAAAGGAGCTTCAGGAAAAGTCCGCTGCCGACGGTTTCTGGGACGATCTTGAAAATTCTCAGAAAACAATGCAGAAGATCAAGCAGGACGAAGCCAAGATAGCAAATTACAACAAGCTGAATACTCTGCTTGAAGATACTATCACAATGATCGAGCTTACCGTTGAGGCAGGCGAGGACGAGGACGAAGCTACCGTCAATGAGATCAGGGGCGAAGCGGAAAAGTTCAAGTCCGAATTGCAGACTATCCGTCTTACAACACTTCTTACGGGAGAGTACGACAGCAAGAATGCTATCCTTACTTTCCATGCGGGAGCAGGCGGAACAGAGGCTCAGGACTGGGCGGAGATGCTTTTCAGAATGTACAACCGCTGGGGCGAGCGTCATGATTACAAGGTGACAACTCTTGATTATCTTGACGGTGAAGAAGCAGGTCTTAAATCCGCTTCGATACTTGTTGAGGGCGAGAATGCTTACGGCTTCCTTAAATCCGAGGCTGGCGTTCACCGTCTTGTAAGAATCTCTCCCTTTGACTCTTCGGGAAGACGTCACACTTCCTTTGCTTCACTGGAAGTTATGCCTGAAATGGGCGATGCTGACCTTAATATCGAGATACGTCCCGAGGATCTGGAGATCGACTTCTACCGTGCCAGCGGCGCAGGCGGACAGAAGGTCAACAAGACCTCTTCCGCAGTAAGACTTACCCATAAGCCTACCGGAATAGTTGTTTCCTGCCAGACTCAGAGAAGCCAGTATCAGAACAAGGATTACGCTATGAAGATGCTTATTTCCAAGCTGGTTGAGATCAAGGAGCGCGAGCATCTTGACAAGATCGAGGATATCAAGGGCGTTCAGAAGGAGATCGCATGGGGCGCACAGATACGTTCCTATGTATTCATGCCCTATACACTGGCTAAGGATCACCGCACAGGCTTTGAAAACGGCAATATCAACGCCGTAATGGACGGAGATATCGACGGCTTTATAAATGCATATCTTACCGCCCTTTCTCACGGCGAGATACAGAAATAATTTTTGCAATGCAGTAAAAAAAGGCGTGTGCAGATCATATATCCGCACACGCCAATTATTATAATTTTTAAACCGTATCGATCTTGATAACGGATTCCGTTTCTGGGAATGCCGCAGAAATTTTATCACGGATAGTTTTGATATCATCGGTACGCTTTTTTTCGGATATCTCACAGGGGACGGCAAGATCGAAGAACAGCCGTGTTCTGCTTTTATCGTCGCAGAAGCGGAAATCATGTATCGAATAGCTGCTGTCGGCGTCGGAAACGATATCCGTGATAACGGTCTTGTAGCTTTCGTAGCGTTCGCTTCCCGCTGCGGTCGGATCGATATGGAGAACTATCGAAACGCCAAGCTCGTTGAAAATGCGCTCCTCGGTGCTGTCGATAACATTATGTACCTCGACAAGTCCGCTGTTTTCGGGGACTTCTGCGTGTGCGGACGCCATTATTCTTCCGGGACCGTAATCATGGACGATAATATCATGAACGCCGATTATTCCGCTGCTTTCGGTAATCATTTGCTCGATCTTATCCACAAGCTTTTTATCGGGAGCAGCGCCCATAAGACGGTCAACGGTGGAGCGTGCCACACCGAATCCCGTATACATTATCATTGCCGAAACGATAAGTCCCGCAAAGCCGTCTATCGGGAGATTTGTAAAATGTCCCACGGCAGCGGAAACTATAACTGCCGATGTGGCGAAAACGTCACTTAAACTGTCGGAAGCTGCCGCTTTAAGCACTTCCGAATCAATAAGCTTTCCAAGATAGCGGTTGTAGCTGAACATCCATAATTTTAGCAGCACGGAAAATATAAGTATGCCGATTATCACAGGACTGATGACCGTTGCTTCGGGAGAAAGTATCTTTCCGAATGAGCTTTTCAGCAGCTCAAAGCCCACTATTTCAATGATAAACGAAACGATAAGTGCGGCAATATATTCGGCTCTTCCGTGACCGAAAGGGTGCTCACGGTCGGGATTTTTTGAGGATATCCGTGAGCCTACCACCGTTATCAGCGATGACCCCGTATCCGAGAGATTGTTCACGGCGTCGGAAGTAACGGCGATACTGTTCATCATTGTTCCCGCAACAAGCTTTGTTACAAACAGGACAACGTTGCAGATTATTCCCAGAACACCGCCGAGAATGCCGTATTTTTCACGGACTGTTTTATCGGATATATTTTCGCTGTCCTTTATAAATGTGCGGACAATAAGCTTTATCATAGTCATTCCCCCAATGTTATTTAAATCAAAAATATATCAAATATTTGTGAACGCAATATATATTGATGCTGAAATTACAGTAAAATTTTAAAGCGTATGCTAATTACCCAGTGATAACTTTAACGTGAGTCTGAAAGGATATCAAAAATGAAAATTCTTCATATTTCCGACCTTCACCTTGGAAAAAGTCCATTCAAAAGAGATATTTTTTCCAAACAGCAGGAGCTGTGCCTGCTGATAGCCGAAACAGTAAAAAAATACAACATCGGAGCTGTGCTTATTTCGGGAGATATTTATGATACCACAACAGCCACCGCCTCCGCTGCGGTGCTGTGGGACAGTCTTACTAAGCTTCTTATCCTTGAATGCAGGGTCCCCGTGTGCGTTATCTCGGGAAATCATGACGGAGCCGAAAGGCTTACAGTCTGCTCCGATATACTTGAAAGCTGCGGCCTTACTATCAGGGGCAGCCTTAATAATTTTGATGTTCCCGTTTCGGTTGGAAATGCGGATATATATATGCTGCCGTTTTTTGAGCGTGGTCATGCCGAGGCATTCTGCGGAAAGAAGTTCGGATCGCTTACCGAAGCATATGATGAACTGCTGAATGTTATTCGCAGCAAAATGGACAGCTCACGGTGCAATATCGTTATGGCGCACTGCTTTGCGGCAGGGGGAGTTCCTTCAAAAAGTGAAAGCTCCGCCGAGATCATTTTTTCCGAAGCGGACGCCTCCGCAGGAGCGGTGAATGCAATTTCTCCCGATGTTTTCAGGGGATTTTCATATGCCGCACTTGGTCATATCCACAAGCCCCAGACAATAAAATGCTCCGATGAAAATACAATAATAAGGTACTGCGGCACCCCGATGAAATACAGCTTTTCCGAAGCAGAGCAGACAAAATCCTTTACGATATACGATACCGAGAGCCGCAGCTATGGAACTGTTGAAGCAAAAGAGCTGCTTAAATTCCGCATTGTCAAAGGGACTTATGAGGAGCTGAAATTCAGAGCGTCCGAGTACGGAGACGATGACTGGGTGCGGCTGGAGCTTACCGATGACAGCAGCGGTGTGACCGGCGGACGTCTGCGTGAGCTTTATGCAAATGTTATGCAGATAAGCACGGCGGATATATATACCGCAGAAGCAAGTCCCACGGATATAACCGCCGAGGAAATAGCCGAGCTTGATGTCGGCGCTCTTGCCGAAAAATATATGCGTGAATTCTGGAGCGAGGAAATGAACAACGATATGCGCAGCTGGCTCAAAGAAGCCGAAAAGGCGCTTGAAGATGAAAGCATTCAGGCTGTATAAAGGACGGTGCGGATAAATGATACCACATAAGCTTACAATGCAGGGCTTCGGAAGCTATCTGCAAAAAACAGTTATAGATTTTGACCGTGTTGACGGCATATTTCTTATCGACGGCAGCACAGGTGCAGGCAAGTCCCTTATCCTTGATGCAATGACCTATGCTCTTTACGGAAGAAGCTCGGGTGAGCGCACGGGACTTATGTCAAGATGTCTCCACGGAAAAGACCGTGTTATGACTGTAGAGTTTGTTTTTGAGGCTGCGGGAAAGATGTATGAGTTTTGCCGCTATGATAGATACAGAAAGCAAAAAGGTTCGGCAGACAATGAAGATACGGGAGAGCTTGTACAGAATGCCTCCGCATTTGATGTTACAGAAGAGCGCATTCAGATAAATGCAAAAAATAATATTACCGAGGTGAACCGTCTTGCGGAGGAGCTGCTTCACATGAGCTATGAGCAGTTCTGCCAGATCGTTGTTCTTCCGCAGGGAAAGATCGAGAAGCTGCTTACAAGCGGTTCGGGAGAAAAGGAACAGCTCTTCACGGAGCTTTTCGGTACAGAAAAGCTTACCGAAATAACGGACAAGCTCATGGAAAACTGTAATGCGGAGGATAAAAAGCTTGAAGCCGTAAGGGTCGGGCTTGCAAGATTTTACAGTCCCGATTTTGAAACAATAGAAGCTCTCCGTGAGGAATTGTCGGCGCTGGAATCGGGTCATGCCGAAAGCGGAAAGGCTCTTGAAAAGGCTGCCGCCGAAGCTGCGGAAGCCGAAAGGCTGGAAAAAGAAGCAAATGAGCTTTTCGCCAAGTTCCAAAAGCTTTATGAGGACGAACAAAAGCTTTCCGAGCTGAAAAACAGAGCAGATGAATTTGCGGAAAAGAAAGCATATCTTGAGGATATTGAGGCGCAGAAAAATGTTCTGCCCGAATATAAGGCATACAAGAGTGGGGAAGCCGCACTTGAAGCAAGAAAGACTAAGCTTGAATCCGCAAAGCAGGATATCATCACTGCTGAGAAAAGCTATGCAACTGCCGAAAAACAGGCGGAAGAGCATAAAAAGGATTCCGTTCGTGCTGAAAAGGCACGTTCGGAATACAATGAGCTTATACGTCTGGAGGATATCTACGGCAGGGTAGCGGAGCTTACCGAAAAGGGTACGGCTGCAAGGAATGAGCATACAGCGGCAAAAGCAAGGCTTGAAAAATACAGCAGAAAGCGTTCCGAGCTGAAAGAAGCGGCTGAAAAGCTTGAAGCCGAATCACAAAAATTTTCGGGAATTAATTTTTCCGAGAAGATCACCATGCTTATGGAGAAGCTTTCACGCCTTGAAAACGGCAGAAGATCGGCTGATATGCTTTCCGCACTTTCGGCAAAGGATAAAACGGACAGGGATCAGCTTTCCGTTTACGAGAAAAAATGCAGTGCGGCGGAAAAGCTTGCAGAGGATTTGCAGGCAGAATATGACCGCTGCTTCGGCATTCATCTGAAAGGCATAGCCTCCGAGCTGGCGGCGGAGCTTTCCGAGGGAAAAAGATGCCCCGTCTGCGGCAGCATACATCACCCCGAGCCTGCGGAAGAGACAGTGGGGCATATATCCCGTGAGCAGCTTGAAAAGCTGAAAAATGAAGCCGACAAAGCAAGAAGCAACGCAAATGTTCTGGCGCACAGCCGCGATGTTTTAAAGATCACAGCGGACAAAAACGCCGAGGATATGGAAAAGCTCCGTGAGGATATAAAGAGCAGCGGCTATACTGCCGAAGAATATGCACACATCTCCGAAGAGATAGCTTCGCTTAAAAAAACAGAAAAGGAATGCGGTGATATCCGCAGCAGGCTTTCCGCACTGCGCAGTGAGCTTTCCGAAGCCGAAAGCGGTTATGAAAAGTCCTCTGCGGAAGAGCGTGATGCAAATGATAAGCTGAACGAGCTGCTTTCCGAATACAGACTGCTGAAAAACAGTATGCGTGAGGGTATCGCAGATGCAGCTGCGCTGAAAAAAGCCGCCGATGCGGAAAAGGCTGTTTTTGAAGAATATGATATACTGACGGACAGCTTGGAGAAAAATCTTAAAAGCTCTGCCGAAAGGCTCACTGCCGCAAAAGTCAATCTTGCCAATGCGGAGAATGAGTTTTCCGATGCTGAGAAAAAATATTCCGAGCTGCGCAGTACGCTTGAACAGAAGCTTTCCGATGAAAATATAACCTTGGGAGCAGAAAGGTTCATTCCCGATGAAAAGGGGATAGCAGCTGTGGACGGGCTTCGCAGGATATGCTCCGAATACGATGCCAATGTGAAAAATCTCACCGCCGAAACCGCAGTACAGCGTGAGCTGCTATTGGAAAAGACCTGTCCCGATATGGCTGAATATGAAAAGCGAAAAAGCGAAAAAGCCGAGGAATACGGCAGGCTTAATGTGATATACGAAAAGGAGTCCGACAGGATAAACCGTCTGAAAAAGGCTTCCGATGATTACAACACAGAATCGGCGGCTTATGACAAAGCAATAGAGACCGCTTCAAGGCACAGGGATTTCTGCGAGAAAATGGCAGGCAGAAAAGCGGGAACCACAAGAATGTCATTCCCTCGGTATGTCCTCGGAATAATGCTTGACAATGTTCTTGCGCAGGCAAATGTTATGCTTGAACGTGTGCTTGATTCAAATTACAGGCTTTACAAGGACAATGAAGCGGCAGGAAACACAAAGGCTGGGCTTGACATAAATGTAATAAACCGCTCAGTGGATTCCTCGGGAGCAAAATATTCCGTAAAAATGCTTTCGGGCGGCGAAAAATTTGTTATGTCGGTCATTCTTGGGCTGGCGATCGCATCTTCCGTGCGGAACAGGAACGGCGGTATAGAGGTCAACTCGCTGTTCATTGACGAGGGCTTCGGTACGCTGGACGATGACGCTCTGAAAGAGATACTTGAAGTTCTGGCGGTATTCGGCAGCGGCAAAAAGATAGGCATAATTTCCCATGTCAGCAGCCTTTCATCACTTCCCACAGGCTTTGAGATAACAAGAGTGGTGGGCGGCGGAAGCATAGTCAAAACAAGAGCCTCCAACGGAAAATAATTTTTGAAAATCTATGTACTTTTACGAAATTATGTGTTATAATTATTTTATTAATTTGCGGAGGTGACTTTATGTTTGACTGGTTCGGAGCGGACAGATTTGAACGTGCGCTCAGATCGGCTGCCAAGCATTATGATATAAAGATAGCGGAAAAAACAGGCGAAAACGAATATGTGTTCTCGAAAGAAGCAATTTCCGTATCTGTTGATACAACAGAGGTCAGACGTGAGTTTGCAAGGACACGTTCTCAGGAAACTGCCGATATTTTTGCCGAAAAAATCCTGCGGCAGCTGGACCTCGAAAAGCGTCTTGTTTCGTTCACGAATGCACAGGCATTCCTGCGGCTTATCGCAGTCAATGAAAACGAAGTCCGCAGGGGAATGATAACAGGCGATTTTGCAGGCTCGCTGAAAAAAGCCGTCTGCTATACAAGCGACGGATATGATATAACCATGCTGGACGAAGCTGTTCTCAAACGCTGGGCTGTTCCCAAGGAAGTGCTTTTCTCGGTGGCGGACAGAAACATGGGCAGGATCTTCGCCAAAACCGAATATAACTGCTCGCAGCTTGAAAACGGCATTACCGTTTATGAATATGAATCAAAGGGTGATCCGCTGACAGTATCAATGATGCTGTGTACCGATTTTCATGATTTTATTTCGGAAAAGCTGGGAGATATATTCTATGCGGCGGCACCGTCAAGGGAAAGTATGCTTGCGGTGGGTGACGGCGGAAAAAGTATGCTGGAAAGTCTGGCTGCGGCAGTTGTCAGAGACAACAAGTGGGCAGATGAACCCCTTACAACGGATATTTTCCGCTTTTCACCAAGCGGTGTTACAATAGTTAACGGTATAAATACTGACTGATCTGAAAGGAATGAACCGAACATGAGCAAGAGCAAAAAGAAGAAAAACAATGTTAAGAAAAATCCCTCAAACAACGTTAATAAGGCTGCTGTGACCGAGGCTGCCGAAAATACCGCCAAGCCTGTCAGGAAAACCTATTCCGACGGTTCACAGAAGAAAATGTGGATAAGAGTTGTCATGCTCATCATGGCAATAGTCATGATACTTTCGTTTGTAATGCTGCCTGTTATGAATCAGGCTTACGCAGAGGGGGCGGAGGGTGATGTGACCGTCACCGAATTCAAAACAGGAGATCTTTCTTCCGCTCTGACAAAGACAATGGACGGAGTTGACCAGAACAACATCAAGCGTGTGTCTGTCAGCGGCGGAACTATGAATGCTTCCGATTACAGTGCGCTCTGCAATCTGCCAAATCTTGAATATATCGAGCTTGCAGGCTGTGAGACGGAAAACGGAATCATTCCCGAAAATGCTCTTCCCGCAAGAAATCAGCTTACATATCTTAGCCTGCCTTCCAATACACAGAAGATCGGAAACAGCGCATTCAATAATAATAAAAAGCTTGTAAAGATAAGTATGCCTTCATCTGTAACGGAAATAGGCGATTATGCCTTTGATTCATGTATCGCTCTTACGGATATTACCGTTCCCGCAGGGGTAACATATATAGGAGAAGGCGCATTCAGGGACTGTCAGAGCCTTGCAGAATTTACACTTCCCGCAGGCGTTACGGAGATACCCGCATACTGCTTCTCAAAGTGTGTTTTCACCGAATTTTATATCGGACCGCAGGTAACATCTATCGGCGACGGTGCATTTGCCGACTGTCACGAGCTGAAAGATGTGTATATTTACGGCGATAACGCTCCCGAATTAAAGGGCGGCAGTGTATTCCAGAATCTTAACGTAACGATCCACACAGCCGATGATGCAGAGGGCTATGACAGCTGGGGCAGCAACTTTGTATCCACAGCCGAGGGCTTCAACGAGGAATATATCGCTCCCGAGACGGCGGCTCCCGCAGTATCGGAGACAGAGGAGATAACCTCCGAAGAAACTGCTGCCGAGAATGATGAAACCAATGCCGAAACATCGGCAGAGACAGAAAATGCCGATGAGCCTGCCGAAGAAACAGAAGCCGTTTCCACTTCCGAAAGCAACTCCTCTTCGGGCGTAGGCACAGGTGCTGTTATAGTTATAGCAGTTCTTGCAGCTGCGCTTGCAGTATGCATCACTCTGCTTGTTGTAAGATCAAAGAAGTAAAAAAATTAACGGGCAGCTGCGTTCACGGAGCTGTCCGTTTGGCATAACCGAAAGGAATCATTATATGAACATTATCCATGAAATAAGAACAAACCGCAGAACAGCCGTAGTCACAGGCGCAACCTCTGGCATAGGAAGAGATATCGCAAGGATCCTCAGCAGAAAGGGATACCATATTATCCTTACGGGAAGAAACGAGGAAGAGCTGCTTCGTATGTGCATTGAGCTGGGCGATGACAGAACAACTGCCGTAAGCGCCGATCTTTCCGATGAAAAGGAATGCCGCAGGCTGTACAGATATGCAAGAAGCTATAATGTTGAGGTGCTGATAAACAATGCAGGCTTCGGAATGTACGGCGAATTTGTAAAGGTGAGCCTGAAAAAGGAGCTGGAAATGCTGGACGTTAACGTAAGGGCTGTTCATATCCTTATGAAGCTTTTCCTGCGTGATTTTGTCCGTGTTAACAAAGGATATATTCTTAACGTTGCGTCATCTGCTGGATTTATGCCCGGACCGTTCATGTCTGGCTATTATGCCACCAAGAATTATGTTGTGAGCCAGACTTCCGCTGTTCATGAAGAGCTTCGCAGACGTCACAGCAAAGTAAAGGTATGCGCACTTTGTCCCGGACCCGTTGATACGAAATTCAACGAAAGAGCAGGCGTGGGCTTTACTATCGGCTCCATAACCTCTCAGCAGGCTGCAAGGGAAGCCGTTGACGGACTTTTCAAAGGAAAAACGCTTATCATTCCCACAACAAAAATGAAGCTGCTCTGCTTTTTCTCCAGAATGGCGCCTATCGGGCTTACAACCTTTGTAAATTATTATATCCAGCACGGCAAGAAGGAACTGTAAAATTAATAAAATAAATGTTGTTAATATTATTCGGATATGATATAATAATTTATTGGATCTATAAATTTACCTGTTCGGAGAAATTATGCTTATAAAAGAATTTTTTTCGGATTATTCCGATTTTATCCCCAACCCGATAGGACGGGGAGAGATATTGAAGCTTACTCACAATACCGAAGCAACAAAGCTCACGGTTTATGCCAAATTCGGTTCGCTCCAGCGAAATGAAAATGTCTGTGACTTTGAGAACGGCGTGTGCAAAGCGCTTGGCATTGATGAATTAAAGCTGAAGTGCAGATATACTCCCGATCTGTTTGAAACAAGATATATAAATGAGGCTATCGCCGTACTGAAAAGATCATATGCCGTTATAAACGGTCATACAAGAAATGCCGGGCTTGCGGAAAAGGACGGAGCAATAACCGTTGAGCTGAAAAACGGCGGAGCAGAGCTGCTTAAAAGAGCAGGCGTTGATATTGCGCTGGCAAAGCTGCTTTCAGAGGAATTTTCACGTCCGTTTACAGTAAATATTACTGAAAAGCAGAGCGAGGAGGATCCTGCCGCAGAATATGAAAGAGCGCTGGCGGAAGCATATGTAAATATGCCCGAGCCCGAAGCTTCTCCCGAGCAGACCTCTCCATATGGATATAATGATATCCCCGAAGAAAAGGTCACTGTTGATTTTACACAGCTGCCCATTATGTGCGATGATGCGGAAATAGTCAAGGGCAAGCGTATATATGCCAATACAAATATGCCTATCGGTTCTATCCGTGAGAAAATGTCAAATGTCGTTATCTGGGGCGATGTTTTTGAGTATGCTGAAAAGGAAATTAAGAACAAAAAAGGCGAGGAAAAGCGTATAGTCACAGTTGGCATCACCGACTATACAAGCTCGATTTCCATTAAGGATTTCCAGAATAAGGACGATGAAAATATCTATAAGAAGCTCAAAGAGGGAACCACCGTTGTTGTAAGAGGACGTGTGGATTTTGATACATTTGACAATGAGCTTCAGGTCAAAGCAAACGATATTATGCTTGTAAAGCGCATCAAGCGCACCGATAAGTGCGAGGAAAAGCGTGTTGAGCTGCATATGCATACAAATATGTCCACGCTGGACGCCGTTACTCCCGTTGAAAAGCTTATCAATCAGGCGTTTTCATGGGGACACAAGGCTATCGCCATAACCGATCACGGCGGAGTTCAGGCTTTCCCTGCGGCTTATGACTGCGTTCAGGGCATACGCAAGGGCGGCGGAGACTTCAAGGTCATATACGGCTGTGAAGCCTATTCCGTTGATGACTGTGCGGATGCAGTTGATCTCTACAAGGACGCTCCGCTTACGGGGCAGCTTATCGTATTCGACCTTGAAACTACGGGTTTCAGCCCCACGGGCGAAAGAATAATCGAATACGGCGCAGTAAAGCTGAATAATCTTGAGCTGGGCGAGACTTTTTCCGAGTTTGTCAATCCCGAAAAGGAAGTTCCGCCGCGTATCACCGAGCTTACGGGAATCACAAACGATATGGTCAAGGACGCTCCGCCGCAGGAAGAGATCCTCCGTAAATTTATCGAATACTGCGGTCCCGATCCGGTGCTAATTGCTCACAATGCGGGATTCGATACATCGTTTATCCGTGCCGCCTGCGAAAGATACGGAATAGAGTTCAATTTTACTACGGTTGATACGGTCGTTATGTCAAGAGGTATGCTCACCGAGCTGAAAAAGCACAAGCTTGATGTTGTTGCAAAGGCTCTGGGACTTGGCGAATTCGATCATCACCGTGCCTTTGAAGATGCAAAAATGCTGGGCAGAATTTTTATAAAGCTTGCAGGCAGACTCATTTCCGAGCAGGGCATAAGCAATATCAGCGAGATCGACAAATGCCTTAAAGGCGTTGACCCACGCAATCTCCGTACATATCATCAGATAATCATTGCAAAGAACAGTGTCGGTCTGAAAAATCTTTATAAGCTTGTTTCTATCGGACACACAAAATATTACAAGCGCCGTCCCCGAATCCCCATATCGGAGCTGAAAATGCACCGTGAGGGACTTATTGTCGGAAGTGCCTGCGAATCGGGAGAGCTTTTCACGGCTGTCCGTGAGGGACGCTCCAACAGCGTTCTCCGTCAGATAGCTTCGCTGTATGATTATCTTGAAATACAGCCTGTGCTGAACAATGAGTTCCTTATCCGCAGCGACGAATATCCCGATATAAACACTATCGAGGACTTGCAGGAGCTGAACAAAAAAATAGTTCAGCTGGGCGAGGAAATGAATATTCCCGTTGTGGCTACCTGCGACGTTCACTTTATGAACAAGGACGATGCCGTTTTCCGTAAGATACTTATGTACGGAAAATTCTCCGATGCGGAATTTCAGCCGCCGCTTTATCTCCGCACAACAGATGAAATGCTTGAAGAATTTGCTTATCTGGGTGAGGAAAAGGCAAGGGAAGTCGTTATCACCAATCCCAATATGATCGCAGATATGTGCGACCCCGATATCCGTCCCATTCCCCCCGGAACATATACTCCAAGCATGGACAATGCGGAGGAGGAGCTGCCGAGAATTACATGGGAAACGGCGAAGAAAATATACGGCGACCCTCTTCCGGAAGTGGTTGAAAAGCGTCTTGAAAAGGAGCTTAATTCAATTATCAAGAACGGATTTGCGGTGCTTTACATGATTGCACAGAAGCTTGTTGCAAACTCGAATGAACATGGCTATCAGGTTGGTTCGAGAGGTTCGGTAGGATCGTCGTTCGTTGCGAATATGTCGGGTATTTCCGAGGTAAACTCTCTGCCGCCCCATTATATCTGCGACAGCTGCAAGCACAGCGAGTTCTTTATGGACGGTTCGGTCGGCTCGGGTTATGACCTGCCGCCGAAAAAGTGCCCCAAATGCGGTGCCGAAATGCGCCGTGAGGGACATGATATCCCATTTGAAACGTTCCTCGGATTCAACGGAGACAAGGCACCCGATATCGACCTTAACTTCTCGGGCGAATATCAGACCAGCGCCCATAAATACACGGAAACGCTTTTTGGAAGTGAAAACGTGTTCAAGGCTGGAACTATCGGTACAGTTGCCGAAAAGACCGCATACGGCTATGTAAAGCATTATCTTGACGAAACGGGACAGCACGTGCCCCGTGCCGAAGAGGACAGACTCACCAAGGGCTGCACCGATGTAAAGCGTACAACGGGTCAGCACCCCGGAGGAATGGTCGTTATCCCGTCGAACTATGAAGTATATGACTTTACAGCTGTTCAGCGTCCTGCCGAGGACCCCAATTCCATATTCGTCACAACTCACTACGACTTCCATTCGCTTCATGATACTATTTTGAAGCTTGACGAGCTGGGACACGATTGTCCGACGCTTTATAAGCATCTCGAGGACCTGACGGGAGTTATGACAAAGGATATCTTCGCAGGCGATGAAAAGGTAATGAGCCTTTATACATCTCCCGAAGCCCTTGGCGTAACGGTTGAGGATATCGGCTGGGAAACGGGAACGCTGGCTCTGCCCGAAATGGGCACGCCCTTTGTAAAGGGAATGCTTCTTGAATCAAAGCCGAAGAAATTCTCCGACCTTTTGCAGATATCGGGACTTTCCCACGGTACGGACGTATGGCTGGGCAATGCGCAGGAGCTTATCAAAAACGGCACCTGTACCATTTCCGAGGTTATCGGCTGCCGTGACGGTATCATGACATATCTTATCTATCACGGTGTTGACCCCAACCTTTCCTTTAAGATAATGGAGATCACCCGTAAGGGCAAGGCGCCGAAGCTGCTCACCGAGGAAATGAAGCAGAATATGCGTGACCATGATGTGCCGGAATGGTATATTGACAGCTGTTTAAAGATCAAATATATGTTCCCGAAGGCTCATGCTGCGGCATATGTAATCGCTGCTCAGAAGCTGGGCTGGTACAAGATAAATTATCCGCTGGAATTTTATGCGACGATCTTCACGGTGCGAGGCGAAGATTTTGAGGCGGAAACCGCAATGCTTGGCCGTGAAGCCGTTAAAATGCGCATGAACGAGCTTAAATCCAAGGGAAATGACAGAACGGCAAAGGAATCGTCCACTCTTGATATGCTTATGATAATCAACGAGATGCTGGCAAGGGGACTGGAATTTCTGCCGATCGATATTTATCATTCCGATGGACTGCGCTATCTCCCCGAAAACGGAAAGCTCCGTCTGCCGTTCTGTTCGGCGGCGGGAATCGGAAACAGTGCGGCTGTCGCTCTTCGTGAAGCTGCATTGAAAGGACCGTTCCTGTCGATCGACGAGGTTCAGGAAAGAAGCGGCGTGGGCAAGGGCGTTATCGAGACGCTTGAATCTATCGGAGCTTTGGGAGATCTGCCGAAATCCGATCAGATATCGCTGTTCTGATGTTATTTTGCCTGTTTTATTTAACATTTTCATGAAGATATAGTACAAAACGGCAAAATATCGGATATTGCTTGACAAGATATATTCAATATGATATTATAGTATCATGCTAATACATTAAAGTGCGTATAAAGAAAAGATTTATTATATAAAGGATGGTATGTTTTCAGATGAAAAGCTTTGATTTGATTTCCCCCGAGGGAACAAGGGATCTTATTCTTGGCGATTGTGCAGTTGTTCGTACCGTTGAGGAAAAGCTTCACGGTATATTCAAGTCCAGAGGATTCAGCGAGGTCATTACTCCCGGGCTGGAATTTTATGATGTATTCAATCAGAAGTCGAGATATTTCCCTCAGGAAAGTATGTATAAGCTGGTGGATTCAAAGGGCAGACTGCTTGTTGTCCGTCCCGATTCAACAATGCCTATCGCAAGAGTTGTTTCCACAAGATTCCGTGAGCAGCCTCTTCCTTTAAGACTTTATTACAGCCAGAACGTATTCCGCAGCAAGCCCAGCATGAGAGGCAGAAGCGATGAGATACGTCAGACAGGAATCGAGCTTATAGGCTCTTCCTCCAGCAGACGTGCCGATATTGAAGTTATCGCAACAGCTATCGAGGTGCTTTCCTCCTGCGGAACAGATGATTTCCGCCTTGAGATCGGTCATATCGGCTTCTTCAAGGAGCTTGCGGCTGGACTTGGCGCAGATGCTGATACGGTTGAGCAGATCAGAAGCTGCATCGAAGTAAAGAATTATCCCGCACTGAATGATCTGCTTGACGCTTTCGGTGACAACAGTGCGGCAAAGGCGCTGAAAATGCTTCCCAGACTTTTCGGCGGCATTGAGGTGTTTGACGCAGCCGCAGAGCTTTTCTCCGATGAAAAGACGGAAAAGGTGCTTTCCGAGCTTAAATACATCTATCAGAGCATATGCAGCCTTGGCTATGAGGGCAAGGTAACGGTGGATCTTGGTATCGTAAACAAGATGGACTATTACACGGGCATCGTTTTAAAGGGATATCTCAGCGGATTTGGTGATGCGGTGCTTTCGGGCGGACGCTATGACAAGCTTCTTTCCGAATACGGTTATGATGTTTCCGCAACGGGCTTTGCAGTAAATGAGGACGCCGTTGCAAGAGTTCTCAGCCGTGAAAAGGACTACACTCCAGCTCCTGCCGATGTGCTTGTTTTCGGTGAGGACGGCTATGAGACGGCTGCCGTAATGCATTGCAGAAAGCTTGCTTCCGAGGGTCTTATCGCAGAAAATGCTGTATGTGATACGATCGAAGATGCAAAAGCATATGCAAAGAGCAAAAATATCCGCCGTGTTGTATCGGTCGGTGCCGATATCAAAGAAATTTCACTGTAAGCTGAAAGGATAGATACATATTATGAAGATAAATGAAAAACCTCTGCGCATTGCTCTTACAAAGGGCAGGCTTGAAAAGGATACAGTAGGTCTGCTTGAAAAGATCGGATATGACTGCACAGCCGTACACGAAAAAGGCAGAAAGCTGATTCTTCCCGTAGGCGATTCGATCGAAGTGGTGCTTGCAAAGGCTGCCGATGTTATCACATATGTTGAAAACGGCGTATGCGATCTTGGTGTTGTGGGCAAGGACACTATCATGGAAATGAACGGAAAGTTCTTTGAAATGGTTGATCTGGGCTTCGGAAAGTGCCGCTTTGCACTTGCAGGCAAAAAGGGCGAGGATTTTTACGCAGGCTATGATGTAAAAACAATTGCCACAAAATATCCCAACGTTGCGAGAGGATATTTTGAAAAGAAAAACATGGACGTTGATATTGTGAAGATCGAGGGAAGCGTTGAGCTTGCTCCTCTGCTTGGTCTTGCGGACGCTATCGTTGATATCGTTGAAACAGGCACAACGCTCAGGGAAAACGGTCTTGAGGTATATGAGGAGATCGCTCCCATTTCCGCAAGAATGATTGCAAATATGGTAAGTCTGAAGCTTCGCAAGAATGAGATTGAAGCGCTTATTGATTCGATAGAAAAGAATATATAACGGAGGTATGCTGAAATGATAAGAAAGATCATTGCCGACGGAAAGGCTGAAAAGGATTTTCTGAAGGAAGTTGAAAAGAGAAACGGCGAGACCGATAAAAAAGTATCGGAGATAGTTTCCGATATCATTGATAATGTTAAGGAAAAGGGCGACGCTGCCGTTAAGGATTATACCCTTAAATTTGACGGCAAGCTCCCCAAGTATTATGAGGTTCCCCGTGACGTCATCAATGATGCGCTCACAGAGGCTGATCCCGAATTTACAAATGCACTGCTGAACGCCATGGAAAACATCACGGCTTTCCACAACCGTCAGAAGGAGCAGGGATTTATTGATCCCCACGACAACGGCGTTATCCTCGGTCAGAGGGTAAGAGGACTGGAAAGAGTCGGACTTTACGTTCCCGGCGGCACAGCTGCTTATCCTTCCTCCGTGCTTATGAACGCTGTTCCCGCAAAGATCGCAGGCGTTAAGGAGATCATCATGGTAACACCTCCCATGAAGAACGGTGAGCCTAACCCCGATATACTTACAGCTGCCGCTATCTGCGGAGTTGACAGAGTATTCATGGCAGGCGGCGCACAGGCCATCGCAGCTCTTGCCTGCGGAACAGAGGAGATTCCCAAGGTAGACAAGATCGTCGGCCCCGGAAATATTTTCGTTGCAACCGCAAAGAAGCTGCTCTACGGAAAGGTAGACATCGACATGATCGCAGGTCCCAGCGAGATCCTTATCGTTGCCGATGAGACTGCAAATCCAAAGTTCCTTGCCGCCGACCTTATGTCACAGGCCGAGCATGACAAGATCGCATCTGCAATTCTCATTACAACAAGCGAGAAGATCGCAGACGAAACATCTGCCGAGATCGAGCGTCAGATGCAGGAGCTTTCCAGAAAGGAGATCATCTCCGCTTCGATAGACAGCTATGGCGCAATCATCGTTGCAGATACGCTTGATTATGCTATCGAGCTGGCAAATGATCTTGCTCCCGAGCACCTTGAGATACAGGTAGAGAATCCCATGCAGTATCTTGGCAGACTTGACAATGTAGGTTCTATCTTTATGGGACAGTACGCTCCCGAGCCTCTCGGAGATTATTTTGCAGGTCCCAACCACGTTCTTCCCACAAGCGGCACAGCAAGATTTTTCTCACCTCTTTCCGTCAACAGCTTCACAAAGCGCTCCAGCTTCATTTACTATACGGAGCAGGCACTGCTTGACGCAAAGGACGATATTGTATGCATAGCCGAAAAGGAAGGCCTTACAGCACACGCAAATGCTATCAAGGTAAGATTCTGATAATAAAGAAAAGGTGATCTGATGTCATATGAACTGACCAAAAAGCTTCAGTCCGTTGAAGCCTATGATCCTGTCAGCGCCGAATATGCGATACATCTTGACGCAAATGAATCGTTTATCGACATTGGCAGCGATGCACCCGAGATCGCAGAAAAAATAGCAAATGAAATAAAAAATGTCAGCCTGAACAGATATCCCGATCCTAAGGCGTCGGGACCTGTGGCTGCATTTTCGGAGTATTACGGTATTCCGACGAAATATATTACGGCGGGAAACGGCTCAGACGAGCTTATTTCGCTGATAGTTGAAAATTTTCTCGAAAAGGGAGATACACTGCTGACTCTTTCGCCGGATTTTTCAATGTATGCATTTTACGGAAGCCTCAGCGAGCTTAAAGTTCACGCTATGCCCAAGGAGGATAATCTGACGGTAAGCATTCCCAAGATGGTCGAGTTTTGCAACAACAATGACGTAAAGGCAGTGATCTTCTCAAATCCATGCAATCCCACCTCGATCGGCATCAGCCGTGAGGACATTATAAGGCTTGTAAAAAATCTTTTCTGCCTTGTTATCGTTGACGAGGCTTATATGGATTTCTGGGATCAGTCCGTGCTGGACGCCGTTTCGGAATATGATAATCTTATCGTACTGAAAACCTGCTCAAAGGCAATGGGCATGGCGGCAGTGAGAATGGGCTTTGCCGTTGCCTGCGAGAATATCACAAATGCACTTAGGACGGTAAAATCACCGTATAACACCGATACCATATCGCAGATAATAGCTAAAACTGTGCTTATGGAAAAGGATTACCTCAAAGGCTGTACAGAAAGGATAATCGAAAGCAGAAAGAAGCTCAATAAGGCTCTTATCGAGTTTGCGGCGGAATATCCCAAGTTTGACAAGGTGTATGAATCGGTCACCAATTTTATATTTATAAAAACAGCGGCGGCGCAGGAGATCTCCGATAAGCTTGCGGAAAGATCAATTTCCGTAAGACGTTTCGGAACAGCTTATCTCCGCATAACCGCAGGTTCGGACAGCGAAAACGAAGCGCTTATGAAAGCACTGCATGAGATAGCGGCGGAAACGTCCGAAAAAGCCTGAAAGGAGAGCTGAAAATGTCACGTTCGGCAGAAATTACAAGAAAGACCCGTGAGACGGATATATATGTCAAGCTGGAGCTTGACGGCAGCGGAAAATACGATATCGACACGGGAATAGGTTTTTTTGACCATATGCTTACTGCGCTGACGGTCCACAGCGGCATGGATATGACGGTCAAGGTAAAGGGCGATCTTTATGTTGACGGACATCATTCCGTTGAGGACACCGGAATCGTTATCGGCACGGCTTTCAAGCAGGCGATAGGCGATATGAAGGGTATTGCACGTTACGGCACTTCATTCATTCCCATGGACGAAAGTCTTGGATTCTGCTGTCTTGACATATCCAACCGTCCGTTTCTGGTGTTTGACGCTGACTTTACCGATATGAGGATAGGTCAGTATGACAGCTGTCTCACAGAAGAATTTTTCCGTGCCTTTGCCATGAACAGCGGCATCACGCTGCATCTTCGCTGCGAATACGGAAAGAACGATCACCACAAGACAGAGGCTCTTTTCAAGGCTGCGGCTCACGCTCTGAAGCAGGCAAAGGAGCTTAAAAGCGGAGAAATCTTATCAACAAAGGGTGTGCTTTGATGATTGCAATTATTGATTACGGTGCAGGAAATATTTTCAGCGTTAAAAATGCTCTCGATTATCTCGGCGTAAAATCGGGGCTTACAAAGGAAAAGTCCGATATTGAAAATGCCGACGGAATAATTCTTCCGGGCGTAGGAGCTTTCCCTTGGGCAATGAATATGCTGGAAAAGTCGGGGCTTACAGAGACTGTAAAGCAGCAGGCTGTACAGAAGCCGTTCCTTGGAATATGCCTTGGAATGCAGCTGCTTTTTGACAAGGGCTATGAGTTTGAGGAAACGAACGGTCTCGGACTTATCAGCGGAAAAGTTGAGCTTATGGAGACAGGGGGACTTTCTCTGCCTCACATCGGCTGGAACAAGCTTGAAATAAATCATGACTGCGAGCTGCTTAACGGAGTTGGCGAGGAATACGTGTACTTTGTACATTCCTATGCGGCAATATGCGGCTCCGACGATGTTGCGGCTTACTGCGATTACGGCGGAAAGCGCACGGCTCTTGTAAACAAGGGCACGGTCTACGGCGCACAGTTCCACCCCGAAAAGAGCGGTGCTGTGGGACTTAAAATGCTCCGCAACTTTGCGGATATGGTAAAGTAATACGGACGAAAGGAAGATATAAATGCTTGCAAAAAGAATTATTCCATGTCTTGACGTCCGTGACGGCAAGGTCGTAAAGGGCATAAACTTTGTTGGTATCAAGGAAGTGGGCGATCCTGTTGAATGTGCTGCCGAGTACGACAGACAGGGCGCAGATGAAATAGTTTTCCTTGACATCACCGCATCAAACGAGGACAGAGGAACAATGCTGGACGTTGTCAGCAGAACTGCCAAAAAGGTTTTCGTACCGCTTACGGTGGGCGGAGGCATACGCACTATCGACGATTTCCGCGATACTCTCCGTGCAGGTGCGGACAAGGTTTCCGTGAACTCTGCGGCTGTAAAAAATCCCTCGCTTATCAGTGAAGCGGCGGATATTTTCGGGAGGCAGTGTGTTGTTGTTGCCATCGACGCAAAGAAGTGTCCCGACGGTCATTATACCGTTGTTATAAACGGCGGACGAATCGACATGGGCATTGATGCAGTTGAATGGGCAAAAAAGGCCGAGGAGCTGGGTGCGGGTGAGATACTTCTCACATCAATGGACACCGACGGCGTAAAGGGCGGATTTGATATTGATATGCTCAATGCTGTATGCAGCGTTGTGAATATTCCCGTTATCGCCAGCGGCGGCTGCGGAAAGCTCAGTCATTTTACCGATGTTTTTGAGCAGACAGGCGCATCTGCTGCACTTGCGGCTTCACTTTTCCATTATAAGGAGCTTACCGTGGGTGAGGTAAAGGAAGAAATGAAGCGTCACAATATCCCCGTCAGAACAGTCTGACGAAGAAAGGAAGCTCACAAATGGGACTTATCGAAGAAACAAACGAGCTTATGCTGGACTGGAACAAGATATGTGATATGCCCAAGGAAAATCACGTTATACCTGTTGCAATTCAGAATTACAACACAAAGGAAGTAATCCTTGTGGCATATATCAACGAGGAAGCGCTGAAAGAATCTATCAGACTGAAAAAGGCTGTTTTCTGGAGCACATCGAGAAACAAGCTATGGTTCAAGGGCGCCGAATCGGGCAATACGTTTACTCTGAAGCATATTTTTGTGAACTGCGAGCAGAATTCACTGGTGTTTCAGGTAACTCCCGACAAGGGAAATATCTGCCATACAAGCTATAACGGCGTGGCAAACAACTGCTATTACCGCGAGCTTGACATGGAAAGCGGAAAATTAATAAATCTTAATGAAACAGGAGAATCGAAATGACCGTATATCAGGAAATATTTGAAGTATTAAAGGAAAGAAAAAAGATGTTCGACAGCGGCAACGCTCCCGAAAAGTCTTACACCTGCTACCTCTTTGAAAAGGGTGTTGACAAGATATGCAAAAAGGTAGGCGAAGAGGCTGCCGAAACTATCATTGCCGCTAAGAACGGTGACAATGACGAGCTGAAAAACGAGATCAACGATCTGCTGTATCATGTCATGGTGCTTGCTGTAAATCAGGGACTTGACTGGTCCGACGTTGAAAAGGTGCTTGACGAGAGAAATGAAAAGATTGGCAATCTCAAGACTTTCCACCAGACCGACAAGAACACATAATAATTATCCCGAACGATATATTTATAAAGCCGATGCGATAATTTTTTTCGCATCGGCTTTTACTGATAATGTTTTATCTGCGATAATATGCTGAAAGGTAAATAGCAATGGATTACGATTTTACAAGCTGCAAGCTGTGCCCGAGAGAATGCGGAGCAGACCGCACAAAAGGGCTTGGCTTCTGCGGCGGAGGACTGCTGCCGAAAGCGGCAAAGGCATATCTCCATATGTGGGAGGAGCCGTGTTTAAGCGGAACAAACGGCGCAGGCACGGTGTTTTTCTCGGGATGCAGCCTGCAATGCTGCTATTGTCAGAATTATAAGATATCCGCTGAAAACTTCGGGAAGGAAATATCTGTGGAAAGGCTTGCGGAGATCTTTCTTGAAATACAGGACAAAGGCGCACATTGCCTTGATCTTGTAAGCCCTACCCATTATGTGCCGCAGATAATATCCGCACTTGATATCACAGGTGATAAACTGCACATTCCCGTTGTATATAACTGCGGCGGCTATGAAAAGATCGAAACGCTGAAAATGCTTGACGGATATATTGATATATATCTTCCCGACCTGAAATATTACAGCAGTGAAGCTTCCCGAAAATATTCAAATGCACCCGATTATTTTGAAAAAGCCTCTGCTGCGATAACTGAAATGTGCCGCCAGACAGGGAAATGTGAGTTTGATGACAACGGTATCATGCAAAAGGGCGTGATAATCCGTCACCTTACGCTGCCGACGCTTCGTATGGATTCGGTGAAGCTGCTGGAATGGGCGGCTGAAAATCTTCCGAGAGATAATTTCCGAATAAGTCTCATGAGCCAGTACACGCCATTTTACAAAAGCCGTGAATATAGGGAGATAAGCCGCAGGATATCCACCTTTGAATATAATTTTGTCCTTGACAAGGCGGTGTCGCTGGGTTTGGAGGGCTATATGCAGGAGCGTTCTTCTGCAAAGGAGGAATATACACCCGAATTTGATCTGCTGGGAATATGACTCTTTTATCAGTAAAATTTACAGTTATCTATTGAATTTTTCCGTCCGATATTGTATAATTATTATAAACTGTGTTCCTGTGGAGGATAATATGAGCAAAAAATCAAGGCGGAAAAAGAAAGCTGCAAGAGCAGAAAGCCTCAGAATAAATAATCCAAATGAAAAGGCGGTAGTGGAAAGCAATATGAGCAATATATCGGATAACACTGCTTCGGCGGAAATTATAGAAAGCAAGATACAGACTTCAAATGAGATATTTTCCCTTGACATAGGCACACGAACGGTTGTAGGTGTGCTTGGTCATGTTGAAGATGACAAATTCTGCGTTGATGATGCCGTTTCGGTTCCTCACAAGAACCGTGCCATGACGGACGGTCAGATCGAGGACATCGGCGAGGTTGCAAGGATAGCAGGGATAGTGAAATCACAGCTTGAAGAGCGCAATCACATCACGCTGAACGAGGTTTCTATCGCAGCCGCAGGACGTGCCCTGAAAACAAAGCGCATCACCTCCGAGGCGGATATTGAGGACAAGGGACACATCAGCGACGAAATAATAAAAGCCCTTGAAATGGACGCTATCGACAAGGCACAGTCTCAGCTTGACAGCGAAAGCAACGGTGCAGGTCTGCATTTTTATTGTGTCGGTCACACTGTTATAAAATATTTTCTGGACGATTATCCGATAAAAAGCCTTGTGGGTCATAAGGGAAAAAAGGCTTCCGCCGAGATCATTGCGGCTTTTCTGCCCGATGCGGTTGTTGAGAGCCTTTATTCGGTAATGGATATGTGCGGATTGACTGTCCGCAGTCTTACACTTGAGCCTATTGCCGCCATGAATGTTATTATTCCGCCAGAGATACGTCTTATCAATATCGCACTGGTGGATATCGGCGCAGGCACATCGGATATTGCAATATCCCGTGACGGAAGCATTGTTGCTTACGCAATGGCTACCGTTGCAGGCGATGAAATAACGGAGGATATCATCAAGCGCTATCTGGTCGATTTTGCAACGGCAGAGGAAATGAAGCAGAGCAGCGGAGAAAAGATAAAGTTCTCGAATATTCTCGGCATGGAGCAGGAGATAGACACAGGGGAGTTCTTTAAGAGCCTTTATCCTGCGGTGGATATGCTTGCGGAAACTATCGCGGACAATATCACTGCCGCAAACGGAGAAGCGCCTGCCGCTGTATTTTTGGTAGGCGGCGGAAGCCAGATACCCGAGCTTGCAAAATATGTTGCCGAAAAGCTTGCTATTCCTGCGGAAAGAGTTGCCGTGGGCGGACAGAAATTCATGAAGAATGTTTCTCTCGGAAATGTTCCCGTGTCTGGCCCCGAATTTGTTACTCCTATCGGAATCGGCGTGACAGCTACGCTCCAAAAAGGATATGATTTCTCCGTTATCGAACTGAACGGTGAAAAGATACGTGTTTTTGATACAAAAAAGATAACCGTTGCGGATATTCTGCGTATCGCAGGCTATAAGCCAAATCAGATAATCGGCAGATCGGGACGGAATCTTACATATATGCTCAACGGCGAACGTCAGAATCTTACCGGCAAGCTTGCCGAGCCTTCCGAGATAACTGTAAACGGCGCTCCTGCGGCTATTGACACACCCGTAAAACAGGGTGATACGGTGAAATTCCGTGAAGCCGTCAACGGCGTCAGCGCCGAGATAAACATTTCCGATATTGCGGGAGATGTTTCCGAACACAAGCTTACTATCGACGGAATGGAATACAGCTTCGGCACTATTGCCCGTGCCAACGGAAAGCAGGTCAGCGGAAATTACAATATCCAGAATTACGATGATATAACAATATCGTCCGTTGAAACGCTGGGCGATCTTATGATGTCTCTGCCCTATGATACGTCACAGATGATATTCATGAAAAACGGCAGACGTCTGCATTTTGACTATTTCCTTGAACCAGATGATGAACTCATCACCTGCGATAAATCCGCAGAGCATATGAATGATAACATAAATTCACTGGCAAGGCAGGCAGCCGAAAAATCCGAGATCAGACAGACGGAAAGACCTGCCGCAGCAGAAAGTATCCCCGAAGATAAAGCCGAGGACAAGCCCACAGAAGAGGAAATGCTGAAAGCAGGCGCACCGATCACAGTAATTCTGAACGGCAGACCGACTTTGCTGGAGCAGAGAAGCTCGCCCCATGAATTTCTTGAACTTATGGCAATAGCCGACATTGACATGAAGGATCCGCCTGCGGGCAAGGATATGATAACAACGATAAACGGAAACCATGCAAGCTTCCTCGATCCTCTTAAAGAGGGCGATGTTTGCGTTGTACGCTGGGAGGATTGAGTTGGGTTCATACCGGCTTATATTCAAATTTTATAGACTGAGATTAAAAATTTCGGTCAACGAAAGGAATATTCACGATCATGACGGAAAATCAGCTTAAAGAGCTTTTAAATGATATGAGTCTTTCCGAAAAGGTTGAGCAGCTTGTTCAGTTTAACGGCGCACTTTACGGAAAGCTTTTGAATTATACAGGACCCGAGGTGGATTTTCAGCTTCAGCCCGATCAGCAATATCGTGTAGGAAGTGTTCTCGGCGAATGCGGAGCAAAGAAGCTTCATGAGCTTCAGGATAAAATAATGGAAAAACAGCCTCATCATATCCCGGCTATATTTATGACGGATATAATTCACGGTCTGAGGACGGTTTTTCCCGTGCCGATAGCGATCGGATCAAGCTTTGATCCCGAACTTGCCGAGGAGATAAGCTCGGCAGCGGCACGTGAAGCGGCTGCATCGGGCATACACCTTACCTTTGCGCCTATGGCAGACCTCGCAAGAGACAGCCGCTGGGGCAGATGCATGGAATCCACCGGCGAGGATCCTTATCTTAATGCACGCATGGCGGAAAGCATGGTAAAGGGTTTTCAGGGAGACGATTATTCAAAAAAGGGAAAGGTCGCAGCCTGCGTGAAGCATTTTGCGGCATACGGTGCGGTGCAGTCGGGACGTGATTACAACGTTGCTGAGCTTTCCGAAAATTCGCTCCGTGAGGATTATCTTACGGCATATAAAGCGGCGATAGATGCAGGCGTAAGCATGGTCATGACCGCATTCAACACGATCGACCGTGTTCCTTGCACAATAAACAAAAAGCTCATGAGAAATATTCTCCGTGGTGAAATGGGCTTTGACGGAGTTCTTATATCGGATTATGCCGCTATTGAGGAGTCGATAACCCACGGCGTTTCCGCAGACCGTCGAGACGCAGCCGAAAGAGCGATAAAGGCAGGCTGCGACATTGACATGATGACCGAATGCTATCTGAAAAATCTTGAAGATCTTGTAAATGACGGTTCTGTTGATATAAAGCTTGTGGACGAAGCGGTAATGCGCATTCTTAATCTGAAAAACAAGCTGGGACTTTTTGAAAATCCCTACAAGGACGGCTCGGAGCAGGCAGAAAAGGAGATCCTGTTCTGCAAGGAGCATCGTGACCTTTCAAGACGTGCTGCCGAGGAAACAACGGTGCTTCTCAAAAACAGCGGCGTTCTTCCTCTTGACAGGAGCAAAAAGATCGCTGTCATAGGCGCTCTTGCCGACAGCCGCGATATTACGGGAACATGGGCGATCTTTGTGGATAAATCCGAGACGGTCACATTAAAGCAGGCAATTTCGGAGCTTTATCCCGATGCGGATATTGAATTCGTGCTGTCCGATGATGCGGAAAAGGCGGCAGAAGCAGCCAAGAAATGCGATATCGCAGTGCTGGCGCTGGGTGAGGACGAGTCAAGAACAGGTGAGTCCCGCAGTGTTACAGATATACGCTTATCCGAGAAGCAGCGCCGGCTTTTTGATTCGATATGTGATGTCAATGAAAATACAGTCGTCATGCTTTTCGGAGGCAGACCTCTTGCGGTACCCGAAATAGCCGAAAAAGCAGCTGCGATACTTGAAGTATGGCTGCCCGGTTCAATGGGCTGTTATGCTGCTGCGGATATTCTTTTCGGAAAGGTATCGCCGTCAGGCAGGCTTTCCATGAGTATGCCGTACTGCACAGGTCAGCTGCCGATCAGTTACAGTACATTTTCTACGGGACGTCCCAAGCCCGAGGGTGCTGAGGGATATATCCCATTCCTGTCAAACTACATGGATTGTCCAAATGTTCCGCTTTATCCTTTCGGATATGGCTTGTCCTACACAAATTTTGAGTATTCGGAAGTAGAGCTTGACAGTGGTGTTCTCACATCGGACGGAAAGATAACAGCCTCCGTGACGGTTAAAAACACAGGAAAAACGGACGGATATGAGGTCGTTCAGCTTTATATCCGCGACATAAAGGGCAGTGTTGTTCGTCCAATGCGTCAGCTGAAAGGCTTTAAGCGTGTGTTTATCGGTGCGGGAAAATCGGAAACTGTTTCCTTTGATATCACCGAGGAAATGCTCCGCTTCTGCAATGATGAGATGAAATATGTTTCGGAAAGCGGCGATTTCAGACTTTGGATAGGCGGCAGCAGTCTTACTCAAAACGGCGTGGATTTTATACTTGAATAAATTTTATATTTTGGGCGGAGCAGGCGAATTGCTCCGCCTTTTGTCATTTTCGGGAGCTTTGCGGCATATAATTTAATCAGAGGTTTCAATAGAATGCTGTAAAGGAATGATCGTATGTTTTCTGCGCTGATAGAGCTTATCGCCAACGGGATATTGTGCTTTGCACTTCATATCGAACAAGGCTCAGCATTTCCCAAGCCTCTTTCCGCAGCGGAAGAGGAGGAGTGCTTCCGAAAAATGTCGGAGGGGGACAGTGCTGCGAGGAACAAGCTGATCGAGCATAATATGCGGCTGGTTGCTCATATCGTCAGGAAATATTACGGCAGCGGCGCAGAGCAGGACGATCTTATATCTATCGGAACAATCGGTCTGATAAAAGCCGTTTCAAGCTTTAATTATGACAGAAACATCAGATTTGCCACATATGCTGCAAGATGCATCGACAACGAAATTTTAATGTTTTTCCGAAGCCTGAAAAAGACCTCCATGGACGTTTATCTTGACGATCCAATAGATGTTGACAAAGACGGAAATTCAATGAGCCTTATGGATATAATCACAGTCGATGACTGCATGGTTGATAAGATCGACATGAAAATAAAATCGGGCAGTCTGTATGAGTTTGTGGAAAAATGCCTTGACAAGCGTGAAGCGGAGATAATCCGTGCCAGATACGGACTTTACGGCAGCAAGCCTCTGACCCAGCGTGAGGTCGCCGATAAGCTGAATATTTCCCGATCATATGTTTCAAGAATAGAAAAAAGAGCTCTTGAAAAGCTCCATGACAAATACCAGAATTCAAAGCTGCTTTAACAAAAAATGCCTGCTTCCGATATACGGAAACAGGCATTTTGCATTTTTTACTTTGTAATGTACATTTTAAGGGACATTTCCTTGCCGTTGAGAGTTGCCGAATACTGATAGTATGGAGTTTTCTCACCGTCATAAATAGGGGAACGGAGCAGCTTGATATAAGATGTTGTTCCCATGTTGTTGCAGTCATAAGCTTCAAGAACGAACTTGTTGGTGTTTTCCGATTCTCTCAGCAGACGAACGGCATTCAGAGCGGAGCCGTCCATTGAAATAACAACTGGATTGCCCTTTGTAAGCTCTTCGGAAAGAATGTCAAAAGCTTCGCTGCCGTTGAAGCCAAAGTCATAAATATCGCACTTTTCGGAAGAATTGTGGATATACTGCATATACTCAAAAGCGTCGATCATATCGCTGTCGGAGCCGTTGGGTATCTTGCTGTTGATAACGGCACACTCATAGCTTGTGAACTCGGGAAGCTTCTGGAATGTGATGTTCTGGAGCATCTGGATCCAGCTGTCAAGCTCGGGAAGCTCTATTGTATAGGGCTGAGTGATCGTTGTCATGTTATGTGTCGCAATGAAGTTCAGTGCATCGGGCGTGTATTTCAGCAGACCGTCCTTAGAGGTCTTGTAGTTCCACTTGTCGTCCAGCGCAAGATAATCATTGTATGTATCAAGGAAGCCGATATCAAGATCAACAAGGTCAGGCTTTCCGTCAACCAGCTGTTCAACGCTGTGAAGATCATAGCCTGTGATCTCTCTGCCGTCGTCTGTCTTGTAGCCCTCCGATGAAAGAGCAAGCTCACCTGTGTAATACTCTCTTGTAAGCTCGGCAATACCGTAATCCGTTCCAGTTTCGGAGAAATCCGTGCGGAAGTTGGAGTAAGCCATGCTGTCCTTTGTTACGTTGAAGCCCGAGTCGGCAAGGATATAAACGTCAGTCTCTTCTTCAAGGGAGATAGTTGTCTTATTGTAGGACATAAAGCTTTCGATCTTATCGCATATACTGTCAAGAGCGGAAGCGTTGGATACCTGGAAGAACTGACCGTTTGTAGCATCGGCGATATTTGTAAGATATTCGGCGTCGATGCGCTTTCCGAGACCGATAGTGAATATTGTAATGTTGTTGTCAACAGCCTTTTGAAGTGCGGCAGCTTCCTTTTCGGCATTGGGCGAGGAGGGATAACCGTCTGTAAGAAGAACGATATAGTTCTTGTCCGAACGGTTCTTTCCAAGCTCATCGACTGCATTGCTTATGGAATCTGCGATCTCTGTGCCGTCGAAATATGTATCATCTGTCCTTATACCGTCGATCGCAGTCTTGACGGAAGAAGTATTGTCAGTGATATCGCTTATCTTTGTATATGTGCCTGTAAACTTTGCGGCTCCGTACTGGGCATTCGTTCCGAGACGGTCTATGAGATTTGAAGCAAAGTCAAGACGCTTGAACTCAACATCGTTTTCCTCGGAATTGGGACACATCTCCTCGGGATACATTGAGCCTGAATTGTCTATCAGAAAGAATATGCGTGTATTATATGTTTCCTGCATATACTTATCATCGCCGATAGCATATATGCCGATAGAATCAATATCAGCGGAAACCGTGCCTGCATTTGCATCAACTCTGCTGCCTTCGACCTTGTCAAAATTAAGTGTTTCGGGATTGAACTTGAATATCGCAAGGTTTGTGGGCAGGGAATTCCACTTGTTGAGATCATCGGTGCTGTAATTTATGGTAAGCTTACAGCTCTCCATTGAAGCGGTCGTATAGAACTCATAGGGAGTTCCCACAACTCCTGCCGCACCTCTGATACTGTTGTTTGTTACCTCGTCTATTGAAGCTACCGCATTCTGTGCCTTGCCCGATATTTCAACGGACGCACCCTCTGAACTTATGACATTTGTTATTACCGCATTGGCATCATTTGCCGTAAGGGGATCATAGCCTGCATATACTTCTGCGCCGTCGGTAATTCCGTCGCCGTCGGTATCCTCGTTTTTGGGGTCAGTTTTGCTGACATTTATCTCATAGTAGTCAGAAAGACCGTCCTTATCGGTATCGGGGAGATACTTTGCAAGTCCGAGAGCTTCCTTTTCCTCATCGGAAAGCTTGCCGTCGGTGATGTGAGTATCATTTTCCTCATTTGCACCTGCCGAAGCTATTCCCATAAGCTCCTTTTCCATTGATTCAATAAATGTGTCATTGAGATTCTTTGCATAAACAAGACCTCCTGCATAAGCGATTCCCGCAACAACAACAAGAACCGTAACGCCCTTGATGATGTTCATTCCAAGCTCGGGGTCACGTTCCTTAACAGGCTTTGATGCAGACTTTGAAGCGGATTTTTCACCGCCTGTCTGTGCAGGCTTTGCAGCCGCAAGCTGTTTTTCCTTTTCGATTTCAGCCGCACGCTCGGCTGCCTTATTTGCACGTTCCTGAGCCTGTTTTGCCTTTTCGATGCGTTCCTGCTCTATCTTCTGCTCCTCGGCACGCTTTGCCTCGGCACGCTGCTGTTCCTTTTCCTTTTTGTGCTGAGCCTTTGCAAGATCTCGGTCCAGCTTGTCAAGCGCATCAAGCTGCTCGGAATTCATCTCGGTCACGGGATCGGATATTTCAGCCGCAGGCTTTTCTCTTGCAGGTTCAGCCGCTTCTGCCTTTGGATCGGCTGCGGGAGCAGTGCTTACCGGTTCCTGCTTTGCAGGCTCTTCCTCTGCGGCAGGCTTTTCAGCTTCGGGCTTAGGCTCGGTAGTCGGCTTTTCAATGTTCATATTTTCCGCAGGAGCTTTTTCTTCGGCTGCCTCGGCGGGAGTCTCCGCCTTGCTTTCGGCAGGGACGGATTCTTTCTTCTCGGCATTGTCACTGTCTTCCGCAGTCTTTTCTGCGGGAGCCTCGGCTTCCTGCTTTACTTCAGCTTCGGGTTCCGCATCGGCAGGTTCAAAGCTGAATATATCATGAAGCTCCTCTTCATTTATGTCGATAATATTCTCGGCAGATTTTTTCTGCTGATTGTTCTGATTATTCTGACGATTTTTATTGTTGTTTCCGTTCTTTTTCTTTTTTTTGTTGCCCAATTTTAACACCAGCCCGTATCATTAAGGAACCGCCGATCAAATCGTTTCACGATACATTCAGTCAAAAATTTTCGTGCATCTGAAACAATGCCTTTGGCTTTGATAAGCGCTTCCTCAAGTTCTTTTTTTGTATAAATTATAATATAACAGTATAATTATAGCATATATATGCAGTAACGTCAAGGGAATAAAATGACTAAAATATAAACTCTGCGGAGCGTTTCAGCCGAAATGATGCGTTCCGCAGAGTTTGTGTTAAGTTAATATTTTAAAAATCGCTGACCTCAGTCCTTCTGAACGAACTGGCTGGGGTGACGCTTGAAGAAATCTACCTTAGGCTCAAGGAATTTAAGCTTGTGGGAATTTTCATCGGGGAGAAGCTTTTCAAAGCTGTCAAAGATGTTGTCCCAGTTCCAAAGCTCGTCGCCGACGTTAAGATAATCTCTTACCATTTCTGTTCCGACTGGAGCGAGAGGGTGAAGGAGAACGGCAGCTGTCTTTATCATATGGAAAGTGTTGATAAGGTACTTCCTGCGAAGCTCATTATCATCTGCCTTATCAGCCTCGGACTTTGCCTTTGACATATACTTGCTTGCCTTTCTGATGTAGGAGTCAAGCACATATGTTACCTGGTGGAACTCGGTCTTGTACATGAAGCGCTCATATTCAAGGACAGCCTTTTCGCTTTCCGCAAGGATATCCTCATCTACCGCACCAATGGGCATTTCACCGTCAAAATACTTCTGTGCGTCATAGAAGCAGGTTCTGATAACACGGTTGAATACATTTGAGAGCAGGAATCCTTCCTTTGTTACAGGATCACTGTCCTCGGGCTTTGCGGCAGGGTTCAGCACCTTGGGCTGGAAGCTTACGCTTCTCATTCCGAGACCAAGACCCAGCCAGTGCATTCTCAGCTGCTCTGCTGTATAGTAGTCAAGAAGCTCGGCAGCCATGGGAGGCTTTACGGAGCCGCTGCTGGAAGCCTTTTTATCAAGGAAAAGGATATGATGATTTGCAACAAGAACAGGTATCTGAAGCTCTCCGTCGGCAGGCTCGGCTGTCAGCTTTGAGTTGTCGCTGTTCTGTGAAGCCATTATCATTGCCATTTCCGCAATGCCGTAGAAATAGATGTTATCCTGACCGATGAACTGATAAACCTGTGCGTCCTTGCTGCACCAGTATTTCTTCCAGTCCTCGGCAGGCTTGCCGATGCTTTCAAGATATGCGATAGTGAACGAGATAGGTGCCCACAGTGATTCGGGCCATACCCAGATCGTCAGATTGTCCTCGTTTTCAAGCTTGGGAGCCTTTACGCCCCATTCGATATTTCCCGTAAGTCTGAAAGGAACAAGGGTCTTGCCCTCTCTGAAACGGACATGATTGTCTGTGAGTATCCTGCAGGCATCATCACGCTCGTGAAGCGTCTTGAAAACAATAGTAAATGAAGTTTTCTTAGGCTCTTCGATAAGCTCATGCTCAGCCATCTGTGACTTGACGCTCTCATAAACATCTCTGAAATTATTCATTACATAGATAACGGGAGGCTCAAGAAATTCCTTGACAGTCTTGGAAACAACGGGACGGACGTTGTCCTGCTTTTCCATATCGGCAACAAGCTCTTTCAGCAGGGAATTGTATTCGGTAAGCTTAAAGTACCAGTTGTCAACGTTTTTCATAACAGGTGTTTCACCTGTAAGTGTGGACTTGGGGTCAATAAGATTTACGGGCATATACTGATGTCCCAGATCGCATTCATCTGCATAAGCCTTTTCGGAACAGCAGCCCTGAACGGGGCATTTTCCGATGACCTGACGGCCGTTGAGGAATGTTCCGACCTTTTCATCATAGAACTGTGCCGTGGATATTTTTTCAAGGTGACCAAGCTCATAAAGCTTTCTGATGACCTTTTCGGACACACGGTCATGCACCTCGGCTGTCTTGCCGAGAGCGGAAGCACCGAAAAGATCAAGGCTGATATTGTAATCGTTAAGAGTTTTTTCCTGTGCATCGTGATTGAACTGAACAAAATCACGGATAGAACCCTCGTAGCCGTTTTCTTTGAGCTTGCGGTAAGCTTCGGCGATAGGCGAGCCGTAGCAGTCGGTTCCCGAAACGAAAATTACATTTTCCTTGCCGATCCTGTCACGCAGGAAGCGTGCGTATACGTCGGCAAAAACGAATACTCCGCCAACATGGCCGAAGTGAAGCTGTTTGTTTCCGTAAGGCATACCGCCTGTGATAACGGCACGCTTAGGAAAGCTCGGACGATTGTCCCTTGAGGGCTTTTTATTGAATTCTCTGTTATCTTTTCCCATAACTTTTCCTCCGATGAAAGGTGATAAGGATTTTTTCATTAACGAAATCTTTCCTTATAATATACATTATTTATTTTAGCATATATTGAAAAATTTTGCAATATCCTATCTGACTTTTTTGTTTTCCGAATCGTTACATAATTATATACATATTGTGTATGACATAGAGAAAAATGTTGACATAAAGCGTCAGAAAATGTATAATGATAAAAAAGAAACGGGGGAGATAAAATAATGACATACAGAATAACCGAAAATGATCTTTCCGCCGATGAATTTATACGTCTTTTTGCATCGGCAGGCTGGGGAGAAGTGCCGTATGATCTGACGGAAGCATCTCTTTCGGGCAGCTATGCGGTGTTTGCCGCAAGAACGGCTGACGGCAAGGCTGTGGGAATGGTTCGCCTGCTGGGCGACGGCGGAATGGCGTTTTTCCTGAAAGATCTTGTTGTCGAGCCTGAATATCAGGGGAACGGCATCGGAAAAGCCCTGCTTATCCACGCTGAAAATTATATCCGTTCGCAGCTTAAAAGCGGCTGGACGGGTTATCTCCAGCTTGTAAGCGCAAAGGGAAAAGAAAGCTTTTATGAAAAAATGGGATATTCGGTACATCCGAACGACCACAGCGGACCGGCTTTTTCCAAATGGATAGGGTAAAGGAGATATTTATATGTGCATGATATGCGATAGAATAGAAATGATACATGACGGCAGAAATCCTTTCTTTGTAAAAGAGCTTAACACGGGTTATGTTGTTATCGGAGATAATCAGCATTTCAGGGGATATACACTCTTTTTATGCAAGCAGCACAAAACAGAGCTATTTTATCTTGAAAAAGATTTTTCAGCCGAATTTATGCGTGAAATGATACTGGTGGCTGAAGCTGTCAAAAATGCTTTCGGTGCCGAAAAAATGAACTATGAATGTCTTGGTCAGGGAGCTGCACACCTTCACTGGCATTTGTATCCGAGAAGAAGCGGTGATATCGAGAGTTATGGAAATAACGGGCGTGGTCCTGTTTGGTGGTATCCGATGGACAAAATGTATTCGGACGAAAACAAACCGTCGGAAAATGAGTTGAAAATCATGAAAGACAAGCTGCTTTCAGAGCTGGAAAAGCTTATATAATATTGGGGAGAAGTAAAATGCAGAAAATATTATTCGTCTGCCATGGCAACATATGCCGTTCACCAATGGCGGAATTTGTCATGAAAAAGCTTGTGTCGGACGCAGGTCTTGACGATGAATTTTATATTGAATCCGCTGCCACAAGCACGGAGGAAATAGGAAACGATATGCACCACGGCACAAAATCGGTGCTGCGAAAGCATGATATACCGTTTAATCGCCGTGCCGCACGTCAGATAACCTCTGCCGATTATGACAGGTTCGATCACATTATTATCATGGACAGATACAACCGTTCAAATCTTTCAAGGATAATTCGCAGCGATCCCGACGGCAAAATAAATATGCTGCTTGATTTTACCGAACGGGGCGGAGATATTGCAGACCCGTGGTATACAGGCAATTTTGACGAAACATATTCGGACGTTCTCGAGGGCTGTACGGCACTTCTTGAAAAGCTTAGATAAAAATAACGGCAGAACCGATTTTACGGTTCTGCCGTTTTGTATTTTCTTATGTAAGAAGAATTATTCTTCCGCAGAAGTTTCCTCGGCTGTCTCAATTGTTACAGCAGGGATCTCATAATCGGAATCGGAGGTGATAGCACGGATCATGCCTTCGATTATCTCGGGCTGTGTCACTTCAAGAGTTGTTCTGTCAAATACAGCAAGACCGTTCTTGCCGTTCCATCCGTTGTCCCAGTAGATAGGAACAATGCCGTTTGCCTTTGCTGCCTTTACAATATATTCAGCCCAGTAGCGTCTGAATGCAGGCATATTCTCATCAAGATAGGACTTATCAACTGTGCCCATTTCTCCGATGATAACGGGATAGCCCTGACTTACAAACTTGTCATTGAGCTTCTGCATCTGAGAATCAACATAATCCTCCTGACCCCAGTTGTCCTTGTTTTCAACTGCATACTGACCCCACTGAGTCTTTGCGGAAGATGCGTTTTCGTCAAGGGTGAAATTGTAGGGATCGTAGTAGTGAACTGAGATCATGAGACGGTTTCCGTCAGCCTCACACTTGGAATCCTCGGGGATAACGAAGCCGTAATCGCCTGCGGTGTACTCAATATTGGTGTTCCAGCCGGGGATAAGGAGCCATCTCTTTGTATTGTTGGAGCCTGTGCCTCTTACCGTATCAACAAATATCTGATTGTATGCATTGATATTTGCATAAGCTTCCGCAACGGGCTTGCCGTAATCGTTGTTGAACTCCTCGTTCATTGACTCGAAGATAAGGTGTTCGTCGTAATCCTTGAATTTGTCTGCTATCTGCTGCCATACAGCCTCATATTTTGCCTTGATCTCGGTCTGTGCCTCGTCATCTTCCGCGCAGAGCAGCCAGCCGCCGTCTACCGTATAATATCCGTCGCCGTGGATATTCATTACGGCATACATATCATTGTCAACAACATAGTCAACGACCTCCTGAACACGGTTGAGCCAGTCGGCGTCAATAGTGTAATTGGGGCCTTCGCCTATCTTTGAAAGATAGGAAACGGGGATCCTTACCGTGCTGAAGCCCTGAGCCTTTACAGCCTTGATAAGATCCTCTGTGATAACGGGATTGCCCCATGCTGTCTCGGAGGGAACCTTATTGCTTGAAGCTTCCAGCTGATTTCCAAGGTTCCAGCCCATGCCCATTGCTTCTGTGATCTCGGACTGATCCAGCTCCACCCATTCATCGGACGCATCTGCTTCCGTATCTTCTGCCTGTTCTGTGGAATCGTTTACACTTTCAGACGAAGAAACATCGCTGCCTGTTTCGGAAGAATCCGAAGCTGTATTGCCGCAGCCTGCAAATAATGCAGCAGTCATTGTGAAAGCTGTCAATGCAGCAGCAACTTTTTTGTTTAAAATGCTCATTGGTTTTAACTCCTTACTGTTATTTTTGGTAAAAATGGCTTTTATGAACTATATTATATAACATATAAATATATAAAGCTTATGGAATAATATAATTTTTTGTTAACGAAAGCAAAAGACCGATGCGAAAAGATCACATCGGTCTTAAAATATCCGTAAAATTATCAGAGAGTTTCAAGCAGCTTTTCAGCGGAAGCAAGCTTAACGGAAATGCAGAACAGCTCAACAGCCTTTTTCAGCTCATCAACGGAAGGATATGTGGGAGCGATTCTGATATTGCTGTCAAAGGGATCCTTCTTGTAAGGATATGTTGCACCTGCACCTGTGAGGTTAACACCGCCGTCCTTGCAGTAAGCAACGACCTTCTTTGCACAGCCGTCAAGTGTGTATACGGAGATGAAGTAACCGCCCTTGGGCTTGTGCCAGCTGAGAATGCCAAGCTCGCCCAGCTCCTTATCGAGAGCTTCAAGAACGATATTGAACTTGGGAGCGATAAGCTTCTTGTGTTCCTGCATCTTAGCCTTGATGCCGTCAAGATTCTTGAAATATCTTACATGACGGAGCTGATTTACCTTGTCGTAGCTGATATACTGCATACCGAGAATCTTTGAGATCTGTGCAATATTTGCCTTTGAAGCAGCCATTACGGCAACGCCTGCGCCGGGGAAAGAGATCTTTGAAGTTGAAGCAAACTCGAAGATCATATCTTCCTTGCCGACCTTCTTTGCCTCGTCGAAAATGTTAAGAAGAGTATCGGGATCATCTGTAAGATGATGTACGCAGTATGCGTTATCCCAGAAAATTCTGAAATCCTTAGCCTTGGGAGAAAGATTTGCAAAACGCTTTACAGTCTCGTCGGAATATGTGATGCCGTCGGGGTTGGAGTACATGGGAACGCACCAGATACCCTTGATGCTTTCGTCCTCGCTTACAAGCTTCTCCACCATATCCATGTCGGGACCTGTGGGAGTCATGGGAACAGTTATCATTTCAATGCCGAAGCATTCGCATATGCCGAAGTGACGGTCATATCCGGGAGCAGGGCAGAGGAACTTTACCTTATCAAGCTTGCCCCAGGGCTTCTCGCTGCCGAGAACGCCGTGAGTCATTGCACGGGAAACGGAATCGAACATAAGTGAAAGGCTTGCATTGCCGCCTACGATGATCTCCTCTGGAGATACGCCCAGCATTTCGGCAAAAAGCTGCTTTGCCTCGGGAATACCTGTAAGGAAGCCGTAGTTGCGTGTATCTGTTCCGTCAATGCTCTTCATATCGGAGGAGCTGTTGAGAACATCGAGCATGGGCATTGTAATATCAAGCTGATCTGCGCCGGGCTTTCCTCTGGACATATCAAGCTTGAGGCCCTGTGCCTTGAATGCGTCATAATCCTTTTGGCACTGCGCCTTGAATTCTTCAAGCTGAGCCTTATTCATTTCTGATAACTTCATTTATATCTTTCCTTTCGAGGTTATAATGACAGTATGATACTGTAAATACATCACTTTACATTATATATAATATTACATCTTTCGGCATTTTGCAAGTGTTTTGTTCTAATCTTTCAAAAAATTTCCTTTTTGTACATAGTGCCGTCAGGTTTTGAATGATTTTATGGCAATTCTATCAATGTAAACTATCAAATTAATAGATATTTCCCGCAGTTCTGGGGAACGGGAGAACGTCTCTGATGTTCTGCATTCCCGTAACGTACATGATAAGTCTTTCAAATCCAAGACCGAAGCCTGCGTGCTTTGCGCCGCCGAAGCGTCTGAGGTCAAGGTAGCGCTGATATTCGGAAATATCCATGCCAAGCTCCTTTATCCTGTTTTCAAGCAGATCAAGGCGTTCCTCACGCTGACTTCCGCCGATAAGCTCGCCGACGGTGGGAACAAGCAGATCGGCAGCCGCAACGGTCTTTCCGTCATCATTCAGGCGCATATAGAACGCCTTTATCTCCTTTGGATAATCATATACAAAAACAGGCTTGCCGAATATTTTTTCGGTGATATATCTTTCATGCTCGGTCTGGAGGTCGCAGCCCCAGAAAACGGGATATTCAAATTCAGCGCCGCTGTCCTCCAGCAGCTTTATCGCATCCGTATAGGAAACTCGTCCGAAGTCTGATTCCGCAACGCTTTTCAGCCTTTCGATAAGACCGTTTTCGTAGAATTTATCAAAAAATTCAAGCTCGGAGCTGCATTTTTCAAGAAGCTCATGCAGAACGTATTTCAGCATATCCTCCGCAAGCTCCATGTCATCTTCAAGATCAGCAAAGGCGATCTCGGGTTCGATCATCCAAAATTCTGCCGCATGGCGCGGAGTATAGGATTTTTCCGCACGGAATGTCGGACCGAAGGTATATATCTTTCCGAATGCCATTGCCATGCATTCGCCCTCCAGCTGACCCGAAACGGTCAGACTTGCCTGTTTACCGAAAAAGTCCTGGGAATAATCCGTCTCGCCGCTTTCTGTTTTCGGAACGTTTTTCATGTCAAATGTTGTCACTTTGAACATTTCTCCCGCACCCTCGCAGTCGCTTGATGTGATAAGGGGAGTGTGAGCGTAAACAAATCCGTTTTCGGCAAAATATCTGTGAAGAGCCTGTGCGGCTATTGAGCGCACACGGAATGCCGCACCAAAGGTATTCGTCCTCATGCGGAGATGAGGGATAGTGCGGAGATAATCAAGGGTATGGTTTTTCTTCTGAAGAGGATAATCGGCAGATGAAGCACCCTCAACATTTATTTCGGCAGCGTGAACTTCAAAGGGCTGCTTTGCATCGGGGGTAAGTATCAGCTTGCCTTTGATCGACAGAGCCGCTCCCGTATTGATGTGTGAAATGCTGTCATAATCTGCAACAGCCTGACGGTCCGCAACTATCTGGAGCGATTCAAAGCAGCTTCCGTCATTTATTGTGATGAATGCGGTGTTCTTTCCCGCACGGACAGATCTTACCCAGCCGCATACGGTGATATCGGCTTCCGAAAAGCTGTCGGCAGCTTCAAATATTTTTTTTATTTCGGTGCGTTTCATTTTACGAACATTCCTTTCAAAGAGTACAGTAAAGATTTGTTTCCCATGCGGGAATATAAAGCTGATGACGTATGTACATTTTCAGCTGTGGATTTATTTCATGCACCAGCAGGGGAATATCGAACATATCCTCGTTGCGGTGATAAAGTGCGGCGGCAAGCTTTGAGCCGTTTTTCAGCGACTGTGCGCAGCCGAGTATTGCCTCGTGCTCGGAGCCTTCCACGTCCATTTTTATATATGTGGCGTTTTCGGTAAGACTGTCGCCTCTGAGAGCGGCTACCTCTTTCATTTTCTGCTCGGTCTGAGGATTAAGTGTGGACTGACGCCCCGACCTGTCAGCAAAGGTAAGAAGAGTATCTTCCGACCATGCAGCAGCATTGAAAAGGTGGAGATGCTCCATGCCGTCGGTATTTTTGGTGAGCTTGCGGAAATTTCTTGTATCGGGTTCAAGAGCATATATTTTATCGTATTTTCCGTTTACGGCTTCGCTGAATTTTATAACGGTATCGCCGTTGTATGCGCCCATGTCTATATATGTTTCATTGTCGGAAAGATGAAGTATATCGCTGAATATTTCTTCCTCGGGAGAGGTGCAGCGGTCAAGATATTCGGTCTTTCCGCTTATTTTGTAATTTATCACATCGGCAAAGGTCTGCTTCGATTTTTCATCAGCCAGCATATTGTATACCGCATTGAGCTTATCGCAGTTTTCCTCGCAGTATTCGGGAGTGAAAAGACCTCCGCCGTATACGGGAACATCGGGTGCAAGCAGTGTGTGCCTTGATGCAATATCCTTTATCCTTTTATAAAGGCTGGGATATCCTGCACCGAATGCAAGCACCACCACAAAATCATCTATAAGCTTTTCGATCTGGGATAAGGTGTGTACAAGATGTCCCTGAAAGGAATGTCCTCGTACAAATTCATCGCTGGCAAAAAAGCCTGCAACGGGTATATTGTATTTTTCAAAAACGTTGAGTATTTTCACGGCACCGTCGCCCATTCCGTAGATAAAGACGGGCAGCTCCGTTTCGGCGAGAAATTCCCATGAGGATTTTTTCTCGGTTATAAATCCGGGCAGCATATATATCTTCCTTTTTTCAATATAGGTCGCCTCTAAAAACCATAGTGCCTCAGATGCGCAGTCAGATTTTTCGTCAGATTGTATAGAAATTTCGCAGGCATACTGCCGTATGTCAAGAAATTTATGTGCAAGATGACGGAAAATCTGCAAGCAGATGAGGTACTAAGGCTTTAGCCGGTGGTTTTTAGAGGTGACCTATA